>JBAYSX010000044.1:0-2677 GCA_041675905.1 Sphingomonadaceae bacterium | reverse complement strand
GTGCCCATCGTGTACCCCGAAGCGTATCGCCGCTTACTGCTGCGCAGCGCCCGGGGCAAGACGCTCGCCCAAAAGATCGCGCCCTGGTTCGGATTGCGGCCCACCCATTTCAAGCCCGGCTTGCCGCAGGTCGTCGAACCGCGCACCGGGCTGTCCATGGGCCAAAGCTGCGAAGCGATGTCGCGGACCTGGCAGATACCACGCGCCGAACAGGACCAGCTTGCTCTGGACAGCCATCGCAAGGCCGCGGCCGCCTACGACGAAGGCTTCTATGATGATCTGGTCAGCGAATTTCGCGGCTTGAAGCAGGACGATAACATCCGGCGCCAGACCTCGCTGGAGCAATTGGCCCGGCTGAAACCGTCCTTCGATCCGCAGGGCAGCCTGACCGCGGGCAACTCCACGCCCATGACCGATGGCGCCGCGGCGGTTCTCCTGGCCAGTGAGCCGTGGGCGAAGACACGCGGTCTGCCGGTACTGGCCTATCTGAGTTACGGCAAGTATGCCGCCGTCGATTTCGTGAACAAGGAAGGCTTGCTGATGGCACCCGCCTATGCCGTACCGCGCATGCTCGCCGATGCGCAACTGAAGCTGCAGGACTTCGATTTCTATGAAATCCATGAAGCTTTCGCAGCGCAGGTGCTGTGCACCCTGAAGGCATGGGAATCGGCGGAGTTCTGTCGTGAACGGCTCCGCCTGCCCGAGCCGCTGGGCGCGATCGACCGTAGCCGATTGAACGTCAAAGGCGGCAGCGTGGCCATGGGGCATCCGTTCGCCGCCACCGGGGCACGCATCCTTGCCACTCTAGCCAAGCTCCTGGCTCAAAAAGGCAAAGGGCGCGGGCTGATTTCCGTATGCACGGCGGGGGGCATGGGCGTGACGGCGATCCTGGAGCGCTGAGTTGCGAGTTCACGCCCAGCCGCGAGCCGTCCCCGCGCGCACCCTGGTCTGCGAAGGCTGCTCAACAGCACGCGCGGCCGCCCGGCGGCACCCGTTGAACATCCATTTCGAAGACCCGTTGATATCCGGGTTCGGAAAACGGAGGCGACCGAGGGAACCCACTGCACGTCCAATGTGCATGGGAACCACCGGTCGCCATCCTGAACGGTCCGCCTGCACTACGGCACCGCCCACTCATCGGACCAGCGCGATCCCGGAAGGGGGATTGAGCGATCGCGCTCCC
This sequence comes from Sphingomonadaceae bacterium, assembly GCA_041675905.1. Lineage (GTDB taxonomy): Bacteria > Pseudomonadota > Alphaproteobacteria > Sphingomonadales > Sphingomonadaceae > Sandaracinobacteroides. The sequence goes on along the minus strand of JBAYSX010000044.1, from coordinate 1,494 downwards.
CGATGCAGTTCTCCCATATAGACTAAAGCGACAAATCGAGATGATTTCCCTCACACGATCATCGGTTCTCCACGCGGGGTGGCCTCGGCCACCCGAGCGTCGGCGCCGCACGCTGACGCGCATGAAGCGATGATGAAACAAAAGGCAGGTGCGAATGCAGAATGATCCTGGCGAGCCGCAGAGCACATCCAACCTGACAGGGCGCCTGGGCATCCTGCTCGCCAACCTAGGAACGCCGGACGCGCCGACACCCGGTGCGGTACGGCGTTTCCTGGCCGAATTCCTGTGGGATCCGCGTGTGGTCGAGGCGCCGCGCTGGCTATGGTGGCTGGTGCTGCACACTGTCATCCTGCGCATCCGTCCGGCAAAAAGTGCTCACGCCTACCGTTTGATCTGGACGCCGCAGGGTTCGCCGCTGATGCTTCATGGCCAGGCCCTCACCGAAGCATTGCGCGACATGCTCGCGGGCGAGCGGCAAGCCGTCATGAACTCACCGCCGGAAGAACCCGCGGCCGACGCCACGGCAGCGATCCCGCCGCGAAACGAAGACGGCGCCCCGGTGCTGGCGCTGGGCATGTCCTATGGATCACCGTCGATTCCGCAAGCCTTGATGCAGCTCAGACAAGCGGGAGCGCGGCGTCTGATCGTCCTGCCGCTGTATCCGCAATACTCCGGCACCACTACCGGCTCGGTGTTCGATCGTGTGAGTCGGGAACTGCAGCGCTGGCGAAGGGTCCCCGAACTACGCTTCATCAACGGCTATCACGACGACGATGCATATATCGAAGCGCTCGCCATGAGCATCCGTGATCATTGGCGCGCACACGAGCGTACCCATCTACTATTCTCGTTTCACGGCATTCCCCGCCGCTATCGTCAGGCAGGCGACCCTTATGAAGACCAATGCCGGGAGACGTCACGCCGTGTCGCCGAACGTCTCGGCTTGAGCACCGCCGAGTGGACCGTGAGCTTCCAATCGCAGGTTGGGCGCGAAGAATGGCTGCGCCCCTACACCGATGAATTCCTGCTCGCGCAGGCGCGCTCAGGCCATAAGCGCATGACGGTCATCTGTCCGGGCTTTGCGGCAGACTGTCTGGAAACCTTGGAGGAAATCGCCATACGCAACCGGGATACGTTCATGAAACATGGCGGCCAGTACTACACGTACGTTTCGGCACTCAATGCCGACGAGCGACATGCGCAAGCCTTGGCCGGTGTGATTCGCCGCCACGCGGCCGGCTGGATGGATCTTTGATGCCGGACCGGGTCCTGGCATCGCGCCCGGTCCTGCCTGGGCGGTCCCTGCCTGAAAGTAGACCCGGAAGCCGCCAGTACAACCGCCGCAAATCGGCCCTTCAGGTTACACTGGAGTGATGGACCTGATCGGACAGCCCGATCTCCGCACATCCTGAATGACGTGAAATTCGCCATGCAAATGAAGAACGATGCTCAGCGTTACGGCGCCATCGCACAGATTTTTCATTGGGTCATTGT
>JBAYSX010000043.1:0-2866 GCA_041675905.1 Sphingomonadaceae bacterium | reverse complement strand
TCGGTGGCTAGGTTGACGGTGGCTGCGCTCACGCCCGCCACCTTGGTCAGGGCCCGCTCGACGCGCGCCGTGCAAGTCGCGCACGTCATGCCGCGGACCCCCAGGCTTACGCTTTCCATGCCGACTCCTGTCACTAGGTCAAACGGGCGACGCGGATGCTTCGCCCGGCGCGCACGCGCGGTACTTAAGGGCTTCCATCAGCTCCGCGACGATGTGTTCGGTGTCGCCGCGCTGGCTGGCGGTCGTTACGTGGTCGCGGATGTGCGACCTGAGCACGGCGTCGCTGACGCGCGCCAGCGCGCCTTGCACGGCCTTGACCTGCTTTAGGAGGTCGACGCAGTACGCGTCCGGGTCCTCTAACATGCGCAGGACGCCGTCCAGGTGGCCGCGCGCGCTCTTCAGGCGGAGCTGGACGTCTTCGCGCGTGGCGGGGTCGAGGTGCAGGCGCTCCGCGGCGGCGACGGTCACCTTTGCGCCGCCCGCGGCCGCGCTCACGTGGCGGGCCGCGCGCGGTAGCCTTCCTCTTCGACCGCGCGGATGAGAGCCTGGATGTCGGCGTTGCCCTCGACCCGCGCCGCGCCGGCGCTCAGGTCGACGGTGGCGTTCGTGACGCCGGGAACAGCTTCGAGCGCGCTAGTGACGGACGCCTGGCAGTGGGCGCAGGTCATGCCTTCGATGGTGAGTTCCTTCATCTTCGCCTCCTCCGACTGCCACCCCACCCCAGGGGGGGTGGCCTGTAGGTAGTATAGCAGGGTCACCTTCATGGAAGGATGTAGTCGAGCATGGGAACGACGGGTTCACGAGGGAGACGCGCTGGCCGGTGGTGGCTCATCGGCCTCCTGGTAGTTGCGGGAGTGGTGGCCAACGTCATCGTGTGGTTCCGGCCGTTCGGTTGGCCGCCGGAGCGGGCGCGATACGAGTACCCCACCTACTCGGAGACGCAGGTGGCGGAAGGGGAGCTCCTCTACCGCGCCACCTGCAGCGTCTGCCACGGCGCAGCCGGGGAGGGTGACGCGGCGGCGGAGGTGCCGGCGCTGAACGCGAGCATGCACGCCTGGCACCACGCCGACAGCCTGTTCGCGCGCTGGATCCGCGAGGGCGGCGTGTACATGCCGGCGGTGGCGCCCCAGTGGAGCGACGAGCAGGTGACGGCGGTGCTGGCCTACATCAAGCAGTGGTGGGAGCCGCGTCAGCGCGCCTACCAGCACCAGGTCACGCGCGCCAACCCGTGACACTTCCGAAGCGGGCGCTACCGCCGTCCTCGCGGACACGGGTGATGGCCGCGCCAGCTCCCGGCGCCTAGCGCCAGGAGCCGGGTGGCGGTGGGCTAGAAGTCCCCGAAGTGTCGTACGCCCGCCGCGTCGAAAGCGACTACGCCGAAGGGCGCGCTCTTGACGCCGGTCATGCCGGGCGAGCCGGCGGGCATGCCGGGCAGCGCGATGCCGGTGACGGCGGGGCGTTCGCTCAGGAGCCGCTCGATGGCCTCCAGCGGCACGTGGCCTTCGACGGCGTAGCCGGCGACCTCGGTGGTGTGGCAGCTCCAGGTGGTGGGCGGCACGCCGAGCGCGAGCTTGGCGCCGGCGGTGTCCTCGGTGTCGATCACCGTCACTTCCATCCCGCGCTGGCGCAGGATGTCGATGTAGTCGCCGCAGCAGCCGCACCAGGGCGACTTGGTGACGGTCACCTGCAGCCCCTCCAGCGGCACGGCGGCGTGGGCGGGGCGGCCGCCCAGCAGCGCGGTGGCGGTAACGACCAGCGCCAGTAGCGGGGTCAGCGTTAGTAGCCATCTCTTCATGGGTCTTGCACCTTGCCTTCCTTGTCGCGGGCGGGCTGCGCCGCATTCGCGCGCGAACAACCGGCCTGAAGCAACTCCTGCTCCTTGCGGCCTCTCAGCCTCGCCCGGGCGGCTCCGCGCCCCCGGCGCCGGCTGCCGCTTGCGCCGCGCCTGGCGGGGACCGTTCGGGCTGCACGCTGCCGGGAGCGTTGCTCTCGCTGGCGGAGAAGTCCGGGAAGAGCGCGCGCAGGAGGCCGAGCACCAGCAGCACCAGGGCGACGGTGCCCAGCAGCAGCCACAGGCCGTGGAAGGCCATGTGCGTCAGCGGCGCGCTCATGCCGTTCACGGTAGCGGACGCATGTTTGGGTCGCTTAAGCGGCGTGTAAGGTCCGCGTAAAGTCGCGGCGGGCGAAGTAGCGTCCCGGAAGCGGGTGCTAGCCTGGTTGTGATGAACCGCATCCTGGTGGTGGAGGACGACGTCGACGCCGCGCAGGTGGTGAGCGCCTACCTGACGCGCGAGGGTTACGCCGTCGAGGTGGCGCACGACGGCGCCGCCGGCTTGCAAGCGGCGCTTAAGGCGCCGCCGGCGCTGGTGGTGCTCGACTGGATGCTGCCGGGCGTGGGCGGCCCCGAGTTCCTCACGGCGCTGCGGCGCGAGCAGCGCACGCCCGTCATCATGCTGACGGCCAGGAGCGAGGAGAGCGACCGCATCGTGGGCCTGGAGCTGGGCGCGGACGACTACGTGGTCAAGCCGTTCAGCCCCCGCGAGCTGGTGGCGCGCGTGCGGGCGGTGCTCAGGCGCAGCCAGGCGCGCGAGCTCGAGGCCGACGAGGCGGTGGAGCACCGCGGCCTGCGCGTCGATCCGCTCAAGCGGCGGGCGAGCTTCGCGGGGCGCGAGGTGGAGCTGACCACGCTGGAGTTCGACCTGCTGTTCGCGCTAGCGCGCGCGCCGGGGCGGGTGTTCAGCCGCAACGACCTCATCGAGCGCGTGTGGGGGCCGGAGTTCACCGGCGTGGACCGGGTGGTGGACGTGCACGTCTCCAACCTGCGCCAGAAGCTCGCGAGCGTGGGCGCCGACGCGCTACTCGTCAC
>JBAYSX010000042.1:0-2952 GCA_041675905.1 Sphingomonadaceae bacterium | reverse complement strand
TTGAATATCTGTGTTTTTTGCCGGATACCACATGTCATCATAATCCATCCAAAGACGCATAAAAATTATCCTATCTATTTTTTTGGTTGTTCCCGTGTGCGGATCTGCGATATAAATATGATTTTTGGTGACTTTTTCCAGTACACTTACATGACCGATATATCCGTCAAGCATCCATGAAAGAATAATGACGTTATTTTTTGTATTGTAACGTACAAGGTCGCCCCACTGTGTGTTTGTCTTCTCTTTTACATTGAGATCAAATTTTTTGAGGGTATTTGCTATATCTATATTTGAAAGACCATCTTCTGTTTTATAGTTTGAAACGGTGATGATTTCTTTGTATGAGTGTTTAACATTAAAATATTTTAAAACCATTTCAATGGTTGTTGGACCACAAGCTGATTCATCACGTTGTTTGATGGGGGAAATTTTCATAGTGAAATAATTATAGCATTTAAACCTTTTTTCTGAAATAAGCTAAAATAAGGAGACTCACATGATACAAGCAAAACACATTCAAAAGAGCTATGGTTCAATGACTGTGCTTGCTGATGTCTCCTTCTCCTTATCAAGAGGACAGAAGGTGGCGTTAGTAGGCGACAACGGGATCGGCAAGACCACGATTCTCAAAATCATCGCTGGTTTTGAGGAAGCGGATGCCGGTAACATCGAAATGGCAAGCACTGCTTGCATCGGATATCTTCCGCAAGACACCAGTCTGGTGGAAGATGAAACGATCGAGGCGTACCTGAGGCGAGTGGCCGGTGTTGATGTGCTTGAGCGAAAGCTCGAGGCATTGGCCGACCAACTTCAGGACGAGGCAAAAGCCCGTGAATACGGCGATCTGCACGAGCAGTACGAACGTCTTGATGGCTATGCTTTTGAGCACCGCATCAAAGTGATGCTCTCTGGCTTCGGTCTGGATTCGATCGGCTTGGAACACAATGTGTCCAACCTCAGTAGTGGTCAAAAGAGCAAAGTGGCACTTGCGGGGATTCTCCTCAAAGGTGTTGATCTTCTGCTCCTTGATGAGCCAACCAACAATCTCGATCTGCCTGCACTCATCTGGCTTGAGGATTTCCTTCGGAAGTCCGAAGCTGCCGCCATCGTTGTCTCTCACGATCGCCGGTTTCTCGACCGAGTCGTGAAGAAAATCTTCGAGCTTGATCGCAATACACGAACGCTCAACATCTCAGGAGGCACATACAGTGACTATCTCGAGATGATAGCCAAGCGTATCGCTCGTCAGAAACTGGACTATCGTCTCCAACAGGAGCAGATAGAACGGCTCAACGAGCAAGCGAGACAGCAGAGAGCATCTTCCGCCAGAGGATCAAACTGGCGAGGATCAGACAACGACAAGTTCCTCCGAGGATTCAAGCGTGACCGCGCGGGACGATCGTCTCGTATGGCCAAAAACATCGAAAAGCGGATTGAGCAGATGGATAAAGTCGAAAGACCCATCGAACGTGATCCGTTTGAGATTCCGCTTGAAGCAGAAGTCGGTCCAGGTACGCTCGACATTCGTCTCACCGACGTTGTGGCGGGTTATCCTGAAGGCTTCACTGTTGGTCCGATGTCATTCGATGTTCGGTTCAAGAACAGGGTCGGCATTATGGGGCTTAACGGCTCCGGAAAATCGACCATTCTCAAGACGATCACCGGAGTCTTGCCGCCACGTGAGGGCAAGATCGAGATCGGGTCAGGTGTTAAGCTCGGCAACATGATGCAGGAGCATGAGTCGCTCCCCCGCGATGAGACTTTGCTCGAGCTTCTCATGAAGCGGGCAGGATTGAGCCAAGAGATGTCGTATGCTAAGCTCGCAAGGTTTGGCTTCGATGAAGGACAGGTCAAGCAACCTATTGGGACACTCAGTCCCGGTGGGCGAGCGAGACTTCTCCTCGCATTGTTCTCGGCGCAGTCGGTCAACATGCTCGTCTTGGATGAGCCGACCAATCACCTAGACCTTGAGGCGCTCAACGCTCTGGAGGAAACTCTTCAGACCTACGAGGGAACAGTTCTGCTCGTCTCGCACGATCGGTACTTCCTCGAAACGGCTCGGCTTGATACCATGTATCTCTTGTCTGATGGCGTTCTCACCAGAATTCCTGACTACAAAGCGTATGTGGCTGATGCTGAAGCACGAGCGCAACAGCTCTTGAAGTCACTGTAACCACACTCGAACCCGGGGAAGCGCAGGCTTTTCCCGGGTTCTTTTTATAACCATGATCAAATCAGAACGCATAGCCAAACAAATATGTACACAACTTCAGGTATGGAAAAAGACCATGCCAAATTGATCGTGGCTATCGACGGCTATGCTGGTTCTGGTAAAACTACTGTCGGAGATTTTATTGCAAAACATAATAAAGACGTGCTCTCCATCCATCTCGACGATTTCATCAATCACTGGAAAGTACGCAAACAGATGATAGAGGAGGCAAAAGACAAGTCAAAGGTATTTGAGTATCACTGGTATCGTTATAACGATCTGGAGCGACTTATCAAAGCGTTTCTAAATGGAAAGAGGTCGATGAAGCTCAAGACCTACGATTACGATAAAAATGATTTCGGTCCGGCACAAACTTTTGATCTCTCAAAGAAAGTGCTTGTCATTGATGGTATTTTTCTCCTTCACCCTCGGCATCAAATGAATAAGCTCATTCATAAAAAAATCTACTTGGAGACTGATTTTCAAAAAGCGGACAAAAAACGTATCGCTAGGGAAAAGAAAAGGTGGGGGAATAAGTATCTTCCAGATGACCATCCTGATAATTGGGTGCAGTATTTTAAGGTTGCATACGCACAGTATATTGCAAACCATAAACCTCAGAAAAAAGCGGACTTATTATTTAAAGTTTGAAGGATCTTTTTTTGTAAATGAGACACACCCAAATACCCAGTTTTAGTGTCTCATTTGTCTCATTCACAGAAAATAACCTTGTTTTT
>JBAYSX010000041.1:0-3207 GCA_041675905.1 Sphingomonadaceae bacterium | reverse complement strand
GGCCGTGATCGCTACCCATCAGCCATTGGCTCTTGCCAACGCATCCGAATTGCGGCTCAACCGCCCGACATTTACCGAGGATCCCTGACGGCGAAGGGAATAGCAGCATGCGCAATATCGAAGACAAGGCTCTCGTGCTTCTCGTCATGCTGGTGTCGATGGCGCTCGTCATCGTCGTCTGGCCATTTTCCGGTGCAATCCTGTGGGCCGTCATCGCCGCCGTCTTGTTCGCGCCGGTCAACCGCAGACTGCTGCGATTACGTCCGGCTGCCGGCAATCTGGCGGCGGCCCTGACATTATTGGCTATCGTTGCGCTGGTGATTGTGCCGGCGGGGATTCTTGCGGCTTATCTTTTTGAAGAAGCCGCGAATTTTTATAATGGCCTGCAAGACGGCGAGATCGATTTCGGCCGGTTTTTCCAGAGCGTGATCGACAGCCTGCCATCATGGGTCCGAGGATTGATGGACCGTTTCGGGCTGACCGATCTTGCCGCCATAAACGACCGGCTGATTACAGGGCTTACCGACAGTTTCCGCATGCTGGCGACCCAGGCATTGAACATCGGCCAAAGCGCCCTGAGTTTCTTCGTGGGCCTCGGCGTGATGCTGTACCTGACGTTTTTCCTTTTACGCGATGGGGAAAGCATTTCGCGGCGGGTGATCGATGCCATTCCACTGCACCGCTCCCACCGCGATGCTCTGGTGGAAAAGTTCATCATGGTGATCCGCGCCATCGTAAAAGGCAGCCTGATGGTGGCGATGGCGCAAGGGGCGGTGGGGGGCGTCGTCCTGATGCTTCTGGGCGTGCAGGGGGCGCTGCTATGGGCCGTGATAATGGCATTCATGTCGTTGCTGCCGGCGGTAGGCGCGGGGGTGGTATGGGTGCCGATCAGTATTTATCTGCTGGTGACAGGGGAAGTCTGGCAAGGGGTAACGCTGATCCTGTGCGGCATCTTCATCATCAGCATGGTGGATAATCTGCTGCGCCCGGTGCTGGTGGGGCGGGATGTAAAGATGCCGGATTATGCCGTACTTATTTCGACCGTCGGCGGCATTGCCGTGTTCGGCTTCAACGGGCTGGTGATCGGGCCGATGATCGCGGCGCTGTTTCTTGTCACCTGGACCGTGTTTACCGAGGCGCGGCGCAACAGGACGACCCCATAAAGGTTGCCGGCATCCGGGTGCAGGGGCTAGGGGAGCGCAACACTCCATCCTGAAGGAATCACATCATGCGCCCATCGGGCCGTTCTCCCGACACCCCGCGTCCGATCGAGATGCTGCCCGGTTTCAGCCTGCATGCCGAAGGTTCCTGCCTGGTGAAATTCGGCAATACCCATGTGCTGGTGACAGCCAGCCTCGAAGAACGCGTGCCGCCCTTTTTGCGCGGCAAGGGCGAAGGCTGGGTGACGGCGGAATATGGGATGCTGCCCCGTTCCACCCATACGCGCAGCAATCGCGAGGCGGCACGCGGCAAGCAGTCCGGGCGCACCCAGGAAATCCAGCGGCTTATCGGGCGGTCTTTACGTGCCGTGACCAATATGAAGGCGCTGGGCGAGCGGCAGATCACGCTCGATTGCGATGTGTTGCAGGCGGATGGCGGTACCCGCGTCGCGGCGATTTCCGGCGCATGGGTAGCGTTACGACTGGCGCTCGATACGATTCACGCCAACACGCCGTTTGAAACCGACCCGTTGGCCGACCAGGTTGCTGCCGTTTCCTGTGGCGTGTACGAAGGTACGCCGGTGCTCGATCTGGATTACGATGAGGATTCTGTCGCGCACACAGACGGCAATTTCGTGCTGACCGGTTCAGGCAAACTCGTTGAAGTGCAGGCTTCCGCGGAGGGTGCGCCGTTCGATGAGGAATCGCTCCTGCGGCTGCTGCGGTTGGCCCGCATTGGTTGCGACACGATTTTCGCGGCACAACGGGCGGCGACGGGCCGATGACCCGCAAGCTGGCAGGTGGCCGACTGGTGCTGGCCAGCCACAACAAGGGCAAGCTGGCGGAGATTGCGGAACTGGTCGCCCCGTTCGGTATCGAGGCGCTGTCGGCGGCCAGTTTCGGCCTCGAGGAACCCGCCGAAACCGAGGACAGTTTCGCTGGCAACGCGTTGATCAAGGCGCGTTTTTCCGCCAACGCCACGCAACTCCCGGCGCTGGCGGACGACAGCGGTCTGGAAGTGACGGCGCTGGGCGGCGAACCGGGCGTCTATACCGCCGACTGGGCCGAAACGCCCGACGGGCGGGACTGGATGTTGGCGATGCATAAGGTCGAGGACAGACTTCAGGCATTGGGGCCGGACATGCCGCGCGACGCCTGTTTCGTCTGTACGCTGGCGCTGGTATGGCCGGGTGGCGAAGAGGCGCTGTTCGAAGGGCGCATCGCCGGTCATCTCGTCTGGCCTCCACGGGGAGAAAATGGCTTTGGCTACGACCCGATGTTCGTGCCGGACGGCTATGATCAGACGTTCGGGGAAATGGACCCGGCGCAGAAGCATGCCATCAGCCACCGCGCCCGCGCCTTCGCGCAATTGCAGGCAGCATGTCTGGACTGACGCGCCCGTCGCTGGCGCTTTATATCCATTGGCCCTTTTGCGTCACCAAATGCCCCTATTGCGACTTCAACAGCCATGTCCGCGCCGATGTGGATCATGCCCGCTGGAGAGCGGCATTGCTGGCCGATCTGGCGTATGAAGCGGCGCTGACACCAGGCCACCGGCTGAGCAGCATCTTTTTCGGCGGCGGCACGCCATCACTGATGCACCCGGATACCGCTGCCGCGCTGATCGCAGCAGCGAAGGCGCATTGGCCGGCAGATGCTGATATTGAGATCACGCTCGAAGCCAATCCGTCCTCCGTGGAAGCAGAGCGCTTCGCCGCCTTCGCCGCCGCCGGAGTCAATCGCGTGTCGCTGGGATTGCAGGCGCTGGATGATGATGCGCTGCAGTTGCTGGGGCGTCCGCATGATCTGGCCGAAGGGCTGGCGGCGCTGGATATGGCGCAACGGCATTTCCCCCGCGTCAGTTTCGATCTGATCCACAGCCGCCCCGGCCAGACCCCGGCGCAATGGCAAGCCGAACTCGCCCGCGCGCTGGCGTTCGGCACCGAACATCTGTCCGCCTATCAACTCACCATCGAGGCCGGCACACGGTTTCACAGCCTGTTTACACAGGGTCGGTTGGCCCTGCCCGACGAAGACGCCGCCGCCG
>JBAYSX010000040.1:0-3314 GCA_041675905.1 Sphingomonadaceae bacterium | reverse complement strand
CTGCTGACGGATTCCGGCGGTTTGCAGGAAGAGGCCCCGGCATTGGGATTGCGTACGCTGATCTTGCGCACGGTGACAGAAAGGCCGGAAGTCATCGCCGCCGGCGCCGCAGAACTGGTTGGCTTGACCGCAAACGCTATTGTTACGGCCGTGCGCGCCAATCTGCGAAAGCCATCCTTGCGACCGCTGTTTCCCTTTGGCGACGGTCAGGCGGCGGCCCGCATCGCCGGGTGCATCGATCAATGGCTGGGCATGGACACCGACTGGTCAGGTCATCGGGAATATGTGCGTTCCCGGCTCACGGGTCACACCATCACACCGTAAACCGCGTCCAGTCGACCGGTCGCAGGATCGCAGGCCCTCGCAGCCGGATACGGCGACCGCCGCTGGCCATATCTTCCGAGATGATATCCGCGCCCGCGGCCGCCAGCAGCCTTTCGTCCGGGTCGGACCCCGGCGACATGCCCGGTGCCTCGACAATGGTTTCGCCGGAAATATTCAGCCCCGCCAGCAGGATCGCAAGCCCTGCCAATGCGCCGCCATCCGGCAAGGAATAATGAATTGGAATGGCAGGGTACAAGCCGCGCAGCATCAGCGGCAGGCGCTCGCCCGGCGACGCCATGATTTCGCAACCGGTCAGGCGCAGCGGCGCAATCCAAGGCCCCATCGGGATCGCGCAAAGAGATTCGTCGCCACCCATCATGCAGGTCAGCGGATGCGTGGCCAACACGCCCATCAGTAATGTGACAGCGGTCAGATCAGCGCCCATATCCAGCGCCGATTGCGGTTGCAACAGACTGCCGACGCCCATGCCCGACACGACCCACGCTCCATCCGCTGCGCGCCGGATTTCTGCCCCCAGTTGCCGCAACGCCGCAACCAGAGGCGCGTTATGCGGGATAACATCAGATGGAATCCGGCTCTCGCCCACGGTCAGTGCCGCGAGAATCAGCGTTTGAGAGGCAATAACATGTGTGGATGCAGGGTCAGACACCAGCCGGGCTTTGACAGCGCCGCCCGGTTATGGCAAGGCGCGCCGCTCGTGATGCGGTGATGGACGGGCGCAATGCCGCCCCGGCGCATCGCCCATCCATTGGGAGTTTAATGGTGATCAAACCCGAATGGGGCACAAAACGCCAGTGCCCGAAGTGCGGAACCCGCTTTTACGATCTGATGCAGGAGGATCCCGCTACCTGTATTGAATGTGGCCACGCGTGGGCTCCCGAGCCGATCCTGAAGTCCAAGCAGACCCTGCCCTTCGATAGCGGCAAGGCTGACGCCGATAAAAAGAAAACCGACGGCGATCTCGAGTCGGATGATCTGGAAATCGACGAGGACGCTGACGAACCAGCCGACGATAGCAATGTCGATATCGGCAGCGACGAAGATGATTTGTCCGAGGTTGTCGTACAGGAACGCGAAGAGGACAATTAAAAAAGCTGGCGCGGGGCTTGCAAGCTGCGCGCCAATCGCTTAATCGCGCCGCTCCCGTATCCCGAACGGGAGCGCTGGAAAATGATGGGGCCGTAGCTCAGCTGGGAGAGCGCTACAATGGCATTGTAGAGGTCAGGGGTTCGATCCCCCTCGGCTCCACCATCCATCCTCCGTCGGGCTGTCGGTGAACGCACCGTTGCGGGTGTGGTGGAACTGGTAGACGCGCCGGACTCAAAATCCGGTTCCGCAAGGAGTGTCGGTTCGAGTCCGACCACCCGCACCAAAATTCGATTACAATTTGACCGTTTTCAGAACCTCTGCATGTCGTGCGATGTGCAGGGGTTTAATATTTGTTAAAGTATTTTGGAGACAAGAATATATAAATTTCCGTTATGGATAATAAATATTAGTCTGTAAATTTTAATTACATTCATTTAGTAAATAAGTATTACTATCTTTTTCAGCATACTGTAAATACACTGAATATTGTTTTGGCACATTCCTTGCATTTCTCCTGACAGGGAAAGCGAAAGGAATACCTAATGCAATTTACATCTTACCTCGCCGCCACGGCAGTTCTGCTGACAGCAGCGCCGGCGCTCGCTGACATTACCATTTTCGACACGCCCGGCGCCGTGCAGCCGGACGAAAATGTCCTGTTCCAGGGCCCGCCTCCGGTGGGAAATCTGGCGTTTGGCGTCACGAATCAGACGGATACGCAAGTAACGTTCCGGGGCACCGAGCCGCTGGTGACGCCCGCCGTGGGTCAGGCGCGCCTGGAAGCCGCGGATGGCGCGTTCAGCTCGCTGGATTTCTTCCTGAGCGATCCGCTTCTGGTATTCACAGAAGTGGAGTTCAACATCAACACGGGTACGGCGACCAGTGTTGACCTGACTTTCACCGATCATCTGGGTGGGTTGTTCCAGGGCACATTTGGCCTCGTAGCCGGTCAAAACTTCTTCTCTGCCCAAGCCACCAACGGCCAGTTCATCAAGCAGGTGTCGTTCGCGGCGAACGCCAATCTCGATGACCTCCGGCAGGTTCGCATCGGCGGCATTGCCGCCATTCCCGAGCCGGCCACCTGGGCGATGATGATCATCGGCTTCGGCCTGGTCGGCTTCGCCAGCCGTCGTCGCGGTATCGCGCACGCCACAGCCTGAAGTTCGGCATGGGCACGGTCGGCTCTCTGGTTACAGGATGCCGACCGTGCCCCTTGAAATGTACGGACAGGGGGAAAAATGCATATTTCCGGTATCCATAAAGTTTTCGTCGCAGCCGTAGTGGCGGTCGCATTGCCCGCCGCATCGGCGTCCGCGGCGATCCCGCTGACCGTGAATGGCGGCTGGCAGGCGTTCAATTTCGGCAGCGCCGGATCAGCCATCGAAAACGAACCGTTCATCTTCACATTGACCGGACCGGGCGTGTTCAAAATTACGGATGCGTTCCTCAGCGGGGACCAGTTCGAAATCTTCATCAACGGGGTGAGCCACGGTCTCACTTCTGTCCCTGTAGCTGGCTCGAATGTCAGTGACGATTATGCCGCCGCATTTGCATCACCCGCATTCAGCTCCGCCAGCTATCAGCTTGGCGCCGGCGCCTATAGCGTGACGGGTATCGTGACATTGTCCTCCCGGGGCGGCGGCGGGGGCGCGGAAGTCGTCGCGGTACCGGAACCGGCCACCTGGGCCATGCTGATCGCGGGCTTCGGCATGGTTGGCGCGGGCTTGCGCCGCCGCGCGGCTCTCGCCTGACATATATCTTCTGAACACGGGGGGGGGGGCGGGGGGCGGCCTACATATGCCCCCCCCCCCCTTTTTTGGGAAAAAACCCCTCTGCCGGGACCCATTAAAAAAGGAGGATGGCAGGCGCACAGGGGGCCG
>JBAYSX010000039.1:0-3337 GCA_041675905.1 Sphingomonadaceae bacterium | reverse complement strand
CTCAAGCGGCTGCCGCGCTTCGAGGCCATGGAGCGCGAGGTGGAGGTGGTGGCGCGCTCGGCGCCCACCGACGAAGCGCCCAGCCACAACGAAGCTCCGGCCGCCACCGCAGTGACGGCCGGAGCCGAGCAAGACCAGGTTCAGGACGCGAAGCTCAGGGCCGAAGACGGCAAGTCCTCGGCTGAGGCCGATGCCGACTAGGCTCCGGCGAAGCTAACGTCGGGCACGGCCAGGCTCGGCACCTTCGAGACGCCGCTCCAGCCTTCGACCCACTCCGCGTCGTTGCCGACCTCCTCTACCCGCTCCAGCAGGTTGAAGAGGTTGAACGAGATAGCGAAGTCGTCCACCGGGTGCTCCTCGCCACCCACCAGTTCGAGGCCCATGGCCTGCACGCTAACGTCCCCGGTGATGGGGTTCGCGCCCGCGTGCACGCCCATTAGGTCGGTTCCGAGGATGCCGTCCTTGCGCGTAACGCCGCTGCCGGGCAGCAGGAGCAGGTTGCTGGTGGCTACGTCGAGCGTGCCCTTGTAGCTGCGCGCCGCGTGACCCGTGTTCGCTTGCTGCGTGCGGGCCGCGGTGTCGGAGTTGTGGATGAACGAGCGCAGCACGCCCTTCTCGAGGATCACGAGGCGCTCGGCGGGGCTGCCCTCCGCGTCGAACGGCCGGCTACCGAGCCCGTCGGGCAGGGTGGGGTCGTCCACGATGGTCACGAGGTCCGAGGCGATCTTCTCGCCCAACTTGCCCGCCAGGCGGCTGCGCCCCTCGGCGAGCGTCTTACCGGAGGCGGCGTAGGTGAAGAGCATGAGCAGGGTGGCCACCACGTCGGGTTCGAAGATGGCGCGGCGCCGGCCCGTTGTGAGCGGCTTGGCGCCCAGGTGGCGGCCGAGCTTGCGGAGCGACTCCTGCGCGGTGCGGCCGGGGTCCAGCTGGTGGAACTCGCGCTTGGCTTCACCCTCGTAACCCTGTTTCACGCTGTCGCCTTCGCGCATGACCAGTGCCGTGAAGAGCGATGCGTAACCCACTCTGTAGGCGCCGTCGACGCCCTTGGTGGAGCCGATCTCGACTTCCGAACGGCGTTCGGAGTAACCCGCGTACTGCACGGCCTGCACGCGCTTGTCCTGCGCCACCTCGCGTTCGACCTTTATGGCGGTGTCCTTCTTCTCCTGCAGCGCGGCCGAGAGGCCCTCGTCCACCAGCTCGTGACGCCCGAGCGCCGCGCCGGCCGGTAGCGTGGCCTGGCCCTGCTCCTGCAGTTCGGCGTTGCCGATGGCTTCGTCGAGGGTCCAGTTGAGCGCGTCCTCGGTCAGTTCCTCGCTGTAGGCGTAACCCACGCGGCCGCCCGTAACGACGCGCAGGCCGATGCCGCCGCTGGAAGCCATGCTGACGTCGGACGCGGCGCCGTTCTGCGCCTGGATGGTTAGTTTGCTCTGGTTCGTGGCCAGCACCTCGAGGTCCACGCCGCGCTTGGCGGCCTCTGTCAGCAGCCAGCTCTTGGCTTCGGTTACTTTCACGCTTCGCCTCCCTCGCGCGCAGCGCCCGCCGGTCGCCGGCTCACGCTTCGCCCCCGACCACGATGTCGCTCACCAGCAGGTGCGGCTGACCGACCTCCACGGGTAAGGAGCCCGACATGGAGCCGCACATGCCCGGTTCGTTGGCCTCGTCGTCTGATACGGCCACGATTTTCTTGATGGAATCGGGGCCCTTGCCTAGCAGCATGGCGCCGCGCACGGGCTCCGCCACCTCGCCGTCGCGGATCATGTAGCCCTCGCGCACAGCGAAGTTGTACTCGCCCGAACCGGGCCGTACCTGGCCGCCGCCGAGGGTCTTGGCGTAGAGGCCCAGCTCGATGCCCTCGAACAGTTTCTCCTTGGGCGTGTCGCCGGCGGTGACGAAGGTGTTGCGCATGCGGGAGGTGGGCGCGTAGGTGTAATCCTGGCGCCGGCCGGAGCCGGTGGGGCGGTAGCCGGTCTTGAGGGCGCCCCAGCGGTCAACCATGTAGCTCTCCAGCACGCCCTTGTTGATGAGCACGGTGCGTTCGGTGGGGGCAGCCTCGTCGTCGAAACGCGAGGAACCCCAGCCGTTGGCGGTGGTGCCGTCGTCCACGTACGTAACGACCGGGCTGGCGATCTGCTGGCCGATCATGCCGCTGAGCGCGGAGGCGTTGCGCGCCACGCCCGTGGTCTCCAGCAGGTGACCGAGCGCTTCGTGGAAGATGACGCCGCCGAAGCCGTTCCCCAGAACCACGGGCATGGTGCCGGCCGGCGCGGGCTTGCCGCGCAGGTTGGTGAGCGCCATCTCGGCCGCGCGTTTGCCCACCTCAGCGGGCGGGAACTTATCGAGAAGCTCAAGGCCCATGGAGAGCCCCGGACCCGAGTGGCCGGTTTGCGTGTCGGCGCCGTCTGCGGCTATGGCCTGCGCGATCAGGCGGGTGCGCACGCGGCGGTCCTCCACGTAGGCGCCCTCGCTGTTGGCTATCCAGACGTCCTGCTCCCACTCGAGCAGGGTGCCTTCCACCTGCTTGATGTGGGGCGATACCCGCGCGCCGGCGTCCATCTCCCGCAGCCTTTCTAGGCGCCAACGCTTGTCGTGCCGCTCGAACGGCACGGTGGGCGCATGGATGTTGGGTCCGCCATCGAGCTTGCGCAGGTCGATACCGCCGCGGCCCGCGCTGTCGGGGCGGCCAGCTGTGTCGCCGCGCAGCCCGGCGAGGCTAGCGACCAGTTCGCCGAGGGCGGCGTCCGTCAGGTCGTTGGTGTAGCCGTAGATGACGTCCTCGCCGAAGAAGAGGCGCACGCCGGCCCCGAGCTGGATGCCGCTGGTGGCTTCCTCCACGCGGCCGTCTATGGTGCGCAGCGCGCGGCGGCGCCACCGCTCCACGTAGACCTCCGCGAAGTCGGCACCGGCGTTGCGGCCCTGCTCAAGCAGGGCGCTGTAACTATCGGTACTAAGCATGAGAGATGCTAACAGCCCAGAGACACCGGCATGGTCATCTATTTAGGCAAGTGCCTATGTTGTTTGGGTCGGTTCGTGTCCCTGAGCGCGTAGGCGCATGCCGCAACATGCTGGGCCAGGGCCTACCCTCGCTGGCCTTCGGCGCCCCGTTGGCCTTCGGCCTGCTCGTCGCCGTAGCATGGCGAATGATCATCAGGCAGCCACCCACCCCGGTGTCGGACGGGCGCCAGCACACGCACGGCGTGGCCGACCTGGTGCAGCTGCTCGAGGGGCAGGGCACGCTGGTGCTGAGCGGCGCTGGCCTGAGCACCGAATCGGGCATACCCGATTACCGCGGTGGCGGTCGCCAGGGTCCTGTGCGCACCCCCATCAACTACCAGCAGTT
>JBAYSX010000038.1:0-3376 GCA_041675905.1 Sphingomonadaceae bacterium | reverse complement strand
CTAAAAGCAACGACCAATTCTATTATTCGGTCGAATTGTCATTGAACGACCCTCAACTAAAACCCGGTATGTTCGCCACCGCTGTTTTTAATGTGGGCGGGACTGACAGTAGCACTCCTATAATAAGCCGGGAAGCTATT
The DNA here is from genome assembly GCA_041675905.1 of Sphingomonadaceae bacterium. Classification (GTDB taxonomy): domain Bacteria; phylum Pseudomonadota; class Alphaproteobacteria; order Sphingomonadales; family Sphingomonadaceae; genus Sandaracinobacteroides. The sequence continues at coordinate 3,236 of JBAYSX010000038.1, read as the reverse complement.
GTCGGCGGACTAAAAGCCCCTCATGTGTTTGTAATACGGGATTCCAGAACTTATAAGATAGCCGTACAGGTTGGCATTTCGGACGGAGAATATATTGAAATAACCGATGGTATATCGCCCGATGATACCATTGTTAAAAGCGGGCAAATCAATTTGATTGACGGCACGCAGGTTACCATTCTAAACTGATAAAACATGAACCTCATAAAACTATCAATCACCCGTCCGACCACGGTTGTGGTGCTGTTTATTATACTCACTTTTTTCGGTGTTTATTCTTTGACGCAACTTAACAGGGAATTAATGCCCCGTATGGAATTTGACGTTATTTCCGTCAGTACAATGTATCCCGGAGCAGGAGCCGGTGAAGTGGAAAACTCTGTAACCAAAAAGATCGAAGATGCTCTCTTTTCCTTAGAAGGAGTTGATGAAATTACTTCGACCTCAATAGAGAATTTTTCTTTGGTAACTATCCGATTAAAGGCCGGGAGTGATTTGGATAAAGCCCTGCGGGATGCACAGCGAAAGGTAAATGCCATACGTTCCGACCTGCCGGAGAGCGTGAAAGAGCCCTCTATCAGTGATTTCAGCCTCGCGGATATTCCCATTATGACCATCGGGGCGGTTGCCAAGATGGACGAAACCGAATTTTATGACTTCATCGACCACGAAATAAAACCTGCTTTGGAGAGAATACCGGGTGTGGCGCAGGTTACACTTATCGGTGGGAATGAACGTGAAATACAGGTAAATATCAATGAGGAAAGAATGGCGGCATACGGGCTTTCTATTCTCGATATTAGTAATGTATTGATTAACTCTAACCTTGATTTTCCTATGGGTAAGATAAAGAGCGACAATAAACAAACGCAAATCCGTTTACAGGGGAAATATAACAGCCTTGCCGATATTGAGAATGTGATATTGAAGTATATGCCCGACGGAACCGCCGTGAAGGTAAAAAACGTTGCGGACGTACACGACGGGAGCAAGGAGGTCGAAACCCTTAATCGGATAAATGGAATACCGTCTATCGGTATCACCCTGCAACGTTCTGCCGATGCCAATACCGTAGAAATATCCGAAACCACGCGCGGAATACTGAATGCGCTGGAATCGGAAAACGAAGCCTCCGGATTACATTTCACGATAGCGGCTGATAACGCCGAATTTACATTGGAAGCCTCCAACTCCGTAATGATAGACCTTGTAATAGCTATCATTCTGGTAGCCTTTACAATGCTGCTATTTTTGTGCAGTGTGCGAAATTCCATTATTGTTTCCATAGCCATTCCGCTATCGCTCGTTTCCACGTTCATTGTCATGTATCTGCTCGGATTCAGCTTGAACCTGATGTCGCTGTTAGCCATAACACTGGTGGTCGGTATTCTGGTCGATGATGCCATTGTCGTGATTGAAAACATCCACCGCCACATGGAAATGGGAAAAAACAGAATGCAGGCGTCATACGATGGACTTTGTGAGATAGGCGGTACAATCGTTTCCATTACTCTGGTGCTGGTAGTAGTGTTCATCCCCATTTCTCTGACACAGGGGATTATTGCCAATGTATTCCGTCAATTTGCCGTTACTATCGCCATCGCCGTCTTGTTCAGTTTGTTGGTTTCATTTACCGTTGTGCCCCTGCTTTACTCCCGCTTTGGGAAAATAAACGAGTTCGACCGCAAAGGCTTTATCGGAAAAGGCATTCAGGCTTTTGAAAACCGGATCGCGCGAATGGCCGGTTGGTTTTCAAACCTGTTAAAGTGGTCTTTATCGCATAAACTGATAACGTTGGGTATTACTTTGGCGGCTCTGATAGGTTCCGTAAGCCTGATAGCATTCGGTTTTATCGGTAGTAATTTTGCTCCGATGGGTGATCAGGGACAATTTGTGATGAAACTCGAACTGCCTCGCGATGTTACCATCGAACAATCCAACCAAATCACTTACCAAGCTGAAAACATTTTGAGAAGCAGTCCGTTGGTCGAAACTGTATTTACAACCGTTGGAGCGGAAGAAAACGGACAACCGCAAGCCCGTTTAGCCGATTTGCGGGTAAAGATGATTCCGCATAATCGGCGCAATATTTCAACTTCCGATTTTTCACGGGAAGCAAAACTTTTTCTGCAACAACATATACCCGGAGTGCAAATATGGGTGGCAACGACCGACATCATGGGTAATATCGACGAAGCTCCGATACAGTATTACATTACCGGAAATCATATTGATTCCGTGCGCATGGCGGCCGATCTTCTTCTCCGCAATATCCGCTCCGTTAAAGGCATAGTCGATCCCAAACTGTCAGCAGAAGAAAGCAGTCCCGAAATCAGCATCATTCCCGACCGTGAAAAGATGGCGGCTTTAGGAGTTCCTTTTGAAATGCTGGGATTGGCGTTGGGCAACGCATTCGCCGGAAACAATGATGCCAAATTCAGGCAGAGCGAATATGAATACGACATCAACATACGTCTCGATAATTTTGACCGAAGGAGTACGGCAGACGTTGAAAATCTCACGTTCATAAATACCTCCGGCGAAACCGTCAAGCTGAAACAGTTTGCACGGATAGAAGAAACCAATGCGCCGGGCATTCTGGAACGCCGTAACCGTAGTGCTTGCATAACGCTGAATTGTCAGGTCGGAGGTCGTCCTATCGGCGACATCGGGCAGGACATCAGCCAAATAATAAACTCCCTCGATTTGCCGGAAAACATCACGATAGTTCCCGGTGGCGAACTTGAAATGCAGGATGAAAGTTTTGGAACAATGGGAATAGCACTCATCATTTCCATTCTGTTGGTTTACCTCATAATGGTTTTGCTCTATAATAGTTATGTGTATCCATTTGTCGTCCTGATCTCTATTCCTTTGGCTATCATCGGCGCGTTGCTCGCTTTGGCTCTGACAATGGATACCCTCAACCTGTTTACCCTGCTGGGCTTATTGGCACTAATAGGGCTTGTCGCCAAAAATGCCATTATGCTGGTCGATTTCACGAATCAGTCGAAAGAAAAAGGCATGGAACTGAAAGCCGCACTCATTGAGGCAACTCGACAACGATTCCGTCCGATCCTGATGACAACGGCTTCAACGGTAATAGGTATGCTTCCCATCGCATTAGCAACCGGAGCCGGAGCCGAATGGAAAAACGGTCTTGCTTGGGTTATGATCGGAGGATTGATTAGCTCCATGTTCCTGACGCTTATTGTTGTGCCGGTGGTTTATTATAT
>JBAYSX010000037.1:0-3626 GCA_041675905.1 Sphingomonadaceae bacterium | reverse complement strand
CTCGAAGGAGCCCATCGCCGCGATCCGCGCGCTGGCGCACACCCCGGGCGGTGCGTTCGGCTCCTGCCGCTTCAAGCTCAAGACGATCGAGGCCGACCGCGCGCGCTACGAGCGCCTGATCGACGTGTTCGCCGCGCACGACATCCGCTGGTTCCTCTACAACGGCGGCAACGATTCGGCCGACACCGCGAACAAGATGTCGCAGGTGGCGCGCGAGTTCGGCTATCCGCTCGCCTGCATCGGCGTGCCCAAGACGGTCGACAACGACCTGGCCGTCACCGACTGCTGCCCGGGCTTCGGTTCGGCCGCCAAGTACACCGCGGTCTCGCTGCGCGAGGCGGCGCTGGACGTGGCCTCGATGGCCGAGTCCTCCACCAAGGTCTTCGTGCTGGAAGTGATGGGCCGCCACGCCGGCTGGCTGGCCGCCGCCGCGGGCCTGGCCGGCAAGGGCGCGGACGAGGCGCCGCACATCATCCTGTTCCCGGAAATCCCCTTCGACGAGGCGAGGTTCCTCGCCAGGGTCGATGACACCGTCAGGCGCGTGGGCTGGTGCGTGGTGGTGGTGTCGGAAGGGCTGCGCGGTGCGGACGGGCGCTTTCTCGCCGATGCCGGCACGGTCGATTCCTTCGGCCACACCCAGCTGGGCGGCGTCGGCCCGGCGATCGCGCAGCTGGTCAAGGCGAAGCTGGGCTACAAGCAGCACTGGGCGGTGCCCGACTACCTGCAGCGTTCGGCGCGGCATATCGCCAGCAAGACCGACCTCGACCACGCGCTGGCGGTGGGCGAGGCCGCGGTGAAGCTCGCGCTGGCCGAGCAGAACGCGGTGATGCCCGCCATCGTGCGCACCTCGAACGCACCCTACCGCTGGAAGATCGAGCCGGCACCGCTGGCGAAAATCGCCAATCACGAGAAAAAGCTGCCGAAGAACTTCATCTGCAAGGACGGCTACGGCATCACCGAGGCTGCGCGCCGGTACCTGGAGCCGCTGATCCGCGGCGAGGCACCGCCGCCCTACGGCAAGGACGGCCTGCCGGCTTACGTCACGCTGAAGAACGCGGCGGTGGAGAAGAAGCTGCCGGCGTATGACATTGCGGACGGGTGATCTTCCGGGTGGTTTCTCCCGCAGCCGCGTCGCGGTGCGGTTGCCGCAAGGCAGGTGCATGAATGAAGGCGTCGCCACACGACTCGCCGGTTTCGGGCGGGAAAGCACGCCTTCCAGTTCGGCCATCAACGCAGCGCCGGTAAAGAGCGCGATGCGGCCATGACGGGCGGAATCCAGCAGCGCGCGCGGCGCTCCGTCCCAGAGCAGGGTGGACAGCACGATGTTGACGTCAGCGACGATCCGCATTCGCGGCACGCTGCTGCGCGCGGGCGGCGGCAATTTCGGCCTGGATGTCCTCGGGGGAAAGCGGCGGCTGCGCGGCGGCGAAGCCGTCCATCCTCCGGGTGCGCGTTTTTTCCTCACGGACGCGCAGAACGTCCACGACATCGGCGACTTCAGCCAGCCGCTGCGGCGGCAGCGACTTGAGCTTTTCCAGCAGGTTTTCGGCGGCTTCGCTCAAGGGTTGCCCAAGGTGATGACGCGGAATGCGGCAGCACGGGCACCCGTCCTGCCTCCCATTTTCCAGGCCGGCCTCATGGTACGCGCCCCTCCGCCGCCCGCCATCGTGCCGGCGGGTACGGCCATATCCCTGCTGCTGCTTGCAGGAATCATTCTCTGGTCGGGATTTGTCCGGCCAAGTGATTGATCTGGAACGCGAATCAAGGCAAGAAGTGCCGTAGACTCGACCGCGTGCCGCCATTGCAAGGAGAGCCCCTGATGAAAACCACCCATGTTCGCATCTGGAAGGCACTGGCGACGGCGCTCGTGCTGTTCATGCTGCCGTTCGCGTCCGCCTCGGCGTTCGTCGATCCGCCGACCTTCTCACCCGCCCAGCCCTATGCGGGGCAGTCGATAGATATGTCGGTAAGGGCTGGCGTGTGTCACGGCTTCGCCTACTCGCCTGACGGCCATCCTCTTATCGAAATTCAAAGAAACGAAAACATTGTTGATGCGATCATCACAGGAATAGCCGCAACAGACCCTATATTCTGCATGATTCCTATATACGTAACCACATTTAATATTGGAACGCTTCCCGAAGGAAGCCATATTGTAAGAATAAGAATCCGAAGCATCAGCAGCCCAAATTATCCCGTTCTGCCATCCATTTCCCAGGCCAGCCTCGTGGTGCGCGCCCCTCCGCCGCCCGCCATCGTGCCGGCGGGCACGACCATATCCCTGCTGCTGCTTGCAGGAATCATTACTCTGGTCGGGATTTGTCCGGCCAAATGATTGATCCGGAACGCGAATCAAGGCAAGAAGTGCCGTAGACTCGACCGCGCACCGCCATCGCAAGGAGAGACCCTGATGAAAACCGCCCATGTTCGCATCCGGAGGGCGCTGACGACGGTCCTCGTGCTGCTCATGCTGCCGTTCGCGTCCGCCTCGGCGTTCGTCGATCCGCCGACCTTCTCACCCGCCCAGCCCTATGCGGGACAGCCCGTCGATATGTCGGTAAGGGCAGGATATTGCCACGGCTTCGCATACCCACCTGCAGGTTACCCCTTTGTCGAGGTGCAAAGGAACGGTGACATAATCGATATAATCATTACGGGATCAGAAAGAACCGATCCATTGTTTTGCATGATTCAGCCACATACAATCACCGAAAATATAGGCGGATTCCCCGAGGGAAGCTATATTGTTAGAATACGAATCCGAAGCATGAGCAGTCCGAGCTATCCAATTTTGCCGCCAATCTCTCAGGCAAATCTTCAAGTCCGGGGGACGCCACCATCCGTGACAGTATCAGCGACTAGCAATATCTTGCTGTTAATTCTAATCGGAATCATTATTGGAGTGACGGCTCTTCGAGAAAGAATATCAGCAAAGCCTCTCCTAAGCGTCTTCCTTGTCGCACCCATCACTATTTCACCGCCCGCTCATGCACAATTTATAGAAAATACACTGGTAATCTTCGAACTTGTTCGATCCGAGCAAGGCCCGAGTCCAGAGGGTGTCATCAACGGGTTTGATCCTTCAGGCGGGCTCCCTCCGCCACTCGGTGCGCTGTCCGTGGAGAACCCGCAATCCGTTCAGTATTTCATCCCGCATCCATTCCGGGCAAAGGGAGATTTCAAAGCCTATCTCGATGCCAACCGGGAACTGCCGAGAGCGCGCCTGGAGCAGATGATCGTCGTGCGATACCCGCCCGGTGCCGATACGGAAGCCGCCGTCTCCGCGCTGCTCGCCGACGATTTCGTCAGGCATGCGAAGGTACCGATCAAGGTGGAACTGAGCCTGCGCCCTGGCGCCCCCGGCAAGACGCCGCCCACCACTCAAGGAGTTGCAACCCAATACTGGATCGGTGCCATGAGCTTTCCCGCCGCATGGGCCCGCGCAGGCGGCTGGGCGCGGGTGGGGGTGCTGGATAACGGTCTCCATACCGACCACTCCGACCTTCGGGCGCAGGATGCAAACGGCTCCCTGACGGGCGGAAATTTCCTTTCCTCGGCCTCCCTTGACATTGGGCGTCATGGATTTCCAAATCCCATCGACTTCAATGTAGATGAAATGGAACCCG
>JBAYSX010000036.1:0-4080 GCA_041675905.1 Sphingomonadaceae bacterium | reverse complement strand
CGCTGTCCCTCGTCAAACCAACCGTTTTCGAAGATATCATTGCGCTTGGCGCTCTCTATCGCCCCGGTCCGATGGACAATATCCCCAGCTTCGCCGCGCGAAAATGGGGCCGCGAAAAGCCGGATTACCTGCACCCGATGCTGGAGCCGCTGCTGAAGCCTACCTATGGCGTCATCATCTATCAGGAACAGGTGATGCAGATCGCCCAGGTCCTCGCCGGCTATTCACTGGGCGAGGCCGATTTACTGCGCCGCGCCATGGGCAAGAAGATCAAGGCCGAGATGGATGCACAGCGCGCCCGTTTCATCGACGGCGCGCTGGCCAATGGCGTCGATCGCGACCAGGCGGAGGTGATTTTCAACCTCGTCGATAAATTCGCCGGCTATGGTTTCAACAAGAGCCACGCCGCCGCCTATGCGCTGGTGGCGCTGCAAACGGCCTGGGTTAAAGCGCATCATCCGGCGGCATTTTACGCGGCGTCGATGGCTTACGACATTTCGATGACCGACAAGCTGGCCGTGTTTGTCGACGATATGCAGCGGCTGGGCACGCCCTTGTTGCCACCCTGCATCAATCGTTCGGGCGCTGATTTTACGGTGGAAGACAGCGAAAATGGCCTGACCGTGCGCTATGCGCTGGGCGCGCTGAAAGGCGTGGGCGAAGGCGCGATGGCCGATATCGTCGCCGAACGCGAGGCCAACGGGCCGTTCAGATCGCTGGACGATTTCGCCAACCGTATCGACCCGCGCGCCCTTAACAAACGCCAGATGGAGGCGCTGGCCAGCGCCGGTGCGTTCGACTGCCTGGAACCGAGCCGGGCGCGCGCCCATGCCGCAGCCGAACTGCTGCTGGCAACCGCCGCCCGCGCCGCCGATCAGCGTACGACAGGCCAGGGCGGCTTGTTCGGCGCGGAAACCACGCCCGAAACCTTGCCGCTGCCCGATGTGAAACCATGGAATATCGGCGAGCGGCTGGCGCACGAGCATGAAGCCTTCGGCTTCTTTTTTGCCGGTCATCCGGTGGAAGCGCATGCGGCGGTCCTCGCCACCTACGGCGTTTTGCGCGCCGATGTGGCGCTGGCCCGCCGCGCGATGCCGGGCACCAGACAATCCGTGCGGATGGCGGGTCTGGTGGAGGAATTCCGCTGGCGCGTGCCACAGGGCAAAGGGCCGGACCGGCGCTATATGATGGCCGACCTCACCGACGCCAGCGGCGCGTGGGGCGCCACCTGTTTCGAGGCGGACGCGCAAGCCATACTCGAAAATGCCGCCGCCGCGGGCGAGCCGTTGCTGCTGGATGTGGAATTGCAATGGCGCGAAGGGGATGATGCACCGCGCCTGACCATTCGCGGCGCGACTGCGCTTGAAAGTCTGAGTCGAAATGTCCGCGCGCTGCTGACGGTGGATCTCGTGCGCGACGTTTCACCAGATCTCGCCGCCGAACTGGCGGCGCGCTTGCCCAGGGGGGGACGATCGGTTGTGCAGCTTCACGTGCCGCTCCGCACCGGCGGCACGGCGCAGCTATGGCTGGGCGGCGATTTCGCGCTTCCGCCGGGCATAGAGGCGGAATTGCCTGAAATGGCCGGTATCGCCGCAGCTCGCATCGAACCCCTGAACCCGCTTGCGGAACAAGGGCTGCGGCTGGTAGCCTGATACACGTTAGCTATTTGTATATGTGCACAATTTGCGTCTCAAACGCAAAAAAGAAAAGGACAGGATAATGACCGATAACACCGAGGCGCGTATCATCATCGTGGGTGCCGGTCACGGCGGCGGCAATATGGCCTTCAGCCTGCGCCAGGCGGGCCACAAGGGGCCGATTGCGCTTTACGGCGACGAGCCCATCGCACCCTATCACCGCCCGCCCCTGTCAAAAGCCTATCTGAAGGGTACGGCGACGATGGAGTCGCTGAAGCTGCGCCCGGATGCCTGGTATGAAAATCATAATGTGCATCTGCACCCCGGCCGCCGGGTAGTCGCCGTCGATACCGCCAGTCGTACGGTGGAAGTGGAAGACGGCGCCCGCGAAAGCTATGATATTCTGGTGCTGGCCACTGGATCGCGGGCGCGGACGCTGGAGATTCCGGGCAGCAGTCTGCCGGGAATCTTTACCCTGCGCACCATCGCCGATACCGACGCCATCCGCAGCACGGTCGGCCCGGGGCGGCGGCTGTGTATCGTCGGCGGCGGTTATATCGGTCTGGAAGCCGCCGCTTCGGCACTGTCGCTGGGCACCGAGGTAACGCTGCTGGAACGCGAATCGCGCCTCCTCGCCCGTGTCGCCTGCGAGCCGCTGGCGGCCTTCTTTGACAAAGTTCATCGCCAGCATGGCCTTGAAATTTTAACCGATGTGCGGGTGGCGGGCTATGCCGGTCACGATCATGTCTCAGGCGTGCTTCTTGAGGACGGGAGCGTGATCGAATGTGACGCGGCGCTGGTAGGTGTCGGCGCGGTGTTGAACCTCGATCTGGCGCAACAGGCGGGTCTCGTTTGTGAACCGGGCGGCGTTGTCGTCGATACCGAAGCCCGCACGTCAGACCCGCATATCTATGCCGTCGGCGACATGACCTGGCGACCGATGCCGATTTACGGCAACCGCATGTTTCGGCTGGAAAGCGTGCCCAACGCGCTGGAGCAGGCGCGCCGTGCCGCGCATGACATCATGGGCAAAGCGCAACCGGCGCATGAAGTACCATGGTTCTGGTCCGATCAATATGATGTGAAACTGCAAATCGCCGGCGTGCCCTTCGATTCGGACCGGCTGGTGATTCGTGGCTCGACGGAAAATCATAAGTTCGCCATCTTCCACATGGGCGCAGACAACCGCATCCGCGCGGTAGAAGCAGTGAACATGGCCGGCGAATTCATGGCCGGGCGCACCCTGATCGCCGAAGGCCGCGAAGTGCCGGAAGCGCTGCTGGCCGACAATAATGTGTCGATCAAGGATATCGCGAAAGGAACGGCGACGGCCGCCTGAACGTCACGGTTGTGCGCTCCGCCACCGGCGCGGAGCGCATCCGTTCAAGTACCGACCATCTGGGATGCGCGGATGATCGTCCGCCCGAACGCGCGTACGCTCCCGAACATCTCGGGTATCTGGAACGTCAGCAAAAACAGAGCCGGATAAAAATATTGTGGCCAACGATAGTGTATGTCACCAAGTCGCAAACCCCGCACCAGTCCGCACGCCGGTCGCATCAAAAACCAGCTTATCGAAATTCCCAGCAACGCGCCCATGACAAGATCGCCCGGATAGTGCAGACCCAGATATATTCGTGGCAAACAAACCCATAATGCCGCATGCAAAAGAGTAATCACACCTATCAGGCGGGATACGCGAAACAACCCCACCGCGAGCGCAAAATACAAAACTGCATGATCGCTGGGCAAGGAACTCCAGTCTTCGAGCATCTTTTGGCTCATTCCGTATGGAATATTCGCGTTCGTCACCGGATCATGGATGGGCCGCAATCGGAACGGAAGTGAAATCTGCAACCCCCGGCCGACAGCAACCGCAACCATGGCCAGAAAAATAGTTGCGATCAGACGTTCCTGGTTCCGGGTTTCATGGGGTGATCTGGTGAACCACAACCCCCACCACAGCATCATCACAAATCCGCCCTTGAACAGACCGTTCGACGAAATGGCGGAAACAACCATATCCGCAAGGGCCGATTGCCTAGCCAACCCGTTTACCCCATGGAAAACAGCACGATCAAGATTCTCGAAAAAAGCCCACACGATACGCCCCCATCCTGCCTTGCCCCGCAGGAAACGCACTGTGCCGGACTCGCAGCGCCTTGTCACATAACTGTAACGTACATAGCGACCGCCCTGACGCATATCGGACCGATTGCTCGCCTGGATTTCTCCCCACGACCTGACCAGGATTGAGCCCACATCGGCGCCGCGGGTCGAGCGTAAAGCGTTAATGGCTAATGACGTAGCTACCCGGACGGCTGGACTAATCCAGATCCGCATGACCGGCGTGGGAGAAGCGCCCCGGACAATATAAACATCTGCGGACAGGCATTTGGAGCGGGTAGCGGGAATCGAACCCGCATATTCAGCTTGGAAGGCT
>JBAYSX010000035.1:0-4189 GCA_041675905.1 Sphingomonadaceae bacterium | reverse complement strand
CACAGGATACATTGAGGAGGTCAATATGGTAAGACCACAAAAAGGAACAGAGCTTCCGGAGGATCTCGTTGAAGTATATGATTCTGTACTGCCTGTTTTGGAGATAGCTAAAAAAAGTAAAGGTATGCCGATTGTTGGATGCCACGGACAATTTGATGGATTGCTGACTGTTAAAAATTACGAAAAATACACGAAAGATTTTGAAAATGGAACTGCAGACACAGTTGATGAAATAATGGGATTCGAGGAAAAGATAAAAACAACCACAGAAATTGGTTTGAGGAGTAGTTATGTAAGGACCTACGACGGAGGAGAAGTTGATGTAGCAGGTTTTTTGTCAGGTAGAAGAGATTGTTACATCAGGAGGAGGAAAGTCGAGCAATCCGTAGCTACTGTTTTTGTTGTCGGCATAGCGCTTTCTTGTAGGTGGAAAAAGCACCAGTTGGAAAACAGAATGGCTTCGATAATTGGTTTAATGGAAACTTACAGGATTCAGAAAAAGCCAATTCAGATGTTTATTATGCTTACAGGAAGACTTAGTAAAGGAAGATCCAGAGCTACTGTTTTATTTGAAGTAACGAACTCGGACAGGGCAAAGCTTCTTCAATACGGAAGCGAAAAGTTTTACAGGTTGACTGGTTTGGCTGTATTTGAAACAATATTTAAGGCGAGGTTTTACGATGCTCCGTTTAACATAGTTCCTGTAGAGACAAACGAAAACGAAAAGAAGAAGCTTGAATCAAAAACCGGAGCTTCAAAGATTATTTTTTTCGGCTATGAATCTGATCCGAGATTGCACGATACAATAGAAGGATCTGTTGAAACTATTACTGATATTCATAACAAACAATTTGGAGGAAAAAATGAAAGAAATTCAAGCCATTAGAAAAGAAACAGCAGACAAGGCGCTGATAAGTTCTTGTGTCAGGTATGTTGATAAGTTTGGAAAAACAAAGCACGAAAAATTTGTAAAAAAGTGTTTGTATTATGTTGTGAAATCAGTTTTCGGCACAAACGGGGATTCTGAATTCGTATTGATGGCAATGTCATTCGGAATGATGATGGATATGTTTGATGAAAAAGTCGATCTTTCACCTGCTTATGTTGCTTTGAAAGCTGTTGAGAAAAGTGTTTCAGACGAAAAAAGGGATGTTTATTATGAAGTTGACGATGAAACGACCCTTAGAATTTGCGAAAGAGCAGTTGTTTCTATGATTGCTGATGAAAGAGTTATGAGGACTTGCACGGCTTTTGGAAAATCTTAAAAGGAGGTTGATATGTATGCAGTAGATGAAGAAATACTCGAAATGTTACACGAAAAAGGGCTTCTTTCTGATATAGAAGAAGCTCAAAAACTTGTTGATGAAATGATGTCCAAAAGAATTATAATTGATTGGACTCCGGAAGATGTAAAGCAGGCAGCAAAAGATATGATTTCAGATATGGATATGTATGGAAGACAGCCGGAAGGCAAAAGAGAAGATTACGAAAGAATAGTCAACGAAGAATCCATTCAGATTGAGATACTTAAAACCATTGAAGTTGACGACGACAGGGGCGTAAGTTTTTCGGACATAGAAGAAGCTATAAATTTATATGTTGAAGCAACAAATGAATATGAAGAAGATGGAGAAAACAATGAATGAAATTTTTGGTGATTTGATTTATGCCTACACAAGAAAACAGGCAATCGAAGACGGAGTTTTGGTTGACATAACCGAAATAGCAAAGCCGGAATTCAAAGTTCCGGTTGCAATGACAATCGCGAGCTACGAGAAAATCGGAACGGAAAAAATAAGGATAATGCTGAAAGATCTTTGGCGCAGGATAAAAGTAAGTCCGAACGAGTCTATTCTTATGTTTCACACAGGAGAAAAGGCGGACACAGTAAAGCTCAAGTCAATGATTCACGGCGGAGATCACGGGGAGCCGGTGTTGACGATAATGTTTCCAAATGAAGATTGACGGAGGTGTTTATGAAAATGTTTTTTAGAAAGATAATCAGCTCAATTTATTATGCTTATGTTGCTTTTAAGAATCCCGATATACTGTTTAACGAAAGTAATCTCAAAATGATAACACGGCTTTTTGAGTTTATTATGAAAATTGTTTTGTTGGTTGTTGTTTTTGTCTTTATGGTTCTTGCATTAAAAGCTTGCGAGGACTCAATAGACAGCAAAGTAGAATCGGAGTGTCGAGATTGCAAAGCAGAATACATTTGGTGTAAATCTTATTGGAAAGAAAAAAGGAAGTGCGGATATGAGTAAGCTCAACAGAATTGTCGAAGTAGTTTATGGTCTCGGATATGACTTTGATGTAGTCAAAGAAATATGCGACAGAATTGAATCAAAAGAATCCGGCATAGAGTTGGAGATAGTAAAACTCCAGAAAGATTACTTTTTAAAGTGGAGCTTTGTGACAGTTACAAAAAAAGGATGTCTTGCTTGTGAAGAAGACAAGAATCCGATCAAGGTTGATGTTGACCTTGTGAGGGAGTATTTTTTAAGTATTGGAGAAAAAGAACTTGTTTTCCCTGTTTATGTCTGGGGCGGAGAAATTGTAAGGCATTAAAATAATTAAAAAAAAATGGCAAAAAATTTGCAAACACCAAAAAAATACTATACGATTAAGTAAGATGTTCTTTTAATTTAGGAAAAAACGAACTTGATAATAATTTCGAGTTTTGTTATTATGATAATTGTTCAGGAGGTGCAAAATGATTCCTGCAAGATCCGAAAATCCAATGGCGAAGCCAACACTAAGGGGTTATTCCCCTTATGATCTGATGTCTGCAATGCAGAAGTTTTTAAGAAGAAGTATGGAGAAGGAAGCAATTTTTTGTTTCCTCGAAATGGAAGCGAGCGGAATGTATCCGCACATAAGGAACAGACTCATGACGGTTGTTTATGAAGATGTTGGCATGTCGAATCCTGGACTTGTAAACAGCATAAACGGTCACATTTCCGCGATGAATGAATACTACAAATCAAACAACGGAGCTTGGAGACTTGTTTTAAGTTACATAGTTCTTGAGATTTGTAGAGGAAAGAAGGATAGGACAACGGACCACTTTGTATGCTCCGTATGTAATGAAATGGCTCTTGGTTATAAACTGAATCTTGATGATTACGCAGATTTTGTTTATGATATGCATACCAGAAAAGGAAAGGAACTTGGAAGAGGAATGGAGCATTTTGACAAGGTTGCGAGCAAAATAATCGAAAGCAATGTTTCAACCGATTACAGGGATGCTGAAAACGAATCAAGTGCAAAGATGAAGCAAAAAGGACTCACACTTGAAGACTACAAGAAGACAGCAGTACAGGAGACCTTATTTTGATAGAAAAGCTGAAATATGTTTTCGTAGGAGCGCATCCGGACGACATAGAAATAGCTTCCGGAGGACTGGTTGCGAAGCTTCTTGAAAACAAAGCAATCGTTAAATTCGTTGTTATAACTGACGGAGAATATGTCAGCGGAACGCACACAAGAACGAAAGAAACAGCAATAAAAGAGCAATGTATTGTTGCTGATAAATATGGAATAGATCTTGCTTTGTTGGGTAAAAAAATAGGAAACATTTCTCGCGGAAATGAAATTGTATCAGAACTGGAAAAAGAAATATACGGATTTGATGTAGTTGTAACTCACAATTTGAATGAGCTTCACAATGAACACGAATTAGTTTCCAGAATTACAATGGAAGCCGCGAGAAATGTTGACAGGGTTGCTATGTGGCAACCTTACGCTTTGACTTCAAAATCCGGCAGATCCATAAGCACTCCGAACCTCTATGTCGAATTGACGGAAGACCAACTCGCAAAGAAAATTGATATGATAAAAATGCACTCAACGGAGCATAAAAGGAAATCCTGCTTTGTGGAAGATGCTGAAAAATATGCATTGTATAACGGAATTTTTATCAAAAGCAGGTTTGCAGAAGGTTTTAATATAGTTAGATGGAGGTGGTAATTTGATTTTCAGCGTACATCAGCCGAACATCCTTCCATATCTTGGATTCTGGAAAAAGGTAATTGATTCAGATGTTTTCGACATAGCCATTTATTATGACTACTCGAACACGGCTTACACAAATTTTGTTCCTCTTGGAAAATACGGAGAAACCGGTAAAAAAATAAAGCTGAGCTTAAAAAGCAGTAGGCAGAAGATCTTTATGCTTGAATTGTTG
>JBAYSX010000034.1:0-4915 GCA_041675905.1 Sphingomonadaceae bacterium | reverse complement strand
CATCGGCAGACGTTCCACGACATATCGCAGCCACGCGTAAGGCTCGCGGTTGCTCGCCTTCGCGGTTTCCACCAGCGAGTACAGTACCGCACTGGCGTGTGCGCCCGCCGGTGTGTCAGAGAACAACCAGTTTTTTCGGTTATGCGAATTTGTGCATAATCGCAACAATTGGCTATTTGCCGGTTCATTGCGTGCGGGCAAACGCGCGGCCGCCATCATGAGTCTGATTCAATCGGCCAAGCTCAACGGCCTGAATCCGCACGCCTATCTGAAGGATGTGCTCACGCGTCTGCCGACACACCCGAACAGCCGGATCGACGAGCTATTGCCGCACAACTGGGTGGCACCTCAGGCTGACGGCGTCGACGCCGTTTCTGAAAAAATTTGCGCTTGAGGCAGGGAGGGGAATGTAGTTCCCCAGCCGCTTACGCTAATAGCGTTAGCTGAAACAATTAATGGCCTGTACAAGGCGGAGTTAAACCAACGGGTCCCCACGAACCCTGAGGTGCCTCACATCGTTTATTACTGAAATTCCCAATCGTCATCATCCTTGTCGAGGTCAAAGGGCAAGCAACGAAGGAATTGACTGAGTCTCTTGGCTTCGAACTGAGTCAGATCACTGGGTAAAGTAATAACAATAGGATCCATCCCCTTTCTAAGATGGAACTTGTGTTCAAGGACATCAACGTCATGCTCCAGCTCTTCTATCGTTTCTGGTTCTAGGGCATCCAGCTCTTCGATTACCTCAGCCTCTCCAGTTGTTGCTTTCCCAGCATCAATCATTGAAACTGACCACTCAAAACGCGACTTCGCTCCTCTTCTCCCCATTCTGAAAACTCCCAGATTTAACGCATCCATTTCTTTAAACATGGAAATGATCTGGGAGCGCTTTACTCCTCCTCCAACAATGATTTTGGCCTGATCTACGGTCGTTATCCGATAGTTCTTCTCTCGCTGCGCCAAATCATCAAAGAAACGGGTTGCAACATCATTGCTCTGAACAAAATCTATCAGTTCTTGTGTGTCCATAATTCCTCTTTGTTTTAAGAATAAAGTCTTAAATAAATATTAAGTTCTTTTTATTGCTTTAGCAGCAAAAATATTTCCATTTAATGAATTAAAGGTCTTTATTTTTAATCTAAGATTTTTTGATCTTCGTGTGTGGGTCAGTTCAGGCTGGTAATGAAGTGTTTTCCGGATAGTCGCTTGACTTGTTCCTGCCAGGATTCCTCGGGCTTTGTCATGCTTTAGCCTAGAGTGTTCTGCGTCCGTAGTACCAGTCAAGAGGTAGATGGTGTTGTGGTCACGATTTGGGTTTTTCAGTGTAAGCGCGAAGGCAAACCTCCTGATGGAGCGGCCCTTCTTGTGCTGCTCATATTCTGTTGTGATGGTTCTGACTGGCTGCCCTGTCGTTGCTTTTCATATTTATGTATGTATATATATATTTATATGCTTAGAATTGCCTCAATAGGTCAGTGCTGCTGCTGGACCGTGCCTAGAAAAGTAGGCTTGCGCCTTGCAAGTAGTGCGTGCTTGAACTCGACGTCTACTACGATCTATTCGCCATTAAGTGGAATATTGCCTTGCCTTACGCTTGATGACGCTAGATTTCCTAGCGTGTTCCGAATAGAAATCGCGATGGGATTTTGCAGTATTGGTTGGGCATTTCTACTGACATCAGCGGCGTTTAGAAAGTTTGCTATTGCAAAGAATAAGTAAGTATATATATACTTATTTTTGTCGAGGAGGATGACGGACTTCCAATGGCGACGAGCCGTTGAAAGGCCTCATAGGTATATATAAATAGGAGCAATAATGATTTTTGCTTGTGTAAATACAAAGGGTGGGGTTGGTAAGACAACGACCGCAGTACACCTAGCAGTAATGCTAGCTCGTCGTGGCAAGACATTGCTCATTGACGGTGACCCGCAGGCCTCGGCAGCCAGCTGGGCTGCATGGCGACGTGAGACAGAATATGACCCCTCCCCCACAACAACCTGTCTTGCGGGTAAAGCGATTCTGAGCGAGGGTAAGCAATTGGCTACCGGCTTTGAGCACGTTGTTGTCGATGCTGGCGGTCGTGACTCCGTTGGTTTGCGCTCTGCGTTACTGTTGGCTCAGCGTGCAGTAATTCCGGTGGGTGCATCTAACCTCGATGCAGCAGCGATGACTGATTTGCTGGAGGTTGTTGAGTTGGCTCGTGACTACAACCCTGAGTTGGATGTCCGCGTGCTACTGACTCGAGT
The DNA here is from genome assembly GCA_041675905.1 of Sphingomonadaceae bacterium. GTDB lineage: Bacteria > Pseudomonadota > Alphaproteobacteria > Sphingomonadales > Sphingomonadaceae > Sandaracinobacteroides. Next base: position 2,669 of record JBAYSX010000034.1, on the reverse strand, counting down.
CGATCCGAGGACAAAGGACGCCGCAGAGATGCTGGAATTCTTAAACGAACAGAGCCTGACTGTGTTGCCTACAAAAGTCTGTGAACGTGTTGCATTTCGTAGGGCAATAGGAGAGGGTGCTATTGTTCAGGAGCTTGGCCGAGACCAGGCGGCGATTGCTGAAATGGAAGCATTCTTCAATGAGGTGTTGTTATGAGTATGAAGGGCAAGCCCAACACGTCACAGTTCAAACCCCCCAAAGATCCGACAACATTTCTTGAAGGCGCTGAAGCGGACAAAGCTGAAAAATCGAAGGCGGCATCGGCACCCGTGACGGCGCTACCTGCCGCTGTACAACAGCCTGTTGGTAATGACGGGCCCCGTTATGGTCGCGCACGGGTACAAAAAATTTTCAATTTCCCTGAAGAATTGGCGGATCGCTTGCGTCGCGAAGCACTTAAGCGATCGGAAAAAAAGGGTGGTCGGGTTACTGAAAAAGATATCGTCATTGAGGCATTGGAAGCCGTTTTAGGTAAGTAAGTATATATATATGTACTTAAGTATATATATAACTATATCAAATATTGATTTAGTCTTGATACAATAGAGACAAAGACTAATTTTGGCAGCATGACCAACGAAACCGGATATTGTTGTCATTGGGCGCGGAATGGGGTATAAAATCGATGTTGATGACAACGACAAGTGTGGTCTCGCCAAAAATCCTGAAGGAACTTATTGCTGCTGGGTCAGTTTCAGCCGCCCGAGTGGAAACCGGTGATAAAGGTCTTTTGATCGTAGTGCGAGCTGGAATGAACGATCGAGTGCTGGGTGCTGCACGTGGTGGCCTTCGATACTTTCAGAGTCTTGATGGGGCTGCTAGTGTTTTGCAGTCCTATGGGATCATGAAGTTCGATGTAAACACTGAGCACTGGGTGCCGAAAACGATAACGAGGGGCTACAAGCAGGCCTCGTTGTTAGATGCCGATGAGTGATTTTTTGTAGCGAGGGATTTTGCTAAGCACTAGCTAAAACTGAACTATCAGAAACGCAAAAGCCCGCTTTGGCGAGCGGGCTTTGCATATAAACCGGGCTGGGAGCCCAGACTTAAAAACGCATAGCAGCTTTGGCGAGCTACTTTGTCGTGCGTCTTTGAAACCTACGTATAAGGTTCATTGTATGCAGTCCGATCCCAGAACGCAAGTGTTCGCTCGTCCCTACAGACGAGTAATGAGGGGTTATGACGGCGATACAAGCACAGACCGAAGGTAATCAGGAGTACCGCTTTTTCCAATCAGGTACCGCGCTAAATCGCGTACTCATGGAAGCGCCTTACCTACCTCGATGCTCTGACAATAAGACGGCCACTCGAATTAGGCCTCGCGAATATGCCATTCGCTACCCTTATATGCAAATCAATCGAGCTGGCATTGTCAGTTGGTTGATATTCGATCTCGATCACAACAATGCAATGATTTGGGAGGATGTCGGTCTTCCTGCTCCTAACCTAATCGTTCGCAATCGTCAGAATGGCCATAGCCATTTGTATTACGCGATCACTCCTGTTTGTACGACTGAAGCGGCCCGAAGTAAGCCTATCGCGTATATGAAGGCTGTCTACGAGGCATTCGCTGCGCAGCTTGATGCTGACATTGATTTCCATAGTGGTCCTGTGGCCAAAACGCCTGGTCATCCTTGGTGGTTGACGCATGAACTACATGCCCATGTCTACGAGCTAGGAGAGCTAGCTGACTACGTTGATCTGATCTGCACTAGCCCTTGGGGGAAAGGAGCACGGCTTAACGAAGTACAGCATTCCCGGCACTGCATTCTATTTGAACACTTACGCCATTACGCCTACAGCATAGTCAATCGAGAGCGAGAACGCGGGTCGTTCGCTACTTTCACCAGACTGTTGGAGGCTTATGCGAATAAACGTAACACTTTTCAAAAGCTAGGGTTCACTGATAGCTTGCCTCTGTCATCTCTCAAGGCAACTGTTAAATCCGTTGCTCGTTGGACGTGGGATCGCTACACAGGCATTGGGCGTTGCCACCAGGGCGTGATGCAGTTAGACAAAAACTTGCCTTTATCTGAGCGGCAGCGCCTTGCTGCTGCTCGCACTCATAGCATACGTCACAAGGCTACCGCATTTAAAGTGCGTGCTGCCTGCCTTCTGTTGAAACAAAAGGGCGAAGCATTGACGCAATCGGCGATCAGCCGAGTAGCGGGCCTCACTCGACAAACAATTGCAGCGTACAAGCAGGTAATTCAAGAAGTTCAGACGATGGAGACTGCAATAGTTTCCAGGACGTCTTCTACCGATGCCCTGGTTGTTAAGTATGGTCTACATCAGGTATCTGCTGTTCCTTTTGTGTTGGTGAATGTTGATGTTGGGTTGCTATTTGACGGTTGATTGATTTTTTTTAGTGGTTAAGTGTTTGAAAAACACGAGTAGCCGCAAGTGGGTTGTGGGTAAGTCCGTAGGGCTTATCCATCAGCCCGCGCGCAGGGCGAAGCCCGGAGTTTTTTTTAGATTCTTGTTCAAATCTTTGGTTCAAGTCATGGCTCGACAGTTTTTTGATGTGGCTACTCTCGCATCTGTTCGTGAGATGTCTTTGTTTACTGTGCTTGATACGTTAAGCAGTCAGGGAAAGATATTTTGGCGTCGTGATTTAGACTTTTCTCCT
>JBAYSX010000033.1:0-7441 GCA_041675905.1 Sphingomonadaceae bacterium | reverse complement strand
GGGAACAGGCAGGATGGGAGATGCCTGCCTAAGCTGACGAAGGGTTGCGCCGATCGAGAAGTGCCCGGTCCAAAACGCAACCCTTCCAGGCCCGATGCTTGGAGTGTTCTAGAACCACGCCGCCCAAGCAGAGCGGGAACCTCTGAATCAAAAAGGCCGGGATTGCTCCCAGCCCTTCAAGCGCAATGCGCCACGATCTATTAATGACACAGAAACATAATCTTCGATCCCCGTCAAGCAACTTTTTGCAAAGGCTGGTCGCGACATTCGACATTGGCGAGCAACGCCAGCCCTTCGAGCGCCAGCTCAAGGCACTTTGCATCAACCGGATCAACCTCCATGGCCTTGCTGCGACGGGCAAAGCAGAGCCTGTCCAGCCACAATGGGCCGTGATCGGGATTAACGTCGATCACCAATTGGTAGAATGATCGCCTCTGAGAGGCTCCAAGCGCCTTGATGGTATCCAGGCACCCGGAAAGCCATTTTTCTCTTCTGCGAGCCTTATCGGGCAAAATAGAGGGGGTTGATCCGCTGGACCTGTCCGCCAGTGTAGAGGAATACGGCCCCACCTCGTAAGCCTGCCAGTAAGCGTTGGAGATTGATCGGGCCATATCCAGCATGGCCTTGGCTTCCGATCCTTCGCCCAGCAGGCCCGAGCGGAACGCCCTGCCAATCGCATCCGCACCATCGGGGCCGTAAAGCGCCTGCATGGCCTGCGCCTTCTCCGTGCCCTTGTCATAGCGAAGCTCAGGCGCACGCTGGATGCGACCGTTCTTCTCTCGCTTACCCGGCTTTCTTTTGCGACCCTTCCCCAACTCTATGCCCTCCTAAGCCCGCTTGATTGCGACCACATCGCCTGCGACATCACTCACCCACCGCGAACGGCAACCCGTCCAGGCTGTCGTTCAACGCATCGTGAACCTTGGCGCTGGTCCGCATCTGAATCACCTCGGCACCGGGGAACGCATCCTTGGCCCGGCTGATGTCAGGAAATTTCGCGATGATGTCCGCGATCTCTTCCAGCGACCAGATTTGAACCGCCCTGCCCGATGTCTCGACCTGCCCCAACTCGGCCCGGTCCCGAACGAGGATCACCGGCGTTCCGTCCTTCAGCTCGAACTCCCACCAGGAAGGGGGTCCACTGGCGTGCCCGGCACTGGCCGCGATCTCCTCCAGCTTGTCATAAGCCCGGATCATGGCCTCGCCATGCCTGCGCACCCGTTCCAGATCGGCAGGCACGAGCGAGCCGACGCACTCGAAGCACGCCAGCTCCCATTTCCGCTTCTGCGACACGAACCGCTCGGTCCAGTCCGGGGGCACGAGATGCGGAAGCCGATTGAAGCCCCAGCGCTTGTTCACCTGCCGGGCGTGCTCGTCGACGGTCTTGATGATCTCGCCCATCGTCAAGGCGATCATCGATTTGGTCGGGGGTGGGAGCGTGGTGGTCATGTGCGTGGCTCCACCCGCACGATGCTAATTTCACTTTTCACCGAGTGTTCGTCGACCCACTTCTGGCCCATCTCATAGACGATTGCCTTGTGGTCCAGCTTGCTTCGTTGCTGGGTTACCACTCTGGCGCAAGCCTCTCGGCCCTCGCGCTCCGATGGCTCCATCGAGAGGATCATTCCACGTAGCTCGTCAATGCGTGCATCGAGTGCGTTTCGCTCGGCACGCCTTTGCAGTAGTTCATCGACGGGATGTAGGTTATCGATCATGTCCTAGTCCTTTCTGGCACGGACGTTGCTACGCGCGGGTGCGCGCCCATAGGCGTGCGCACGCGCCGGGGGGTTTAAGGGGGGTGAGAGTTCCGCAGCTTCGCCGCACTTCACCGCACGCAATTTCAATGACTTGCGAACTGCTTCCCCGCACTTCACCGCAGCTTCACCGCACGCATTTCCGTGCTTCACCGCACTTCGCCGCAGTATGATTTGCGCTCTCATGGCATGATCCAATCGAGCACGCGGAGCCCCTTCACCTTTGAATGCGAAGAAATCTGCTCCATTCCGATGATGCCGTTTGTCTGCCAGGATTCGATATAATCGCTCGCGATCTTGTGGCTGATATCGAACCTCGCCGAGATCACCGAAGGAGCGAATGACCCTGTTCGCTTCGCCTGCGGATGAGGCGAGAGAGGCGAACCGGCTTGCCATTTCTCGTCGATCAGTTTCAGTATCTCGTAGACTGCTTCTCGTGATATTTCCTGCTTGTCCGGTTGTGCCGACGCCTCCGAACGGAACGGCACCAGCGTGCTTTGCTCTTCCTCAAGTCCTGTTGCCCAGGCCACTTTCCTCATTTCCATGTAGATCGGTTCTGCTTCCTCGGCGTCTTTCTGCTTCTCTGTTTTCAGCGTGACTATTTTATCGGATTTCGTGATCCTGATCGAAGCGTCGCAGCCGCCCAGCAGGACGGTGCTGCCCCTCATTCCCTTTTCCTTGTCCTTGCCGCTGTGATGGACACCGAGCACGGCTCCACCGGCATGAATGCGGATTTCATCGCAGGCCGCGACAAAGGCGCTCATGGCCTCCTGGCCGTTCTCGTCAGCCCCAGCGAGGGCGCGAGAGACCGTATCGATGATGATAAGACCGATTGGAAAACCAGCCCGCTCTGTGGCGGCGGTGATGGTTCGCAGGAGCTTGGCCCGGTTCTTTTCGTCGAGCAGATGGATTGCGATAGGGAGCAGTAAAAAGGGAGCGTCGACTCCTTCCAGCGCGTGCTCGCGCTTCCAGCCCTTGATCCGCTTGGCGAGGCCAATTGCGCCCTCACCGGCGATATAGAGAATACCGGCCTGCTTGGTCGGCGTGCCGTGCCAATCGAGGCCGTATGCGATCCGCAGAGCCATATCTATCGCGATGAACGATTTGCCCGCACCCGGATCGCCGTAGATCACCGAAAGGCCATGCTCGGCCACCATTTCATGGATTAGCCATGTCGGCGGCGGAATTTTGTCTATCTCGTCCAGGTCGAGCAGCGGAAAGATGGCGTCTGCTTCGTCGCGTTGGGCTTCCTCGGCCTCGACGTTATCATCCGGCTCGGGGAAGTCGTATTTGGACCGGGCTCCCTGTAAGGCAGTTAACATCTCCTTGCGGGTTTGATCCACGGTGTATCGGGGCAACGTGATATGATCAGCCAGCGCCAGTATCTCGGCGCTGGTTCGCCCCTTCCCGGCCAGATGGGCAACGAGGCGGATCATATTGTTGTGCCACTGATTGCCGCTCAGGCAGGCATCGAGCAGATCCTGAACCCGTGTGCCGCGCATGGCCGACAGCGTGGTCTGTCCGCTTTCCAGTTGTCCGCGCTTTTCGGATGATTGTCGCACCGGATAGGCAGTTGCGATTTCATCGGGAGCGACCGGCTCGCGTTCGTCACTGAATTGCGTGCGCAGGCTCGTCAGTTCCATCCGGTATCCGCGCGCCAGCTTGTGCTGGGGCGGATAATTGACACTCCCGGCCAGGCGCATGATCCGCGAGGGATTGATTACGGCGTCGCCATTGAAATGGCTGGCGATACCGCGCTGGCGCTCGGTCCAGGCCGTCATGTTGCCGACCGGCTCTTCAAGCTGCCAATAAAGATGCGGACGGCGATGCGGCTCCATGCCGGTCGTGACGGTCATCGTCGGCGGGAGCGCCTTCATGCGCTGCCCGGCCATCTCGACGGCTTCGGCATCGTCCAGATCGGCGAAATGCCAGAATGCTATGGCTATGTCTTCGTCGCGCGCGGGGCCTTTGGTTCCGGGCTTGCGCGGATTGACGCCGACATAGACGTTCGCGCCTTCCCGGTTGCGGTTCGCGGCGAAGCTGGCGGCTTCGGCGATCCCTTCGGGGCGCGTGTTGAAATAGGCACTGGTGAAGCCGTCGCCATAGCGCAGTTCGATCAGCCCTTGCGGATATTCGTCCGCGCAGGGTGAAAACAGGGCATCGAGATGCGCCTTGATCGTCTCGCTATCCGGTTCGATAAAAGGCGCTACCACGGTGGCCAATTGAAACCTCTTCACTCGTGCTTCGGTGGTAGGGAGCCGGTGGTTGTGTCACCGGCTCCCGTTGTGATCAAAATTCAACGTCGTCCGCAGTTGCAGGCTCGGGAGCCTTGGCAGCGGGCGGCGGTGTATGAGCCGGTGGGGCCTTGCTTTCCTCGGCAGGAGCCGATGCGGGCTTTGCAGCACCGTTCAGTTCGGCAGGCCGATCAGCCCAGCTCACGATTTCAAGCTGAGGCTGATAGTTCGTGCCATGCGCCCCGGTGACCGGAATGACACCGACGCATTTCACCACCGGCAGCTTGCCGGGGTGGCTGGCCTTGTCGGAAAGCCAATGATCGTGGAGCGCATTCATCGCCTCGATCACGACACCGGCCGTCGAAGCGAACTCCCGAACGCCGAGCAGGTTTTTCTCGCTGAACAGGTCGATTTCAAAGCCACGCTTGAAACCGTCACCCGGCTTTGGAGCAGCCTCGGTCAGCGACGGATCGAAGGTCTTTGCAGGAGCCGTTCCGGCTGCGAACAGGAACCATCCGGTTTTGATATTATCCATGTCGAAGATCGCGGTCATGTTGGTGACCTCGAACTCCGGCGCGTCCTTCTCGTCCTTCTTGGTATACCAGCGCCCGGCCTTTGCGTTGTATTTGACGTAGACCTTGAAGCCGCCTTCGCCGCCGCTGTTGGGGTTTGCCATGAAAGCCATAACTATTTCCTCTTCACTCGTTGAATCTGCTGGTCTGGCCCAGCAGGTGCCTTCCGCCGCTCTGGCGAGAACTGGTGGGGAATCGCCCCGCAGGTGCATTCCCAGGGATATTGGTCGAGATGCCAATCGCAGTTGGGGCCGTGGATCATGACGCCGATCCCCAAATTTCAGCCGCGATCCGGCGCGCCGAGGCGTCTCCCCAGTAGAAACTGGAGAGATCGGGCGCGAGGCAGCGGGTAAGAAATTCGCCATCGTCGCTCAGTGAGAGTAGGCGCTCGATGGCCTGCGCAGCGCGCGTGAACGAAGCGATGTGCGCGACTATATCATCGACGACATAGACCGCGATCTTCTTCGCCGAGACATAGGCCATGCGAACCTGAAGGTTCGATCCGTGACGGGTATAGAGCGCGCCCTGACGGGCATGAGCATCGCTGATCTCGGACGGAATGCGCGCCGTGGACTTGAGATCGCCGATAATTCCATGATCCGGCCAGAAGAAATCGAGATAGCCCCAGACCGGAACCGGCACGCCGTCCAGCGTCGCTTCCATCTTGTGCTGGCGACCATCGTCCGGTTTCGCGGGCAATCCATACTGGCGCAGTTCGGCCAGAGCGATATCGACCGAAGGGGCGATGACCTCGCGTTCCTTTTCGATCCGGGAATCAGCCGAGAGGCGCGTCAGCGTATGGAATTTCTCCAGGGCAATTCGTTGGCATTCAGCGACGGGCAGATCGGGATCGAACAATCCGGCTTCGACGCCGCATTCGATGGCCGTGCCGCGATGTGCCGCAGGACCGACCGGGGGGCGCTTCTTCATCAGATAGGACGCGCACCACAGTGCTGGCTGGCTGATGAAGAGATTGACTGAACTGGCCGACAAATGGTCGATGCCATGTTTTGCGAAGGCGTTCATGCGGCCACCTTCCGGCTCTTGCGCGCCTTACGGTTGCGCGGGGGGTATTCCGTAACGACAACACCGTGCATCGCCTCAACCAGCTTTTTCTTGAGCCGGTAGACAGGCGTAAGGACGCCCTTCACATCTTCGACAATGCGGCAGTCAGAGACGAAATAAGCGAAGTCGGCGCGATAGGTGCAGACGTGACGGCCATCGATGCTGATCCGAAATTCGGGCTGCATTTCGAGCCGCGAGATATTGCCGGTCTGCTGAAGGCCGTGCAGGTCATTGCAGCGCGCAGCTTCGATCTTGCTGTCGTGAACGTGACCGTGTGCGCAAGGCGTCTTCTTGGCGGAATACTTGCTCACGCCGCCACCTTCCGCGCGGCCCGCGCAATCAATTCATCGCCATCGATGATGATGTTACCGAGCCGCCAGAGCTTACCGTATTGAGCAGCCAGCCCCTGCTCGTCACAGCGATAGACCGGGGCAAAGCGGCGCAGCGCCTCGGCGGCCATTTCCTCCGGCCCGGTGTCGCGCTTGACCGTCGCCACATTGCTGTGACCGGGCGAGCGCACGTAGCGCAGCTTGGGGCGGTTATAGATCGGGACATAAGCTTGAGGGGTCAGGCCCGTTTCAGCCAGCCAGCGAGCGACAACCTCATAGGAGCGCCCGTAATGCCGCGCGAGCGCGGTGCGCGTGAGTTCGGCGCAGCGCTCGGCAAAGTCGGCAGGAACATCGAACCGCCTGAACTCGTGAAGCGCCGCCTTGATCCCCTCGCGCTTAAGCATCTTGCGCAGCGTTGACGGCGGAATGCCGTAGTGCCGCGCCATGTCGGCGATGGACGTGGCTTTAGCGCGCTCGGCCAGATCGGCGGGTATATCGTGATGCGTCCGAATCGGCTTGATCCCGCTCTGCGCCAGCCAGCGCGTGACGGTGGATGCCCCCGCCCGATAGTGGGCGCGCAGTTGCTTGACGGACTTGCCCTGCGCGAAGTGCGCGAAGTCGGCGGGCATGGATCGGCGGGCGAAGGTCATGTCCTCGCTCTCCCCGCGATCATCCCATGGCGGGAAGCCCATTTGAGAACAGGCCGGACAAGGTGGCGCTTGCACCAGAACTTGATGCAGCAGCGGAACCACCAGAAGCGGATGGAGAGCCAGGTCATGCGGGCTTCTCCAACTTGATCCGCTCAACTTCGACGGCGATCCTGCGAGAGATTCCACGCAACTTGTCGCCAAGATCCATGTCGTAGTCGTCCGCATCATAGGAGAGGTCGGCAAGCTCTTCCTCGATTTCGTGAAGGGCCTGCGTGCTCATGCGAACATCTCGATCTGCGTAGGACCTGGACGCGCCATGCGTGGCTTTCTGCCTGTGCGGCGGCGATATCGGACTACTTCAAGCGGGTTCAGGACTGCACCGTTAGCCAGTTCCTTGACTGCATCGGGGTTGAAAATTAGCGGCTCGAAAACCTCGTCTCGCATTTCCCGCATCCGTTTGAGGGAGAAGGTGAACTTGTCGCCATCGCGATATTCGGCGCGGATGTCCGACATCGCGTCGCCCGCGAGAAATCGCTTGCGGATATACTCAGCATCGAATGGATCCAGCTCGTCGAATGCGCTAGCCATGGGCCGTCACTCCGTTGCCACGGAGAATGCGGGCCACCTCTGTTTCCGGCAGTCCGTAGCTGGCAGCCAGTGAGGCGATGCTTGTCGGCGGATTGGGCTGCTTGAGGCGCTGGATAAGAGCGGCCTTGCGAGCATTGTCCTTGGCGATCTGACGGCGGTTCATGCGGCGCGCGCCAGACTGGTTTTCGGAAAATACGCTTTCGCATAGTCCGAAGCCGCAGCGAAGACGCCGGGGTCCATCGCTGCGAT
>JBAYSX010000032.1:0-8034 GCA_041675905.1 Sphingomonadaceae bacterium | reverse complement strand
ATATCGATCCTGGGAAACAGATAATAATCCAGGGGTGCGCGGTTTGCGGAATCCATCCGCACCACGATGGTGATGTCGGTGCCGAGGGATGTGTCAAAACGCAGTTTCCACCGGAGCAAGCCCGTGGACGTCGAAGTGCAGCGAACGATGACCAGGCTGACACTGAATTCGCCATTGACGATGATGCGATCGGTCTCGTCCTCCTGCCGGATCTCACTGCCCATGCCTCGAAAGCCATCCAGGACCTCATCGAGAATGTCGGGATGGAGATCGCGCAGGAAACGGTTGATCTCGACATAGCGGTAATCGCGATCGGGCCTGAACCCGACCAGGCTGTAGGCACGCAGGAGACTGCCGAAACGGGAACTATAGGCGCTGCTCGACGGCATGCCGTCACACTCGTCGATGATGATTCCAGAGAGCAGCCCTTCGCGTTCGTAAAGGCCGCGAAGGGTCGAGAGCATCTCATCATCGGAAAGGCGGAAGGAGCGCGCATAGATGATCGCCCGGGCTGCCTCGAAAATGTCTCTTTCGACGATCGCCTCGAAGGCTCCCTGGGCGCGGATCCACATGTCGGGATCGTTGCGGACGCGCTTCTTCTTCAGCTTGAAGGAGCGTCGGTTCCAGACATTGTCGCCGACATATTTCTCATTGATCAGCAGTTGGTGGACCGTCCCTCGCGTCCAGGGGCGGCCAAGGTCGGTTGGAATGCCGCGACGGTTGAGGTCATCGGCTATGTCCGGCTCGCCACGCTTGTCGTGAACGAAGGCACGATATACCTCGCGGACGATTGCGATCTCCTCGGCCGGGCCGGGGGTTAGGATAACCCGGTCGGTCTGGATGCTCTTGTGCTCGCCCTGCGCCAACGTGGTCTTGACGTGCCCATGCTCGTCGACCAGAGTTCGGCGAAGCCCGAAGCCAGCCGGGCCTCCCTGCCGATAACCTTTCTCGATCAGACGCCCCTGGCCTGCGAACACCTTGGTGGATAATTCGCGGCTATATTCTCCAGCCATAGCGCGTTTGACGCCCTTGACGATCGTGGAGACGGGACTTCCGTCATTCTCGAACTGCTCGGCGCAATACTCGACGGCGATCCCGGCCCGCTTGCAGATGTATTCGTAGTAGGCGCTCTCGTCGGCATCCTGGAATCGACCCCACCGACTGACATCATAGACCAGCACCATCATGAAATCTGCAACGCCGGCCTGAACGTCATCAATGAGCTGCTTGAGCGCATTGCGGCCATCGATCCTGAGGCCGCTCTTCCCCGCGTCGGCATAGGTGCGGACGATCTCTATCCCGCGGGTTGCAGCATAGTGACGAATTGCGTCCGCCTGGTTCTCGGTCGAATACTTCTGATGGTCGGTCGACATGCGGACATATTCCGCGGCACGGATGGGCGGACCTCCTTCTCCCTTCAGATCAGGCTCAAGGTCTTTCCATTTCGGCAATTTTGCCGCCTCCAATCCTTGTTATTCAGTCCTCAATTTGAGTGACCTGTTCGCTACTTTCCTGTGATTCGCCGTATTCGTGCGCTGGACTATAGCCATCGAGGAGAGGAAAGATGTTGCCGAAAACGGGCAAGAAGTTGCACCTCGACGAAGAGGACGTGACCTTTGCCATGATGATAGCGGAAGCTCTGGATATGGATCTGGGGAGGACTCATCAGGGCGTGAAAACCGCCATGCGCTGGACAGGTGCAAGCGAGCGAAGCGTCAAGCATTGGTTCGCCGGTTCGCATGCGCCGCACGGACAGCACCTGGTGGCGCTGATGCGCAATTCAAACCCGGTGTTGACCCGGATCCTGATCGCGGCCGGGCGACGCGACCTGTTGCTGGCGTTGGAAGTAACGGCGCTCCGGGCGAGGCTTGAGGCCATGCTCGCACTGCTCGATCAGTTCTCGATCGACGGCATGCGTAATCCTGCTCGGCGGGAAGCATAATTCCCGGCAGGCCGATGCCAGCATCCCGGCCAACGCATGAAGAGCGGACATAGATTCCCGTTATTGTTGTACGGGAATTCCCGTGGAATTTTGGTGCAGATTGGGGCTTTGCGGCCTCCCTTGTCGTGCATCTGGAGCCAAAAATGGTAGATTTCCCGTTATATTCCCGTCAAAACGGGAATGACATACCAGAGAGCGGTTCGCAGGTGACTGCCTCCACCGCCATTTGCTGGTTCCCGGATTTCCAGTGATGACCGCAGTGGAGATTCACGCCCAGGCCTGCCGGTACAGCGACTGGATCTCCTCGATATCAGGTATGCGCGGATTGTTGCCAGGCGAGCCTGAGGCCAGAGCCTGTTCCGCCATGAGCGGCAGCAATTCATTCCATCGCTGCTCATCTATCCCGTAGACTTTGGGAGTCGGAACCTGAAGGTCGCGGTTGAGATCACGCAGCGCCTCAACCAGGCGGCTGACTGCTGACTGATCGCCCTCACCCGTTTGCGCAAGACCCATGGCCCGCGAGCAGTCGGCGTAGCGTGTCAATGCGGCAGGTGCGGACCAGGCCGTTACACCTGGCAGCAACATTGCATTGGAGAGACCATGTGCGACATGAAAATGGGCGCCTATCGGCCGGCTCATGCCGTGCACCAGAGCAACCGAAGCGTTGGAAAAGGCAATGCCAGCCTGTAGCGATCCAATCATCACCGCCTCTCTTGACGCCCGGTCGCCCGGTTCCTCACATACGCGGCGCAGATTGGGCCAGATTGCCCGCATCGCGGCGATTGCCATACCATCGGAAAAGGGGTTAGCGCGCCGGGAGACAAAGGCCTCAATGGCGTGGGTCAAGGCGTCGATGCCGGTGTCCGCCGTCAGCCGCGCGGGTTTCGACAGCGTCAGCTCATAGTCCACGATGGCGAGCACGGGCAAATAGGCAAGGCCCGCGCAAAGTATCTTCTCATTCGTTTCATCCGTGATGATTGTGAAGCGCGTGGCTTCCGACCCCGTCCCTGCGGTAGTCGGGATTGCGATTATCGGAAGTCCGGGCGCATTTTCTTCATGAGGCGCCTTGAGCGACTGGATGTCGCCGCCCCGGGCCGCGAGCACGGCGGCTGCCTTGGCCGTATCGATCGAACTGCCCCCGCCCAGACCTATGACGCAGTCGTGCGCGCCTTCGAGGATGAAGGCCTTCGCCGACTGAACGACCCCTGCAGTCGGATCGGGCATGACTCCGCAATAGGCCCGTGCCACACAGCCCGCCTCGGCAAGAATGGAAAGCACACGGTCGAGCACGTCGCTCTCCGCCATGAAACTGTCGGTCACTATAACCGGCGCCTTCAAGCCAAGTTGCAAGAGGGATTGGGGCAGCTCGTTCAAGGCACCAGCGCCGACACGCATGGCGCGAGGAAGGAAAATCGCAGGCATAACAGCTCCGATACGGTCAGGTCAGTCCGATGGCAGCATTGACAGGAGTTCACTGAAATCGGAAGGATTGCGCAGTTTCTGTGCAGCAACGCACATATGGCCATGCCTCAGTTTAACTGGAATAATATTCGTTTCTTCCGGTCGTGGCGCGTTTCCGTCTGATCACCGGATAAATCTCCTTATCGGCGCGGACCGACGAGGCCGAAGGCCGCGCCTTGCGGGTCGATGCAATTCATCGAAAACTCGCCGCCGGGAATTTCGTGGGGGCCATCAACAATCTTGCCGCCGCCCGCTTCTACTGCGACTTTGGCGGCATCGATGTCCGGAATTCGGAAATAGCGCGTCCAGACCGCGCCTTCGGGGCCAGCCACGGGCGATATAGCACCGACCACCGAACCGTGGCGAATGAATTGATAGCTGCCCATCTCACCCATTTCGATTGCGCCATCCTGTTTCCAGCCGAACAGGCCGCCGTAGAAATTCCAGGCCCCGGCCTGATCAGGCGTAGCGAGTTCATTCCATGCGCAATGTCCGGGGCGCGGCCGATCGGCGGCAAACGCCATGCTTTTTTCCTTGCCCGCCGGCTTCATGATATAGAAGGGCGCGCCTTGCGGGTCGGCGACCATGGCGATGCGGCCCACCATCGGAACGTCCATCGCCGGCATCAACAGTCGCCCGCCCTTCTGCCCGACATCGCCAATTGCCACATCAACGTCATCCACGGCGATATAGCCCAGCCAGGCCGGTTTCGCGCCATGCTCCGCCATTTCTGGCGTAATGGCCATCAGACCGCCGACGTCGTGCTCGCCGGCATTGATGATGCGATAGTCCATGCCGGCCATACCGCTGTCGGCGAATTTCCAGCCGAGCACATCGGCGTAGAATTTTTGCGCGGCTTCAGCGTCAGTGGTCAGCAATTCATACCAGATATGGTCTCCCGATCGATTGCCTTTCGGTTTTTCCAGCGTGACGACGGGCGAGAAACCACCATAGATCATGCGCTTGCCATCGAAGGGCATCGGATTTTTCTCCGGGTTCATCCGGTCGTCCGTTTTCATCTGTTCTTCCATGCGCGCCATGGCGGCATCGCGCGAGGCTTTATCCGGCCATTCAACCCAGGAAAAAATGACTGACTCATCGGGGGTGGCCTGAACGGCGCGGCGAAAATCGGTCTGCTTGCCATCGGGCACATCATCGCCCCAGCACTCCAGAACGCGTAGCGCGCCCATCTCTATGAAAACGCTGTCGGCCTTGTTCGCATGATCGATGAAGGCCTGCTTCTTCGCGGTGGGAGCCGCGATGACGAAACCGTCGATATAGGTCATTTCGATAGCCTTTCGGTGAATATTGAACCTGCGGCACATGAACGCTGCACCACACCGCAACCGACTCGACGTTGACAAGTATGCGGTATTGGTTAAAGAATACAACCATGAAGTTGGAAAATATAACTAACAGTGTGAAGTCGTTGGAGAAGCGCCGGTTTCGTGACGCCTGCGGCATGGCGCATGGCCTGGAATTACTGGGCGACCGTTGGACCCTGTTCGTGGTGCGGGAGTTGATGCTGGGAGCGCGGCGGTTCAGCGATTTGCGCGCGGATCTGCCGGGCATCAGCGCCAATGTGCTGACGCAGCGGCTCAACGATCTCGAAGCCAATAGCATCGTCATCCGTCGGAAACTGCCGCCGCCGGCCAGCGTTCAGGTCTATGAACTGACGGAGTGGGGATATGAGGCGGAACCGGTCATTCAGGAACTGGGCCGTTGGGCGGTGCGATCGCGTGGGCATGATGCGAGCCTGCCGATCAGCGGCGTATCGATATTGCTATCCTTCCGCACAATGATCGACCGGAGCCGCATCGGAGACTTGCGGCTGACTGTCGGCTTTCGGTTCGGGGACGACGAATATCTCGGGCGGGTTGACGAAACGGGGATGGCGATCACGCGCGGACCGGCGGCGGATGGCGACATCTGCTTTTCGGGTCGGCCTTCGGCGCTGGCCGCATTCGTTTATGGTGGGGTGCCTCCGGAAGAGCTGGTGGAGGATGGCGCGCTAACCCTTTCGGGCGACCCGGCGCTCGCGGCGCGTTTTGCGGATCTGTTCGTTTTGCCGGAAAAATTCATTCTTCAGTCCCGCACGGACGGATAGAGAATCCGCACCCTGGCTGCCGCCGCTGTGGCGATCCTGCGGGCTTCTTCCACACTCCCGGCGCGCGCCAGTGCTACAGCCATCCGGCGGTTGGGGTAGGTTTCCGGCTTGCCGAAAATGCGCACATCCACCTCACCGTCCGGTATCGCCAACGCGTCGGCGAGGCCGGTGAAATGAAAATCTTCGGCGTCCCGATCTGCCAGGATAACAGCGGAAGCGGAAGGCGCGTACAGGCGGATTTCCGGAATCGGCAGACCCAGGATGGCGCGCGCATGCAGATCGAATTCGCTCAGGTTTTGTGAAATGAGCGTGACCATGCCGGTATCGTGCGGACGCGGCGACAGTTCGGAGAAGATGACGTCTTCGCCCGCGACGAAAAATTCCACGCCAAAGATTCCATAACCACCGAGATTATCGACCACCCGGCGGGCCATGTCCTGCGCCTGTTCGAGCGCCGCTGGCGACATCGCCGTCGGTTGCCAGGATTCACGGTAATCGCCCAGTTCCTGCCGGTGGCCGATCGGCGGGCAAAAGCAAACGCCGTCGCGCGTGCGGACCGTCAAAAGCGTGATTTCATAATCGAAATGGATGAACTCCTCGACGATCACGCGCCGGCGATCCCCGCGCATATTGGCGACGGCATATTCCCACGCCCGGCCGGCCTGATCGGCTGACCATAACGTGCTCTGCCCCTTGCCCGATGAGGACATCACCGGCTTCACAACGCAAGGAAACCCGGTGTACGCAGCAGCGGCTTCGACTTCCACAAGCGATTCTGCATAGCGATAACGCGATGTGCGCAAACCCAGTTCCTCCGCCGCCATATCACGAATGCCATCGCGGTTCAGGGTGAGCCTGGTGGCGCGGGCGGAAGGTACGATGGTGAACCCCCGCGTTTCATAATCGGCAAGTACTTCGGTGCGGATCGCTTCCACCTCGGGGACAATGAATTCTGGCTGGTGGCGGTCGATTATGGCGCGCAACCGTTCCGCATCGAGCATCGGGAAAACTTCGGACCCGTCGGCCACCTGCATGGCCGGTGCGTGGGCATAACTGTCGCACGCGATGACATGACAGCCGAGGCGCTTGGCGGAAATGGTAAACTCCTTGCCCAACTCCCCCGAACCAAGAAGCAAAATCTGCGCCGTGGGTGTCATCGATTCCGCCTTTCGATTCGTCGTCGGCCCGGAGGGCCAGCCACCGGATGCCGTCATGGCCGGTGCTGCGTCAATCGCCGCCGGTATCCAGGGAACAATCCTGCAACATGTGACAGGCCATTCGGCGGTTTCCGGCTTGGCGTCACGAACGGAAACGCCTAGATCGCAGAGCGATATGGCAACTTCCGCCCACACCCGGCCCGGCTTTTTTGCCGACAAGAATCGCGCTTTCTGGATTCTGCAAATCGTCGGCTGGACGGGCTATTTCGTCTTGCGTTCGATGGGCGGACTGGCCAACCGGATGGGGGTTTCCTTCATCCTGCCCACGATTCTGGTGACGGTTACCGGGTTTTCCATCACCCTGCTGATGGCCTGGGCCTATCGCAGCATCATCCGCATGCGCCCGGTGCTGGTGTGGAGCCTGAGCCTCGTGATTTTGATCGCGGCTTCGACGCTGTTTTCCGTGATCGAGGTATGGGCGCACGCGACCTTTTACGAACCCGGATGGCGGCCGCACGGCATCGAGTTTCTCGGGGCCATATTGCTGACGCTGGCGGTGCTGGGCGCGTGGACGGCTCTATATTATGGTATCAACTATTATCTGATGCTGGATGCCCAGGCGGAACGACTGAAAACTGTATCCCTGCAAGCCAGTTCGGCGCAACTGGAAATGTTGCGTTATCAATTAAACCCGCATTTTCTCTTCAACACGCTCAACAGTATTTCGACTCTGGTGTTATTGGCGGAAACAGAACGCGCCAATACGATGTTATCGCGCCTGTCTTCTTTTCTGCGCTATTCGCTGGTGGGCGAACGTATGGGTTTCGCCACCGTCGCCCAGGAAGTGGAAGCCCTGCGCCTGTATCTGGAGATCGAGCGGACGCGCTTTGAAGACCGGTTGCGCGCCCATTTCGATATTGCACCGGAAGTGCTGAATGCACGAATCCTGTTGCTATTGTTGCAGCCTCTGGTTGAAAATGCGGTCAAATATGCGGTGACGCCGCTGGAGGAAGGCGCGGACATTCATGTATCGGCCCGGGCAATTGGCGACAGGCTGGAAATTCGGGTGGCCGATACGGGGCCGGGCCTGGGGGATCATGCGCCCGGACCAACGAACGAAGGGACGGGAGTTGGCCTTGCCAATATCCGCGAACGGCTGGCGCAGGCGTGGGGAGATCAATATCGTTTCGAGCTGCTGCCCAACACCAGTTCACCGCTGGTTCAATCCGGAAAAGCCAGGGGACCGGGTTTGCTGGTGGTAATCGAAACGCCGCTGGAATTTGTGACAACGACAGACGGCATGAGCGGAATCATGCAGGAGAAATCCGAATGACGATCCGAACCCTGGTGGTGGATGATGAACCCTT
>JBAYSX010000031.1:0-10194 GCA_041675905.1 Sphingomonadaceae bacterium | reverse complement strand
TCGCCATAAGCATATAGAGCGGTACTACGGCCACCAGCAGTCCGATCAGCGACACTCTCCACATGACGCGCCGCCCGACCCGGTCGGAGAGGCCGCCGGCGAGCGGCACGAACATCATCATGAAGAGCATGCCGATGATCGGCACGATCAGCGCCTCGTCGGGCGAAAGGCCAATACGCCGCTGGAGATAAGTCGGCATGTAGCTAAGCAGCGTGTAGTTCACCACGTTGAGGGCGACGACCAGGCCGCCCACGACCAGCATCGGCTGCCAGTGCCGCCGCATGAGCAGAGCCAGAGGCTGTGTCTCCGCTCGCTTGCCGGCGTGGCCTGCCTCGCGGAAGATCGGCGTATCCTCCATCCGCGAGCGCAGATACATGCCGATGAGGCCCATGGGCGCCGCAATGAGGAACGGGATGCGCCAGCCCCATTCGTGCATCGCCGCATCGCCCAACAGTAGCGAGAAAGCCAACATCAGGAAGGCGCCGAGGGAAAAGCCCGCCAGCGTCCCGAATTCCAGGAAGCTGCCGTAGAAGCCGCGCCGGTCGTCGGGCGCATATTCGGCCATGAAAGTCGCTGCCCCGCCATATTCGCCGCCGGTCGAAAAACCCTGCACCATGCGGAGCACGATAAGCAGGGTGGGCGCCCAGAAGCCGATGTCGGCATAATTGGGGACCAGCCCGACGCAAAAGGTCGCACCAGCCATCAGCAATATCGTGAAGGCCAGGACCGACTTGCGCCCGAGCCGATCGCCAAGTGGTCCCCAGAAGAGACCGCCCAGCGGCCGGACAAGAAAGGAGATGGCGAAGGTGGCCAATGCGAACAATACCGCTTCGTCGACATTGCCAGGGAAAAGCGCGGCGGAGATATAGGTCACACCATAGGCATAGATGCCGTAATCGAACCATTCGGTCGCATTGCCCAGCGCAGAGGCGGCAATGGCACGCCGAAGCGTTGCCTGGTCCGTCACTGGCTGCAGTGGAAGGGCATCGGGAAGATCATGGGAAGCGCTCATAGCGATTGTCCTGTGGCCGGTTCATCTTCGGTGGTGTTGGGGTCGAGCAGCGAGGCAACCGGCGTCGTGCGGGGCACAATCTGAAATTCCTGCTGCTCGTACGCGGGCACCGCATCCGTTGCGGCCTGGCGCCACAAGCCAAAGAGCAGCGTTATCGCCGCGCAAAGCGCGACGAAGAGGAACAGTCCGGTTGTCCCGGCCAACGTCATGACAATTGCTGCACCCACAGGACCAAGCGCGGCGCCGATGGAATAAAGTAGCACCAGCCGGCTGCTCGCCGCCACCCGTTCGGCGGCGAAGAGCCGGTCGTTGCAATGCGCGACGCACAGCGGATAGAGCGCGAAGCTGAGACCCCCGAACAGCGCACCGAGCGCCATCAGCAGCAATCCACCCGAAGTCAGCAATGCCAGCGCCACGCTGACTGCGAGCGTGGCCGCAAAGCAGCCGATGATGACACGCCGCCGGTCATAGCGGTCGGACAGCCGTCCCAGTGGCCATTGGAGCGCGACGCCACCCAGGATCACGATCATCATGAAACTGGCGGTCTGCGTCAGGTCCAGTCCGAGCCGCCGGACGTGAACTGCTCCCATGCCGTAGAAGGCTCCCAGCATGAGACCGGTTGAGACCGCGCCCAATGCCCCCATCGGAGAGGCGGACCACAGCGAGCGGATCGAGAAGCCGCTCGGCTCAACGGGCGCCGGCGCGGTACTTCGCGTCAGGCATAGCGGGATGATCGCCAGCGAAATGAGGATCGAGGCGATCTGGAAAGGAATGGCTGGCAAGGCGCCGCTCGCTCCCAGCAGTAATTGCCCGATGGCCTGTCCAGAATAGAGGGCCACCATGTAAGCAGCGAGTACACTGCCCCGGGTCTGCTCATCCGCCCGCTCGTTGAGCCAGCTTTCCAGGCAGATGAACACGCCTGCCACGCAGATGCCGTCAACCAGGCGCAGACATGCCCAGATCAGCGGATCGTTGAGCAGGACATAGGACAGGGTACTTGCGGAAAGCAGCGCGACGAAGGCGGCGAAAGCACGGATATGGCCTACCCGCCGCACTATGGCTCCCGCACGGACCGCGCCAATCACCAGTCCGGCGAAATACGCGGTGGCAACCACGCCGATCGCGATCGTGCCCGCGCCGCCGCTCTCCAGTCTCAGGCTGATGAGCGTGGCAAGGAACCCGCTTCCCGCCATGAGCATGAAGATAGCGAGCAGCAGGCTGCGAACGGATTGGATGACGGCCAGCACGCGCGAAATCTAGGCTGCGCGTTGGGTTTCGGCTTTGCCCCCATCCGCTTCAACGAACGCCCCATGCAACGCCTTGATAGCAGATTCGAATTTGTCGACGTCGACGATGAACTGAACATCGACATTGCGGATCTGGTGCTGCATCGCGACAATGTTGATCCCGGCGTCGGCCAGTGCGGCGAGCGCATCGGCGACCAGCGCCGGGCGCGATATGTCGCTGCCAATGACAGACACCATGGCGACAGGATGCGCGGAGATCGAGGCATCCGGATAGCGGGCGTGCAAATCGTCGATCACGCGGGTCATCGTTGCCGCGTCTGTGGACAGATAATGCGTGATCGTGTTGGCGTTGGACGATTTGCTGACGATCCAGGCCCCGTGCCGGGTGAGCGCTTCCAATATGGCGGCGTCATAGCCTTTCACGCCGACCATATCCTGCTCGAAAAACTGGAGCGCCTGGGCATTGCGAATGCCTGTCACGATCTCGACACGGGGCGTGTCGGAAACATAGTCGCCGCAGATCAGCGTGCCTTCATCCTCCCGGTCGAACGTGTTGCGCACACGCAGCGGGATCTCCGTCTGGCGCAGCCCACGCCCCGCGCCAGGATGGATCGCCTCCATGCCGAGATTCGCGAGCTGGTCGGCTACGTCGTAGTTAGTTCGGCCGATCTTGCGCGCCTTGCTGGCGCCGACAAGCTTCGGGTCAGCGCTCGAGAGATGAAACTCCTTATGGATGATGGCTTCACGCGCTTTCGTCAGCACGGCAATGCGTGAAAAGGTCATCTCCGAATAACCGCGCGCGTAACGGCGCACCATGCCTTCGGCGCATCCGGCATAGCCGGTGACGATAGGCAGTGTCGTCGACAAATCGATGGTCTTGAGCGCCCCGACGATACACTCATCCAGATCGAGCATGTCCTGCTGATCCCAGAGCGTCAGATCGACGAACCGCGCGTTCACGCCGCGGTCGCGAAGCAGCAGCGCGGTGCTGTGCGCGCTATGGGCTTCGCCCAATCCGGCGAGCAGTTCGCGCACGGTCACCAGTTGCTCCCTGAGGCAGAAGCGGCCGTGACTGCGCAGCCGTGCCAGATCGTCAAGGCAAGTGGAAACGGTATCGATCCGCAGGTCGACGAAAGCATCGGCATCTTGCAGGCTTTCCGAGCGGGCAAACATCTCGGCATTGCGGTCGTGCATGGCCCGGCGCACCTCCGCCATGGCATCGCGCCAACCGTCAGCGCCTTCGTCCGCAACAAATCGCGCATAAACGCCTGGCCGACCGCTCTTCTTGTGTTCAAGCAGAAGGTCGGTCATCCCGGCATAGGCCGAGACCACGAAGATGCGATTGTAGAGGTCGATGCCCTTGCGTCCGGCAATCAACACATTGTCGAACAACGTAGCCGTGGAGGCCATGGATGTGCCGCCGACCTTCTCGACACTATGACTGCCCCTCATGCCGGTGCCTCTTCCGCCAGCGAACCGGAGACAGGGTGGATCGTCTGCGGCGCACCGCGCGCGGCGATGAAGTCTGGACGTGGTTTTTCGACGCCAAAGGGCGCTTCCAGCGCATTGCTGACGGCATTATAGACGATGAAGGCGTTGGCGCGCGGGAACGGCGTAATATTGCCGTTCGATCCATGCATGACGTTGCAATCGAAGATGACCACCGTGCCGGGCTTACCGGTCGGCGCGACGATTCCATTCCGGTGCGCCAGTTCGGCAAGACTGTTCTCATCAGGCACGCCATATTCCTGGCGTTTCAGGGACATGCGGTAATGGTCCTCCGGCGTCTGTCCCACACAGGTCAGGAACGTGCGGTGCGATTCCGGGATCAGCATCAGTGGGCCATTGTGCGGTGTGTTTTCCGCCAGCAGGATCGACATCGAGAGCGCGCGCATGCGCGGCATGCCGTCCTCGACATGCCAGGTCTCGAAATCGCTGTGCCAGTAGAACTCCTTACCCTGGAAGCCCGGCTTGTAGTTGAGACGCGACTGGTGGATGTAGACGTCGTCCCCCAGAAGGAAACGGGCGACACCGGCAAGCCGCTCGTCTGCGGCGAGGCGTGCCAGAGCACGGCTCTGGGCATGGATCTTGAAGATGGAGCGGATTTCCCGCCCACCCGGCTCGGTGATGACCGTTTCCTCTTCCAGCGCGTCAGGATCGACCAGCAGCGCGCCTGCTTCGCGTTGCAGGAAGGCGACTTCCTCTTCCGAGAAAATGTTCTCAAGAACCAGATAGCCGTCGCGATCGAACCAGGTCACCTGCTCACGGCTTAGCGGCGCATCCTCGGACCAGTCGCTGTGGACCACGGGATCGAGCCGCGGCAAAAATTCCGCCACTTCGGCGTGACGGGACGGGTAGATGTCTTTCATGGGACTTCCCCCTTTCTATTTCATATTCGGATTCAGTCGGTAAGCGCGGCCTCGGCGGGATAGGCGCCGTTCTCGTCATGCACTTCCTGGCCTGTAACCGGCGGATTGAACACGCAGGCGCACAGGATGTCGGTTTCGGGGCGCACGATGTGCTTGTCATGGGCATTGAGCGCATACATCACACCCGCCGCGAGCTGGTGCGTCACCCCGGTGCCCAGGTCCTCAATCGTGCCTTTGCCCTTCAGCACCAGCACCGCTTCGAGGTGATTCTGGTAATGCATGTGTAGCTCTTCACCTGCATACATGGTGGTGACGTGGAAGGAGAAACCCATGGCGTCATCCTTCAGAAGCAGGCGCGCGCTTTCCCAGCCTTTCGACTTTACGTTGCGGTCGGATTTGCGGATGTCCTGAAGGTTACGGACGATCATAGTATTTCCTTTCCTTATTCCGCGGCCACATCGTAGGGGGCCGTCAGCGCGGTGCGGACGCTCTCTTCCAGAATGTCGAGGCCAGCCGAAAGAACAGCGTCGTCGATCACGAGAGGGGCGAGCACCTTGACGATCTCGTCATGGGCGCCGCTGGTCTCGATGATCAGACCCTGTTCGAAGCAGGCAGCAGTGATAGCGGCGGCAATCTCGCCGGCGCCGACATCGATGCCGCGCATCATGCCGCGGCCGCAGACTGTGAGATCATGCTCGGCCGCCATGGCTTCCAAACGTTGCTCGAGCAGCACCCCACTTCGGGCAATGGCCCGCTGGAACGCCTCGTCGCTCCAGAAATGACGCAGCGCGGCAGTCGCGGTCACGAAGGCATGATTGTTGCCCCGGAAAGTGCCATTGTGCTCTCCAGGCGACCATTGATCGAGCTCCGGGCGGAACAGCGTCAGCGCAAAAGGCAGGCCCATGCCGGAGAGCGACTTTGCCAGCGTGACGATATCCGGCGTGAAACCCATACCCTCGAAGCTGAAGAAGCTGCCGGTACGGCCGCAGCCCGCCTGGATATCGTCCACGATCATCAAGGCGCCATGACGCTTCGCGATATTTGCGATCTTGCGCAGCCATTCGGGGGACGCGGTGTTGAGGCCACCTTCGCCCTGCACCGTTTCGACCAGGATAGCGGCGGGTGCATCGAGCCCACTCGACGGGTCCGAAAGGCGGCGTTCCAGCAGATCGGCGGTATCGACGTCCGGTCCGTGATAGCCATCGTAGGGCTCATGCGCGACGTGGCTGAGCGGCACACCGGCTCCGGCGCGCTTGGACGCATTGCCGGTACATGCCAGCGCTCCCAGCGTCATGCCGTGGAAGCCGTTGGTGAAGGCGATCACCAGCTCCCGCCCCGTCACCTTGCGGGCCAGCTTGATCGCCGCCTCCACTGCGTTGGTGCCGGTCGGCCCTGTGAACATCGCGCGGTAATCCAGCCCGCGCGGTTTAAGGATCAGCGTTTCCAGCGTTCCGAGGAAAGCCGCCTTGGCATCCGTGTGCAGATCAAGGCCATGGGTGATGCCGTCGCCCGCGATATAATCGAGCAGAGCTTGTTTGAGCACGGGATGGTTGTGGCCGTAATTCAGCGTCGAACACCCCGACAGGAAGTCCAGATAGCGGCCACCCTGATTGTCGTGCATCCACACGCCTTGCGCTGTGGCGAACTGGCGCGGCATCGCCCGAGCATAGCTGCGCACCGCAGATTCCCGGCGCTCGTAGATCCGCGTGTCGGGAATGGTCGGCGTGGGCTTGGGAAGGGTGATGGTCATGTCATCCATTCTCCTCGGAGGATGTACTGCCGATAGGCAGCGGGCCGATGCGCGCCTGCCATTCGGTGGCGTGCGCGCCGGCGAAGTGCGCATCGCGCTCGAAGCGGGCGCTTTTGTGCAGGGGAACCTGCCAATTGCGCGCCAAGCCTTCGAACAAAGCCCATGACGCGCGATTGTCGTCGGTGACGGTGGTAATGAGATGGGTGACGCCCACGGCCTCGGGGCGAGCCAACAGCGCCTCGATCATGCGGCCGGCAAGCCGCTGCCCGCGCGCCGCAACGGCGACCGCTACTTGCCAGACGAAGAAATTTTCGGGTGCGGATGGTGGCCGATAGCCGGATACCCAGCCCATCGGCTGGCCGTCGCGCTCCGCAATGATGCAGAAGTCGGCGAAATCGGTGCATTGCAGCAGATTGCAATAGGCCGAGTTCGCATCAAGCGGGGGACAGGCCGCAATCAGCGCGGTGACCGCCGGTCCATCCGTCGCAACCGGCTTGCGAAGCTCAAAGTCCTGCCCCTTGCTCCTACCGGAGCGTGCAGAAGCTCCTGACGGCGCAACAGCCGCCATAGCCTGGGTATCGAAGATCGTTCATCTCCCGAATTATTCTCAGATATGGAGAAGCGTGCCCACCCCCGTTTAGGCGGAAAAACATACTGACCCATGATATATTTTCAACCCTTATTCCGGAATTATATTTCGATTAGCGAAGGATATGGCGGAGGATTGGGGCCTAAAGTGCTCTTCCTGTTGGTGTCCTCCTTGCGTTCCGGCTATGTGCCCGCGGATGGATTTCGAGATCGCCTCTCTGACCCTGCGCGCGCTGCGCCGCGTGTTGCGCGCGACAGAGATTGGCAGTCGCCAACTGGCAACGGCAACCGGACTGACGCCGTCTCAGTTGCTGGTCTTGCGCGAGATCGATATGCGCGGTTCAGCGACCCCCGGCACAATCGCGCAGGCGCTCCAGTTTAGCCAGGCAACGATCACAGCCATTGTCGATCGGCTGGAAGCACTTGGTTTCGTTCAGCGCGAGCGCAGTAAAAGGGACAAACGCCAGTTCCATCTGAGCACCCTGCCGAGCGGCAAGGCTGCCCTGGCCGACGCGCCCGACCCGTTGCAGATGATCTTCACTGAGCGTTTCATGGCATTGCCGTCATGGGAACAGGCCATGATTCTGGCGGCGGTCGAGCGCCTTGCCACGCTGATGGACGCCCAGGATATCGATGCAGCGCCCTTGCTCGACAGCGGGCAAATCGACCGCTCGACACCCGTTTAACTACGGGTGGTTAAGCACTCCCACCAAACATTGAAGTATAAGAACTCGCCCTGGCCTTGCTATCGCAACAGGAAGCAAGGGCAGATTCAACGGGCTGGCGCCACCGCCCGCGACGCGTCTGTCGATCGGACAGGATTGTTACGCTATGTTGATCCGGTCGAATTGGGCGCTTCGAAGGCTTGCTGCCGACTTGCGATCTCGTCTCACTGGCAGGCTGACTGCTCTATGTCCTTGATCACACCTTCGAAACGGCCGGACCTGTTTGCATGAGCGAGAATGAAAATGGTGAGGATGGTGAGTTTCGACTGGCCCACATTTGGCGGAAAATCGCGTATTTGCAGCCATCTCGGTCAAAAGCTGGTGAGTTTCCAGTCTGATGGAACAGCATTACCACAGGGGCCAAAATCACTGCAAATAGTTGAAATTATTAAGAGATTTTGGCGCACCCGACAGGATTCGAACCTGTGACCTTCGCCTTCGGAGCAATTATTAGCAGTCTATCCGAAATGTGCGATGGACTACGCTACAGTGCGATAAAGCACTGAAATAACTTTACTTTCCAGCGCGTCACGACGGAAAAACATAACCGGCTCTACGCTGTGGTTTTCCCCCACGTGCTTACGTGGTGCTTACGCGAGAGCCCGACTGGAAAGGATAGATTCCATGCCAAAGATATCGAAACGGCTGGTTGAGAGC
This sequence comes from Sphingomonadaceae bacterium, assembly GCA_041675905.1. GTDB lineage: Bacteria > Pseudomonadota > Alphaproteobacteria > Sphingomonadales > Sphingomonadaceae > Sandaracinobacteroides. The sequence continues at coordinate 1,846 of JBAYSX010000031.1, read as the reverse complement.
GCCATAACCAAACCCAACGACTACGTCATCTGGGACGATGACCTGCCCGGATTTGGATTGAGAGTCTTCGCGTCGGGCAAGCGCAGCTATGTGATCCAATATCGAAGCAACGGATCTTCCCGGCGGTTTACCATTGGGCTTCACGGTATCTGGACGCCCGAGACTGCACGTCGCGAGGCGAAGGCACAACTCGGTCGCGTAGCCCAAGGCGATGATCCGGCTGAAGAAAAGCTGGAGGACCGAAATGCCATGACGATCAAGGAGCTTTGTGAACGCTATATCGGCGATCTCCATGCGGGTCTTATCCAGGGTAAACGCGGTCGGCCCAAGAAACCAGCAACAATCACTACTGATATCGGCAGAATCAATGGCCACATCATCCCGATTCTCGGCAAGAAGCGCGTGCGCGATCTGGGTAAAGCGGACGTGACGAAGATGATGAACGACATCTTGATCGGGAAAACGCGCGCGGTCAGGAAAACCAAAAACCTTCGCGGCAAATCCATTCTTCGCGGCGGACCAGGGGCAGCAAGTCGTACTGTCGGCTTACTCGGCGGGATTCTTACCTATGCGAATGACGCCGGGATTGTAGACCGAAATGTTGCCCATGGCATTAAGAAGCCAAAGGATCAGGTTCGAAACCGGCGCCTAAGCACCGCCGAATATCGGCAGATGGGCGAGGCGCTGAGGCGAGCGGCAACCGACCCGGATCTTGCGATGATGGCTGACATCGTGCGTCAGATTGCTTTGACCGGCTGTCGGCGCAGCGAGATCATTGGTCTGCGGTGGAGTGATGTTGATCTCTCGAACAGTTGCCTACGACTGTCGGATTCAAAGGAAGGTGCATCAATCCGCCCGATTGGTCTTGCGGTGGTTGAGTTCCTGGAGATGCAGCGGGAAGTTGCTGCGGGGGATTACGTGTTCCCTGGATCGCGGGGCGGCAAGGCGTATGGCGCCTTTCCAAACAAGTGGAAGAAGATCTTCGCCGGGACTGCACTTGAGACAATCACGGCCCATGTCCTTCGGCACAGTTTTGCGAGCATTGCCAATGATCTTGGCCTCAGTGAGATCACAATTGCAGCACTCCTTGGTCATGCCAACAGTTCGGTGACCAGTAGATATGTCCATACGCTGGACAACACGCTCGTCATGGCAGCCGACACCGTCTCCGGGTATATTCAAGGCCTGCTGGACGGCAAGGAATTCAAGCAAACTGCTTATGCCTTTGACAGATGTGCGCGAAAGGCATCCCTCGAGCAGTTTCTTCAGGATGTCGCCGGGTAGCGATAGGGCTGACAGGCTGCGCAAGCACATCCTCAAGCGATTGCGACGATCAAAACGGCTGTTTGCGGACGAGATCACCTCGCCAGATGCTCGACTCTGGCCGCGCCGCTTCAGCGTTGCATGGCTCGATCCAGGACTTACGCAATCAAAGCAACGCAGTGGGGGGCATAACTGCGCTCGGGGATGATGAATTCATGCAACTGCGTCGGTGCCATCGCATTCCAGCGATAACCAAGCGCTACAGCGAGCGCTGCGGGCCCTGCGAAATAGAGTTGAATCCCTCGCGGGCAAAGGCGTGCGACGGTGGAATCCACAATGCGCTTGATTGTCGAGACCGCAGCCTGCGCGCTCTTGGCCGACGGAATGGCCTCTTCAAGGTAGAGCGCCAAAACCAACTGGCTAGGAATGCTAGGGTCTGGACTCATTGTAAGCGGTCGCCGGCCACCACGGTCAGCTTATCTTGACGGCTTGAAGTTCCAGGGCAGCAGGTCGTCGATGCGGCTTTGCGGGTGGCCATTGGCGATGGCTGTCAGGGTGGCCTTGAGATAGGCGAAGGGCTCGA
>JBAYSX010000030.1:0-13385 GCA_041675905.1 Sphingomonadaceae bacterium | reverse complement strand
TCGTGCCGCTCGCCGGCGGCCTCTCCGACCGGGTCGGGCGGCGCGTCATGTGGAGAGTGTCGCTGATCGGACTGCTGGTGGCCGTAGTACCGCTCTATATGCTTATGGCGACGGGTTTTGCCGGAGCGATCGTCGGTTTTATCCTGCTGGGTTTGCTTTACGTGCCGCAGCTCGCGACCATTTCCGCGACATTCCCTGCACTGTTCCCGACTTCGGTCCGTTTCGCCGGCTTTGCCATCGCCTATAACATCTCCACTTCCATCTTCGGCGGCACCGCCCCCGCTCTGGGAAGTGCGCTCATCACCCTGACTGGCAACGAACTGATGCCGGCCTTCTACATGATGGCCGCCTGTCTCGTTGGCCTCGCTGCCCTTCGTTTCATGCCCGAGACGGCGGGCTGTTCGCTCCACGACGATCCCTTCGCCCAAAGGACTTGATATTGATGCCTGCTTTTTTCGATGCAGCCGATCCCATTGACTATCTGACGCGCGGATGGGCGCAGGAGCCCTGGATGCAAACCGGCCTTGCTTTGCTGGTGCTGCTGATCTTCGCCTGGCTGACCAATTGGATCGCCAAGCGGATCGTGCTCCGCATCGTCCTGCGCGTGCTGGAACGCTTCCCTTTCCAGATCGGGGCGCATCATATCGGCGCCATCGTGGCGCGCCTGTCCAATATCGTGCCGGCGCTCGTGATCCAGACAGGCATCGTCGCGGTACCTCATGTTCCGGCTAGCATCATCGCCCTTGTCCAAAGCCTGTGCGCGGGGTTCATCATTCTGACGCTCGCCATTGCCCTGTGCGGCGGGCTGGAACTGGCGAACGACATCTACCAGCGCCGCCCGGACGCCGCCAATCGTCCCATCAAGGGCTATGTCCAGATCGGCAAGATGATCATCTACGGCGCTGCGGCCATTCTCATCATAGCGGCTCTGATGAACCGCTCGCCCTTGCTGTTGCTTTCCGGGCTGGGGGCCATGGCGGCCGTGCTCATGCTCGTGTTCAAGGACACGATCCTCTCGTTGGTCGCCTCGGTTCAGATCGGCTCCAATGACATGATCCGCCTGGGCGACTGGATCGAGATGCCGCAGCTCAACGCCGATGGCGACGTCATCGACATCGCATTGCACACGGTGAAGGTGCAGAATTTCGACAAGACCATCACTACCATCCCCACGCACCGGCTTATTAATGAAAGTTTCCGCAACTGGCGCGGGATGTCGGAATCGGGCGGCCGACGGATCATGCGCTCGCTGATGATCGACCAGAACAGCGTCCATTTTCTTGATGATGGCAGTCTCGTCGATCTTTCGCGCTTCAGTCTGCTGCGCGACTATCTCCGGGCCAAGCAGGAGGAAGTGGAACGCTGGAACGCGGGCCATGCCGGAGAACAGGTGCTCGACAGCCGGCGGTTGACCAACATCGGCACCTTCCGCGCCTATGTACATGCCTATCTCAAGGCACGGCCTGATATTGCCGATGACAAGACGCTGCTTGTGCGCCAGCTCGCGCCCAGCGAGCATGGTCTGCCGCTGGAGATCTATGCATTTGCCAGCACAACGGCATGGAGCGACTATGAGGGCATACAGGCCGACATCTTCGACCATCTGATCGCCATCATGCCCGAGTTCGGCCTGCGCTTGTTCCAGCGCCCGTCAGGCGTGGATCTCGCAGCGCTTGCAGACACGCCATTGCGCTCCGCCGTGGGCGCGTGACCAATCCCGGTTAGCTGAGCCGCCAACGTTCGAGTTGCTCCAGCAAAGCACGGTAACCTGCGTCTGGTGAGTCCGATAAGTTCAAGTGGTTTCTCTCTGCGTTCGATCTGCGCTGCAAGCCACCATGCCAGGTTGCGGAGCGGGTTCAGGCGCGGTGAAAACACCCAACGGCCGCGAACGGCCCGCAAATCGTGAACAATTCGCTGCGCGTTTTTTCACCGCATCCGACCGATCGCGAGGCGAAGAACGCTGCATCGTGCTCACCCTTTGGTAGCGCGGGGCAAATGCGCCTGAACCGGTAAAGGAGGTGGCGGCAAAGCCCGATAGGCTATGATCGCCTCACCTCCTCCTTGTCGGCCCGCTCCAGCAAGCGATTCCAAGCGTGTTAACTGCGAGGTTTCCGGTTGCTCGAAAGTGACGTCGGGGATCAGTTCCTTCCAAACACTACCGCGCCGTCGACCTGCTTGTCGAAGCCCTGATTGCCGAAGGTGAAGGACAGGCCGATATGGCTGGCTCCTTCGCCCGCGAGGAAGCCGGTAAAGGCGGCATCGCACGATCCAACCCCACCGCAAACCGCGCCGCTGCCCGTCGCAACCAGACCATAATCCCGGAACACCATGTTGTTCTGGCCCGACGTGCCGACTTCCATGCCCATGGCGGGGTTGGAGGCACCGCCATTGGTGGAAATACCGTAGGTGGACCCGTCCATGGTGACGGACAGATCGACCCCGACGCGCGGCGTGGAACCAAAGGCGACGGCTGCCGCCCCGGTCACGCTGCCGGGCGCCATCGATCCGTCGCGCATGGTCGGATTAGTCGCGCCCACCATCGAATAGGTCGCCGTGCCCGACGTCGGCAGATTGGTGGCGGGTTCTCCCGAAACCACATGCCAGCCGCCATTGGCCGGCAGATCGACCGTACCAAGCGTGTAGTAACGCCCCGCCGTGCTGCCACCGGCCCATCGCGCCCAGCCGATGACGTCGGCCACGCTGCCCGGTTCGTGCAGTGTGGCGCCGCCGATCCTCGGCTCCTCGTTCGGCGGCGCGAAGCTGTAGGCGATCGGCGCGCCGGTGTTGCTTTCATAAGTCACGGTAGTCGGCTGGCGCTGGTCGATGCCGATGACGGAGGAAGCATATGTGGTGATCTGGTTCGCCACCGGCGTTCCCGTCAACGGCGGCGTTTCGGGCACGAACGCGCCGCCCTCGAAAACCGCGACGCCCGAAACCTTGGGCGTTTCCACTGTCGAACTGGTCCCGCGGATGACATAACCCATGCTGGCCCATCCGGCACCGTCGCCGCCAATCTGGCCACCAATGCCGACTTGACAGGAGATGCCCGTTCGGCACACGCTGGTATCCGCGCTGAATGTCGCTGGCAATTCGGCACTGAAGGTAAAGCCGCTTTCCCCTAGAGTGTGAGGGAATAATCGCAGAGCGCTTCTTGCCGGGTCGGCCGCGCCGCCGGTCGTCTGGAAGCTGTAGGTGGCGTCGGGCATCGTCACCGTGCCTTCCAGCCCGACAGTGGGGATCGCGGCGAAACGCACGGCCATGGCGCCGGTGAAACTGCCCGGTTCTGTTGCTTCGTCCGAATAGACCGGCCGTGTGGCCGCCTTCAGCGTATAGCTGATCGTACCGTTACCAGGAGCATTCGTCAGCGGGGCGATGACGGCATAATGCGCGCCGTTATTCGCGCCATAGATCACGTTCTGACCTTCCAGCCTGCCGCCGGTATAGCGGCCGAGTTGCCAGTCCGCGTCGCCGGCCAGGTCGGCGACGGCCATGCCTTCCCCGCGTGCGAACAGCAAATCGCCGGTGCGGCTGGGATTAGACTCGTCGTAGGTCAGCGACACCAGTCCGCGATCGTCATAGACGGCATCGAACATCGCCAGATTGTTCCGACCACCTGCTACGATGTTGGAACCTCCACCGTTGACGAAAAAGGGCAATTGGTCATCATGGGCGAAAGCCGCCGTCAAGCTGCCCGACGCGACACCCGCGCCGGCATCGAAGGACAGGCCGGACAGGTCATTTGACCTCATTGCATAGACGCCCGTGGCCTGTCGCTCTCCCCCGACGGTCAGGAAATAGCCGCCTGCCCGATCCATATCCTCGTGGAACGCGCCCGCGATGCGCATCGTGCAGGACGCAAGGTCGGTGCAATAATCGCCCGCTCCACTCGTCATCGGCGCGAAGATAGCAAAGTTGGAACTGGTCAGAATCGTGCCCCCGGTCGCAACGCCAGCGAGGCCGCCTGGCGTAGAGAAAGCATAATCACTGTCCAGCGCCAGCGTGCCTTCGAGGGCGAGGCGCGGCACCGGGCCGAAAGCCACTGCCATCGACATATCCAGTGCCGCATTGGCGACGTTGCCGCCAGTCTGGATCATATAGTCGTCGAGCTGATAGGTCGCCGTGCCGCTGACCGGCGGCACCTTGGCCGGATTCCCGATGGTGACGAGATCCAGATAACGGCCGTCTGCAATGGCCATATCCGTTCCATAATATTTGAAAGTGCCCGTGCCATAGCGCGTCAACAATATGTCGTCGTCGCCGCGCTGTTCGATCAGGGGCAGGTCGCCGCGACCGAACGTCTCCGGATTTGCAGCCGTGCCGATCGAATCGAAGCCGCCGTCGTCGCCGCGCACCGCCATGGTATTGTGACCGCCATAATGGACGCTCAAACTTCCATCGGGCTGTGCGACGAAGGTGGTGCGATAGCCGATCATATCGGCGGTGTTGAAATTGGCGCCCACGATGTCGCCTGGCGGCGTTTCGCCGCCGGGGTCGCTGCCTCCGTCATTGCCGGAACTGGCGACGAAGCCTGCCGATCCGGTGAAGCCGACGCTGTCTTCGCCGCCATTCCGCGATCCATAGGCTAGCACCAGCGCGCTGGCGCCATCGCCCGCCGGCGTTGCGCCGAGATAGAGTTCGCACCCGCTCGCGCCGCTCACGCACGCCTTGCCCGTGCCGGACAGCACCGCCGTTTGCTGGATGGCGATCCGGTCCGCCGACGTGGCGTAGGTGGTGACGGACAGGCTATCCAGCCCGTCGATGCCGCCCGGCGTGGTAAAGCTGTAGGTCGCGTCGTCGGGCATGGCGACGCTGCCTTCGGCCGCCATGCGGATTTGCAGTCCATCATATTTGACCGCCAGTGCGGCGTCGAACGTGCCGGGCGCGGAGGAACCGTCGTTGAACGTGGGACTGGTCGCGCTGTCGAGCACATAGTTGATCGTCGCGCTGGCCGGCGGATTGGTCAGCGGCGCGCCAGTGGTGAGATGCAGCCCCTGATTGTCGCCCAGCGCATAGGTCTGGCCGTTTTGCGTGAACTGATCGCCGGTGACGCGCGTGGAGGTGGTCGCCGTCCCCTGATCGCGCTGTGCGGCCACCGCGCCGCCGTCCACCAATATGTCGCTGCTGATATAGACCGGCACGCCATTCGCATCGAGCACCAGGGGTGCGGTGAAACCTCCCGTGCTGACCGACGCGACCTCTGCCGCATGGGGGCGGTTGATTGACTGCGCCGTGGCATAGGTCGCCACCGTGCCGCCCAGCGCGGGCAGGCCGGGGAAGGAGTCGGCGTTCTGATCCTCGTAGGAAACATAGTTGAAATAGGTGTTGAGCAGGTAATTATCCTCGCCCCGCCCCGCTTGCTGGAGCGCGAGGCTTACGCTGTCGTTGAAATAGGTCTTCAGCGTTTCGAAATCGGCGGCGGTGTAGCCGCTGGGCAGGCCGTTCGCCTTGATATGGGTGAGGAAGCCATCGACCACGGCCAGCATCTGCGCCGGGGTGGCGCCGGGTTCCGGCTCTGGTCCCGTGTCGGGATCGAAACCGGCGAAATCGCCTGGCTGTCCACCGTCTTGCAGGAAGGCCAAATAGGTGCGCAGCAGCGCGGCCTGCGCATCGAACAGGGTGTCGAGCAGGCCCGATGCCTCCAGCGCGGCAAGGTAGAGCTGAATCTGCGCGGCGGTGGCGCCATCATAAGCCGCAATGTCGCCGCCCTGCGCCAGATAGGCGAGATAGGCGGAAATCGCCTCGCCATATTGCGCCAGCACGGCCGGATCGATGCCGTCGCCATATTGAAACGCCGCCGGATCGCCGCCGCTCGCGAGATAATCCAGATAGGCCATGACCAGCGATTGCTGCACGCCGACGATCCGGTCGAGCAGGCCGTTGCTTTGCAGATAGTGCAGATAGGCATTCACTGCATTGAGATCCGCGCCATCGAAGCTCGTCGGCGCGCCGCCTGCGGCCAGGAGCTGGAGATATTGCGTCAATATCGCGTTGTAGGACGCCTGGAACTCCCCGGCCGCCCCCCCGGCCGCCAGAAAGCGCAGATAGGTGTCCATAAGGGACGGCGCGAATGGCGCGGCATCATTGGTCCGCAGCGGGGCGAGAGCCGCTGCCAACTGGTGCGAATAGGCCAGCAGCCGTTCGACATCGCCCGAAGGCAGCGAAGCCGACACCGGCCGAAGCGCGCGGCTATCGATGGCGCGTGCCGACTGGAGAATATCACCCGACGCGCCGATAGCGGCCAGCGCCTGACCCAGCGTGACGGGCAGGCCGTTCATCGCTGCCGCGCGAATGCCTTCTCGCCGCAGCGATGCGACCGAAGCCGAGGGCGCCTGCTGGGCAGGATTGGCGAATACGCGCATGGGGGCAGACGCGGCTGCCATTCGCCATGCCGAACCTGCGGAGAAGCTCTGACGGCCGCCATTGCCGTCAACCGTCATCGAGCCTTGCAGCACATGGCCCCGGACCAGGCCATCCCGCACGGCAAGGCTGGCCGCACCGAGAATAGTGGCGGCGCCGTTGCCCTCGAAGCGCACGATTATGGGCGCATTCCCCCCCGATTTCACGGTAGCGGCGCCTTCGGCGATCGTCAGTTGACCCTCGCTGATGCGGAACCGCGCCTTGCCGACCATACCGACGATGGCGCCGTTCTCCAGCCGGATCTGGGTCACGCCGCTCTCGCGATCTTGCCAGGCGCCTTCCGGAACCGGTCCGTTCTGCCCGAAGATATAGTCCGCCGCCGTCGCCGGCTGGGCGATTGACAGAAGGGAAGCCGTGGTGAGCAGGATTGCCTTGTTGAACATCAGTCTCTCTCCAATCAAAATTCGTGCCGGATGCCGAGGCTCACGGTCGCGCGCTCGTAGTCGTAGAGCGCGAAATTGCTCCAGTTGCGGGTGTAGGTGACGCGCGGACGGGCATAGAGATTGTCCGTCAGCCGCACTTTCAGCCCCAGGGAGAGGTCGACCTGTTCATCCTTGCGCTGGGCCAGGAACAGAGGATCTGCCGCATCGTGGCGCCTGAGCTGGCCACCGATCCCGGCGACGACCGCAAGGCCGGTTCCGATCGGCTGTTCGACGGCGACGTTGAGCCGCGCATAGTCGTAGGACAAATGGTCGCCCGCCGCGCGGCGTGTTTCCTCATGCCCCCCCGACAGCGACAGGATCATGGTCCGTGCCGCATAGGATATGCCGACGCTGTAACGATCGGCATCGCGTAGCGGATCATTGTCGAAATTCAGGCGGAAGAACTCGCCGGAGAAGCTCAGCGCCTCGCCGTTCTTCAACCGCTTGGTATATTGTCCGATCCCGCCGACGCTCTGCCGGAAACTGCGCTGACCGAACCAGAATTGCTGGCCTTGCAGCGAGAAGGAGAGAACATCGCGATTGGCAAGCGTATGGCCAAGACCCGCCGTGCCGGTGATCGCGGCCTGGTCGAAGGCGCGGCTGTCGATATTGTCGCGCCAGTTGCCGAGCAGGGATGCGAACAGCCGGGTCTGGCGTGACACAGCCGTGACACCGGAAACGCCAGCCTGGACCTCATAGAAGCCCTTATCCTGCTCGCGTGCCGCCGGTCCCAGCGTTCCGGGGCCGAAGCCCGCGAATAGCGGAATGACGATCGCGTCCGCATCGGTAGCTCCGTTGATGTTGCTGTCGTAGCCCCCAGAAACATCGACGAACCCGCTGACCGAGCTGCCGCCGCCGGCGATCTGCCGGTCATAGTCGCGCACGATACGGTCGAACCGCTGGCGTACCGGGTCCGGCAGGCTGGGATCGCTGACCACCGTGTCGAACTGTTCGCGCGCCGTGTCTATGTCGCCGGCCATGGCATAGACGCGGGCGAGTTCGGCGCGTGCCTGCGCATGATCCGGCTGCACGGCCAGCACTCGCTGGAACGCCAGGATCGCTTCAGCCGCGCGGCCCGAATCCGCAGCCGCCAGGCCGAGGATGTAGTTATAGTCAGGGTCGGCGCTACGCGCATCCTCTTGGAGTGCAAGCAGCCCGTAGGCCTCGCCCGCGCGGCCGTTCGAGTGCAGATCGAGCGCCTGCCTGACCAGCGGATCGACTTCCGCCTGCGCCGGACTCGCCAGAACGGCTGCAAGACCGGCGGATAGCATCAATATCCTCTTGAGCACGCGCAACGTTCCCCCCATCACAATTCTGTCAGAAGGGGATTGAATAGGTGGCCGGGGCATAAGCCACCATCCCGCGTATGGGGGATGGGGTGGCAGCATTTGAAAGTATAGGTAGCGTTGGCGACCAGACCTGGTGGTGAAACTCGTTTCACCATCCCTTTCGCGCCTCTAAGGGTGGCTGATGCCGGATTTCGAACGGAACCGCTTTTGGACCATGCCGGGGGGGCGCCTTTCCGCCGCGATTGCCATCGGTCTTGCTTTCGCCGCGTTGATGATCGTCATCGCAATGGCGCAGCCGCGTTTCGCCCCGCATCTGGAAGGAGGCGAACGGCTTGTCTTCAATGGCGGGGCAGGCCCCGCGATAGAGATCGAGGCGGCGGACCTGGCGCCGGAACCGGACAATATAGACAGCTACCCAGAGCAGAAGCACTTCTTCGCAAGGCAGGACGATTTTATCCGGTGGCTTGCTGGCGATGGACAAGGGCAAGGCGTTGCGCCGCATATTGCGCGGGGCAGTGAGGAGGCGCCGGTGCATTTAGCCGTTGCGTATCGACTGCCCTTTGAATTCTGGATGCAGCTTGGCGTCGGCTTTACCGTCTTCACGATTTCCGCATGGATATGGGCCGTGCGGCCGCGCGCGCTGGCTAACCGGCTGTTTGGCATTACGGGTATCGGATTGGGCATCGCCGCATCGGCGGCGGCGATCTACAGTACGCGCTGGCTCGCGTTGCCTGCATCGCTTTTTGTGCCGCTAGCCAACATGAACGGCTTTGGTGCGATGACTTATGGCGCGGCGATGATCTGCCTGTTTCTCGTCTATCCGGTACGCGTTGCGAACAATCGCGTGCTGGCGGCGGTTGCGCTGGTCTTCGCGGGCTGGTTCCTGCTGGGCCTTTTCGACAGGCTGGGCGCGCCTCCCCTTGAAACGCCACTGGCGACAGCCGTTCAAATGCTGTTGATCCTGCTGCTGGTGCTCGTCCAGTTTTTTCGATCCCGCAAGAGTCCGCTCCAGCGGGCGGCGATACGCTGGGTCGGCTTGTCCACCCTGATCGGCGCCGGCCTATTCATCAGCATGGCCGTTCTGCCCGTGGTGCTGGGCGCGGAGCCGCTGATCGACCAGAGCTACGCGTTCGCCTTCTTCCTGATCGTCCATCTCGGTGTCGCCTTCGGCCTGCGGCGCAATGCCTTGTTCCAGACAGAGCAATGGTCGATCACCATGCTGCGCGCCGTTTCCTTCGGCTTTCTGCTGATCCTGGTGGATGTCCTGCTGATTTCCCTTCTGGGGTCGATCGGCAGCGCGACGGTTCTGACCTTCCTGCTGCTCCTGCCGTTCTTCTATCTGCCCTGGCGCGGCTTCATGCAGCGCTGGCTGATGGGGGACGTGTCGGTAGAATATCTGCTTGAAGGCGTCGCGCACATAGCCCTGATCGACAATGAGGACGAACGATGCCGCCAATGGGAGAGCCTCTTCACCCGGGCATTTTCACCGCTCCAGATCATGCGCGAGCGGGGCGTCGATCATGACAAGGTGATGATCGTCGAGGACGGCATCGGGCTATACATTCCTCCGGCCATGGGGTGTCCTCCCGTATTGGTGCGCTACAAGGCCAACGGAACGCGCCTGTTCCAGACACGCGACCAGCAATTGTCCGAACGGCTGGTTGCCCTTGCATCCAGTCTCAAACAGGAGCAGGACGCATTCAAGCAGGGCGTCAAGAGCGAGCGGAGCCGGATTTCACGCGATCTGCACGACGATCTCTCCGCGCGGCTGGTCTCCGGCCTGACCCTCGACGATGCCAACGAACTGAAGGCGGTGCTGCGCTCTTCGCTCGCGGAGGTGCGGAGCATCGTTTCGGCGGAAGAAGGCGACCGCGCGAAACTGGCAGACGTCCTTGCCGACAGCCGGGCCGAAGCAGCCGAAAGGCTAGAAGCGTCGGGAATGACCCTGTATTGGCCGATCTCCGATGCTCCAGGCTGGCTCGAACCGGCGGAGCGTAAGACTCTGACTTCCGTGCTGCGCGAGATTGTCACCAACGCTATAAAGCATTCGGGAGGCACCCGATTGTCCGTGCAGGTGAAGGTTGACGAAGGCCGTATCTATGTCGTTTCCGATGATGATGGGCAGCGCTTCAACGGCACGATGCGCCAAGGCAACGGCATAAGGAACATGAGTGCGAGGCTTGCCGCCGTTCAGGGATATTTCGACTATAGCGGTAGGGCCGGGACCGGGTTCCGTGTCAGCTTCAACCTGCCGCTGGCGCGAAGATGGGCGGCATGACTCCTCGTATTCTTGTGGTTGACGATCTGGGACCGGCGCGGCGCCTGCTGGTCGACGCGATCCTCTCCGTGCTTGCGAAACGAGGGGAGAGCGGCGGCGGCTTGGTTGAAACCTCGTCGTTCACCGAAACGATGGTCCTTCTCAACCACAAGTTCGATTTCGCCTTCGTCGACCTGCACCTGCCGGATGGGCGGGGTTGGGATATCATCCGTAATCTGAAGAAGGACCCTGACATACTGGTCGCGGCGGTCACCGTGATGGACGATCGCGCCAGCGTGGAAGCGACGCTGGCGGCTGGCGCGGACGGCTATCTCATAAAGGATGCCGAACCCGAATTGCTGCATTTTCGTATCGAACGACTGATGGCCGGCGAGCCGTCATTATCACCTGCCATTGCCCGGATGATGCTGTCTCATTTCCGCCCGGTGCATGATCTGGACGAAGACCCGCTAACCGCGCGTGAGCGGGAAGTGCTGTCACTTGTCGGCCGCGGGCTGCGTGCGCGGGAAGCCGCCGATCATCTGGAGATCAGCGCCCACACGGTACGGGATCACCTGAAATCCATATATCGCAAGCTCGACGTGTCATCGCGGGCGGAAGTCGCCATCGAGGCACAAAAGCGTAACCTGGCGTAGCCTCCTGGTATCGACGCTCGCCATCGCGCTATTATCGGTTCGTTTGCATCCGCGTGAAGGCCGACGCGCCCTGCATCGACGCGCCGATGATCGCTGACATGAAGCAGGCGAAAATGGGCGTGACCGCAGACAAGAGGCGGCAGGTTTGAGTAGGGCGCCGTCAAACAGCTGTTGTTCCCTTCATCATGCTTTTGACGCTTTTAGTCTGGAACGCCGCAGCCTAGAAGGCATGCTCCTCAAGCGGTCAGAAGAAACAAGCCATCTGTGAGTTCACATTTCACTCCTGCATCTGATCATCCCTTTTCGGACAAGCGCTGGGATCGCATACCTCTTTATCGCTGGTGGCGGCTCTCGGTGGTCGGGACAATCGACCACGAAAAAGTCGTCGCGCAAGTCGTAGAAGATAGCGGCTGGTCCCCGCGCTATGCCTTCATGACTATGATGTCCGCCGGCATCGCGGTGCTGGGATTGCTGCTGTCCTCGCCAGCGGTGGTAATCGGCGCGATGCTGATCTCGCCGTTGATGGGCCCCATTCTCGGATTGGGTTTCAGCCTGGCGTTGTTCGATTTCGCCGAGACGCGGCGCTCGCTCATCGCGCTTGCGATAGGCGCAGCCGTGGCGATCCTATTTACCGCCCTGATCGTTCTGGCCTCGCCGCTCAAGGCGCCGACCGTAGAAATTCTCGCCCGAACGCGGCCGAACCTGTTTGACCTCCTGGTCGCTCTCTTTTCCGCTCTCGCAGGCACCTTCGCGATCATCCGTGGGCGGGGCGAGACAATCGTGGGCGTGGCGATCGCGACCGCCCTGATGCCGCCGCTTGCCGTGGTCGGTTATGGCCTGGCGACCTGGAACATGGCCGTGCTTGGCGGCGCACTGGCGCTATTCGTCACCAACTTCGTCACCATCGCGCTCGCCGCTACGATCATGGCCCGCCTCTATGGCTTCGGTCATTTTCTTTCGAGCCAGCAAAGCTGGACACAGACCTGGCTATTGTTGCTTGCCTTCATCGTGATGGCGGTGCCGCTCGGCATTTCGCTGAGCCATATTGCCAGAGAAGCCGTGACGACCAACCAGATCCGTTCCTTCCTTTCCGATCGCTTCGGCGCCAATGCGCGGGTGACGCAACTCGACATCGATTTCGACCGGAGCCCGATTATGGTTCGATCCGTGGTCATCGCGCCCCGGTCCATGGCCAAGAACAATGGCGCCTTGGAGGCAGCTCTGACCGAGCGAATGCAACGGCCGGTCAATCTGCAGGTCGATCAGGTTCTGCTCGATCCCGGAGCGGGTGCCCTTGATGTGCAGCGCGCAGAATTGCGACAGGCCAACGAAGCGGCTGCGGCCGTCACGCGAACGGAAAACGCGATCGGCCGCATGGTGGCGTTTGCGGCCGGAGTTTCTCCCGAAGACGTCACGCTCGATCGCGAGCATCAGCGCGCGACCGCTACGGCAGCGGTACTGCCCGGCGCCACTCTGGCAACCTACCATGCGCTGGAACAACGTATCGCAGGTGATGCAGAAGGCTGGCAAATCGCCATTCTGCCACCGCTTTTGCCACTGCCCGAGATACGGTTCGCTAATGGCGCCGACAGCCTCGACAGCGCCGCCCGCCAAGCCGTGGTCCTGTCGGCCTGGTCGGCGAAGCGATGGAATATTCCGGCGCTTGCCGTTCCCGGCCTGCCTGTGGACGATGTCGCGAACAGCAGCCCGCCACTGTCGGCTCGACGCGCGTTGAACATAGCGGAATTGCTGAGGCAGCAAGGTGTGCGTCCGACATCTGCTCCAGCAGCGGGGCAAAATTTCAGCCTCCTGACGGCACCCGTGGAAGACGCGCCTCGCTAACGGCGATTGCGCGCTCCGGGAGTCTCACCGCGTCTGGCGGGTTGCTCACTTCCAAACTCAACAGCTCGTTAAAATTCACAATCCGCGACGCCTGTGATAGGCTCCCCCTGGTTTCAACAAGGGGAGAAGACAGTTGCATGTCGGAAACTACGTGTTCGATCAAAATCTCGCACTAGCTATCCTGGAGAAAGTGGCCATTGCGCTGCTTATCCTGGTAGTCACCTGGATACTCGCGAAGGCCGCCAAATGGGCATTTGCGAAGCTGATCGATACCGTTGAACTTTTCCGACGAAGCACTTCCACTGGTGAATCCTTTGGCAGTTCCCTTGGCAAGATTGTCTCGCTGCTGATCTGGCTCTTCGGCCTGCTCGCAATCCTGCAAGTGTTCGATCTGGGCGGCGTGATGACACCCGTGCAGACCTTGCTCAACAGCATCATGGCGTTCATTCCGAAGCTGATCGGCGCTGGCCTGATCTTCTTCATCGGCGCGATGGTGGCCCGG
>JBAYSX010000029.1:0-19234 GCA_041675905.1 Sphingomonadaceae bacterium | reverse complement strand
TTTTACGGCGGCCATGGCATTGTGGCGGCGCAGGTGCCGCTCGGAACCGGTCTTGCATTCGCGCATAAATATCGTGGCGATGGCGGGCTTGCGCTTACCTATTTCGGTGATGGCGCGGCAAACCAGGGTCAGGTGTATGAATCTTTCAACATGGCCGAATTATGGAAACTGCCGGTCATCTATGTGATCGAAAATAACCAGTACGCCATGGGCACATCGGTTAATCGCGCTTCCGCCGAAGATCAGTTGTATCGCCGTGGTGAAAGCTTCCGCATCCCCGGCATCCAGATCGACGGGATGGACGTGCTGGCCGTGCGCGGTGTCGGGACGATGGCCGCCGAATGGGTGCGCGCCGGTAACGGCCCGCTGCTGATCGAGATGAAAACCTATCGCTATCGTGGCCACTCGATGAGCGATCCGGCCAAATATCGCTCTCGTGAAGAGGTTCAGGGCGTCCGCGAAAAATCCGACCCGATCGACCATGCCCGCCAGGAAATGCTGAAGCTGGGCTTCGCCGACGAGAACTGGTTCAAGAAAATCGAAAAGGAAGTACGCGCCGAAGTGGCTGACGCCGCCGATTTCGCCGAGCAGGCTCCGGAACCGGATCTCGCCGAATTGTGGACCGACGTACTGGTGGAGAGCTACTGAGATGGATATCAAGCTGCCCGCCATGTCCCCCACGATGGAGGAAGGAACGGTTGCAACCTGGCTGGTGAAGGCTGGCGATACGGTGAAGCCGGGCCAGGTTATCGCCGAAATCGAAACCGACAAGGCGACGATGGAACTGGAATCGGATGAAGCGGGCACCGTTTCGGAAATCCGCGTGGAAGCCGGTACCGACGGCGTGAAGGTCGGTACGGTGATCGCGGTTCTGGCAGTCGAAGGTGAAGAAGAACAGCCCGCCCCTGCCCCCACCGTCAAAACCGGAGAAGCGACGGAAAGTGCGGCGAGTCCGGCGGTGAAGGTGGCTGCCCCCGTTCCTGCCCATGTTCCCGAACGCAAGCGCGCAGCCGTCGAGCATTTCAGCGGTGAGACCGTGAAACAGACGGTACGCGAAGCCCTGCGCGACGCCATGGCCGAGGAAATGCGCGCCGACGAGCGGGTGTTTGTGATGGGCGAGGAAGTCGCGCAATACCAGGGCGCGTACAAGGTGACGCAAGGATTGCTGGACGAATTCGGCGACAGGCGCGTGGTCGACACGCCGATCACCGAGCACGGGTTTGCGGGCCTCGGGACAGGGGCCGCCATGGGCGGATTGCGACCGATCGTCGAGTTTATGACGTTCAATTTCGCCATGCAGGCGATGGACCAGATCATCAACTCCGCAGCAAAAACCAACTATATGTCGGGCGGGCAAATGCGTTGCCCGATGGTATTTCGCGGGCCCAATGGCGCGGCTTCCAGGGTGGCGGCGCAACATAGCCAGAATTTCGCTGCCTGGTACGCCAGCGTCCCGGGCCTTGTAGTCATTTCCCCTTATGATGCAGCCGACGCCAAGGGATTGCTGAAAAGCGCTATCCGCACCATGGACCCGGTGGTGTTCCTCGAAAATGAACTGCTCTACGGCCAGAGTTTCGAAGTTCCGACGGGTGAGCATGTCGTGCCCATCGGCAAGGCGCGCATTTACCGGGAAGGCAGCGATGTGACGCTGGTTTCCTACTCCATCGGCGTGCAGGTGGCGCTGGAAGCTGCGGCAAAACTCGCCGAAGAAGGCATTGAAGCCGAAGTGCTCGATCTGCGGACGCTCCGGCCCATGGATGAAGGTGCGATCCTCGCAAGCCTGGCCAAAACCAACCGCATGGTGGTGGTAGAGGAAGGCTGGCCGACCTGCTCGATTTCCAGCGAAGTGATTGCGATCGCTATGGAAAAGGGCTTCGACGATCTGGATGCGCCAGTGCTGCGCGTCACCGACAAGCCCGTGCCGCTGCCCTATGCGAATAATCTGGAAAAGGCGGCGCTGGTAAATGCGGACGATGTTCTCGCCGCCGTTCGTTCGATTATCTGATCGGGAGCCAAGCCAATGGCCATAGACATCACCATGCCGGCCCTGTCGCCCACCATGGAAACGGGAACGCTGGCCAAATGGCATGTTGCCGTTGGCGACGAGGTGAAACCCGGTGATGTGATTGCGGAAATCGAAACCGACAAGGCGACGATGGAAGTGGAGGCGATCGACGAGGGGACCATCACGGAAATCCTCGTGAAAGAAGGCGCGGAGGAAGTGCCGGTGAACGCGGTGATCGCCCGCCTTGGCGGTGAAGGCGAGGATGCCGGCACTCTGCCGCCGCAACAGCCGGAAAAGGCGGAAAAAACGGAGGGTGCGCCCGCCGCCAAAGAGCCGGAATCCGAAAGCGCCAGGCCCGCCGAAACCGCCCCCCCGCCCGCGCCGGCCCGCGCGCCGGCAGCGAAGGCCGCGACGGCACCCGGCGAGCGCATTATCGCCAGCCCGCTGGCGCGGCGCATTGCCAGACAGGAAGGCGTGGATCTCGCCGCCATTCAGGGTACGGGGCCGTATGGGCGGATCGTAAAGGCCGATGTGGAGGCAGCAAAAGCCGCGCCCGCGCCGACTATTTCGCCGGACAGCAGCAAGCGCGTCGCCGCGGGCGAACCCGCCGCCACCGCCGCCCCGCCCACCGATGTGCCGCACGAAATGGTCAAACTGACCAGTATGCGGAAAACCATTGCGCGACGGTTGACCGAATCGAAACAGACAATTCCGCACTATTATCTGACCGTAGACATCCAGCTCGACGCGATGCTGAAACTGCGCGGTGAGTTGAACAAATCGCTCGAAGCGCGGGGCGTGAAATTGTCGGTCAATGATATGCTGGTAAAAGCGTTGGGTCTGGCGCTGGAGCAGGTGCCGGATGCCAATGTCAGCTTCACCGGCGACGCCATGCGCAAGTTCCACCGCGCCGATGTATCAGTAGCGGTTGCCATCCCCGGCGGGTTGATTACGCCGGTTGTCCGCGATGCCGCCAATAAACGCCTGTCGGTGATCGCGACTGAAATGCAGGACCTGGCGGCGCGAGCCAAAGAGGGCAAGTTGCAGCCGGCGGAATATACCGGTGGCACGGCATCGCTTACCAATCTCGGCATGTACGGCATTTCGCAATTTTCGGCGGTGATCAATCCGCCCGAAGGGCTGATCGTGGCGGTTGGCGCGGGCCAAAAACGACCGTGGATCGTCGACGATGCGGTAAGCGTGGCGACGGTCCTTTCGGCTACCGGCGCGTTCGACCATCGCGCCATTGATGGCGCGGTCGGCGCTGAATTTCTGGCGGCGTTCCGGTCGCTGATCGAAAACCCTTTAACCTTCCTCGCATAAGGTATCCCGTATGAGCGAATCCTTTGATCTGGTAATTATTGGTTCCGGTCCCGGCGGCTATGTGGCCGCGATTCGGGCAGCCCAGCTCGGCCTTTCCGTCGCCATCGTGGAGCGGGAACGTCTGGGCGGCATTTGCCTCAACTGGGGCTGTATCCCCACCAAGGCGTTGCTGCGCTCCGCCGAGATCAAACATTATATCGACCAGGCGAAGAATTACGGTCTGTCGGTGGAAAACGCCGGGTTCGACCTTGCCGCTGTTACCGAGCGCAGCCGCAAGGTGGCCGGACAACTCAATTCGGGCGTCAAGGGCCTGATGAAGAAGAACAAGGTAACGGTGGTGGAAGGAACCGCCACGATCCCGGCACAAGGCCAGGTGCAGGTGGGCGACCGCACCCTGTCCGCCAAAAACATCATCATAGCGACCGGCGCGCGGGCGCGCGATTTGCCGGGTCTTCAGGCTGATGGCGAACGGGTATGGACCTATCGTCATGCGCTGGTGCCACCGGCAATGCCGACCGATTTGCTGGTGATCGGCTCCGGGGCCATCGGGATCGAATTTGCGTCTTTTTACAGCGACATGGGTGCAAAGGTCACGGTCGTGGAAATGGCGGACCGCATCCTGCCAGTGGAAGATGCCGAAGTTTCCGCCTTCGTCGAAAAAGCGCTGAAGAAGCAGGGCATGGCGATCCACACGAAAGCCGAAGCCCGTAATGTGAAGGTGGGCAAGGATGGCGTAACGGCTACCATTGCTGGCCAGGCGCAACAGTTCAGCCATGTCATTGTCGCGATCGGCATCGTCCCCAATACGGAAGGACTGGGCCTCGACAAACTGGGCGTCAAGCTGGACCGCGGTCACATCGTCACCGACGAATGGGGACAGACCAACGTGCCCGGCGTCTGGGCAATTGGCGACGTTGCCGGCGCGCCATGGCTGGCGCACAAGGCCAGCCATGAAGGCGTGGTGGCGGTCGAAAAAATCGCCGGTGCGGAAGGTGCGCACCCGATGGACAAGTCCAATATCCCCGGCTGCACCTATTCCCGCCCGCAGGTCGCCAGTGTCGGTCTGACCGAAGCGCAGGCGAAGGAAGGCGGCCATGAGGTGAAGGTCGGTCGCTTCCCATTCATCGGCAATGGCAAGGCTATCGCGCTGGGCGAGCCGGAAGGTTTCGTGAAGACTGTATTCGACGCCAAAACCGGCGCGCTGCTGGGCGCGCATATGGTTGGCGCGGAAGTCACCGAAATGATTCAGGGCTATGTGATCGCCCGCCAGTGCGAGGCGACCGAAGCTGAACTGATGGCCAGCATCTTCCCCCACCCGACGATCAGCGAAGCGATGCACGAAAGCGTGCTGGACGCGTGGGGACGCGTTATCCACATGTAAATGGCCTGGCGGGCGGGTTAGCGCCCTGCCCGCCAGCTATTCCTCGATAAGTTCGGAGTCCAGGTCGACACGCAGCGGGCGAAAAACGCCATCTTGCGGATCGAGCACGCGCAAATCACCCTCGGCAATATCGAAAATCGCCCCATAGAGCGACAAACGGCCGGCCGCTTCCGCTTCGGCAACGAAAGGGTAGGTGCGCAGATTTTCGATGCTGAGACGAACTGCACCCTGCTCCAGCGCCTTCTGGCAATCGACATCCGGGGACAGCGCGTGCGCCGCCAGCACCTTGTCCCGCGCGGGGGCGATCTGGTCCATCCAGCGGTCGATGAAACGATTGGCATGCATGGGCGCCAGCGCAGCCTGAATACCGCCACACCGCGCATGACCGAACACCAGGATGGAATCGACTTCCAGGATCGTCACCGCATATTCCACCGCCGCCGCCACGCTCGACTGGCCGGTGATTTCGCGCAAAGGCGGCACCAGATTGGCGATATTGCGCAGGACGAACATCTCGCCCGGCCCGGCATCGAACACACGTGTCGGATCGACACGGCTGTCGGAGCAGGCGATCACCATCAACCTGGGCGATTGCCCCTGTGCGAGACGATCATAGCGCAGCCGCTGTTCCCGATAGGAGCCCGTGCGAAAACGCCGATAGCCGGCGATCAGATTTTCATATCCCGTCATGTTATTGCGTAAACATCGCAAAAGGGATGGATGCAAGGGCAAAAACGGCGTCACACATGCATCTGGTGGTTCCCTCCGGGCTGCAAACCCGGCAAGGCAGGAACATGGCGCAGTTTCAGGATCATTTCGGCTGGTCGACGGACAATGTCCGTTTGCATGCGCGACGGTTCGACGGCGATTCGGCGCGCCCGACCTTGCTATGCATCCCCGGACTTACGCGGAATGTCCGCGATTTCGACGATTTCGCCAATCATTTCGCGCCACGCTTTCCGGTCGTCACCCTGTCGCTACGCGGGCGCGGCGAATCCGGCTATGCGCCCGATCCGCTTACCTATGTTCCGCTGGTTTATCTGACGGATGTGCAGCGGCTGGTGCAGGAACTGCGGTTGCAGAAACTGATCATCGTCGGCACGTCTCTGGGTGGCATCGTCGGCATGCTGCTGAAACCTGCGCTATCGGAGCGGATTGCCGGACTGGTGCTGAACGATATTGGCCCGGACATTATGAAAGCGGGCCTGGCGCGTATCCAGGAAACGGTGGGGAAAGGCGGCAGCTGGCCGACCTGGCTGCACGCCGCCCGCGATCTCATGCAACGTGAACGCCCCACCTATCCCGACTGGAGTCTGGAAGACTGGCTGGCCCACGCCAAACGGCTGTGCCGGATTTCCCGCGAGGGGCGAATCGTGCGGGATTATGACCTTGCTATCGCCGCGCCGCTGGGATTGCCGCACGCCAATGCCTCGCTCGATCTGTGGTTGGCCCTGCAACAATGGCGGGATGATCCGATCCTGTCGCTCCGGGGAGAATTATCCGATATTCTGTCAGCCGAAACGCAGGATGAAATGGCGCGACGCCTGCCGCATCTTGTGGCGGTCACCATCCCCACCGTCGGTCATGCGCCAACTTTACTGGAGCCGCAAGCCATAGCTGCGCTGGAGACATTTCTGGACAGCTTCGCATAAAAAACCGCCCGCACCTCCGGAGAAGATGCGGGCGGTCCGGTAAGGTTTATTTAGCCCAGCCGACCAAGACGATGATAGAGATTGCTGTATTTGGTCGATTCCGGAGTATCCTGAATTTCCTTCAGGTAATGCAAGACTGCCGTTCGCAGAAGCTGAAAGTCTTCCGTCGAAAACACTGCGCGGGAACGGGCGGGTTCCGGGCTGTCCTTCACTGTTTCGGTCGTCATTTTCGCTTCCTTTCCTTGCGATCAGACTTTGATTTGACCTCAGGCAAACTGGTTCATGGTGTTATGGACACCGCCGGCTTTCAGTGCCGCCTCACCGGCGAAATATTCCTTATGATCGTCACCGATATCGGAACCCGACATATTCTGGTGCTTCACACAGGCAATACCCTGGCGGATTTCCTGGCGCTGAACATTGAGCACATAACCCAGCATCCCGGCATCGCCAAAATACTCGCGCGCGAGATTGTCGGTCGACAGCGCCGCGGTGTGATAGGTCGGCAGGGTGATCAGATGGTGGAAGATGCCGGCGCGGCGCGCCGCGTCCGCCTGCAAGGTGCGGATTTTCTCGTCCGCTTCCGCCGCCAGTTCCGTATTGTCATAGATTACGCTCATCAACGCATCGCGCTCATACGCCGACACATCCTTGCCTTCCGCTTTCCACGCATCAAAGACTTGCTGGCGAAAGTTGAGGCTCCAGTTGAACGACGGCGAATTATTGTAAACGAGCTTGGCGTTCGGCACCACTTCGCGAATCCGGTCGACCATGCCGGCGATCTGTTCGATGTGCGGCTTTTCCGTTTCGATCCACAACAGGTCCGCGCCATTTTGCAGCGAGGTGATGCAATCGAGTACGCAACGGTCCGCTCCGGTTTCCGGGCGGAACTGGAACAGGTTCGACGGCAAACGTTTCGGGCGCAGCAATTTGCCATCGCGGCTGATCAGAACGTCGCCGTGCGCAATATTATTGGCGTCCACCTCATCGCAATCGAGGAAGCTGTTGTACTGATCGCCAATATCGCCTGGCTCGCGCACATAAGCGATTTGCTTGGTCAGACCTGCGCCCAGCGAATCCGTACGGGCAACGATGATGCCGTCTTCCACGCCAAGCTCCAGAAACGCGTGGCGGCAGGCGCGGATCTTGGCGAGGAAGTCCTCGTGCGGAACCGTGACCTTGCCATCCTGGTGGCCGCATTGCTTTTCATCGGACACCTGGTTTTCGATTTGCAGCGCGCAGGCGCCGGCTTCGATCATCTTCCGCGCCAGCAGATAAGTCGCTTCGGCGTTGCCAAAGCCTGCGTCGATGTCAGCGATGATCGGCACGACATGCGTTTCGAAATTGTCGATCTTGTGCTGCACTTGCTGTTGCGCAGCCGTATCGCCCCGTTCGCGGGCGGCATCCAGATCGCGGAACAACAGACCGAGTTCGCGGGCGTCGGCCTGACGCAGGAAGGTGTAAAGTTCCTCGATCAGCGCCGGAACGCTGGTCTTTTCGTGCATCGACTGATCCGGCAGAGGCCCGAATTCGGAACGCAGCGCCGCAACCATCCAGCCCGACAGATACAGATACCGGCGTTTTGTCGTGCCGAAATGCTTTTTGATCGCGATCATTTTTTGCTGGCCGATGAAACCATGCCAGCAACCAAGCGAACGGGTGTAATTGGCCGGGTCCGCATCATAGGCAGCCATATCTTCACGCATGATTTTCGCCGTATAGCGCGCAATATCGAGACCGGTGCGGAAACGGTTTTGCAGGCGCATGCGGGCCACATTCTCGGCAGCGACGCCGCTCCACGCGCCATTCTGGCTGTCGAGCAGGCCTTGCAATTCAGTGATTTCGTTTTGATAGGACATGGAGCATTTCCCGGTTACTGAAGGAATGTTCCGGACATAACCCTGTGCGGGAAACGGCGGAATGATGCATCTCGTCAGCTTGTAACGCTTTACATACCAGCGCTGTAATGTTGTAAGGACATTACAGCATGGAATTGTACCCTTGATGTCACAGCCAATTTATATGGGTCCGCGGTTGCGCCGCTTACGGCGGGAACTGGGCCTGACCCAGGCCGATATGGCCAGCGATCTCGAAATTTCACCTTCTTATGTCGCGCTGCTGGAACGCAACCAGCGCCCGCTGACGGCCGAAATGCTGCTGCGGCTGGCCCGCACCTATCGCCTCGATATGGCGGAGTTTGCGGGGGATGGCGGCGCGGAGGACGCGGCAAGACTCCAGGCCGTTCTACGCGATCCGATGTTCGCCGACATCGACCTGCCAAAACTTCAAAATGACGATGTGGCAACGAATTATCCCGGCATCACCGAGGCGTTTCTCAGGCTCTACACGGCCTACCGAGAGGAACAGTTGGCGTTGGCCGACCGCGGGGCAGAAAATGGCCTGGCGCCGGATGCCGTTGCCGAAGTGCGGCGCTTTCTCAATGCCCGGCGCAACAGTTTTCCGGCGCTGGATGACGCCGCCGAGGCCCTGGCGGCAACGGTCAGCGAAGCGGGCGGGGTCGCTGCATATCTCGCCGCGCGGCACGGGCTGAAAGTGCGCCGGTTGCCACCCGATGTGATGTTCGGCTCGATCCGGCGACTCGATCGCCACCGCCGTGAACTGCTGCTGGACGAGTCGCTCGACGCCGCGACGCATCATTTTCAACTGGCGCTGCAACTCGTCTGGCTGGAACTGCGCGCCCGGTTCGAACCATCCCTTCACGGCGGCAGCTTCAGCACCGATAATGGCGAACGTCTGGCGCAGGGAGCGCTGGCCAATTATGCCGCCGCCGCCCTGGTCATGCCGTACACCTCATTCGCCAAAGCGGTGGAGACCCGACACTATGATGTCGAACTCCTCGCCCGCCAGTTCGGCACCAGCTTCGAACAGACTGCCCACCGCCTGACGACCCTGCAAAAACCCGGGCAGGAACGCGTGCCGTTTTTCTTCATTCGCGTCGATGCCGCCGGTAATGTTTCCAAACGCTTCGACGGTGCGGGCTTCCCATTTGCCCGGCACGGCGGTGGCTGCCCCTTGTGGTCACTGCATCATGTGTTCCGCACCCCCCGACAGATCGTCACCCAATGGCTGGAACTGCCGGATGGGCAGCGTTTTTTCTCTATCGCCCGCACCGTCACTTCGGGCGGCGGCGCATGGGGCAAGCTGAAAGTGGAACGCGCCGTGGCGCTCGGCTGCGCCGCCGAACATGCCGGTCGCCTGATCTATACGCAAAATGGCGGTTCGCCCGACCCGCCCACGCCCATCGGCGTTACCTGCGTCCTGTGCCACCGCATTGCCTGCCCGGCACGAGCCACGCCGCCAATTGGCCGACAGATATTGTCGGACGCCAACCGCCGCGCCAATACGCCCTTTGGCTTTTCTGACACACAAGGATGATAAGAATGGCGTAACCGGCAGACACAGCCGTTCCAACCGCTTCGGATTGCAGATTGCGCTCGCGAATCTCCTCCGGCGATAATGCTGCCAACCGGCCCACGTCACTCTATAGCCGGTCCATGTTCAACCAGCGGCGATCCCCGGCCCAGGCGTTCTCGAACGCTGCTTCGGTGGCCGCGGCGCCCGTTTTATCGCCCAGCGCCCGCTGTGTCGCCATTAACCCGTATAACGCCCAGCCATTATTGGGCGCCTCCGCCAGCGCATCCATAAAAGTTTGTCGCGCGGCCTTGTAATCGCCCGTTTTGTACAACGCCGCGCCCAAAGACTGGCGCACCGGAAAATACCAGAATGGCGGCTCCATATAGCGTATGCCATCTTCCAGACGCACGGCGTCCCGGTAAAGTGCGATTGTTTGCGGGTATTTCCCACGAGCATACGCCAGCCGCGCCTGCGCTACCGTCTCCGCCAGTTGCAGCAAATCGGAAGCCGGCACCAACTGCGTCTCCATCGCCGTGAAATCCGTTGTTTGCCGGATCTTGCGGATAGCGGCGATTTCGCGCCCCGCACCCGCGGCATCCCCTTGCTGCGCATAGGCGACAGCACGGGCATAATGCCACATGCCGATAACGTAAGGCAGGCGCGCGTCCGGCGAAGCCAGAGCCAATATGTCCGCTGGCGCCGCAAACTGGGCATAGGCCAGATACATGGCAGCATCGACCGGCTGCACCCAGGGCATCGCCGCCGTGACGTCCGTATTCAGGATTTTCGACAGTTTCCGCGCCTGCGAGATCGCCAGCCCGCCATCGCCGGCCATTTGTGCCGAAGTCACCAGAAAATGCACATTATGCGGATAATATCCAAAACGGTATATTCCCGCATCCTGTGAGGTCGCCAGAAACGCCTCATCTACCCGCGCCGCCTCCACATTCACGCGAATGGCGTCCTTGAAACGCCCGACCCGGTAATAGAGATGCCCCGGCATATGCACCAGATGGCCGGCAGCAGGCACCAAAGGTTTTGCCAGTCGATCTGCGGCGGATTCTGCTTTTCCGGCGTTCACCGACGCCTCCAGCAAATGGATATAGAGATGGTTGCCTTGCGGATGCTCCGGATTGCGCGCCAGAACATTTTCCACCAGCGCAATCGCCGTGCCCATCTGGCCTTTCGGCGTGCGCCGGTCGGCCTCCCAATAATCCCAGGGCTGCGTATCCATCAGCGCTTCGGCTGCGAGCACGGCGATCATATCATGATCCGGAAATTCTTGCGCAGTATCAAGCATGCGTTGGGCAAATTCCTTGTCCAGCGCCACGCGATCCGCTTTCGGATCAGCGGAATAGCGAATCGCCACCGCATCGATCAGCGCCTGTTCCGCCGGACTCGCCGATTGTTTCAACGCCAGCGCCTCGCCAGCCGCGTTCATCGCCCGCGCATTTACGTCCGGGTCCATCGGCGCGTTGATGTTCGGCCCATAAGCAAAGGCCTCACCCCAGGCGCAGATCGCACACCCCGGATCAAGCCGCCGCGCCTCCTGAAAATAGCGGATCGCCTCGGCATGGTTGAAGCCATACAGCAGCGCCAGCCCCTGATCGAAATACGCCTGGGTCTTCGCATTGCGTGTGGAAACCGGCTGATGCACCGACGCCAGCCCCGCGAGCAATGGCGGCGGCGCGGATGCCGCCGGCGTTAACCTTTCCGGTTGTGCCTGCACCATCGCCAGCCGCACCTGTTCGCGCAATCGCGCACCCATAGATGGCCCGCGACCGCACATCTGCAACATCTGCGTGGATGGATCGAGAAGCCGCAATGCCGCTGGCGAAATTTCTCCTTTCGGGGCGGGCGCGGCACTCGTCAGCAGCGTCGCGCCTGCAATAACCCCGACAGCCAGCAACCACCTGGATTTTCCAGCCATGGTCCGCTCCTTTGGCGCACTGGCGGCGGAACTTCGAGCCAGGCAGCGCCTGCAATTGTTATGCCCGTTCCGATTCGCTTATTATGCACCTGAGGGCGGCGACCGGCAACATTATTGGAGAAGACCGGCCCCCGGCTTACAACCCCTGTCCCAACTTTCTCACAGGCAATGCGCCTTTGGCGCCGGAGGCAAAAACTTCCTGGAATTCAACCGTCCAGCATGCGCCGCAGATGCGCGATATCCCGATCCAACTCATGATCGGTCGCGCGCAATTTCTCGATCTGCTTCACCGCATGCATGACAGTGGTGTGATCGCGCCCGCCGAAGCGCCGGCCAATTTCGGGCAGTGACCGCGGTGTCAGGGTTTTGGCGAGATACATGGCGACCTGACGCGGACGCGCGATATCGCGGGAGCGGCGCGGCGACAGCAGATCGTTCAGTTTCAACGCATAATGTTCGGCGACGCGGCGCTGGATTTCGTCGATGGTCAGCCGGCGGCTGTGGGCGCGCAAGACATCGGCCAGCACCTCGCGGGCGAAATCCAGATCGACGGGGCGGTTGACCAGATTGCCATAGGCGATCACCCGGTTCAGCGCGCCTTCCAGTTCGCGGACATTGGCGACGATCTTGCGGGCGAGGAAATCGATCACTTCATCCGGAACATGCGCCTGGGGCTGCGCCGCCAGTTTGGCCTTCAGAATATTATAGCGCAATTCATAATCGGCCGGATTTACATCGGCGACAAGGCCCCAGGCCAGCCGCGACAGGATGCGGCTTTCGATGCCTTCGAGATTCTGCGGTGACCGGTCCGCCGAGATCACAAGCCATTTTCCGGCACTGATAATCTCGTTCATTGTGTGGAAGAATTCTTCCTGGGTCGAATCCTTGCCCGCGATGAATTGCACATCGTCGATCATCAGCAGGTCGCAATTACGCAGCCGTTGCTTGAAGCTGATGGTATCACGGGCGCGCAGGGCCGCCAGAAACTCCACCATGAACTTTTCCGCCGAGAGGTAAACAACACGCGCATGGCGGTTGTGCATCAGGACGGCGGAGCCGATGGCGTGCATCAGGTGGGTTTTGCCGAGGCCGGTGCCGCCGTGCAGGAATAGCGGATTGAAACCCGCAGTTGTGCCGCCGATAACGGATTCGGCCAGCGCCTGGGCGGCATTGAATGCCAGTTCATTCGACTTGCCGACCACGAAGCTGTCGAAACTGTAGCGCGGTTCGAAGTTGCGGCCTTCGGCAGCCAAAGTCATTTCCGGCAGCTCAGGCGCGGCTTGCGCTACGTCCTCGGCGGTATTCGGGTCCGGATCGGTGGCAGTCGCCACTTCGATAATAATCTCGCGCATGTCGGGCAGATGCACGGCAAACGCATGACGCAGGCGCTCGGAGAAATGATTGCGCACCCAGTCGGCCATGAAGCGCGACGGCATGCCAAGCCAGACGCGATCAGAGGAAATGGCAAGCAACTGCAACGGCTTCAGCCATGAGCCAAAGGTCTTTTCGCCACAATCATCGAGAAGGTGCGCGCGCACCAGCCCCCAGATTTGCAGCGCGTCCGCATCCGGTTGCTTTCCGCCGCGGCGCGCCTCCGGCTGACGCGGTTCGCGCATGGCGGCAACTTCCGGCAACCCGGGCAACGGCTGGCGGGAAACACTCGATGACGACTCAGCGGAGGGCGATGACCTCGAAAACATGGATTACGGCCTGACCAACGAACAAAATCAGAAAAACGCCGGCGACGCCGGCAGCGACACAGACGCCTTCAGGACATTTGTGACTTCTTGAACGGGAGCGATGAATCGCGCGACAGGATACCACGAATCGAAGCCTGGAATATGCCGCCTTGATCTTCTCTCATTGCACATTCCTTTCCGTAGCCGTCATCGGCGCGTCACAAACTCCGGGCAGACTTCCAGGATGCCGCCATCCGGCGAATCACCCTGTTTCTGCCGTCGCGGACCGGACATCAGCCGTTCCTCACTTGCGGCCCGAAGGCCAGTCGTCAGGGCTACCGCGCCGACCCGATAGCCGACACGCCAGCCTTGTTCCGGGCTTTCCGGATCCTTCAGGACAGATTGCCCACTGCCATGCCTCCGCCGGAAAAACAGGCGATCCAGCGTCATGACGGGACGACTAAAACAGCCCCGGCGGTTTGGCACAAGGGCTGGAAACATGCGAAATGGTAAATAATTCGGTTGACACACCCAAGCGCCGGAAAATCCGGACCTTTCCAGCATGTCGTTGAATTAACGGTACTTTATCGAAAACCATAACGAATCAGCGCCGAATCAAACGGCGACACCATGGCTGGTATGGTGAACAAGCAATTGTCATGAAAATGAAAAGGAGGCAGCCGTCGGGCTGCCTCCTTCAATCCCGAATACGAAATGGTTAGCGGTCACGCCGTCCGGGTGCGGGCGGGACCGGCAGGCTTCCAGAGAAAGCCCTTATCCCATCAACCGAGGGTGGCGACCCGTTTCGTCAGACGCGAAATTTTGCGCGAAACGGTGTTTTTCGCCAGTACGCCCTTGGCGACGCCACGGCGCATTTCCGGCTCGGCGGCGCGCAGCGCTGCTTCGGCTTCCGGCTTTTGCCCCGCCTGAATCGCCGACTCGACCCGCTTCACGAAGGTGCGGATTCTGGACAGGCGCGCCTTGTTGATCGCGGCGCGGCGATCGTTGCGGCGGATGCGCTTTTCAGCCTGCGGAGTATTCGCCATAAACCCGTTCGTCTCCAAATAAAAAGCATCGGCCAGGCAAACACCCGCCGGGAAAGGCGCGGTTATTATCCCTGAAAAGCCGAATCGTCAAGGAAGATCCACCGCTGGCGTCAATGCTGACAGCTCGCGCAGAGGAAGCTGGAACGGCCCGACTGGACGATGCGCCGGATGGGCTGGCCGCAAGCGGAGCAAGGCTTCCCCTCCCGGCCATAGACATCGAAATTGTGCTGGAAATAGCCTGATTCGCCCGACACCTGCTTGTGATCGCGCAAGGTGGACCCACCAGCTGTAATGGCGTCGGCCAGCACCGTGCGCAGCGCCGCGACCAGACGGGCGAAACCGGCAGGTGTGATCGCACCCGACGGCGTCGCCGGATGGATACCTGCCTGAAACAACGCCTCGCACGCATATATATTGCCAATACCGGCCACCACCTGTTGATCGAGCAACAGGGTTTTCACCGGCGCCGCGCGGCCTGCCCCCGCTTGCGCCAGGCTGTCACCGGTGAAATCCGGCCCCAGGGGTTCGGGGCCGAGACGGGCAAGCATCGGATGGAAGACGGCGTCCACCGTTGGCGTCAGCAGCAGGAAACCGAAGCGGCGGGGATCGTGATAGGCCAGCCGCGTCTCGCCCGCTTCGAACAGCACATGATCATGGCGTTCGGGCGGGTCCGTAAAGGGTCGGAAACGGCCGGACATGCCGAGGTGGAAGATCAGCGTGTCACCGCGATCGGTATCGATCAGGCCATATTTGGCGCGGCGGCGGATATCCACCACGGTCGCCCCCGTCAGCCGCTGGCCCAGATCTTCGGGCAGCGGAAAACGCAAGTTTGGGCGGCGGACGACGACACGCGTGAAACGTGCCGCCATCAGGGCAGGTCGCAGGCCGCGCACGACCGTTTCGACTTCGGGGAGTTCGGGCATTTGGTGCGTGGTTGCGGCAAGGTGACAGGGAGGTCAAGTTCGCGCTAGAGCATGGCCGCATGACGACCAGCCCCCCTGCCCCGTCCGGCGAATCGCCGCCGCTTGTCAGCCTCGGTTTCGCGGAAGTGACGCCTGAGGAAAAAACCCGCGCGGTCGGGGATATTTTCGCGCGCGTGGCCGGCCGCTATGATCTGATGAATGATCTGATGTCCGGCGGCATGCATCGGCTGTGGAAGGATCAGTTCGTCCGCGCTGTCCGTCCGCGTGCGGGCGAGGCGATACTTGATCTGGCCGGCGGCACCGGCGATATCGCCTTTCGCATGGCGCGGCGCGGCATTTCGGTGACGGTGGCCGACATCAATCCCGCGATGCTGGAAGAGGGGCGCAAACGGGCGGGGAAGCGCGGCATCGAAGGGCTGGAATTTGTTGTCGCCAATGCCGAGGCCATGCCCTTTGCCGATGCGCAATTCGATGCCGCGACGATCGCCTTCGGTATCCGCAATGTCACAGATATTCCCAAGGCATTGCGTGACATCCGTCGCACGCTGAAATGGGGCGGGCGATTTTATTGCCTCGAATTTTCCGCATCGGAATGGCCTGGATTTGGCCGGCTTTACGATCTCTATTCACTGCATATGATTCCGCGCATCGGTGCGGCGATCGCCGGAGACGCGGACGCCTATCGCTATCTGGTCGAATCGATCCGGCGCTTTCCCCCCATGCCGCAGTTCGCTGAAATGCTGCGCGACGCGGGTTTTCGCCAGGTGGATTATACGCCGATTCTGGGCGGCGCGGTTGCCATCCATCGCGGCTGGAAGATTTGACCGACTTGCGGCACGGATTGCGCCTGCTGGGCGATGCGCGGCGGCTGGCGGCCCATGGCGCACTGCGGCCGTTCGAAACGCACAGGGACATGCCGCCGCGGCTGCGCCTTGCGGCGCGGTTGCTGCGCCTGGGCACCGGCGCGCCGCAAACGCCCGATCTGGCCGGCGGGCTGCGCACCTGCGGACCGGCGGCGATCAAGCTGGGGCAGGCGCTGGCCACACGCGTCGACCTCGTCGGCCCGGCTGCTGCCCTTGATCTGAAACGGTTGCAGGATAATCTGCCGCCTGCTCCCTGGAAGCAGATCGAGGCGCAACTCGACGCCATATTCATTGGCGGCTGGCGGGCGCATTTTCAGGAGATCGACCGCGAACCCGTAGGCGCGGCCTCCATCGCCCAGGTGCACCGCGCCATCACGAAAGACGGCCAGGAAATCGCACTGAAGATACTGCGCCCGGGCGTGGAGACGGAGTTTTCTGACGCCATCGCCTCTTATGCCTGGGCAGCGGCGCGGCTGGAGAGGCTGGGCGGCGAATTCCTGCGGCTGAAACCGCGCACGGTGATCGAAACCTTCCGGCAATGGACGCTGACCGAACTGGATCTGCGGCGCGAAGGTGGCAACGCTTCCGAACTGGGGGAAGCCACGCGCGCCGAACCGGGCGTGCGTATTCCTGAAGTGATCTGGTCGCTGACCACAAGGCGCACGCTGGCGATGGAGTGGATCGACGGCATCAAGTTGACCGATCTGCCCGCCGTCGATGCCGCGGGCACGGACCGCAGCGCACTGGCGGCGGTGGTCGTACGCACTTTCCTGGCCCAGACCATCGGTGTCGGCTTTTTCCATGCCGATATGCACCAGGGCAATATGCTGCTTGCACCGGATGGCCGGCTGGTGCTGATCGATTTTGGCATCATGGGCCGACTCGATCGCCGCGCGCGCGTTTATCTGGCGGAAATCCTCTATGGCCTGCTGACCGGCAATTACGCCCGCGTCGCCGAAATCCATTTTGAGGCCGGCTATGTGCCGCCACACCATGATATGGCGGCATTCGCCACGGCGCTGCGCGCGGTCGGAGAACCCATCCGCGGGCGGGCGACATCGGAAATTTCCGTCGGGCAGTTGCTGGATGGGCTGTTCGCCATCACCCGCCAGTTCGACATGGCGGTGCAGCCGCATTTGCTGTTGCTGCAAAAGACGATGGTGATGGTGGAGGGCGTGGCGCTGACCCTCGATCCGCAACTGAACATGTGGGAAACTGCCAGCCCCTATGTAAAAAGCTGGATACGGGACGAGCTTGGTCCCGAGGCGCGGATCGCTGATGGCATCGTCGGGGGCATCCGGCTGCTGGCGGAATTGCCGCGCATCGCCCGGCAACTGGCCGATCAGGTGCCGGTGAAAGGTGCAGCACCACCCGCCCCACCGCTGCCGGTGCTGATCGAGCGCGCGCCAAAACGCTGGCCGCTGGTGGCTGGTGGCGCTATATTGGGGGCGGCGTTAATGTGGTTGGGGGGCGTACTGTTCTGATGGCGGAAACTTCCCCTGTCGCGTTGGCTGGCCGGCGTATTTTACTGATCATTGGCGGCGGCATTGCGGCGTACAAGGCGCTGGAACTGATTCGCTCTATCCGCGCTGCTGGCGGCCAGGTGACTCCGGTGCTGACACGGGGTGCGCAACAGTTCATCACGCCGCTTTCCGCCGCGGCTCTTGCCGAAGCCCCGGCGCATACCGCCCTGTTCGACCTGAAAGACGAGGTGGAAATGGGGCATATCCAGTTGTCCCGCGCCGCCGATCTGCTGGTCGTCTGCCCTGCCACCGCCGATCTGCTGGCGAAAATGGCGGCAGGGGTCGCCGATGACCTGGCGACGACCCTGCTGCTGGCGACCGATAAACCGGTATTGGCGGCGCCGGCGATGAATGTACGGATGTGGGAACATGCCGCGACCCGCGCCAATGTGGCAACGCTGCGCGCGCGCGGCGTAACGGTTGTCGAACCCGATGTCGGCCCGATGGCCTGCGGCGAATTTGGGCCGGGCCGCCTGCCGGAAGTGCCAGCACTGGTTTCCGCAATTGCAGCGGCGCTGGGCGCGGGACCGCTGGCTGGACAGCATATCTTGCTGACCGCTGGCCCGACGCACGAGCCGATCGACCCGGTGCGCTATATCGCAAACCGCTCATCCGGTCGTCAGGGTTATGCGCTCGCGGCGGCGCTGGCGCGCCTCGGCGGGCGCATTACGCTCGTGTCCGGCCCCGTCCATTTGGCGACACCACCCGGCGTCACCCGCGTGGATGTCGAAACGGCGCGGGAAATGGCGGCAGCCGTGCAACAGGCGCTTCCGGCCGACGCTGCCGTGATGGTCGCGGCGGTGGCGGACTGGGGCGTGGAAACACCGGCGGACACCAAGCTGAAAAAAGGCCCGGATGGTCCCCCTGTCCTGCAGTTCGTGGAAAATCCGGACATCCTTGCCGCCATTTCCCGCCCCGGCCCGCGCCGTCCGCGCCTGGTGGTGGGATTTGCCGCCGAAACGAACGACATATTCACCCATGCGAAAGCCAAGCTGGTGAAGAAGGGGTGCGATCTGATCGTCGCCAATGATGTGTCGGGCGATGTGATGGGTGGGACACACAACCAGGTGCATCTGATCTCCGATACAGGCATTGAAACCCTGCCCGAAGGCTCCAAGGAAGAGGTGGCGCAGCGCCTCGCCCTGCATATCGGTGAATTGCTCCATGTCTGAAGTCAGCGTTTCCATACAGCGCCTGCGGCACGGCGACGGACTGCCGCTGCCGCATTATGCCAGCGAAGGTGCGGCCGGCATGGATGTGGTGGCCGCCGAAGACCGGCAACTTGCCCCCGGCGAGCGCACCGCTATCGCGACCGGCCTGTGCGTCGCAATTCCGGATGGATTTGAAATCCAGGTGCGCGCCCGCTCCGGTCTGGCATTGAAAGAAGGTCTTGCCGTCCTCAATGCCCCCGGCACCATTGATAGCGATTATCGCGGCGAGGTGAAGATCATCCTCGCCAATCTTGGCGACCGGACCGTCGCTATTACGCGCGGCATGCGCATCGCCCAACTCGTGCTGGCCCCCGTCAGCCGCG
>JBAYSX010000028.1:0-21252 GCA_041675905.1 Sphingomonadaceae bacterium | reverse complement strand
TCGATGGCGGCTATCAGCCGGTTGGCCGACTCGGTATCCAGCGCATTGGTCGGTTCGTCCAGCAACCACAGCAACGCGCCGGACGCGATGGCGCGTGCGAGATTTACCCGCTGGCGCTGCCCGGAAGACAACATGCCGCACGGCAGATCGAGCAGGCCGTCGAGGCCCATGGCCTGTATCGCGACGGAAATGTTGGTTGCACCATCAAGTTTCGCCCAGAAGGCGAGTTCATCCTCTACGGATCGATCCGGCTTCAATGCCGGTTCGCCGGCGGCCCACGCGGCGCGGTACGGGTTGCGTAAAATGCCGCTGCCAATCGGCAATAATCCGGCGATGGCGCGCAGTAACGAACTTTTTCCCGCACCGTTGCGACCTGTGATCAATAGCGCTTCCCCCGGCGCCACGCGAAACGACAAGCCGGCAAAAAGCGGCATTCCCCCGCGCGCCAGGGTCAGATTGTCCGCCACCAGAGCGCCGCCCTGCATGGGGCCAACCGTATCAATGCTTGCGTTCATCGAAAAGCTTGCCTAGAGGCTCGCAAACACGGCTCGCAGTGCGGGCGCGTGCGGGAATGTTGTCGGAGCGTGGCGCAGCCTGGTAGCGCACCACACTGGGGGTGTGGGGGTCGCAGGTTCGAATCCTGTCGCTCCGACCATTCTCATCCCTGTTCAGCGATGGAATAACGATGCTGCCCGGCGAGTTCGGCATAACCGGCAGTGCCCTTTGCGTGGCCGGCGATTTCCGTATCTGTCAGCATCCGGGCGAAGCGCGCCGGCCTTCCGGTCCATAATTCACCGGCCCCGATGCGCTTGCCGGGCGTCAGCAATGCGCCGGCGGCGAGCATACCCTCAGGTTCGATCACGCAATGGTCCATCACGATGGAGCCAAGCCCTACAAAACTGCGGTCCATCAGCGTGCAGCCATGCACGATGGCCAGATGCCCCACCAGCACATCGTCCCCGATAATTGTGCCGGCATTGCCGCTGGTTACGTGCACGATGCTGCCGTCCTGGATATTGGTGCGCGCGCCGATCCGGATCGGCATCACATCGCCGCGTACCACTACATTATACCAGATGGAACTGCCGCTACCGATGACGACATCGCCGATCACCCGCGCGCCGGGCGCAATCCAGGCATCCTGCGCGACTTCGGGCATCTTGCCCTGAAACGGATAGAGCGACATCATTACCCCTTCGCGTTCACGGGAAAAGCGGTGCGGCCTCCAGCCCCGCCGTTTCGGGCAGGCCGAACATGAGGTTCATATTCTGTATAGCCTGACCGGAGGAGCCTTTCACCAGATTGTCGATCGCGGCAATCACCAGCGCCCGGCCCGGAATCCGATCGGCAAACACATTTACCACCATATGGTTGGAACCGCGAACCATACGGGTCGCAGGCGGCACGCCTTCCGGCAGCAGATGCACGAACGGTTCATCGGCGTAAGTGTCGGCGAAGCATTGCCGCAACGCTGCTACGTCCGCGCTCTCCGCCAGTTCGACGGCGATCGTTTCCAGTTCGCCGCGATTCATCGGCACCAGATGCGGCGTGAAGCTGACCAAGACGCGCTCGGCAAAAACCGCCGACAGTTCCTGCTCGATTTCCGGCATATGACGATGCCTCCCGATGCCATATGGAGCCACGGCTTCGGCAATTTCCGGGAACAGATTGGCCTCTTTCACGGATCGCCCCGCGCCCGACACACCGGAAAGCGCATTGATGCTGATATTGGCGGGCCGGATCAGCCGGTTTTGCGCCAGCGGCAGCAACGCCAGCAGCGCCGCTGTCGGGTAGCAACCGGGGCAGGCAACGATGCGGGCATCGGGCAAATGCGCCCGCGCCCGTTCGGTCAGGCCATAGACGGCTTCAGGCAACAGATGCGGCGCTGGATGCGCCTGACCATACCATTCGGCATAAACATCAGTATCTCGCAGGCGAAAGTCCGCCGAAAGGTCAATAATGCGCGGGCCGTGGACGGTGGACAGCAATTCTGCCGATGCCGCATGTGGCAGGCAGCCGAACACCACATCGATCCCGGCCCAGTCGATTTCGTCGGCCTTCACCAGCCGTGGCAGGCCCGGCGTGGTGCGGAAATGCGGCCAGATATCGGCCATCTCCTGCCCCGCGCGGGCATTGGCGGCGAGCGCCCTGATCGTCACATTCGGATGGGTCAGCGCCAGGCGAACCAGATCGGCGCCCGTGTAACCGGAAGCGCCAAGCACCGCGATATTTATCTTCCTGTCTGTCATGCGGGTCTGCCTATCAGAGGCGCCTGAAGACGGGAAGCACGGAAGCAAATCCGTCCGTCCAGCCGGACACTTTCGGGTCGATATCCGCCGGCATCCAGTCGATGGAACGGCCCGTGGCTTCGGTAAAGCGCACCATGCTGGCCTCGTCCCGCGTCAGCGCCATCCACATCGAGCGATTGTATCGAAGACCAGCCGCCAGATCGTCGGGGTCGGGATCATAATGCAGGATGCGCGCCGAAATCCCGAGGTCGCGGGCAATCGCGCCGACCACCGGCTCCAGATGCAGATAACGGTTGGAAATATGCACCAGCAACACACCATCCGGAGACAGGGTGTTGAAATAGGTCTGGAAGGCCTCCCGCGTCAGCAGATGGAGTGGAATGGCGTCCGATGAAAAGGCATCTACCGCCAGCATGTCGAACCTGCCAGCCGGTTCGGCGGCCAGCTTCAGCCGTGCATCGCCAATCACGATGCGAATATCCGGCTTGCATTGGTCGATAAAGGAAAAGATGCGTGGATCGGTTGCCAGTTTCACCACCAGCGGGTCGATCTCGAACATCGTCCAGTCTTCGGTGGGCGTCGCGTAACAGGCGAGGCTGCCGGTGCCCAGGCCCACAACGCCGATGCGCGCGTCGCCCCCAAACAAAGAGGGCGCGGCGCGTAGCGCCAGCCCGACGCCGCTGTCGGGCGCATAATAGGTGAGCGGTTCGCGCGACAGCGCGGGGTTGAGCGATTGCGACCCGTGCAGCGTCGTACCATGCAGCAAGCGGCGGACATTTTCGGACCGGCTGTTTTCCACTGTGTAAATGCCGAAGAAGCTGCGGTGGCGGGCATCGGGAATGGTCGAGATATCAATTTGTTGCCAACCGCCCAGCGCCAGCATCAGCATCGCCAGATGCCAGGTGAAAATCACCGGCTGGCCGATGGCGAAAATCGCGATTCCGGCCATGAACAGCAGCGCCGCTTCCTGTTCGGGCGGCGTGTCGACGCCCATGAAACTTGCGCCCAGCCACCAGCTCAACGCCAGAGTCAGGGGTGGCGTCAAAATCCGTAAAGCGCGCGATTTCAGCCCGTTGCCGCGCCACAATGCGCCAATGCCTTTGGTCAATGGTTTTGCCGGTAACAGCAACGCCGCCATCAGCAGTAAAATCGGATGCTCATAGGACCAGTCGAAGAGGCGCGGCGCGATCAGCGCCGGGAATAGTCCGCCGATGACGCCTCCGACCGACATCCACAGATAAAATTCCGTCAGTTTCGCCGCGGACGGGCGATCGGCAGCCAGTGCCCCGTGCAGCGCGATCGCCACCAGCAGCAACAACAGGATCGAACCGAAACCATAGAGTACCGCAAGACCGGCGCTGACCAGAAAACCCGCACCGCCAAACAGCAACAGCGCCGGGGCCGCCGCCAGCGCCGCACCACGCGTCGCGATTGGCCCCCGGCGTGAAAAGACGATGATGAAGCTGATCAGATAGGTCGCCAGCGGGATCGCCCACAGCATCGGCATCGCCATGATGTCGGTGGTAATGTGCGTCGTGGTGGACAGCATCAGGCCCGACGGCACCGCCGCCAGCAGCACCCAGCGCAGCCGCCTGCCATAAGTGATGGGTCGCGCGTTGCGTGGCGCATGATCGACGACGGTGGCCGCCGGACGCACACCGCCGCGCCAGATGGCCCACGCACCCAGCGCCATCAGCGCAAACAAGGCGATAAAGCCGGCCGACCACCAGAATTGCTGGACAGGCAGGGAAGAAAAAGGCTCGATCAGGAACGGATAGGCGAGCAACCCGCACAGCGAACCGACGTTGGATGCCGCATAAAGAAACCATGGGCTGGCGGCGCGCGCATCCGAGGAGCGGGCAAACCAGGCCTGCATGAGCGGGGCCTGCGCCGACACCGCCACAAACACCGGGCCAATCGACAACGCCAGAAGTTGCAGTAGCCAGAATGGGGCCGCGTCGCCGGTTTCAGCACCGCCAATGGCACGAATGCCGACAGGCAGGGTGAGCGCCGCCGCCGCGAATACGAGGATATGCACTGTCGCCTGGGTGCGAAATGGCAACCGCGCCAGCGCATGGGCATAGGCATAGCCCAGCAGCAACGCTGCCTGATAAAACAGCATCGCCGTATTCCACACCGACGGCGAGCCGCCGAGCACAGGCAGCACCAGGCGCGCGAATAGCGGCTGGATCAGGAACAGCAGAAAACTGCCCAGCAACACAATCGCGATGAATAGCCAGTGCACCGGTACGCGAATCGCCCGCGACGGCGACATTACCATTTCCATTACAGCAATTTCTCCTGCGCCGGGCGCCAGCCCTCATGTTGCAACAGCCAGCGCTTCGCGGCCAGTCCGCCTGCATAGCCGGTAAGGGACCCGTCCGCGCCGATCACCCGATGACAGGGCGTCACAATGGCCAGCGGATTGCGACCACTGGCAAGACCCACCGCGCGCGCCAGCCCTCCCTTGCCGGTAGCCACGCCGCCCAGCGCCCGCGCAATATCGCCATAGCTACGCGTTTGTCCGGGCGGGATATTCCGCAGTTCAGCCCACACCCGTTTGTCGAAATCGCTGCCTGAAACGCGGGTGGGCAGCGAATGGAGCGCGTGCAAGTTCCCAGAGAAATATGCTGCAAAGGCATCCGCCAGCCACGCCGGGGCAGGGGAGGCCGTATCTGCCCCAGGATAGCGCGCCGCTTTCGTTGGATTGTCATGAAATTCTGCTAGCTGAAGCGCGCCGTCGCCATGAACGAGCAGCATTGGCCCCAGAGGCGTCTGGATGAGGGATTGCGCCAGCATAAATCTGCGCTAGCGGCGACGGCAGGGAATGGAAAGAAGAAAGGGGATCGGTTCAGGAACCGATAAGGCGAGCCGCCATAACGGCGGGCTGCGACATTTTGACTTGTATGTCAGAACGTCCCGGTTTATCGGATATTGCGAACGAATCGCAATATTAATGTTGTAAATATTGCGCGAAAGGAACGGCTTATGTCTTATGCAGCTTTAGCCCCGACGATCGACAGGGCAGCGGCTTCCGCTGTCGTGCTCGCGGCGGCGCGCTGCTGGCGAGCCGCGAAAGACAATGGCCGCCAGGTCCAGCCGTCGCTGTTCGCTGCGCTGTCGCGGTTCGATTGCGGTATTCTCGCGCCGGTTTTCGACAGCCTGATGCACCTGTGCCAGGCGGCGCTTGGCCGAACATTGCGCGTGGGCCACGCCGTGAAAGTTTCCGAAGACGAACATTTACTGCTTGATCTGCTGGAAGGCGCAAAAGGCTCCCGCGCCAAATTCGTGCATGACGCCAAACTCGGCGGCACTCTGGACAGCGCACTGCACTCCACGCGGATCATGCTGGGAATGACACTTGGCCGTTTTGTGACCCCGGAAGAAACCTCCAGCCGATGTGTTCACGCGGCCTCGCCCCAGGCGGGCGTTGCCGAGGGATCGTCTGTGCGCGTGGGTGGCGGTGTCGTGGAAACCATCGCCTGACGGTCAGAACAGCCCCCGGCTGCCGCCCACTGCGCCCGCGACGGTAATAACCGCAAGCACCAGCAACAGCCGGTGCATCCGCACCATCCGGTCGAAATCGGCGGCGGGGGTGGGGGAAGTCTGCATGCGGCGGTGCAGGAACAGGGGTTCGATCAGGAACAGCATCGCCGCAAAGAATGCCCACAGGGCAACCATCGCATGCATCCACCAGAAATGCGGGTCGAGAAAGCGCGCCCACATATCGGCGCGCCAGGCCATCCACAGGCCGGAAAGCCCGGCCAGCAATACCCAGAAGCGTGCCTGACCGGCAAATGGCCCTTCAAAACGATGGAAAGCCGCGAGGCGCTCCGCAGGCGGATATTGCTTGCGGATGGACGGCATCGCCACCGTGGTGACGAAAGCGACGCCGCCAATCCAGAAGACGATAGCCAGCACATGCAGGATGCGGGCTATCGTCATGTCCATCACTATGCCGCCAGCAGTTCGTCGGCGGGGCCAAAAAATTCATAGTGAATCTGATCGCCTTTCACCCCGGCGAGCGACAGTCCGGCAACGAAATTACGCAGGAACGGACGTGGGCCGCAAAGATAGAAATCGGCATCTTCGATCGGCGTATGGGCTGTAAGCCAGTCCATATCGATCAGACCTTTATGGTTGAAGTCCTTGCCTTCCGTGTCTTCCGCGCGCGGCTGCAGGTAGAAGATCGTTGACTGGACATGACCATGTTTGCTGGTCAGCGACCGGATATGATCGCGCATGGCGTGGGTCGAACCGTCCTGGGTGCCGTGCACATAATGCACCGGCACGTCCGGGAAACGTTCCGCCAGCGTCTCCAGCATCGCCACCATCGGCGTCAGGCCGACACCACCCGACAGCAGCACCACGGGCCGCTCCGGATGGGGGGTGAGGAAAAACTCCCCGGCAGGCGGCGCGACTTTCAGCACCGTGCCTTCCTGGGCATGATCATGCAGCCAGTTCGAAGCAATGCCCTTCGGTTCACGCTTCACCGAAATGCGATAATCCCGGCCATTGGCGGCAGCGGAGAGGCTGTAGTTGCGCTTCACCGGCGGATGGCCGGGAATTTCCAGCCAGAAAGTGAGATACTGGCCGGGCTTATGTTTGATAACCGGTCCGCCATCCACCGGAGTCAGCGTAAACGACGTAATGATGTCGCTTTCGCGCTCGTGTTTGGAGACGGTGAAATTGCGCCAGCCGGACCAGCCGCCGGTTGCCGTTTCCAGTTCGTGATAGACCCGCGCTTCGCGGGCGATCAGGATATTGGCGAGGAACCAGTAAGCGTCGTTCCACGCTTCCATGATTTCATCCGTCGCGGCATCACCCAGCACGGCCTTGATCGCACCGAGAAGCGCCGCCCCGACATGGGGATAATGCTCGGGCAAGATCTGCAAGCCGACATGCTTTTGCGCGATCCGCTCGACTGCTGGCGCGAGCGCCCCGAGATTGTCGATATTGGAGGCATAGGCCAGAATTGCGGCTGTCAGCGCGCGGGGCTGGGGGCCGGGATCATCTGTGTCGGCATGGTGGTGCGACTGGTTGAACAGATCGCGGATTTTGGGATCCTGGAACATCCGCGAATACATTTCGCGTACAATCGTCAGCCCGTGCGCTTCCAGCGCCGGTACTGTAGCTCTCACCAGCGCAATCGTCTTTTCATCAATAGTTCGGGCCATATTATCCTGCCTCCTTGGCGTTTTGACTTGTATTCAGGCGTCGGGGTCCTGGTGGTAAAAATCCACCCGCATCTTCACCGGACCGATTACTTCAACATGATGCGGCTGTTCGGGAAGTAGCGGCGCGGCGGCATCGGGCGTAACGATGATTTCCCGCGCCGGCTCATGATAAACCAGCTTCACACTGCCAGAGAGCACGTTCAAACGGCCCCAGGTGTGGCTTTTGGTGCTGTGCTTGTTCCGCAGCGCTTCCGGCAAACTGTTTTCGTCGAAAACCGGGCTGGAGCCATAGGGCTGGATGCTCATCAGGCGGCCTTTCTGTGAGGATCGGGTCGCAGCCGGAAAAACAACGCAAGTTGCAGGCTTTCACCAATGCGCGCGGCCTTTTCCTGCAATGCGGCGGCGGCTTCCGGCGTCATCAGTTCATCTGTTGTCTCAGCCCATAGCCCCAGCCAGCGTTCGAACATTTCCGGACGTATCCGCTGTTGATGCTTCAGATGCGCCGGCATCGGGCGACCTTTATACCGCCCGCTGGCCAGCATCACCGACGACCAGAAAGCCGTCAGTTTCTCCAGATGTTCCGGCCAGTCATCAATCGCGTCATTGAACACCGGCCCGATCATCGCATCAGCACGGACGCGGCTGTAAAAGATGTGCACCAGCCGTTCCAGGCCTTTTTCGTCAATCTGTGCACCACCGGTCATCAATGCCTCCAATCATGCATTATCGATACATCTATGGCGTTGGTTTGAAACATGCAAGTAAAATACATATATTGCCCCCATGGCGGAATGCCGCAGGAACGAGGGAATGGCTATGCGTCTGACACGGTACACCGATTATGCGATGCGCGTGCTGTTGTACCTTGGCGCACAATCGGACGCGCAGGCGCTTTGTTCCATCGCGGATATCGCCCGCGCCTATAACATCTCGCAAAACCACCTGATGAAGGTGGTAAATGATCTC
Organism: Sphingomonadaceae bacterium; assembly: GCA_041675905.1. GTDB lineage: Bacteria > Pseudomonadota > Alphaproteobacteria > Sphingomonadales > Sphingomonadaceae > Sandaracinobacteroides. The sequence continues at coordinate 12,860 of JBAYSX010000028.1, read as the reverse complement.
GTGAACGCCGGCTATCTGACCAGCGTACGCGGGCGTTTCGGCGGAATCCGTCTCGCGCGGGCCGCCGCAGAGATCCATGTCGGGGAAGTGGTGCGGCACACAGAGGGTGGCTTTCACGATCTTGTCGATTGCGGCAGTTGCATTGCTGCGCCCGGCTGCGGCCTGACGGGGGCGCTTCGCCAGGCAATGGCCGCGTTTATCGGCGTCCTGGATGGCTACACGCTGGCGGATATCGTCGGCCCGAAGCGTCAGATGGCCACCCTGTTCGGAATGGCGGAAATCGTCGAGCCCTGATTTATTGCGTCAAACGCGCCACGCGGTCGATAATCGGTCGTACCGCCGTTTCAGCGCAGGCGTTCCCCGGCCGGGTGGGGCCAACAATGTGGATACGTGCGGCGATCAGGTGCAGACAATCACCACCGCCGGCAAAAACGAGTTCCTGTGCCGGCAGATAAATGGCTCCCTCCAGATGCTGGCTCGCGCCTCCGGTAAGATAACTCCGGCCGAAGGTATAAGGCGATCCGGCGATTACCAGGCCTGCGCCAAATCCGCTGCGCGGTGCGGACAGCGCCACCCGCGCCCCTGGCGCGATGTCCATCGTCGTTCCGCCCGCCAAAAAGATGGTGACGCCGTCGCCCGCCAGTTCGCCGCCTTCCTCCACCGTCAGCGATCCGGAACGCAGGACATAGGTTCCCGCCGCGAGGACCAGCCGCCCAGTCGGCACAACGCGCAGATTGCACAGTACGACGGGCCCACCCGCCGGGGTCAATATGACATCTGTCTGGACCTGCAAGTCGCTGAAATGACAGCCACCGATCAGCGGCCATCCCTGATCTTTCCAGGGATTGGCGTCGGCCATGCGGATGGTGGGCGCATCGGTACTGGCCGGTAACGCTACACAATCATCGAGTTGCAAATCGGATGGGCGATCGATCCGCACGGTTGCGGTTGCGGGCGGGGCGAGGGCCAGCAAACATGCGTGATTCATCGGGACGAGCGTCGCGGAAGCGCGCGCCGCCACCGGGCGGGCCTCGCTACCCCACAAGCCTGCCAGCGGCGAACGGGATGGAGCTGACAGGGCAATGTGCACAGTGTCGTCCAGATGGGTAGAAGCGCCGGGTGGAGGATTCGTCACGCCATTCACATGCAGCAAGGCGCGCGCGGCCATATCGACGTCCACTCCCGCATCGCGCCGCAACGCCAGCATGGCTCCGATTGCGGCATTATCCGCCGCCTGCTGCAAATCACGCTGTTGTCGCACCCCGGAGGCGGCATGCAAGCCAAGACCGACAAAAGCCAGCACCACCGCCAGCAACAGGGCTGAAATGATGGCGGTCGCCCCGCCTTCGTCGGCATACAGGCGGACAAGCAAGGGACGTATCACAATCGCGCGCAAGAATCGGCGCGCAGCATTACCGGCTGGAAGCCAGGGAGCAACAATGGCGCATAGTGAGACGCGACGGCGATCTCCAGGCCGCAGCTGCCTGCGGACAGCCGCACCGCATCTGCCGGGATGGGCTGCTGCACGGCCAGCGCGCGCATATGCGTTCCCACCATCCGCGCTACCATGTCGGCGGAGGGGTTTTCGCTGGCATCCATTGCCACATCCCGCGCGGCCAGGCCAACCGCGCGGTGAAGTGCTGCGCTTGCAAACAACAAACGTCCGCCTTCGATCCCGCCCAACAGCAGCAGGAACAACAGGGGTGCGATCAATGCAAACTCAACCGCCGTGGTGCCACGTTCATCCGCAGCCAGCCGCGCCCGCATCATCCGGCCCGCATCACGGCCTTGCCCCGCACAATGGGCGTCAATAATTCGTCAGGCCATTGCACCAGGCGCGGCGCAGTCATCACCACCGACACCTCTACATAGGGTGCAACATGAAGGCCATCAGGGCAAAAAGGAGAGGGGGCAACGGCAATCCCGGTGGCATGCGCGCACCCGCGAAATATCCGCGCAGAAGCGCTGGCGGTGGCGGGGAGATCGATCAAATCCACCACATTGATCACCGGTAATGGGGTGGTGGCGTCCGCAGGGATTTCCGGCAAGGCGGCGATAGCCATCGCGCCATTCTGCGCCAGCGTCTGAACACGCCAGGATCGCTCCGCCAGTCGCGCGGTATCGAAGATCCCCAGAAATATCAGCGTAAACAGTGGCAGCAACAGTCCCAGTTCCAGCGCCGCCACGCCAGAGTTATCGGCAGCCAGTTTACGCCACATGACCGTCGGATGCGGAAGTTTCACGCGCCTTTCCCTGCATGCACCGTGCATGACGGGGATAACGTCTGCGAGGCAGAAAAATTCAGGTCGGCGGTTGGTTATCTATTATATTTGACCGCCGACCTGATATCGCCAATCCGGGTATAAAAACCCGAATTGCCTAGTTGGACATATATTTGTCGATCGTCCGGTGCAGGTGGCGGATACGCGCCTCCTGATAATTGCCGAGCGTTTGGCCTTTCTTTTTGGCGGCCAGGAAGCCCCGCTGCTGGTTACGCAAATTGTTCGTATCCTGGTCGTAAACCGCGCCGAAATCAGGGTCCATGCCCGGCACGCTGGAGTAGGATTCTTCCACCCCCACGAACACCGGCTCTGCCGGTTCCGGTCGCTCGCCGCTATCGGGCAGCGGCCGCAGGAACAGCAGTTCAAACAGCGCGCGGTCCGTATGGTTGCCGATGGGCCGGAAGCGATACACCATCGGCAAGGAAAGGCCGGGGAACAGCACCATGTTCGGGAACAGATGATATTCGATCGTGTCGATGATCTCCGCGTCGGAGAAGCGTGACAGATCCGCCTTGTATTTCTCGCCCAGAGCGCGGCGCAGATAACGCGCCATAACGACGCGGGCCGTTTCGCCTTCGCCAAGTTTCAGATCGTCACCCAGCACCGAACGGTCGCCCACCAGCATCAAATCGAGCAATTGCTGCTCGGTCAGGGGTGTTTCCAGATGCGGGCTGGAAATGCCCAAAGCCGCGAAGAAACGCGTCACATGGTCGCCGTAAATATCATACTGCACATTGGCGTCACCCACGCCGTTCAACAACTGCGGGTGGGTTTCCATCGTATGATAGGCTTCCAGGAAAGCTTCCTGTGCCGCTTTCCAGTTGCAGGGCAATTCCTTCGCCATATGCAACTCGACATAGCGGTTGTCGAGATCCCAGGTGGCGAAATGTTCGGGCAATACGCCCATCCAGGATTCGAGCGATTCGGCGTTTTCATCCAGATTGATAAAGACAAACCCGCCCCACAGCGCGACCTTTACTTCCGGAAGTTTGAAATTATCCGGCTCCACATGCGGAAAGTCCCATGCGCAGGGTACGGATTTCAGTTCGCCTTCCAGTGTCCATGTCCAGCCATGATAGGGACAGCGCAGTTCGGAGGTGTGGCCGCAGCCCTCTTCGGAACGGAAGCGCGTGCCCCGGTGCAGACAGCTATTGTGGTACGCCTTGATGCCATTATCCTGCGTACGCACGACAATGATGGAATGGTGCCCGATTTCATAGACATAATGATCGCCCGGATCGGGAATATGCTCCTCGCGGCAAGCCCACTGCCAGACCTTGCCCCAGACTTTCTCCATCTCCCGATCGAAAAAAGCCTGGCTGGTATAGCGCTCGTAGGGAATGTCCTCGTCGCCCAGAAACTCATAATGTTCATGCGCGAGAACGGCGGGCGCCGGATGGGCATCGCCACGGATGATTTCCTGCACCGATGGACCGGGGCATCGGGCCTCGCCGGGCGCCAGACCATCCTTGCCCGGCATGGTCCCCATCCGTTGGTGCGCAATAACGGGTTTATTCACAATTTCCCTCCTCGACTCTGCTTTCGCAAACATGTCTCTGGAAGTACATCATCCTCTCACGGAACGGGAACGTCGCCCTGCAAATAGTGATAGTTCGGACAAGTGCGTTACCACCGTCCAGCTTTCGTTTCCGGCGACTGACAGGTAGGGCGCTGCGATGACAAAGCCTGTGGAATTGCCTGCCTCCCGCCAGAGCTATCGGGAACTGCTGCGCCTGGCGGGGCCATCGGTATTGTCCAGGCTGGGCATCATGATGATGGGCCTGACGGACGCCATCATCGTCGGGCGATATTCGGCGGTGGAACTGGGCTATCATTCGCTGGGCTGGGCGCCAACGATGACAGTGCTGGTCGCGGCCCTTGGCCTCTTGTTTGGCGTGCAGGTATTGACCGCGCGTCATATCGGCGCGGGAGAACCGGAACGGACGGGCGCCGTATTGCGCCGCGGCATTTCCTATGCGCTGTGGCTGGGCCTTGGCTCCAGCCTGGTACTGGTTTTCGCGGGGCCGCCGGTCATGGATCGCATCGGCCTCGAACCGGAACTGGCGGCGGGCGCTTCGCGGGCGCTGGTGATTTTTTCCCTGAGCCTGACACCCTATCTTGTCGCCGATTGCCTGTGGCTATGGCTGGAGGCGCAAGGGAAACCGGCAGTGCCAACCGCCGCCATGTGGATCGCCAATGGCGTAAATCTGGCGCTGGCGCTCTGGCTGGTGCCGGGAACTTCGCCTTTTCCGGTAGAGGGAGCGGTTGCCGCAGCCTGGGTTACGCTCGTGGCGCGCACATCGCTGTTGCTGATGCTGGCGTTATATGTCTGGCGCTGGCCGCGCGCCCATGAACTGGGCGTGTTCAGAAAGGCCCCGCACGACCCGCGCGCCGCCCGCGAGCAGCGCCGCATCGGCTATGCGTCCGGTCTGTCGTTCGCGATCGAGGCAGGGAGTTTCGCCGGACTGAACTTTGTTGCCGCGAGCCTTGGTACACTGGTGGTGGCAGGGTGGGCCGTGGTGATGAATATTTCCTCTATCATGTTCATGGTTCCGCTTGGCATCGGCACGGCGACGGGCGTGCTGGTGTCCCGCGCCGTGGGCGCGAAAGATGTAGCGGCGGTCCGCGGGGCATGGGCCATGGGCATGAAACTGACGTTGCTGGTGTTGTTTTTATTGTCGCTCCTGGTGTTCGCGACGCCGGAAATGCTGGCTGCCGCCTATACGCAAGAAGCGGAGGTGGTGGCGATGGCTTCCGCCGCGCTGGTGCTTTCCTGTCTGTTTTACATGCTGGATGGCGCGCAGGTTGTCACCGCCAACGCCCTTCGGGCGCGCGGCGACATCTGGTTCCCCACGGGGATGCATTGTTTCAGCTATGTTCTGGTGATGCTGCCGTTGGGATGGTTGTTTGCCGTAACGCTGCAACGTGGACTGAACGGCATTGTGGAAGCGGTGATTGTTGCCAGCCTGATATCAGCGAGCGGTCTGATCACGCGCTTTCGTCTTTTGCGCGGTCGCTTGCGCGTCTGACCTATTCGGCGGCGGCGCGCAACGCGGTTGCGGGCGCAAGCATCGGAGCGAGTTCCCCCTCCAGCGCCCGCAACAGGCGATGGATCACCCGCGCCAGCAGTGCCGCCAGCGGTGCAAAACCAGCATGGGGGACCAGCGTTTCCTGGTCCATATAAAGGGTGCGGGCTATTTCAATTTGCACCGCATGCACCCCGGTTTCCGGTTGCCCATAGCGCGTGGTGATATATCCGCCGGCATAGGGCTGGTTCATCGCAACCGTCAGGCCTGTAGACATGAATTCCTGTCGCAGCCAGGCGGACAGGGCGGGCACGGCGCTGCCGCCATGGCGATTGCCGATGACAATGTCCACGCCTTGTGAACCCATCCCCGGCATCGAATGACAATCGAGCAGCACGGCAAATCCATGCACTTCCCGCATGCGCAACAGGGCGGTGGCGAGTGTGCTGTGGAACGGACGATGCATCCGGCCGACACGATTGGTGAGAATTTCCACCGGCAAACGTCCGTCATGAATCGCATGCCCCGGCCCGACGATACGCGGGATCACGCCAAAGCCGGCGCGCACGCGATCCGTGATCCGTGGCGGCGGGGTGGTGCGACCGATGAACATCGCCGGATCATATTCATCCCCGGCACGATTGAGATCCAGCATCGCGCGCGCGTGGGTGGCGGCCAGCAACGGCGCATCCGCATCCGCCAACAGACGATGAACATGCGCATCCTCCATGCGCCGTAAAATGGAGACCGGCAGACGGACATGTTGCAGGAATTCCGCTGGCATGTGCGTGCCACTGTGCGCGGACGACAGCAGCAAGGGTGATCGGCCATCCACTTCACCCGTCCATGTGAAGGGTGGCGCCTCCGTCACACAGTAAAGCTTTCCCCGCAGCCGCAGCTTCCTGTCGCATTCGGGTTCTGGAACACAAAACCGGCGGTGAAATCGTCTTCTACCCAGTCCATCACCGAGCCGATCAGATACAGCAGCGAGCCGCCGTCGACATAAAGCGTGCCGGCGGACGTTTCCACCGCTTCGTCGCCCGGATTCGCCGTCTCCACATAATCAATGGAATAGGCGAGGCCCGAACAGCCGCGCCGGGGCGTCGACAGGCGCACCCCTGTAACGCCTTCCGGGGCGCTCGTCATCAGCGTTGCGATCCGGGCTTCCGCCGTCGGCGTCAGCGTGATCGGGGCAGGGCGGGTCCGGGATTTCTCGAGCGTCGTCATAACATTCCAAGCTCCAGTTTCGCCTCGTCCGACATTTTTTGCGGGTCCCACGGGGGGGTCCAGACGAGATTGACCTCCGCCGTCGCCACGCCCGGCACCGCCAGCACCCGCATTTCCACCTCGCCCGGCATAGATTCCGCCACCGGACAATGCGGGGTCGTCAGGGTCATGGTAACGACAACATGGCCATCATCAACTTCGAGGCCATAAATCAGGCCGAGATCATAAATATTTACCGGAATTTCCGGATCGAAAATGTCGCGCAGCGCCGCCGTTACGCGTTCTTCCAGCGTTTCCCCGGCGTTTTCGCTTTCGGCGGGCTTTTCCGCCAGAAAGCCTTCCAGATAATCGCGACGGCGCGGGTCGGGCGCAACGCCTTTGGGTACTTCCGGCGGCGTATCAATGATTTCCACATCGAAACGCGGCGGTTTCGCTTGTGTGGGGTCGCTCATACTCCAAAAATCCTCTGTACGCGATCGATGGCGGCCATCAGCCTTTCGACATCCGCCACATCATTATGGGCGGAAAAACTGGCGCGGGCTGTGGCGCTGACGCCCAGTTCCTCCATCAACGGCTGGGCGCAATGATGACCGGCGCGGATGGCCACGCCGCCTTCGTCCAGGATGGTGGCGACATCATGTGGATGTATGTCACCGACGGCAAAGCTCAGGATGCCGGCGCTGTCGTCGGGGCCGAACGCCCGGACGCCAGGGCGGTTCGCCATTTCAGCCCGCGCCATCGCCAGCAGCGCATGTTCATGGCTCGCCAGCGCATCAAGGCCAATGTTTTCCACCCAGTCCATCGCTGCATGCAGGCCGATGGCTCCGACGATATGCGGCGTGCCGGCTTCGAACCGCTGCGGGCCGCTCAGGTAGGTGATATGCTCGAACGTGACCCGGTCGATCATCGAACCGCCACCCTGCCATGGCGGCATGGACTGGAAGCTGTCAGCCTTCACCCACAGCACACCAATGCCCGTCGGCCCATAAAGCTTGTGCCCGGAAAAACAGTAGAAGTCCGCGCCCAGCTCCACCATATCGACAGCGATGCGCGGCGTCGCCTGGCAACCATCAACCAGCAGTTTCGCGCCCACCGCATGCGCAGCGGCTGCAATCGCCGGGACCTCAGCCACCGATCCCAGCACATTCGACACATGGGCTATCGCCACCAGCCTTGTGCGCGGCCCGATCAGCGCGATCAGCGCTTCCGTGTCGATGCGTCCGTCCGCCGTCAGTGGCGCAACATCAAGGACAGCCCCGACCCGATCCGCCAGCATCCGCCATGGCACGATATTGGCATGATGCTCCAGCCGCGTCAGCAGGATATGATCGCCCGCGCCGACATGGGCATTGCCCCAGCTGTTGGCGACGAGATTGATGGCTTCCGTCGCGCCACGCACGAAAATTACTTCGCCGCCGCCACCGTTGATGAACCGCGATGTCGCATCCCGCGCCGCTTCATAGCGCTCCGTCATCCGCGACGAGCGTTGATAAACACCGCGATGAACAGTCGCATAATCCTCGGCATAGGCCCGCGTGATGGCTTCGACCACAACGCGCGGCTTTTGCGCTGTAGCGGCGCCATCGAGATAGGCCCATTCCTCCCCGATGCCGGGGAACTCCCCGCGCAGGTCGAGAAGGCTCGGGGGCTGGATGAGGTGGGCGGCGAGCGGCAGGGTCATGCGCGCTTCTCCGCCGCTGTCGCCAGCCAGGCTTGCGTTTCCGCATCCAGCAGGCTGGCCAGTTTTTCATGGTCGACTGCGCCAAGCGCATCGGCGACGAACGCGCGGGTAAGCAGCACCTTGGCCTCGGCCGGGGGCACGCCGCGCGATTCCAGATAGAAAAGCGCCGCCTTGTCCAGCGCACCCACCGTGCAGCCGTGGGCGCATTTCACATCGTCGGCGAAAATCTCCAGTTCAGGCTTCAGATTGGCCGACGCCGTCCGATGAAACACCAGCGCTTTAAGCGATTGTTCGGCATTGGTCTTCTGTGCGTCCTGCGCCACCATCACGCCGCCGGCAATCGACAGTTTCGCCTGTTCCGCCGCGACCAGCCGCCATTTCTGGTCCGAGGTCGCATTCGGAGACCTGTGCACCGCGCGCGTCAGGATATCTTGCGCCGAACTATGATTGCCCAGAAGAATGCCATGCACATCCGCATGCGCACCCGCGCCGGAAAGCCAGGCATGGGTTTCCGCCCGCAACACACCCTGGCCCATACCGACCAGCAATTGATGATAGCGCGCGGTCGCGGCTATGCGTGCGAAGGCGCGATCCGTAACCAGACCATGATCATGGCGGACGCGGACGATGCGGTTCAGCACTGCGCCCTCACCGAGGTCGGCGTCAAAGCGATGGTTCAGCCAGTGATCGCCATCCGCATCGGCAAAAGTTTCGATCAGCGTCAGGTGCGCGCCGGGGGCCAGCACCACGCGCGTAACGCCATGCGCCGCGCCACCGGTGCCGACATGCAGCAACTGGAGCAGGCCGCCTTCGCCATCCACGCGCAGCGTCGTGCCCGCCCGAGCCACGGCGGCGGCATGATCGGCCAGCGGATGTGCGGGTGCAGCGGGGTCCGCCTCCGGCGCTGCTATATCCGCCTCCACCGGACGGCCAGCCACGAACAGTCGCCGTTCGCCATCCAGGTCGAGCCAATGCCCGGCAACATCGGGCAGCGGGTCATTGGCTGGCGGCGAGGTATCCGCCAGCGCATGCGCGAAGGCGAGGTCGGCCCAGCGCCAATCCTCTTCGCGTGGGGAGGGAAGGGCGAGCGTCATGCCGCGATGGCTCCATAGCCTTCGCGTTCCAGTTGCAACGCCAGATCCGGTCCGCCGGTTTTAATGATGCGCCCGCCAGACAGCACATGCACATAATCCGGGCGCACATAATCGAGCAGCCGCTGATAATGGGTGATCAGCAGCACGGCGCGTTCAGGCGAACGGAAGCGGTTGATGCCATCGGCCACCACGCGCAGCGCGTCGATATCGAGGCCTGAATCGGTTTCATCGAGAATGGCCAGCTTCGGCTGCAGGATGCCGAGCTGAAATGCTTCGTTGCGCTTCTTTTCGCCACCGGAAAATCCGACATTCACCGGTCGCTTCAGCATTTCCATATCGAGATCGAGCAGCGCTGATTCCGCACGCACCAATTTCATGAATTCCGCGCCCGATACTTCCGCCTCGCCGCGTGCGCGGCGCTGGGCGTTCAGGGCTGTCCGCAGAAACAGCAAATTGGAAACGCCGGGAATTTCAACCGGATATTGAAAACCGAGGAAAATGCCGCGCGCCGCGCGCTCATGCGCTTCCAGCGGCAGCAAATCCTCGCCCTCGAACGTCACCGATCCTTCAGTAACTTCATAGCCCTCGCGCCCGGACACGACATAGGATAGCGTTGATTTGCCCGAACCATTCGGCCCCATGATCGCATGGACTTCGCCCGCATTGATCGACAGCGACAGGCCCTTCAATATTTCCCGCGCTTCCACCCGTGCACGAAGATTTTCAATCCGCAACATCAACCAACCGACCCTTCCAGCGAAATTCCAAGCAATTTTTGCGCCTCAACCGCAAATTCCATCGGCAGTTGCTGCAAGACCTCCCGGCAGAAACCATTGACGATCAGTGCTACGGCATCTTCCGAAGACAGGCCGCGCGACATGGCGTAGAATTTCTGATCTTCGCTGATCTTCGAGGTGGTCGCTTCGTGCTCGATCTGGGCCGAGGGGTTCTTTACCTCGATATAGGGAATCGTATGCGCGCCGCAGCGGTCGCCAATCAACAGGCTGTCGCACTGGGTGAAATTGCGCACATTTTCCGCAGTCGCCGCCACGCGCACCAGGCCGCGATAACTGTTGTTCGAACGACCCGCCGAGATACCCTTGGAAATGATCGTCGAGGTGCTGCCCCGGCCCAGATGGATCATCTTGGTGCCGGTGTCGGCTTGCTGATAATTATTCGTCAGCGCCACGGAGTAAAATTCGCCAACCGAATCCTCGCCGGATAATACGCAGCTCGGATATTTCCAGGTGATGGCCGAACCTGTCTCGACCTGGGTCCATGAAATCTTCGACCGTGCGCCACGGCACAGGCCTCTTTTCGTAACGAAATTATAAATTCCGCCCTTGCCTTCGGCGTCGCCTGGGTACCAGTTCTGGACGGTCGAATATTTGATCTCGGCGTCCGTCCCGGCAATCAGTTCGACAACCGCGGCGTGCAACTGATTTTCGTCGCGCATCGGCGCGGTGCACCCTTCGAGGTACGAGACATAGGCCTCTTCCTCGCAGACGATCAGCGTCCGCTCGAACTGGCCGGTATTTTCGGCGTTGATGCGGAAATAGGTGGACAATTCCATCGGGCAGCGCACGCCCTTCGGCACATAAACAAAGGTGCCGTCCGAAAAGACCGCCGCATTCAGACAGGCGAAATAATTGTCGCGTGGGGGCACCACCGTGCCCAGATATTTGCGCACCATTTCAGGATACCGCTGGACTGCTTCCGAAATCGACAGGAATATGACGCCTGCCTGTTCCAGTTCAGCACGGAAGGTTGTCGCGACGGAAACGCTGTCGAACACCGCGTCGACGGCCACCTTGCGCGCCCCTTCGACCCCGGCCAGCACCTTCTGCTCCTCAATCGGGATACCGAGTTTTTCGTAGGTGCGCAAAATTTCCGGATCGACCTCATCCAGCGACGCCAGTTTCGGCTTCGCCTTGGGCGCGGCGTAATAATAGGCGTCCTGATAATCGATGGGCGGGATCGACAATTTCGCCCAATCCGGCGACTCCATCGTCTCCCACATGCGAAAGGCCTTCAGCCGCCATTCCAGCATCCACTCCGGCTCATTCTTTTTGGCGGAGATGAAACGCACTGTGTCCTCGTTCAGGCCTTTTGGCGCGAACTCCTGCTCGACATCGGTGGTGAAGCCCCATTTATAGGTGGCGAGGTCGGCAACTGCGCCTTCCGCTTCGGCATTGCGCACATCGGGGCGCATTTCAGTGGTATTGGTGGTCATGCACAAATCTCCGCGGAAGCCGCCGGTTCCCGCCGAATCAGGGTTGCGAGGCTGACTCCGGACAAGGCGGTGCGAACGGCGCGGTTGACCGGTTCCCAGTGCGGTCGAACGGCGCAGCCATCAGACAGATCGCAGTCCGTTTCGGACCGGGCGCAGTGGGTTAAAGCAATAGGGCCGTCAATGGCCTCGACAATGTCGGCCAGGCTTATGTCGGCGGCGTCTCGCGCCAGCCCGAAACCCCCGGCGACGCCGCGCCACGATTGCAGCAACCCGGCGCGGCCAAGCTGTCCGAGCAATTTGGCCACGGTAGGCCCTGGAATACCGGTTTGCGCGGTGACGTCGGTCGCAGACACCAGCGTACCGGTATCGGCGGCATGGGCCGCCGCCGTCATGACGACCACGCCATAGTCCGCAAGATTTGACAGTCGCAACAAATGGTCTTCCCGAATCGCACCGGCTGCGAATTCAGACCGGCTAGGTCTTATTTAGGGATTGACCGGAATGGGTCAAGGTCCAGGCGGTATCGCCATGGCCTACCGGACCTGCAAGAAGCGGAGCCGGTCAGGAAAATCCCTGACCAGCCCCGAATCAGTCTAGATCAACTCGATGTTGACGGCTGCCTGTTTGCCCCGGCGATCAAGCTCGAGTTCGAACGCGATACGCTGATTCTCACCCAGGTCCGACAGGCCGGCGCGTTCCACCGCCGAGATATGGATGAAAGCGTCCGCCCCGCCGTCATCGCGTGCGATGAAGCCGAAGCCTTTCTGGCCGTTGAAGAATTTCACCGTGCCTTCATAGCGGGTGCCGTCGGTTACAGGCGCCGGGCGAGTGCCGAAGCCGCCGCCCCCGGCACGCGGAGGACGATCGCCGAAACCGGCGCCACCACGCGGCGCGCCGAAGCCGCCTTCACGCGGCGGACGTGGCGCGCGATCCACCACTTCCAGCGTTTCGCCGACGATTTGCACGTCGGTTGCCGAAATACGTCCGTTCCGCTCGGAAAGGGTGAATTCGATGGTCTGGTTTTCCGCGATGTTCGTCAGGCCGGCTGCTTCCAGCGCCGAGATGTGCAGGAAGACATCTTCGCCGCCATCGTCCCGCACCACGAAGCCGAAGCCTTTTTGCGGATTGAAGAATTTTACCGTGCCGGTTGCGGTTCCCAGGATCGTCGCCGGGCCACCACGTCCGCCGCCACCGCCGCCGCCGGAGCGGCCGCCGCCGCCCCCGAGGTTGTCGCGGCCGCCGCCATAACCGCCGCCGCCGCCGCCGCCGAAGACGCCGCTGCGACCGCTGCTAGCACCGCCACCGCCGCCGCCGGAC
>JBAYSX010000027.1:0-23862 GCA_041675905.1 Sphingomonadaceae bacterium | reverse complement strand
GGCCGCCATGCCCAACCAGCTCTGGGTCAGCGATTTCACCTATGTCTCAAGCTGGCAGGGCATGGTGTATGTGGCATTCGTGATCGATGTCTTCGCCCGCAAGATCGTCGGCTGGCGTGTCTCATCGTCTGGTATCAGAACATCGCCTTGCCGTACCACGGCGCCGATTTTCATGCCCGCCGGCAGGCCCAGGTGGCCCAGAGGGCGACGCAGCAAACGTGAGGCTTCCGTTATCTCCGCTTCCACCACTTCGCCGAAATCCTCGCGCAGCGTGTGGAGCGCCAGGATGGAGCCGTGGCGGACATGCCGCAGTACGGTGGAGATGGTGACGGCGCTCGGGCTCACCACCGCATCGATGCCGAGTGTGGGGATCAGGCTTTCATAGGTGCGCTTGCTGACGAGCGTGATCGCCCGCTTGCATCCGGCCTGCTTGGCAAGGACCGAAACGAAGATATTGGTTTCGTCGTCATTGGTGACGGCGATAATGGTTTCGGCGCTGCCGGTCTGCGCTTCCTCCATGAGCTCCCGATCCAGCGCGTCGCCCTGGAGAACGATGACCGCGCCACCCAGTTCGCGCGCAACCTCCTCGGCACGTTCCTTGTTTCGCTCGATCAGTTTGATGTCCACCGAAGGGGATTCGCGCCGAACGCGCCTGGCAAGGTGAAGGCCGATATTGCCGGCGCCGACGATGACAACCCGCCTCGCCGCGCGCTCATGGTGCCCGAAGGCGACCATTACTTCATCAACTTGCTGCTTCCTGGCCAGGACATAGACATCATCGCCTGCTTCGAGCCGGTCTTTGTCGTCCGGCACGAAGCAGTGCCCATCCCTGGTCACGGCGAGGATCGACATGCCGCCATTGGGGTGGTTTTCTGCGATCTCGTCAAATCGCTGGCCGACGACGGTACAGTTCGGGGTTCCGGTGTGGATGCCGAGCAATTCTACAAGACCACCAGCCATCGGCACCTTGTCGAAAGCGCCGGGTGTGCGCAGCCGGTGGGCGATGCCCTCGGCGATCATGATCTCGGGTGCAATAATGATGTCAATGGGAAGATGTTCGGCCGCATAGAGGCCCGTCTTATCCTGCGCGAGATAGCCGGAATGGCGAAGCCGGGCGATCCGGCGTTTTACGTTGAACAGCGAATAGGCCACCTGGCAGGCAACCATGTTCACTTCATCCGAGCGCGTGACGGCAATCAGCATGTCAGCGTCGCGGGCGCCGGCCTGTTGCAGCGTCGCCGGATGCGAGGCATGGCCCGTGACACCACGCACGTCATAACTCTCGTCGACACGCCGGACCTGTTCCGGGTCGATGTCGATGACGGTGACGTTCATGCCTTCCGTCGCAAGATGGCGGGCGATGGTCGCGCCGACTTGCCCAGCACCGCAAATGACTACTCTCATTCATTTTCTCCCGGCGCTGCGATCCGGTGCGGTCACTACCGCGCCGGGCTTCTGAACCCAAGTGCTGTCGGACTTCGCAATGCTTGTGGTGTCTGGCAGAACATGGGACAAGATGCTATTTTCACCGCGGGTGGACACTTGACGAAAGGGGAAGGATGGCCACGGCTCAACTGCTGGTGGAACGCGGTTCCTACAAAAGTCGGTCGCAAGATTGGGGGACTTTCAATTTCCTTGCACTGCCATCTCCGGGGGACCGATTGGCGCTCGAGCATGAAGGGGCGAGGCACTTTCTGACCGTTCTTTGCGTCCATCACAAGCCAGCACGCGTCCCCGACGGAGGAGATCCGACTGTCGAGACAGCATCGGCTGAGGTTGTGGCCAAGTGGACGGGATCCGAATGATCATCGTGGGAAGGACCTAAATCGGCAACAAAATGCCCGATGCCAGCAGGCCCAGGAGGGTGAGGCCTATTGCCACGCGGTACCAGACGAACGGCATGAAGCTGTAGGTGGAGATAATTCGCAGGAAGGCGACGATCACCCCATAGCCCACGATGAACGAAATTGCAGTGGCCAGCGCCGTTTGCCCGAAGCCGAACGGCCCGAACTCTCCCCAGTGACGGAACAGCTGATAAAAACCCGAGGCGAGCACAGCAGGAATCGCGAGCAGGAATGAATAACGTGCTGCTGCTTCCCGCGTATAGCCCAGCAGCAGACCCACACTGATCGTCCCGCCGGATCGCGATACGCCGGGCACCAGCGCCATGGCTTGTGCAAAACCGAGCAGGATACCGTCGCGCAGGGTCATGCCGGCAAGTTCGCGTTTTCTCATCCCCCACCGGTCGGCCACGCCCAGGACGATACCAAAGACAATGAGCATTGACGCCGTGATGTAGAGGTGGCGCAGCGATCCTTCGATCCATTCCTGAAGCAACAGGCCAAGAACCGCGATCGGCAGCGACCCGATCAAAACGAGCCAACCAAGGCGCACATCAGACGCCTCTTCCGGGTGCCTTGCCCATGGAGAACGCATCCAGGCAGCGGCGATGCGCCATATATCGTGGCGAAAATAAAGCAGCACGGCTGCTTCCGTGCCGATCTGTGTTATGGCGGTAAACGCCGCACCCGGGTCAGTGGCGGAAGGCAGGAACTCGCCCACGATTCGCAGGTGCGCGCTGGAGGAAATCGGCAGGAACTCCGTCAGCCCCTGCACGCTCCCAAGCACTATTGCTTCCAGCCATGGCAGAAGCCCGTCCACCCTGCTATCTGCCAGCCCGAGGTGCTTCTGACGGTCCAGCGAAACGCAGGATGAGGAAGCCAAAAATGGCTGACAGGAGCGAACCGCCAAGCACGCCGATCTTGACCTCGTCCACCAGCAGCGGATCGGCAAATGCGAGGCCGCCGATGAACAGACTCATGGTGAAACCGATACCGCACAAAAGGCAAACACCATAGATTTGCATCCAGGTGGCGTTGGCCGGTTTCGGCCCCAGCCGGAGCTTGATGCTCAGCCACAATGCCCCCAGCACACCTATCTGTTTGCCGAGGAACAAACCGGCCGCGACACCCAGAGGCAGCGGCGCCAGCAGATGCTCCACACCAATACCCGCAAAGGAAACACCCGCATTGGCGAAGCCGAAAATCGGCACAACGGCATAGGCGACCCATGGCTGCAGCGCATGCTCCAGACGATGCAGGGGCGGCTCCGCCCCCTCCGGTGCGTGACCAGCTGAGCGCAATGGAATGAACATGGCGCTCAACACGCCCGCGACAGTCGCATGAACGCCGGACAGCAGTACCGAAAGCCATAACAGCGCGGCAAGGGCGAGATAGGGAGCAAGCCGTGTTACGCCCACCCGGTTGAGGGTGAACATCCCGCCCATGATCGCCAAAGACGCGAGCAAGGCAAGACTGTTCAGACCATCGGTATAGGCAAGGGCAATGATCGCCACCGCTCCCATGTCGTCAACGATAGCCACCGTCACAAGAAACAGCTTGAGGGATGTCGGCACCCGTTTGCCGAGCAGCGCCATCACTCCGATGGCAAAGGCGATATCGGTCGCCGCCGGGATCGCCCAGCCGCGCGCCAGCCCGGGCGTCGAGCCCGCGATCATCAGATAGATCAGCGCCGGCACTGCCATGCCGCCCGCCGCCGCGATCATCGGCAAGGCGCGGTCAGACCATCGGGCAAGCTGGCCGCCAACAAACTCGCGCTTGATCTCCAGCCCGACGAGCAGGAAGAACAGCGCCATCAATCCATCATTGATCCAGTGTAGCAGCGACAGCGGCCCCACATAGGCGTGCAGGCTATCGAAATACCCTTGCGCCAGCGGACTGTTGGCAACCAGCATGGCAAGTGCGGCGGCAAGCATCAGCAAAACGCCGCCGGCGGCTTCGCTGCGCAGGAAGTTGCGCAGAACGGAGGAGCGAACGTGGGATACGCTCATCCCTTGCGCTCCCGCACCATAAGCACATCCACATTCACAGCCGCCAGCAGTGCTTCCGCCTGACTGCCGATGGTCGCATGGGAAAAGCCGCTCCGGCCATGCGTGCCGAGCACCAGCAAATCCGCGCCCGTTTGCTGCAGCTGGCGGATGACAACGCTGTTTGTCTCGCCTTCGTCGATGATGGCCTCGATCCCTGGCAGAAGGTGAGCCACATCCTCATGGGCCAGAAAGGCGTCGAGTCCCCGCTGTGCTTCGGCGCGAATATCCTGCTTCACCCCGTCCGACTTGAGCCAGCCCTGATAGGGGACATGAAAGGCGTGGACGAGCGTGATGGCCGCATCGGGAAAGAGCCGGACGGCGGCCAGCAGGGCCGCCCGGGAGCAATCGGACAGGTCGGTAGCCACAACGAGGTGTGTATAAGGAGCGCCCACGCGGCGGCGCACGATCAGCACCGGAACATCGGCATTGCGCACGATATGATCGACGGCGGTCCCCAACACATAATCGCCGATGCTGTTGTAACGCGCGACGCCCGTGATGATCAGATCACTGCCGCGTTCTGCTGCGATCCGGGTCAGCATTCCGGGTGCTGAGCCGGTCCGTATCACCAGTTCGGCGTCTCGCGCTTCGGGTGGCAGGTCCGCGCGCAGTTGCTCCACCGTTTCCGGATCAGGATCGCCGTCTCTCTTTTCCAGGATATGCGCGATAACCAGCTTTCCGCCACCCGCGCGCGCAAGCTGTAACGCGCGATCGAGCGGCCGGTCCGATCGAGCGGTAAAATCGCTCGCCAGCAACACCTCAAAAGTTTCAGGCATGGTTGCTCCTTTGACGCCGGGAGGAAATGCCTGGCCGGTGCGCAACAGACCCCATGTGCGCCGCGCGACAGGCGCCGCACAATGGAACCTGCTGTTTCTGGAAGTGGCCCTTCGATGGGCAGTTTGAATATGAGTCTTCCATGCTGCGGCATGCTCCGAAAACGTATCAACCGTTCTCCGTATTCGGGTTCTCACCCGGGCGCACGCAGCACACGCCAAGCGCAGCCTGGATAGCGTGCTCTTCAGAAAATTCAACCGTTGGCGAGCGATTCGGTACTTTGAACGTAGAGGGAGTATGCTGGGAAATTCGAAATCGAAACTTGCATCTCACGGACGCTCTACGATGTGGCGCCTGCCTCGCCCCAACGGTGGGTGGAACTCCCGTGCGCGCATCTCGTTGTGTCCTTATGCCGGAAAAGGAAACATACGCCGCTTTTCGCCCGCGCATTTTCCGCCGCTTCGCCCTGTTTTTTCTGGTCTGGATCATCCTTGCGGAGGGGCGCGCCGACGGGCTGGCGTTCGGGCTGGCGGCGGCGCTTGCGGCCACGCTGATCGGTCGCCGTCTGACACCGCCCGACGGCTGGCCGCTGCGGTCGTGGCGCTTGCTGGCGCTGGCGCCACATTTCCTGTGGCAATCGTTTGCGGGCGGCGTCGATGTGGCGTGGCGGGTATTTCACCCCGCGCTGCCGCTCAAGCCCGACTGGCTGGTTCAGCCCGCGAAACTGCCGCCGGGCGCGCCGCGCGTACTTTTGAGCAGCGAAATCACCCTATGGCCGGGTACAGTATTCGCGGGTGTGCGGCGCGACTGTTTCCTGATACATTGCCTCGATACTGATCAGCCGGTGAAAGAGAAGATCGACGCGGAAGAACAACGGGTGGCACGGGTGTTCGGCGATGGCTGAGTTCCACTATTTCGCGGCACTTGCCATTCTGGCGAGCACCGCCATCAGCCTGTGGCGCACGCTGAAGGGTCCAACGCGCGCCGACCGTATGATGGGCACGCTGCTGGTCGGGACGGGTGGCGTCGCCATATTGGTGCTGTTATTCCTGATCCATGGGCAAAGCGGGGTGCTTGACGTCGCGTTGTTGCTGGCGCTGCTTGCGGCCTTTGCCGCCGTGGGCTTCGTCAAGAGCGTCAGCCCCGATGGGGCGGGCGACCCGGAGGAGGAGGGATGATGGCCGCATATGCATCGGCAGTGCTGATCGCGCTGGGGCTCATCTTCTTCCTTGCCGGGACGCTGGGTCTGCTGCGGTTTCCCGATGCACATTCCCGCCTGCATGCCCTTACCAAGGCGGATAATCTCGGGCTGGGCTTCATCGTCGCCGGGGCCGCCGTGCAGGCCGGCGATGTGTGGACGGTGCTGAAACTGCTGCTGATCTGGATTCTGGCGCTTATTGCCTCGACGACGGTCGCCCAGCTGATCGCACGATCCGCCGCGCCCCGGAACATTGGCGGCGAAGGTGGCGGGGGATGAATATCGGCGCGGTTTTCGACCTGCTGCTCTGCCTGTTGATCCTGGTGGTGGCGGTGGGTGCGGTGGGCGGGCGCCTGCTGTTCACCAATGTCAGTCTGTTCGTGGTCTTTGGCTTGCTGCTGGCGCTGGGCTGGGTGCGGCTGGACGCGGTGGACGTGGCGCTGGCCGAAGCAGCGATCGGCGCCGGGCTTACCGGCGTCTTGCTGCTGGGCGCGGTGGCGAGGCTGGAAAATACCGGCTCCGGCCCGGTGCGGTTGAGTCCGATACCGGCTTTGTTGTGTCTGACCATTGCAGTCGGCATTGGCGGGGCGTTCCTCAGGGTCAATGATGCCGGGCCGCGCCTGGAGCCGATGGTACGCGCCAATCTTGGCGAAGCGGGCGTCGATAATCCTGTAACAGCGGTACTGCTGAACTTTCGCAGCTACGACACATTGCTTGAAGCCGTTGTGCTGTTGATTGCGCTTGTTGGCGTCTGGTCCCTGACGCGCGATGCCTGTTGGCGGCAGACGCCTGGCATCCGGCAGCACGCGCGCCCGGATGGTATTCTGGCGAATTTCGGGCGTCTTTTGGCCCCCTTCGGCCTGATCGTCGGCATTTATCTGGTGTGGGCGGGATCGGAAGCGCCGGGCGGGGCCTTTCAGGGTGGCACCGTGCTGGCGGCCGCCTGGTTGCTGGCGGTGATGGCCGGGCTGGCCATGCCGCCGACCACGGCCGATACCCGGCTGCGTTGGGTGCTGGTTGCCGGGCCGCTGCTTTTTCTGCTGGCAGGCATATATGGTATGACGCAGGGTGCGTTCCTCGGCTGGCCGCCCGGTATGGCGGCGACGCTGATCCTTGCCATCGAGTTCGGCCTCGCCCTGTCGATCGCCGCGACGCTGGCACTGCTGGTTCTTGGTGCACCACGGCGGGTGTCTTGAGCATTTTTACCCTTACTGGCGCCGCGCTGGTGGGCATCGGTATGTATGGGATGATCACCAGCCGGCATCTGCTGCGCCAGATTCTCGCCTTCAACATCATCGGCAGCGGCATTTTCCTGTTGCTCGGAGCTCTGGGGCGCAATGGCGAAAGCGATCCGGTGCCCCACGCCTTAATCATTACCGGCATTGTCGTCGCCCTGTCCGCCACCGCCCTTGCCGTCATGCTGGCGCTCCGGCTGCACGAAGACACTGGTGACACAACGCTTCCCAACGGGCACGACGGCGATGGGTGAAGTGGCGCCGACGATCGTCGTGCCGCTGCTATGTTGTCTCCTCGCCATTCCGCTCGGTCGCCGCGCCGCATATCTGATGTGGGTTGCGGCGCCGGGAAATATCGCCCTGACCTTTGCCGCCGCGGGAAAGGTCATGGGCGGCGCCATATTGCGCGACACGCTGGGCGGCTGGCCGGCCCCACTCGGGATCGAGGTGCGCATCGACGGGCTGGCCGCCGCCTTTCTGTGCCTGAGCGCGCTGGTGGGAGGCGGTATCGGCCTGTTCGCGATGCGCTATTTCCCTACGGCGGCGGAAAGCCGCAAGGGCTTCGCCTTCTGGCCGTTGTTCTTTGCCGTGTGGACGGCGGTAAACGCCATTTTCATAAGCAGCGACCTGTTCAACCTGTATGTAGCGCTCGAACTGTTGACGCTGGCGGCAGTCGCGATGGTGGCGCTGGAGGGCAAGCCGGGCAACATCGTGGCGGCGGTGCGCTATCTGCTCTATGCGCTGCTCGGGTCGCTGGCGTTTCTGGCGGGCGTGGCGCTGCTCTATGGTGCCTATGGGGTGCTGGACATGCAGCTGCTCGGCAGGGCGATGACGCCCGACGCCGCCGGCCATGCAGCCGCCGCACTGATGACGGTCGGCCTGTTCGCCAAGGCGGCGATTTTTCCGCTGCATGCATGGCTGCCGTCGGCCCATGCCGGCGCGCCGGCGCCGGCCAGCGCGCTTTTGTCGGCGCTGGTGGTGAAGGCGGTTTTCTATGTGCTGTTTCGCCTGTGGTTCGATGTGTTGTCTCCATTGGCCGGGAGTGAGCTTACCACGCTTTTCGGCCTGTTCGGGGCGGGCGCCATCGTTTTCGGCTCCTTGCTGGCGTTGCGCCAGGACCGATTGAAGCTGATCATCGCTTATTCGACGGTGGCGCAGATCGGCTATCTGCTGCTGGTTTTCCCGCTGGCAGGCGGCGCGGGCAACGCTCAGCCATGGAACGCCAGCGCCTGGACCGGCGCCTCGCTGCATGCCCTGTCGCATGGCCTGTCCAAGGCGGGGATGTTTCTGGCCGCCGGGGCCATGATGCTGGCGGCGGGCGATGACCGCATCGAAAGTCTGCGCGGGCTGGCGCGGGCGGTGCCGATGGCATGTTTCGCCTTTGCACTCGCCGCCGTCTCGCTGATGGGCCTGCCGCCGAGCGGCGGATTTCTGGCGAAATATCTGATGCTTACCGCCGCCTTTGCCGGAGGCGCATGGTGGTGGGGGGTGGTGCTGATCGTCGGAGGTTTACTGTCGGCCGCCTATCTGTTCCGGCCGCTTGCCCCTTTGATGATGGCGAGGGCCGATGCCGCGCCGCCGCTCACTCGCGTGCCCCGCAGCTTGCAATTCCTGCCGTTGCTGCTGGCCGTGGCCGCCATTCTGCTCGGCATTGTCGGCGGCCCCTACAAGCTGCTTCAGGTGGGCGGCCCGCTGGCGGCGAAGGTGGGCCTGCAATGAATATCTGGCTGCCGCTGCTGACCCTGATGAGCAGCTTTCTGACCGCTGTGATCATCTTCTTCGTGCCTGACCGGATGGCGACCTTGCGCGGCACGGTGAACATTGTTGGCGCGGTTTCGAAACTGGGGCTGGTGGCCTTGATGCTGGGCGGCGTCGCCGCCGGTGAAGTGTATGAGTTGCGCCTTGCCATCGCGCCGGGGCTCGATCTCCTGCTGCGGGTCGATGCGCTGTGCCTGCTGTTCCTGTCGCTGTCGGCGTTTCTCTGGCTGCTCACCACTGTTTATGCGATGGCGTATCTGGGAGATGGACCCGACCAGTCGCGCTTTTTCGGCTTTTTCAGCCTGTGCGTCGCGGCGACGACAGGCATCGCCCTGTCGGGCACGCTGATCACCTTCTTCATCTTTTACGAGATGCTGACCTTGTCCACCTGGCCGCTTGTCACCCACAAGGGCGACCGGGCCTCGATCGCGGCGGGCCACAAATATCTCGCCTATACGCTGGGCGGCAGCGCGGTGCTGCTGATCGGCATGGTATGGCTGGAAAGCATGGCCGGGCCAGTCGAGTTTGCCGAACGTGACAGCCTGATCGGGCTGGATCGAACCTCGCTGCAATGGATCTTCCTCCTGCTGATCGCAGGACTGGGCGTGAAGGCGGCGCTGATTCCGCTGCACGGCTGGCTGCCCGCGGCGATGGTGGCGCCGGCCCCCGTCAGCGCGCTTCTGCACGCCGTCGCGGTCGTCAAGGCAGGCGCGTTCGGGATCATTCGCGTCGTCTATGATGTCTATGGGTTCAATCTGGTGCATACGCTTGGCGTTGGCCTGCCACTCGCTGTCCTCGCCTCGGCGACGATTATTTACGGTTCGTTGCGGGCGTTGCAGCAGGTGGATATCAAACGTCGCCTGGCCTTTTCCACGGTCAGCCAGATAAGTTACATCATTCTGGGGGCCGCACTGGTCAGCCCGGCCGCGACGCTGGGCGGACTGGTCCATCTGGTGCATCAGGGGCTGATGAAGATCACCCTGTTCTTCTGCGCCGGCGCGCTGGCCGAACGGATACAGGTGACACGCATCGATCAGATGAACGGCATCGGCCGCATCATGCCGCTTACCATGTTCGCCTTTTCGGTAGCGGCGCTCGGCATGATCGGCGCGCCGCCGATCGCCGGTTTTATCAGCAAATGGCAGCTCGGGATCGGCGGGCTGGAGGCCGGGCAGCCATGGGTGATCTTCGTGCTGGCGCTGAGCAGCCTGCTGAATGCCGCCTATTTCCTGCCGCTCGTCTATCGCGCCTGGTTCCTGCCCGGGCCGCATGCGCATGCGCCGGGGCGGGACTGGCCGCCGATGCTGATCTGGCCCGCCGTGATCACGGCCATGGCGGCGCTGCTTGCCGGCCTGTTCGCCGGCACTGAATTCAGCCCGCTGGGCTGGGCGCGCATGATATTGCAACAGGCGTACGACCAATGAACTGGCAGCACGCCCTGCTGTTTGCCGCGCCCGGCCTGCCCCTCGCGCTGTTGCTCCTGACGCCGATCCGGCACGTGCGGCCGCTATTGTTCGCGCTGTTGCCGGTGGCCCCGATGCCGGCCCTGGCGGCGGCCCTGCTGTTGCCGATCGCCACATCATGGCCGCTACCATTTTATTCTCCGCAAGCGTTGCTGGTGCTGGCGGAGCCGGGGCGGCTTTTTCTGGGGGTTGCCGCGTTGTTGTGGAGTCTGGCCGGTGTTTTCGCCTGTGCGTCGATAGAGGCGCGGCGCGGCGGGTTCGCCGGCTGGTGGCTGGCGACCCTCGGCGGCAATATGCTGCTATTCCTCGCCGCCGACCTGTGGACTTTCTATCTCGCGTTCGCCCTGCTGTCGCTCGCCACCTTCGGTCTCGTCATCCACAACCGCAACGACGAGGCGCACCGCGCCGGCCGGGTCTATCTGGTGCTGGCTGTCGTGGGAGAAACCTGCCTGCTGCTCGGCTTGTTGCTCGCCACTCACGCCGCCGGCACCACCCTGATAGCGGACGTGCCCGAGGCGATCGGCGCCGCGCCGTCGCGCAACATGATATTGTTCTTTCTGATCATTGCTTTTGGCATAAAGGCGGGGCTGATGCCGCTGCATATATGGCTGCCGCTTGCGCACCCGGCGGCGCCCGTCGCCGCCTCCGCGGTGCTGTCGGGCGCCATCGTCAAGGCTGGCATCTACGGGCTGCTGACGTTTCTTCCGCTCGCTGTTGCGCTGCCCGGCTGGAGCGCGGTGCTGGTGGTGACGGGCTTCGCCACGGCCTATCTGGGTATATTGTTCGGCGTGGTGCAGGAGCGGCCCAAAACCGTGCTCGCCTATTCGACGCTCAGCCAGATGGGCCTTCTCGTTGCCGTGCTCGGCGCGACGATGGATGTGGCGCAACCCACCATCATCTTCGCGGCCATCAGTTTTTATGCGTTGCATCATAGCCTCGCCAAGGGCGCATTGTTCCTGTCGACCGGCGTGATCGCGCACAGCGGCGGGCGGTGGAAATGGTCGATGCTGTGCCTTGCAACCTTGATGGCGCTGGCGATCGCCGGCCTGCCCTTTACCGGGGGCGCATTGGCGAAACTTGCCATCAAGGACCCGATCGACAACGACCTCGTCGCCTTGCTGGTCATATTGTCGGCGGCGGGCACCACCTTGCTGATGCTGCGGTTCCTGCAGCTTGCCCGGCGCGGCGCGCCCCACGACATCGTGCATCCGCGTGCGGGAATGTGGGTGCCCTTTGCCCTCTGCACCGCCGCCGCCCTCACCCTGCCATGGCTGCTTTTCCCCGAAATGACTGGCCTGACCTTGGGCTATGCAGTCGATCTTGCCAATTTCTGGAAGGCGCTGTGGCCGATCCTCCTCGGAACGGCGGTGCTGGCGGCGATTCTCAGCTGGCTGGGGCGACCGGCCCTGAACATTCCCGAAGGCCATCTGGTGATGCCGGTCACGCACCTGGTCAGGGCGGCGACGCGATTCTTCGATCGCCGCCATTTTCCGGTGCCCGCATTCGCCTGGCCCGCCCTCCCCTCAATGGCCGCGCGCCTCGCTCGGGTCGAACACCGCCTCACCCGCTGGCCGGTGGCCGGCTCGCTTTTATTGTGCATCGCGATTGCGATTGCCGCGTCGCTTCAAACCCAGGGTTGAGGACATAATCACGGGGCGTTGGTGTCGCGACCCACACCGGCTGGTTTGGCCGTTTGTTCGGATAGCGTCGTCATGGCGGCGCCACCGGCATAGAGCGCGAGTTGCTGCAATTCGGGATGGATCGAGATTCTCATGATGCTCCTGCCGGTCCGGATATCCATTTAACGTACCCGGCGGAAATTCGATCCCGGCCAATGCGCCGCGATTTACCGCGCCATTTCGTCGAAGAGCGCGCGCAATTCGTCCTTTGCCTGCTCGCGTTCGAAGCGATCCGCCTTTGAGAGATTGTCGCCGGCACCGTTGATATAGAAGGTCAACATTCCCATCGCCGACTGCAGCGGTGTGCTCTTTCGGCGATGGTTATGCTCGCCCGAACGTTTCAGCGAAGCCGCGATTTCCCAGGGGATCTTCCCTGATGAAGACCTTGTCTTCGAGATCAAGCGCGTCCGAATGCTCCGTGACTGTCTTCGACCATTTTTTCTTCGGAACAAAAACCCCCCTCGACCTGAGCCGGGCACATATGCGGAAGTGTCAGACGATCAACTTGTTCCATGTGCCATATTGCTCGTGAATGGGGCCACGCCGCAGGCTGAGCACTACCAGCAATATGCCGCAAATCAGACTTAGCACAATGGCTGCCATGTCGCCCCCATAGACGAACGGCACCCCGATCAGCGCCAGCCCCAGCGGGATATTGAGATAGCGCAGCGGTCGCGCGACTTCGGCGGATGCGACCGAGATAACCGTCAGCGCCAGAAAACCGATCAGGTGGTGGGCATTGGCCAGCGCGGGGTTGGCCCCGATGGTGAGGCGGGAAAACAGCAACAGCAGGCCGACCAGCCCCGCCAGCGCCAGGTTCCAGGGCAGACTCACCCCACCAGTCCACATCTTGCGGATAATGGCACCCGGCGCCTGGTCGAATTCATCTTCGGCCGGCTCCGTCTTGCCGTCATCGGTATCGCCGAACAGGAGGACGCGCAGCCAGCTTTGCCCGGCACGCATCCGCCGCCGCATGAACTGCAGCGTCGCCAGAAGCTCGTCGAGCGAATAGGGAATCTGGATCAGCATCGCCGCGGCGCCGATCAGCGCCAGCGTACTCCATGTGCCGATCGAGATCGGCTGGATGATGACGAAGAAGATCGAGGTGATGCCGAGTGGCGCGATCATCAGGCCGAACAGAACCACGAGCCAGGGCATCGTGCGCCAGCGGCGCTGCGACCCGACGATACCGGTCAATATCTCCAGCATATAGGTATAGGCGCCGACCGCGGCGTCAGACACTGGCCAGGCCTCGGACACATGGCTGGTGATGATCTCCTCGGTGCCATTCCGGGAATCATCGGTCCTTCCTTCGAAGAACGGTTCCCACACCCCGTCGATCGTGCCGAGCTGATAGCCGGCGAGGTAGCGTGCGATGATGACCCCGACAATCGCCAGCGCGATGATCGGCAGGCGCTGTGTCCAGGTCGAGGGATTGTAGCTCCAGCCCGGCGGGAGGGTGGGGCCGGTACAGCGGGCGACCAGCGAAGGGCCGGGTTCAGGTTTGGTGCCAACAGCGAAACCAAAGATCAGTCCGCCGACCAGCGTGTCGGATAGATAGGCGGCGCCATTTTCCGTCCAGAACAGGAAAGGCACCGCCATCACCACCCCGCCCAGACCGGCGCATACCCAGCGCGCCCACGGCATCCGCCAGGAGAGCGACAGGCTGGCGAACAGGA
The DNA here is from genome assembly GCA_041675905.1 of Sphingomonadaceae bacterium. GTDB lineage: Bacteria > Pseudomonadota > Alphaproteobacteria > Sphingomonadales > Sphingomonadaceae > Sandaracinobacteroides. The sequence continues at coordinate 10,187 of JBAYSX010000027.1, read as the reverse complement.
TGACCCCGGCACCAAGTATCACCTCCGACCAGACAAGCAACGGTTCGGCGACCCCGACGAGCGGTGGCTGGGTGATGAGCCAGCAGCCGAGCGCGATGTTGACGAAATGCGCCCAGCGATTGGCCGCGTGGGCGCTTCGATATTCCGCGTCCCCGGCGCTGCGCATGCTTTCCGGATCCTGGCCTTGCGCGACCGCCTCGTGGATGAACGGCGGGGGTGTGAGCTTATTGGCCTTGTACCAGGCTTCAGGATCGGCCCGCACCGCCGCGACCATGCGCGGCAGTTCGTCCTTCAGTCGATGACGCGCTTCCCATCCGAGCAGTTGGCGTGCACGCGCCGTGTCGAGTTCGTAATGGTCGTCGGCCATCATCACCATGAAGGGGCGGATGAACGGGCGTTCTCCCTGATCGAGCGCGTCGGGAACAACCGGCTCCAGCTTGTCCTGCACCCATGCGCCGGCGGCGGCCAGCGGTTTTGGCAGGCGCAGTGTCGGCCAGTCCTCCTGTCCGTGGAACAGATAGCCCAGCTCGTCCTGAAGCGCGTCATAGCCGATCGCCCGTTCCTCGCCGATGAGGATGACCGCGTCGGGCGGCAGCGAGGCGCGCCGGTCGACCGTCCGCCGGAACGCGTCGAGCATGTCATCGCGGTGGACCATCGACTGGCCGGCAAGCGTCGATCCCGAATAGAGATAGCTCTGGAAATCGCGCTCGTAGATGCGGGCGATCTGATGGGCGAGCGTCGGCACGGATGTTTTCTCGTCGTACAGGCCGGCGAGATGCAGGAGCACATAGGGAATATGTCCGTGTTCGGCACGGATCACGTCCTCGGCCGCGGCCTTGGATTTGGGATAGGCCCAGCGTGGATCGATTTCACGGCCTTCGTCGATGGGCTCGCCCGGCCTGCCGGGGGCATGCACGAGCATCGTTCCCGAATAGACGAACTGCTCGACCTCGAAATCCTGCAGAGCGCGCAGCAACCGGCGCGTTCCCTCGACGTTCACGCTTTCATACAGCGGATTATCCTCTCCCGAAAAATCGAAAAAGGCGACGAGGTGAATGACGCTGGCGATCCTGTTGCCATGATCGCGGCGAAAGGTCTCCATAGCCTTCGCGACCGACGCATCGTCGGTGAAATCCACGCTGATGAGGGGAAAATCCGCCTGTGAGCCTTCCCGGTCCAGACCGATCACGATGTAGGCATCGCCCAGCGCGGCGGCGAGCGAACGACCGATATTGCCGGCCGCCCCCGTGATCAGAACGATGGGCTTGTCCATGTCGGCCGCGCTCCCCGCGGTTGGAGAATATATAGGGAAAGGAACCGGACAGGCACGGAGATGTTCCGTCGGCCATGAACTGACACCGGGCAAGGCCGCCGCTCGGCACTTCGCGGAATCAGGAACTTCCCGGGCGTAGTGTCGTTGGCAGTCCATGCCGCTGTCGAACGCCGCCTCCTGTCCGTTGTGGGCGAATGCTGGAATCTTCCTTGTCGCAGGAATGATGGTCTGGTTCGCTGGCGTACGGCTTACCCGGCATGTCGACGCGGTAGCGCGGCGCACCGGGATGACTCAGGCTTTCGTCGGCATGCTGCTGCTCGGTGGCATCACTTCGCTTCCCGAAGTAGCCAATGTCACCAATGCCTCGATAATCGGGAATCCCGCGCTCGCCATCAACAATCTGCTGGGAGCTGTTGCGATCAACATGTTCCTGCTCGCTGTCGCGGATGCCTGGATAGGGCGGGAGGCAGTGACGTCGATCGTCGTTCGACCGTCGACGATGATGATGGCAACCTTGTGCATGCTCACCCTCGTGGCGGTCGCCGCGGCGGTGACTTTGGGTGACGTCGGAATCATGGGCTTTGGGGCCGCCGGTCTGTTGATCGGCGCTATAAGCATCGGCTCCTTCTGGCTCGCGACCGGCTATGATGCCCGTTCACCCTGGTCGGTGGAAATCCGCGACCGGGAAGAGAAAGAAACAGAGAAGACGGAATCGTCGATCAGCCTTGCCGGATTATGGTGGCGCATCGCTTTTTACGGCGCGCTGATCTTTGGGGCGGGATATGCGCTTTCGCAGACCGGCGACGCGATTGCCAAGCAGAGCGGCATAAGCAGCGCTCTGGTCGGCTTTGTCTTCATCAGTGCCGCAACATCGATGCCCGACCTGACGACCATTGTCACTTCCCTGCGCCTCCATCGGCCCGAGATGGCGTTCGGTCAGGTGTTTGGAACCAATTTCGTGAACCTTTCGCTGATCGCACTCGGCGACGCGCTATTTACAGGCGGGCCGGTCATCAACGAACTCGGCCGGTTCGAGGTCGTATCGGCTTTGCTTGGCGCAACATTGATTGGCATCTTCATGGTCGGCCTGCTGGAGCATCGCGATCGTACGGTGTTCAAGATGGGGTATGATTCGGCGACGGTGATCCTGCTGTTTGGTGCTGGCGTCGGGTTGCTGGCCACGCTCTGATCCTGTGGCCATGGCCGGCGGCAAGGCGACCAAGAGCAGGGCGAGCGGTTCCCCTCGGAGCAAGGAGGGCCTATGGCTCACGATACTGCTGTCAGTCGGATGGCACCTTGTCTCTGATTGACGCAGGTCGAGCTATGGGTGCGCCGGGTTCTAAGAGCAAATCCTCTACGTTCCGCCATGGCAATGGGAAGCGCACATATATCATCATCACGAGGCGGATAACCTCTGGAAAGCAGTGGAAATAGCGGAAAGGGTTGGACGCCTTGTGATCTTCCTCCGGTTCGGCGGACACTCTAGGTTAGCCGGTCATGCGCTGCTCGGCCTGTTCGGGTGTGATATACCCGATGGCCGAGTGCATGCGGTGACGATTATAGTATCCTTCGATGTATCCGAACAATGCCTGCCGCGCTTCGACCTCGGTCGTCCATCGACACTGATGGACGAGTTCGACTTTCAGCGTGTGGAAGAAGCTCTCCATCGGTGCATTGTCGTAACAATTACCCGTTCGGCTCATCGAGGGCGTGGCGCCGATTACAGGCAGGTAATCGACATAGGCGCCGACCGCGTATTGCGACCCGCGATCCGAGTGGCAAATGAGACCGGGCGCTGGTCGCTGCCGTTGCGCGGCCATCATCAGCGCGGCGAGCGGCAACTCGGTGCGCATATGGTCACACATGGCCCAGCCGACGATCTTTCGGGTCGCCAGGTCGAGCACAGCAGCCAGATACAACCAGTCTTCGCTGGTGGCGATATGCGTGATGTCGGCGAGCCAGATCCGGTTCGGCGCCGGCGTCGAAAACCTATTCGGTGATCGCCGGCCTTGAAGGGAGCATTGGCGACAATTGGCAATGGGATGTTTCCTACCAATACGGACAGGCTGCTGATGACATCCAGACCCCCAACTTGCTGCGCGGAAAGAATTTCAAGAATGCGCTGGACGTTATCGCCGATCCGGTGACTGGCGATCCCGTTTGCCGTGATGCGGCCGCCCGCGCCGGCGGATGCGTACCCTACAACATCTGGTCGCGTGGCCCGCTTACACAGGCCCAGCGCGATTATTTTGTGGCGACGCGCGTCCAGAACACGCGCAATTCACAGAAAATTATCAGCGCCCATCTGAATGGCGATCTTTTCCGGCTTCCTGCGGGTGCAGTGGCCTTCGCGGCGGGCGCGGATCGTCGGGTGGAGGGCCTGCGCACGCAGGACGATGCAGCAATGCTGAGTGGCGACATCCGGTGGGGCGTCGGCACCAACGCCAATGCCCGGCCTGCGCTGGACGAACGGTTCAAGGTGACTGAAGGCTACGCAGAAGTTCTGGTGCCGATTATCTATAACACACCGTTTGTCGATATGCTGAGCGTCAATGGCGCTATCCGTCTCTCGGACTATAACACCATCGGGTCGACCGTCGCCTGGCAGGCGGGAGTGAACTGGATGGTAAACGATGATCTGCGGCTGCGTTTCTCGCGCTCGCGGAGCGTCCGTGCTCCCAATCTTCAGGAATTGTTTGGTCCCGTTACGGTCACCCTGACCAGTGTGGGCAACCCTTGCGGTTCGAATAACATCGACACGACTGCGAATCGGAAGGCCAATTGTATCGCTCTGGGTGCATCCGCGAGCGGCGGACCGGTGACGGTGCCCCAGATTGAAGCCATCTCCGGCGGCAATTCCCAACTCGCCGAGGAAACATCGAACAGTCTGACCATTGGCGCCGTGCTGACACCCCGCGCCGTTCCTGGCCTGCGGCTGTCCGTCGATTATTATGACATCAGGATCTCGGGCGTCATTACATCGCCTGACCTGAACAAAGGCTGCCTCGATGCCGCATCAATGGCGGGCAATTCCTTTTGCGAGCGCATGGAGTTCACTTCCGAGGGCCTGCTGGTGCGGCAGAACCGCTCGCTTATCAATGCGAGCGAATTCTCGTCGACCGGCGTGGATTTCTCGGTCGATTATCGCCTGCCGGTCGGACAAAATAGCAGGGTGGGCATCAATCTGGTCGGAACATATCTGATCAAGAAGGAAATTCTCGGAGTGGGCGGCGATGCGTCTACCCTGAGTATCGAGGATGGCGAATATACCGACCCTCGGCTCCGCTTCACCCTCAGAGTGGATTTTGACACGCCGCACTGGGGTGTCGGCGTCGCCAATCGGTTCATCAGTAAGTCCGATATCGATCGGCAGGCCCTGCCAGAGCCCGTCAATTTCCCAAAGTGTCATCGAGAATATATACGGACATGAACTTCCGGGCCCGTCTAGGGCAGGGCCTTTCCGGTTTTGTCGGAGTCAACAATGTCCTGAACATCAAGCCGCCCTTGACCGCCCAGACTTATAATTACGGGGCATTCTACGATGTCATCGGGCGCTTCTTCCATGCCGGGGTGAAAGCGAAATTCTGAGCAGGCCGAGCACCCCATTTTCAAGAATCGGAGGGAAAGCATGATGAAGACCGGATTGTCGCTGACCATCTTCCTGAGCATCTCGGTTCTGGGGGCGATCGCGCCCACCATTGCCCATGCCCAGGGAGCGAGCCTCAAATGGTACAAGGGCAACACCCATACGCACAGCAGCAATTCACGGGGAGGGGACAGCGCGCCCGATGTCGTGGCGCGCTGGTACCGCGAGAATGGCTATCAGTTCCTGTTCATCACCGATCATGACGAGTATCTGACGGACGTCGAGCCCCTCAATGCCCTGATCGGGCGGACCGGGTGGTTCCTTCTCCTGCCGGGACAGGAAATGGGGTACTCGATCACGACCAAGGATGGCCGCAAGGCCAATCCACATGTCAACGGGTTATTCACTCGCGAGGTGATCTGGCCACAGGGTGTCTCGACGATGGAAGGCGCCATTGCCCAGGTGCTCGCGCAGGGCGCGATCGCGCAGGTCAACCATCCCAATTATGCATGGTCTCTGAAGCCCGAGGATCTCGATGGATTGCCGGACGGTACATTGCTTGAGATTTGGAACGGATTGGAAGGCATCAATAATGTCGGCGGAGACGACGGCAAGGGCGATGTCAGGCCTTCGTCGGAAGGCTTTTGGGATCATCTGCTGAGCCGCGGCAAGATTATCTGGGCGGTAGGCGCCGACGATGTCCACGCCATGCAGGGCAAGGATGCAAATACTGGTTCCGGAAAGGCGTGGATTGTCGTGCGTGCACCCGAATTGACGCCGGCAGCGATAAGAGCGGCGATCACCCAGGGTGATTTCTATGCCTCAACGGTGTGAAGATAGCCGACATTATGTCCGATGCGCACAGACTCGCGGTGAAGATCGACGACAAGGAAACGGGCTTCCGGTACCTGACCCGCTTTATCGGTCAGGGTGGAAAAATACTCGCGGAAGTTGCCGGACTTAACCCGAGCTATCGCTTCAAGGGCGATGAGACTTATGTCCGTGCAACCATTGTTGACAGCGATGGCAGAAAAGCCTGGATTCAGCCGGTATTTCACGACGGCCGCGCACGCCATTGAGAATTTGTGCTGAACCGGTCGCCGGATTTATTGGCCGGTCAGGGTGTGACAGATGGCCGCAATGTCGGCGGTCCCGGACACCGTACATCAGTACACGATGGATAGCTTTGATGAGCCGCTGCGATAGCGGTATTTGTGCGATCAGGCTTTCCGTCTCCCGCAAGGCGGCGCGATAGTTCAACACGTCGCGCGCGTCGGCCTTCCTGGGTGTGCTCTCGTCCAGCAGATGCCCCTGCGCCCAAAATCCAGCACCTCCCCCAGTTTCACCTGCGTCCCCTCAATCTTGCTTGAGAGCACAGCTTTTCGAACGCTTCATAGCCGCCCATCAGAATTCAGTTTTGATGCCCGCCACCACCTGCAGGGGGGTGCCTGCGAACAGACCGTCGATACGGCTGGAAATATAGCGGGTATCGAGCAGATTCTCGGCGGTTGCAAACAGACGCCAGCGTTTTCCCGTCGGGGCATAATGGGCGGCGAGCCGCAAGAGCGTTCGTGCCGGAACCAGACCGGTCAGGCCGTCCGCGCTGGCGATTTTCGTATTGCTGGCGTTGGCGAATTGACGGCTGACGTGATTCAGCCCGAGTTCGACGCCAAAATCCTCCCGCGCCTGCCAGCCGATGCGCGCATCGACCATATGTTCGGGCGAATAGGGTATCCGGTTCCCGCGAACGCCGCCGTTTGTTTCATCCATGTCGGAAAGGAAACGCGCGTCCTGCAGCCAGGTGTAGCTGATCCCCAGCCGGATCGGCCCGTGGGTCCAATCGCTTTCCACCTCGACACCGCGATGGCGCGCGCGCCCCGCGTTCACGAATGTCCCGCTTCTGCCGCCCACAAGCTGTCCTTCCACAATCAGATCTGAAAGCGCCATGTGGAACAGGGTAACGGCGAGATGCGATCCGGCGGTCGGTCGGGTCCGTATCCCGACTTCGATCTCCTTGCTGCGTTCCGGTTTCACCTCGTGAAACGAGGCCAGGGGGTTGATGCGCCCGGCGCCGGAGTGGTGTGTGAGGTTCGTTCTCAGGCAGCGCCGCGGAGATATTGGTACAGGGTTTCCCGACTGATCCCCAGGTCGCGGGCGATGCTGGCTTTCTGCTCGCCGGTGGCAACACGTTGTTTCAGTTCAGCAACCTTCTCGTCATTCAGAGCTTTCTTCCTGCCGCGATAGGCGCCGCGCTGTTTTGCGAGCGCAATCCCTTCGCGCTGGCGTTCACGGATCAGCGCGCGCTCGAACTCGGCGAATGCTCCCATGACCGAGAGCATCAGGGTAGCCATCGGGGAGTCCTCGCCGGTGAACAGCAAATGCTCTTTGACGAATTCGATCTTTACGCCGTGGGCGGTGAGCGATTGAACGAGCCGCCGCAGGTCGTCGAGATTTCTCGCGAGGCGGTCCATGCTGTGAACGACGAGCGTGTCGCCTTCTCGCACGAACGCCAGCATGGCTTCGAGTTGCGGGCGCTTTACATCCTTGCCCGATGCCTTGTCGGTGAAGATGCGATCGACCTCGCTGCCATCCAGTTGCCGATCGACGTTCTGGTCGTAACTGCTGACGCGGATATAGCCGATCCGTTGCCCCTTCATGTGCAAACCCCTGAAAATGTCAGGATAGAATCTATAAGGTGTGACAACAGGTGTCAATTAATGGGGAGGGCGGTTCAATCTGACGTTATTGGTTCATCCTGGCTGACGTCCGGTTAGGCTACACTCCAGATTGACGTGGCATTAGACTTCCTGATCAGAGAGGGCAATACAAATCTCGTGACATATTCTGTGCAATGTCATATATACATGAATGTCATTATGAGGGTGGGGCGCAAAAATGGGTGTGGTTATAGACATCAAGGTGGCACAGAACGGAAGGATGGTTCTCCCTCGATCCGTGCGGGAAGCGCTTGGAATGGAGAACGGTGGTATTGTGGTACTCTCCATGGAGGGGAATGAGGTCCGGCTTTCTTCCATTCGTCAAAGCATCAAGCGCGCTCAGCAACTTTATCGGCAGCATGTAACCGACGATCTGCCGGTGGACGAATTTATTCAGGAACGCCGCGCCGATGCTGCTCGTGAGGAGCGGAGTTAATCATGGCCTCAGTCGTTTTTGATGCGTCTGCGGTGATCGCGTTGTTGCGGGATGAGCCGGGTGCCGATGTGGTCGCATCACATATCGGAGACGGTCTTATCTCGGCAGTCAACCTGCAGGAAGTGGTGAAGGCCCTGTTGCGTCGCGGTATTCCGTTTGATGCTGCGCGTGAGATGCTTGATGCGCTACATCTCGATGTTCGCCCGCACGGTCAGCAGGATGCATATGCGGCGGCCGCGCTGCTTGAGGCTACGCAGGCTTTCGGGGCCGGGATCGGCGACCGTAGCTGTATGGCGCTGGCGATCGCCGAAAAACTTCCGGCGCTTACAACGGACAAGGAATGGACACGCGTCAAGATTCCCGGACTCAAGATTATTCTCGCGCGATGAGCCTGATCTGGGAAATACTCCTGTCAGCAGGGGAGGGCGGGGCCGGTCGTGGAGTGACGGCGATCATCGATCGCGTCCGGGCCGATCCTCAGCGCACTGTCCAGGCCGGGGCGGTGCAATAGATGCCGATCCGTCCCGAGCATCGCTGGCTCTATCCGATCGACTGGCATGAATTGAGCCGGGTCATCCGCTTCGAACGCGCCGGCGGACGCTGCGAGCATTGCCATCGACCGCACGGGTGCGATGTGCCGCATCTCGGCGAGGGCCGCTGGTGGGATCGTTCTGGAATTGCTCGCCGATCATACCGAGTTGTTCAAGCAGTTCAGCGACAATCCGAACTTCAAGCGTTGGCTGACCGATACCGTGTTCGATGCGACCTACATGAGCGTCCCGATCACCCCAGGTTCTCAGCCAGGCATGGGAGCGTGAAAATGCGACTCCGATCGGCGCATTCATGCTGGGTTAGGAGGAGTGGGACGGTCACGTCTACGCAGTTCGCAGGTGACTTCTTGCGTCGGCAGGGAAGAGCCTGCGCGGGTTCAAAAGGAAAAAATCCATGAACTTCAAGGCCGGAGCGAGAGTGCGGCTAAAGCGTGATCCGGCGTCGGCCGGGTTCGTTACGGATGCTCCGCCCGAAGAGCGAGCCGGACGTATCATGGTGGAGGTTGACCTTCCAACGGGACGGCGGCGTTTCCCTGCCAACCAGCTTGAGCATATGGTCGGCGAGACCAATGCGCTCGACGATCTGAGAAATGGCAAACTCTCTGCGCCAATAGATCTACGGCGGACCATCAACCATCTCAGGCTGACGGGCAAGCTGGCGGACATGATCTATGCCATGGGTGCGACAAACACTCAGTTTCATGCCTATCAGTTCAAACCGCTTCTCAAGATACTGAATGCCCCAGCCAGGGGGTTGCTGATCGCGGACGAAGTCGGTCTTGGCAAGACCATTGAGGCTGGCTTGATCTGGACTGAATTGGTGGCCCGCTTTGATGCCCGGCGCTTGCTGGTAGTTTGCCCTAAGCCACTCGTAAAAAATGGCGAGCCGAACTCCGATCGAAATTCAATGTTGAAGCCAAGGAGTACAATGCTGCTGAACTGCTTGATATGATTAAGGATGATGCGGTAAGAAAGCAAGTATTCGCGGCAATTGCATCTCTTTCGGCTTTGCGCCCCCCCTCAAAATGGAATGATAATAAGGAGCCCGACCAGTTACCGCGTGCACACTTGGCGCGATATCTTGCGGATGAACGAGAGGAAGATCTTTTTGATCTCGTTATCTTTGATGAAGCGCATCACCTTCGCAACGCAGAGACCGCCAGTCACAAGCTGGGACAGCTTGTAACGGAGGCGGCAGACTACAACCTGTTGTTGTCGGCGACCCCGATTAATCTGCGCTCGAACGATCAGACCTGACGCTCGAAAACCGTCTGCTGAAAAAAAGCATGATCGCGGATGGAGGCGACGACGAATGAGGTATCCCGCATCCGAAAAGGAAGCCACGGTTTACCGCCTGTTGAAGGCCCACGACCTGATCACCAGCCCGGCCTATGTCGTGATCAAGGCCGCTGATAAGTTCCACACCAAGACCACGCGGGTGAACGAGATGTGGCAGACTGATTTTACCTACTTCAAGATCATTGGGTGGGGCTGGATGTATCTGAACTGCCCCGGGTTTACCGGAGAGTAGAACACTCGAAGGGTGAGTCCTATGAACCAGAAGAGATATACCCCCGCCTATCCTGCCGAACTTCGCGAACGCGGTGTTCGGCTTTTCCGCGAG
>JBAYSX010000026.1:0-25048 GCA_041675905.1 Sphingomonadaceae bacterium | reverse complement strand
GAGTCTGGGCCGTGTCTCAGTCCCAGTGTGGCTGATCATCCTCTCAGACCAGCTATGGATCGTCGCCTTGGTGAGCCTTTACCTCACCAACTAGCTAATCCAACGCGGGCTCATCCAAAGGCGATAAATCTTTGGCCTTGCGGCATTATTCGGTATTAGCTCAGGTTTCCCCAAGTTATTCCGAACCTCTGGGCAGATTCCCACGCGTTACGCACCCGTGCGCCACTAGACCCGAAGGTCTCGTTCGACTTGCATGTGTTAGGCATGCCGCCAGCGTTCGTTCTGAGCCAGGATCAAACTCTCAAGTTCATTTCCGAACCATCATCCGGAGGAATATCCGAATGATAGCCCGTTTCAAGGAGCTCATCTTCTGCACAACGTCTACTGACTTAATTAACTGGTAAAACCAGTCACAAGCGTATGCGTCGAGACATATAGACGAACTTTAGTTCACGACACCCGGGCCTTGAAGCCCCGGGGCGCGGAACCGCCGTCCACATGTCCCTTCATCAATTCAACAATGAGAAAAAGCGACGCCTGCCTCCACCGGATTTTTACCACCGGCCAAACCTCTCGGTCTGTTGGAAGCGCGCTGCCGATCCGCTTTCATTCCGTCCCCGGGGGGTCGGTTTGATGTGCGGCTCGTCAGCGGCGATGACGGGCATATGGCGATCCCCGCCGACCCCGTCAACAGGTTTTTTCAGATTTTTCGTTCCACCGTCATATTTCCTGCATCTGTCCGTCATAATAATCGGCGTTTCACGGCCGATTCATCCACCTTCACCCGCGTCAGGCGCAATTTCCGGTATGAGTCAGCCGGCGGCGATGTAATCTTTCAGCTGATTGGCCTCTCGTTCCACTTCTTCGATCCGGCGCTTCACCAGATCGCCGATGGATACGATGCCGACGATTCGGCCACTCACCTGGACCGGCAAATGGCGAATCCGGCGATTCGTCATCTTTTCCATGGCGTTTGCGACCGATTCTTCAGGGGAAATCGTCTCCACCACCTTGGTCATGAGGTCGGCTGCACGCATTTCCATAAGATTTTGCCGATTCGTCCGCAGTCCGCGAACCAGATCCCGTTCCGAAAGGACGCCAACCAGCGATTCGCCTTGCAGGACAAGAACGGCGCCGATTCGGTGCTCGACCAAGAGCTCGACGACCGATTCGATGGGCGTTTCAGGAGCAACGGTGACCACATAGGCGCCCTTGGCCCGCAAAATAGCCGCAATTCCCATATCCACCCTCCTCATTATGCGGGGACATGCTTGAATGTTACGCGGAAAGAGCGAATTGTGAAGGGATGAACACACACAGTGATCGCGAGAACCGCATGGCCGTCGCGAAAAAGCGCTTCAAACAGTTGCTCGGGCTTATGCTGATCCTCACGCTTGTTGTGCTGGCGATGGCATTTGCGTGGCTCGCGAGCACCGGCACACCCCTGACCGTGCATTTCGTTATCGCGGTCACCATCGCCGTCATCGGCTCGCTGATGCTGGCGGCCGCCCTGATGGGCCTCGTTTTTTTCTCCAACGCCAGCGGAGTCGACGAAGATCAGAGCAAGGGCGATTCGGAACGCTTCTGAAAACAGGCGCTGCTAAAACGAAAAAGGGCGGGACCGTTAAGACGGTCCCGCCCTTTTTCGTTGGCCGAATTCGAATCAGTCGCCGGCTGATACGGTTTCCGTCTTGCGCGGTCTTCCACGGCGGCGCGGCGCGGGCTTTTCCCCGGACTCCGATTCGCTATCTGCCGCTTCGGATACCGGCTTCGCCGCCACCTTCCGCGTCGTGCGTGTCGCCGGTCTGGCCGTTACCGGCGTCTCATCAGCGATGGACTCAGGAGCCGCCGTCACTTCTGCCGCCGCAACCGGCACATCGGACGCTTCCCCGTCCAAATCCGGGCTGGTGGTACGCGTCCGGGTACGGGTACGCGCACGGGTACGTGCAGGCTTGCCGCCAAACGCCACGAGGGCCGCTTCACCGTCCGATGTCGGCGCAGCCTCGCTATCCTCGGGCTCCGCTACCGGCGTTTCGGAATCTTCTTCCGCATCCCAAAGATTGAGCACCACAGGTTCGTGCTGCTCCGCTTCGGCCCTGGGCGCTTCCGGCTGTTCATCACGCCAGCGGCGCGTACGTTGCTGCTCATCCTGGGGGGGCCGCGCCGGGGCATCGCGCCGGGCGCGGGGTGGTTCACGGTCGGAGAACTGTTCATCGCGCGGCCGGGCAGAAGTTTCGGACATGGTATCGCCATCGTCGTCGTCGTCCGCCAGCGGATCGAAGATGTTGCGGCGAGCGCGCATTTCATCCTGCCGTAGCCGCGTGTCGTTCAACACGCGGAAATAATGATCGGCGTGCTGCAGATAATATTCGGACGCGACACGGTCGCCGGCCTGATGCGCGTCGCGCGCCAAAACCTTGTATTTTTCCAGAAGCTGATGGGCGTTGCCCCGAACCTTCACTTCCAGCCGGCTGCTGTTGCCCTGTCCACCCATTGGCTGGCCCATCGGGCGCGGATTATTGCCGCCACCGCGGCGTCTGCGCCCGTTTTGCCTGTTTTGCATAGAATATTTCCGTCCTCGCCAGGACCAGAAGGCACTTTTACCTCCCGGCCGGTCTTGCACCCCTGCCTGTCCGAAACCGGATCGCCCTGTGGCGCGATCGTCCGATGTGCGTTTCAAGCCGGAAAGCCCGTCAACGGCCATCACCCTCGCCTGCTCGCCACCCGGTCGCCTGTATGGTCACAATCGGGAGATTTACCCCCGCGCGAAGCTCAGACATTGGGTGTTCCGCGAGCGTCGTCCGGTACGACCGACAAAGCTGCTCCTCTCCATCTAGTGGTTACCACCCCCCTTGCCAAGCCCGTAACCGCAGCAGATGCGCAGATTATCGCAAAATTATTGCGCGGGGCTTGCCGGAAAGATCGGCGCGAAACGTTGCTTCCAGTCCCGATTCGCCGGCCAGTCGCGCCAGCGCCTGCTCCTGGCCCGCGCCAAATTCGAAAATGGCGACGCCGCCCGGGGTCAGCAGAGACCGGACTTCCGGCAACAATCTACAATATTCGTCCAGCCCGTCCGTGCCGGCGAAAAGCGCGCCATACGGTTCATATTCCACCACGTCGGGGGCGAGGTCCGCTGCGGTTTCCACATAGGGCGGATTGCACAACAGCAGGTCGAATCGCCCCGCCAGGGCATTGCCCCAGTCTCCAGCTATAAACAGCGCGCGGTCATCAAGCCTCAACCGGCGGGCGTTCTCCCGCGCGATCATCAACGCGGCGAAAGAACGATCGACCCCGACGCCGAGTGCTTCGGGCCATTCGGACAACGCCGCCAGTAACAATGCGCCGCTCCCCGTGCCGAGATCGAGAATCCGGCGTGGCGCGATTCCGGATTCCAGCGCCGCCACGATCAACGTTTCGCTGTCAGCCCGGGGCACCAGCACATCCGGGGTTACCCGCAGCAGCAGGGACCAGAATTCCCGTTCTTCCATAATATAGGCCACCGGCTCGTGCAGCCGCCGCCGTTCCAGCAATGCGGCGAAGCGCTGTTGCGCGGCTTGCTCTATCGGCTCCCGGCCTGCCAGCATCTCCAGGCGTGATTCGCCCAGCGCATGCGCCAGCAATAATTCGGCGTCGAGGCGCGGCGTATCGCCCGGAAGCACTGCCACCGCTTCCCGTAACAGCCGATGGCGGTCGCAGTCAGGCGGCGTCATCAAGCGCGACGAGTCGGGCGGCCTGGTCCTCGGCAATCAGCGCCTGCACCAGTTCTTCGAGACCATCGCCTTCGAGAATTTCGGTCAGCCGGTGCAGCGTCAGCCCGATGCGGTGGTCCGTCACCCGCCCTTGCGGGAAATTATAGGTACGAATGCGTTCCGAGCGGTCGCCTGATCCCACCATCGACCGCCGGTCAGCGGCGCGGGCGGATGCCAGCTTTTCCCGTTCCAGCTCGAACAGCCGCGCCCGCAACACCTTCATGGCCTTGGCCTTGTTCTTGTGCTGGCTCTTTTCATCCTGCTGGCTGACAATCAGCCCGGTCGGCAAGTGCGTGATGCGCACTGCCGAATCGGTGGTATTCACTGACTGACCGCCCGGCCCGGACGAACGAAACACATCGATGCGCAAATCCTTGTCGTCGATCTGCACATCTACTTCCTCGGCTTCCGGAAGCACAGCGACCGTGGCTGCGGAGGTATGAATCCGCCCCGAGGCTTCGGTCGCCGGCACCCGTTGCACGCGATGCACGCCGCTTTCATACTTCAGCCGGGCAAACACGCCTTCGCCGGACACGCCCAGCACAAGTTCCTTATAGCCGCCGACATCCGCGGCCGACGCGCTGATCATTTCCACCCGCCAGCCACGCAATTCAGCATAACGCTGGTACATGCGCGCCAGATCGCCGGCGAACAGCGCTGCCTCGTCGCCGCCGGTTCCGGCGCGGATTTCGAGAATTGCCGAACGCTCGTCTGCCGCATCCTTCGGCAACAGCCGCAGCGCCAGTTCCCGTTCGGCGGCGGGGAGCTGTTCCCGCAAGTCGTCGATCTCGGCTTCCGCCAGATCGCGCATTTCAACGTCCGATTGCGAATCGTCGAGCAGCGCCTGCAAATCCTGCAGTTCCGCGCGCGCCTTCAGCAAGTCGGCCGCGGCCTCCGCAACGGGGGACAATTCGGCATAATCGCGGGAAAGCGCGATGAATTTGTCGGTCGGGAGATCGGGCGCGGCCAATTCCGCCGACAGGGCGGCAGCACGATCGACAATCTGGCGCAACCGCGCATTATCCAGCGCGGCCATCAACGCGACTCCTGCAAAATGCCAGGCAGCGAATCACGCGCGACCTGCTGCTGGCTGCCATCGCGCAAATCGCGCAGCGTAACTTTACCCGCCGCCAGTTCATCCTCGCCGAGAATCACCGCATAATGCGCGCCGCTTTTCCCGGCCCGCTCCATGCGTTTCTTCATCGAGCCGCGCCATCCCTGTTCGGCGGCGATGCCGTGGCTACGCAATTCCGCCAGCAATACCAGTGCCTGGACTTCCGCTGCATCGCCCAACGGCACCACCGCGACCGTCACCGCTGCGGGTGCCGGCGCATCAACCAGCAGCATCAGCCGCTCGATCCCCGCCGCCCAGCCAACTGCCGGCGTTTCCGGCCCGCCCATCGCGCCGATCAGTCCGTCATAGCGGCCACCGCCCAGCACGGTTCCCTGCGCGCCCAGCCGGTCCGTCACAAATTCAAAGGCTGTATGGCGGTAATAATCGAAGCCGCGCACCAGCCGCGCATTACGCGTGTAATCCACGCCCGAAGCTTCGAGGCCGCGAATCACTTTCTCGAAAAACTGCCCGGCTTCCGCGGTAAGATACGCATCGATCTCGGGCGCGTCGGCCACCAGCGCCTGGTCCGCTGCATCCTTGCTATCAAGGATGCGCAGCGGATTCGTCAGCAGCCGCCGCTGGCTGTCAGCGGAAAGCGAATCCTGATGCGCGGAAAAATGCGCCACCAGCGCCTCGCGCCAGGCCGCCCGCGTTTCGGCATCGCCCAGCGTGTTGAGTTGCAGCGTGACGCCGCCGATCCCCAGTTCGCGCAATAATATATCGGCGAAGGACAATAGTTCGACATCCGCCGCCGGCTCGTCCGCACCGATAATCTCGGCGTCGATCTGGTGGAACTGGCGATAGCGGCCCTTTTGCGGCCGTTCATAACGGAACAGCGCACCATGGGTCATCAGTTTCAGCGGCGCGAATTGCTGCCAGCCCTCGGAAATATAGGCGCGACAAATGCCGGCGGTAAATTCCGGCCGCAAACTCAGCGATTCACCGCTGCGATCGTCGAAACTATACATCTCCTTGGCGACGACATCGGTTGTCTCACCCAGCGTGCGCTGAAATACCCGCGTCTGTTCCACCACGGGCACCTGAGCGGGACGAAAGCCGAACCGCCGTCCCACGTCGTGGAACAGCGCCACCACATGCTCAAACTTTTCCGCGTCCGTCCCCAGAAAATCCTGCATGCCGCGCACGGGCGCGATTTTTTCGGGGCGATACTTGCTCATGGCGGCGGGCGATAGCAGTGCATCACCCACCTTGCAAAAGCCGTTTGTCACCACGGCGAATTTTTTGCCCGGAAAGGGCGCTGTTATTCCGCTGCGACCCGTGCCGCCGCTGCCTGATTTTCGGCGTCGATCTCGGCGGCCTTTTTTTCCACCAGTTCGACAATATGGTCGAGCATGCGCGCGTCATCAATCTGGTGATCGCTGACGCCAGACAGATAGACCATATGCCGGCCATTGCCGCCACCGGTCAGCCCGATGTCGGTTTCCCGCGCCTCGCCCGGACCATTCACGACACAACCCAGAACGGAAAGCGATAGCGGCGTGGTGATATGCGCCAGCCGCGCTTCCAGCGTCTCCACCGTCTTCACGACATCGAAACCCTGGCGCGAGCAGGACGGGCAGGAAATCACCTTCACCCCGCGCGAGCGGATGCCGAGCGATTTCAGGATATGATAGCCGACCTTCACTTCCTCGACCGGGTCCGCCGACAGGGACACGCGAATCGTATCTCCCACGCCCGACCACAGCAGCATGCCAAGGCCGATCGAGGATTTCACCGTGCCGCCGATCAGCCCGCCAGCTTCCGTAATCCCGAGGTGCAGCGGATAATCGGTGCGCGCCGCCAGTTCGGAATAGGCGGCAACCGCCAGAAAGACATCGGAGGCCTTCACCGAAATCTTGAATTCGTGAAAATCCTGGTCTTCCAGCAGCTTCGCATGTTCCAGCGCGCTTTCGACCAGCGCTTCCGGGCATGGCTCGCCATAGCGTTCAAGCAGATGTTTTTCGAGGCTCCCGCCATTGACGCCGATGCGAATCGAGCAGCCATTGGCGCGTGCCGCCCGCACCACTTCCTTCACCCGCTCGGTCGAGCCAATATTGCCGGGATTGATCCGCAAGCAGGCCGCACCGGCGTCCGCGGCTTCCAGCGCCCGCTGATAGTGGAAATGAATATCCGCAATCACCGGAATTTGCGCTGCGCGCGTGATTGTCTTTAACGCCGCCGTCGATTCCGGTGTCGGGCAGGATACGCGGATCAGATCCGCCCCCGCTTCTTCACACGCGCGAATCTGGTCAATCGTCGCCACCGCATCTTCGGTTGGCGTGTTGGTCATGGTTTGCACAGAGATGGGCGCGTCGCCGCCAATGGCCACGCGCCCCACCATCACCTGACGCGCCTTCCGACGCGTGATATCCCGCCAGGGTCTGATCGAAGATATGGCGGACTGCTCCTTTTACTTGTTACCCGAAACGACCGTCTTGGCCCGGCGGTTTTGTGCCCAGGCTTCCTCGTTCGAGCCTTCGACCGCCGGGCGTTCCTTGCCGTAGCTGATTACCGAAAGGCGGCCCGTGTTGACACCTTGCGCCGCAAGAAAATTCTTGGCGGCATTGGCGCGACGTTCGCCCAGCGCGAGGTTATATTCACGCGTGCCGCGTTCGTCGGCATGGCCTTCGATGGTGGCGCGGATGCCCGGATAGCGTTGCAGCCACTCGGCCTGATTGCCCAGCGTTTGCCGTGCTGTTTCGTCAATCGCATAGCTGTCAAACGCAAACAGCACGGTGTCGCTGCCGACGGCTTGCGAGAATTCTTCCTGCAGCGAATCGAAGCTGGTGGTGCCAACAGGTTCGGCGGGCGGCACAGTAGCCGGCGCGTCTGTCGCCGCGGGCGGGGGCGCAGCCGGCGGCGGCGGTGGCGGCAGGTCCTTTTTGGCGCAGGCGGCGAGGCCAAGAGTGGCGACCGCGACGAACAGCAACGGAAACTTCTTCTGCATGGCTTCTTCTCTCCCGACAAACTCTGCCGACCGCACGTAAGCGGTGCCGCCAACTGATTGACGACATTTGGCAAAGAAGCAAGTGTCATGCAAGTGCGCCAACTGGTTCACGCGCAATAATGTGTCAGGGCAATAATGGTCCCCAGGCCGGATCGCTGGCATCGACAGGCGTCGGG
The DNA here is from genome assembly GCA_041675905.1 of Sphingomonadaceae bacterium. Taxonomy (GTDB): domain Bacteria; phylum Pseudomonadota; class Alphaproteobacteria; order Sphingomonadales; family Sphingomonadaceae; genus Sandaracinobacteroides. The sequence continues at coordinate 17,062 of JBAYSX010000026.1, read as the reverse complement.
ATGCGCCGGTCGTTGCGCCCGGTCAGGTCAATCGAACGCAAGCTGGTGCTGCCATTGCGCTCGGTACGGCTGAACAGGATCACCCGGCCATTGGGCGACCAGTTCGGTCCCTCGTCCTGCCAGCTGTCCGTCAACAGCCGTTCGCCACTGCCGTCCGGGCGAATCACGGCGACGCGGAATTTGCCGCCATCCATGCGGGTAAAGGCGATCAGATCGCCACGCGGACTCCATACCGGGCTCCCCGCCCGACCGCTGCCGAAAGTGATTCGACGCGGGTTCGAGCCATCGGCGTTCATCACATAAAGCTGCTGGCTGCCGCCCCGGTCACTCTCGAACACGATCTGTTTGCCATCGGGGGAGTAGCTGGGCGACGTGTCGATTGCGCCGCCGCCGGTCAATTGCGTGGAACTGCGGCTGGCGATGTCCCAGGCGTAGATCGCGGAATTCCCGCCGCGCATCACCGAAAACGCCAGCTTGCGCCCATCCGGCGAAAAGCGTGGCGCAAAAGTCATCGAGTTGAAGTCGCCCACCGCCTGTTGCTGACCGGTGCTGATATTATAGACCCACACGCGGGGGCGGTCGTTGACGAAGCTCATATAGGCAAGCGTCTCGTCCGCCGGTGAAAAACGCGGCATCAGTACCAGCGATTGCCCGCTCGTCAGATAGCGGTGGTTCGCGCCATCCTGATCCATGATCGCCAGCCGCTTGATCCGCTTCGTGCGCGGTCCCGTCTCGGCCACATAGACGACGCGGCTGTCGAAATAGCCGCTTTCGCCGGTAAGGCGCGAATAGACCAGATCCGAACATTTATGCGCCGCCCGCCGCCAGCCCGCCGGTGTCACGGTGAAGCCCTGACGCACCAGTTCCTGCTCGGCGAACACATCATAGAGGTAACAGCCCACCGTCAGCGTGCCGTCGCCATTGGCAGTGACGAAACCCGTCACCAGCGCCTGCGCCGCCGCTGTGCGGAAAGCGGTGAATTGCGGCGCCTGCACCTGCGCCATGCCGGGCGCGGGAAAGGCTGCCTCGTTGATCGGGCGGAACAACCCTGATCCACCGAGATTGTTGGATATGATGCCGGCGATCTGCCGGCCCAGCGCCGCCGTACTGCCGGCCGGGGTTTCGGTGATGGCCGCCGTCGGAAATCCCGGCACGGCAATCGGCATCGGGGCCGCAACACCGCTGGTAATGTCCACCCGCAACTGGGCGGCGGCGGGTGCAGCAAGCAGCAGCAGGGCGAGCAGCAAATGCTTCATGTCATCAGCCTCGGATCAAAGTTAAGTTCAAATTCGCGCCAGTGGGCATAAAGGTCCGCCGGCAGGCTCAATGGCGCGCAACGTAATACAGCGCGTTTGGCCGTTTCCACAAAGGCGCGCGCATAGGCCTGATTGCCAGCCGTCGCACCCGTCTGGCTGACAAACTTTGGCGGCGCGGCGATACTGCCATCCCGGTTCAGCGAAATCTGCAGCACCACCGTCATTTCCGCCACGTCCGCGCCGCCCATCGGGGGATTCCAGCACGGCGCGATCTGCGATCGAATCGCCTGCTCCAGCGTCGCAATCTGACGCGGACTGATGCGCGCGCCTTTCGGCAGGGCGGATTCGATGGATTTGGCGAACGCCGAAACGTCGCGCGGGCGCGCCGGTGCATCGGGCAAATTCTTGTCGATCAACGCCGCCATCTGTCCGGCGTTGAATGTCTCCGGCTTTTTGAGCGGCTCTTTTTTCAGGGGCGCTTTCGCCTCCGCCGGTTTTTTCGGTTCGGGTTTTGGTTTGGGCTTCGGCTGCGGTTCCGGCTCTTCAATCACCACATCCTGGGGTGAAATATCGGGCACCGGTTCCGGTGGTGCGGGTTGCAGGACAGGTTCTGGCGCAGGCGCAGGCGGTTCCGGCTCGCGCGGGGCGGCATCCATTGACGGCTTCGGCGCTTCCGTCACCGTCGGTTCCGGGCCAATCTCGACATAATCGATCGGCGTGATGTCCGGCTGGTGCGGCGTTGGCGGCAGCGACTTGATCAGGCCAAAGGACAGCACTGCCAGCAGCAGCAGATGCCCGCCCGTGGCGAGCAGCAAGGCCTGCCCTTCCGTCATCCTTGCGATTCCTCGCGCCGCGGCTGGTTCACCAGCGCCACGCGATTGAAACCCGCCCCGGTCACATCACCGAGCAGCGCCGCCACCCGACCATAAGGTATGGCTGCATCGGCGCGGATCAGCACGCGGGCATCGCCCCCACGCGCTTCATGCAGCGCCTGCAGACGGGCAGCGAACGCCTGGTCGTCGGCAAATTGCTCGTCGCCGATATGGCGATTACCGGTTGAATCGATGGTCACGGAAATCGGCTTGTCGTCTGCCGGCAGTCCTTTCGCGGAGGTTTTCGGCAAATCGACTGCAACGCCGGTTACCAGCAACGGGGCCGCCACCATGAAAATGATCAGCAGCACCAGCATCACATCGACCATCGGGGTCACATTGATTTCGGACATTGGCGCGGTGCGCCGCCGTCTCCGGCCCGAACCATGCAGACCCATCGCCATCAGCGCTGCCCGTCCAGTTCCCGCGACATCATCGCGTGAAAAGACGCCGAAAAGGCTGTAAGCCGGTCTTCCAGACGCGTGACGCCATGCAGCAACCGGTTATAGCCGATCACCGCCGGAATCGCCGCGAACAGCCCGATGGCGGTCGCAAACAGCGCCTCGGCAATACCGGGAGCCACCACCGCAAGGCTGGTGTTCTGCGTCGCGCCAATCGCCGTAAAGGCGCGCATAATGCCCCACACCGTGCCGAACAGCCCGACAAACGGTGACACCGAGCCAATGGTGGCCAGCACCGACAAACGATCCGACAAATCCGAAATCGAGCGATCAATCGATGCCGCCATCACGGTGGCCAGACGGCTGCGCACGCCTTCGCGATCTACCGGACGACGGTTATCCACTGACGCCCGCCATTCCTCCATCCCCGCCGCGAACAGATCCGCCGCCGGATGCATGCCTTTCGTCGCCTTCAGATCGGTCACGCTGGTCGCCTTCCAGAACCGATCCTCAAATGCCGCCGTCGCGCGCCCGATAGCCTTAAGTCGCCGCGAACGTTCGATAATAATCGCCCACGACCAGATGCTCGCCGCCAGCAGCAAAATGATCACCGCCTTCACGACAATGTCCGCCTGCAGGAACAGATTCCATGGCGACATCATATCGGCCGCCTCGACCATCACTCCTTCCACAAATCACTCCGCATGTTCCCGAGCCGACCGGGGATGAAAGGCCGGGGCTTTATGGAGAGTGAATGGCCCGGCCTCAAGACGGCAGATACGGATTTTCGGTAGCGGTGAGGCGGGTGGTGGTTTGCCTCCGGCGGGCAGGGGCTTGCAGCCTCGAACGTGTTCCTGGGAACGCCCTGCTGCCATGCGGGTCAGGTTCAGTAGCCGCACGCCAGCATCCCGATGGATCGCACATATCAACTAATGAGCCGGTTGCGGGAGGCCGAAACACGGCTTGAGCATCTACTACTGGTCGATATTGACTTTTTTGAGCGAGCCCCGGCGAGCTGGCGACGACCCTGCGAACCTCGCAAGAACCGTATGCCAGCAAACGCCAATACTGCGACTACGCCTGTCAGTAAAACCGCAGTCGCGACCGGCGTGAAATTGCCGTTGTCTTGTCGCAGGTGCGGGCGCAACCGGCTGAGCAGGGATGTGCGTCGCGACAGTGGCTCGAACATTTCGCCCGGGCCCTCAGGATCGAGGATCTTGTTGTCGGCCAGCCACGCACGGACGCCGTCGAGGTCGGGCACTTCGTAGGGGCGCAACGATCGACCGGATCCACGCAGTCGCTCGACCGTCGCGATAATCGATCCGGTTTCGGCCAGCAGCGTTTCGATCGTCTCGCAATCGGTGCCGAGATGTTCGGCGAGCAACGCGTTGCGAAGACCGGCGATGGTTGACCGCTCATCGGTATTGGCGGCGCTGGCGGCGTCGATCACCACGTCGCATTCCGTGTCGAGCCGCAACGAACGGTTGTTGAAGTTCGACGAACCGACGCGCAGTATTTCGTCGTCGATCACCGTCACCTTGGCGTGGACATAGATCGGCTCGCCGCCGGCGGTAAAAGGATGGTAAAGCCGCAGGCGACCGTGTGGATCGCGTTCGTGCAGCGCCTCGACCAGCCGGGCGCGCGCCGAGTCCATCGCCACTGGTTCGAGCCAGCCTTCCGAGCTGGTCGGAAGGATGATGACAAATTCGGGGCAATCGGGCCTGGCCAGTCGGTCGGCCATCGCTTCAGCCACCCGGCGCGAGGCAAAATACTGGCTTTCGGCATACACCCACCGCTTTGCGCGCCGGATCAGGTCGACATAGAGTGTCTCGATCTCGTACCGTGGCTGCTGGTCCGCCATTTCGGGTACTGTGAGCGCGATGCCGACCTCGATGTCGGTGAAATCGGGCTTTACGTGGCCGGGCCAGCAGTCTCCACCTCCCGCCACCGGATCGAGCCGTTCGCCGCCGGCCACCTCCCAGCGGGCGCGGCACATCTCGCCCAACGCTACGGCGACCGGACCTTCCAGCATCGTCGTCGCGTCGTGCCATGGTCCATAGGGGGTGCCGTCGGGTTCCGCCCGGCGCGGTTCGTCGTCTCTGTGCTCCCGGGTGTCCCAGCGATCGACGGTCATGTCGATTCCGCCGCAGAAGGCCAGGCCGTCGTCGATCACGACCACTTTCTGATGATGCGATCCCGCTGGCGGGTGATGGGGGTCAAGCCGCAGGTGGATTTGCGGATTGATGATCCACTCCGTGAGTCGGGCGAGCGCCTTCGCCTGAAACAACGTCTTGAGCGCCCCGGCATCCCACCGAAGAATGTGGATCTGCAGGCCAGGCGTGCGCTCGACCAGCCAGGTCATGAAGGCGCCAACCTCGTCAGGGCCGCCGTCATCAGCGTTCCCGGCGAAGCGGATGCGTGGATCAAAATCCCAGCCGACGAGCAAAATCTGCTTTTTGGCCTGGACCATCGCCGCACGCGCGGCGGTGAAATAGTCGTCAGCGTCGACGATCACGGTCGCCCGGTTTGCGACTTCGATTCGCCAGCAGTTGTGGCCCGGTTCGAGCAGGGGTCCATCCGATGTCATGTCACATGGCATCGCAGGCTTCAGCGGTCCTGCCAAGGTAGATACCTGGGCAGCCTCTGAATGGATGGAAAGTCCCGGTGGCTGTGGTTCCGGCTGGCGGCCGAGAAGTCGGCGACACGGGTCGAAAGTCCGTGAACACGGCCTCCGTACTGCACCTCAACATGATGGGGGCACAGACTACAAGCCCCTGCCCGCCAGAAGCGCTTTGTCCTGTAAAGCTGAAAACCGCGATACCCAGTCGCGCGGCTGGCGCTGCGGTCGGCCATCCAGCATCGTGAAGCCGACGCGCACTTCGGCTTCAACAATCAGTCTATTACCGTGGCGGATGGTTTGTTGCAGGGTGACGCTGGCCGCACGGATGGACAACGGACGCGTTTCGATCAGCAGATCATCGTCCAGCCGGGCAGACGCGCGATAGCGGATATCCACGCCGGCGACGATATAAACGCCGGTGCCATTTTCAAACGCCGCGCGCTGGTCGATGCCGATCAGGCGCAGCAGGTCGGACCGCGCCCGTTCCATGAAGCGCAGATAATTGGCGTGGTAAACGATGCCGCCCATATCGGTATCCTCGAAATAGACGCGCACCGGAAAGAGGTGCGCGCTACCTTCAAGGATTCCCGATGCGGGAGCAGGCGTTATGATCAGGCCTGTGCTTTTTCCGGGCGGCGGTCGCGGCGCTCGGCGATCCGCGCCGATTTACCGGAACGGCCACGCAGATAGTAAAGCTTGGCGCGACGCACGATCCCACGGCGCACGACCTCGATCGAATCGAGCGACGGCGAATAGAGCGGAAACACCCGCTCGACGCCTTCGCCGAAGCTGATCTTGCGCACAGTGAAGTTGGAGTTGATGCCCCGGTTGGAGCGGGCGATGCACACGCCTTCGTAAAGCTGCACGCGGACGCGCTCGCCTTCCTTCACCCGCACACCGACGCGCAGCGTGTCGCCGGCCCGGAATTCGGGAATGGGGCGGGCTTCCTTCAGTTTCGCGACCTGTTCGGCCTCGATCGTTTGCAACAAATTCATTCTTCTCTCCTTCGCTCTCAACGGGAGCAATTCAGGTGCCAGAGGGCGACGCACCGTGGAGTTTCCACAGATCGGGCCGCCATAGCCGTGTGTCCGCCATGGCGCGCTCGCGCCGCCAGGCAGCAATGGCCGCATGATCCCCCGAACGCAGCACGTCCGGAATATCATGCCCTTCCCAGCGGGCTGGCCGGGTATAGTGCGGATGTTCGAGGAGGCCTGTTTCAAAGCTTTCCTCGTCTCCGCTCGAAGCGGCCCCCATTACGCCGGGAAGCAGCCGAACACAAGCGTCAACCAGCATCATCGCCCCCAGTTCGCCGCCCGACAGGATAAAATCGCCAATCGCTACCGGCTCAACAGCGCGCCCGGCAAAGATCCGCTCGTCGAACCCCTCGAAGCGCCCGCACAACAAGGCCACACCCGGCCCCGCCGCCAGTTCGCGTACGCGTTGTTGCGTCAGCCGCGGTCCGCGCGGCGTCAACGCCAGCACCGGAGCTGCCGGATTGGCAGCCCGCACCGCATCCACCGCTCGCGCCAGCACATCCACACGCAGCACCATCCCTGGCCCGCCCCCCGCCGGTGTATCATCCACCGAACGATGCCGGTCGGTCGCGAAATCCCGCAGTTGCAGGGTCTCCAGACGCCAGATGTCCGTGCTTAACGCCCGCCCGGCCAAAGAAATGCCCAAGGGACCGGGGAACATTTCCGGGTAGAGGGTGATGATTCGGGCGGTCCAGGGGGTGGTCGACATGGTTTTGCCTGCGGCAAATTCCCTAGTCGGTCAAATCTTCCCAGGCATGTTTCAACCGATCCCAAAACCCTTTCGATTTCGGGCAATTCGATTCGTCGCCATCTTCGGTTTCGCGGAACTCTTCCAGCAATTCCTTTTGCCGGGCGGTCAGCCGGGTCGGGGTTTCGAGATCGACCTGCACCACCAGGTCGCCCGCGCCATGGCCGTTCAGCGACGGCATGCCGCGCCCGCGCACGCGGAATTGCCGGCCCGTCTGGGTGCCAGCCGGTACGCGCACTTCCACCGGTTCCTTGTCGAGGCCGGGGATGCAGATTTCACCACCGAGCGCTGCCGTCACGAATGACAGGGGCACGGCGGCATAAAGCGTGGTGCCGTCGCGCTTCCAGATATCGTGCGGCTTCATGTGAACGAAAATATACAGGTCGCCCGGTTGTCCGCCGCGCGGCCCGGCCTCGCCTTCGCCGGAAAGGCGGATACGGGTGCCGTCATCCACCCCCCGGGGGATCTTCACCTGCAGGGTCTTGCGCCGTTCCACCCGGCCTTCACCGTGGCAATGCTCGCACGGGTCGGAAATGGTCTGGCCGGCGCCATGGCAGGTCGGGCAGGTGCGCTCGACGATGAACATGCCGTTCTGCATGCGCACCTGGCCATGGCCGTTACAGGTGTGGCAGGTTTGCATGCGCGCCCCCGGCTTGCTCCCGGTACCAACGCAATGGTCGCAACCAACCGCGACATCGAGGGCGATTTCCGCCTCGCTGCCCTCGAACGCTTCCTCGAACGTCACTTCCAGATCATAGCGCACATCGGCGCCGCGTTGCGGCCCGCGGCGACCGCGGGCTGTGCCGCCGCCCATGAACTGGTCGAAAATATCGGAAAAAATATCGGAAAACGGCCCGGCGTTGCCGAATCCGCCACCCGGCCCACCGCCGCCGCCGTTGCGAAAGGCCGCATGGCCGAACCGGTCATATGCGGCGCGCTTTTGCGGGTCTTTCAGGACTTCATAGGCCTCGCCGATGGCCTTGAAGCGCGCCTCGGCATCCTTGTCGCCGGGGTTACGATCCGGGTGCCAGCGCATGGCCAGCTTGCGATAGGCGCTCTTCAGCGTGCCTTCGTCGCAATCCCGTTCGACATCCAGCAACTCATAATAATCAATTTCGCCGTGCATGGTGATGACAGCCACTCCACCTCAATCGGGAACCCCCGGTGGAACTGTCCACCGGGGGCTTCGAACTTATTTCTTGCTGTCGTCCACTTCGGTGAAGTCGGCGTCCACCACATCTTCATCCGGCTTCGATTCGCCGCCCGACGGGGCGGTATCGCCACCGCCGGCAGCCGCCGCCTGTTCGGCGGCATAGACGGCTTCGCCCAGCTTCATCGCCACTTGCGCCAGAGTTTGCGATTTCTGGTTGATGGCATCGGCATCGCCGCCGTCCAGCACGGATTTCAGATCGGCGATGGCAGCTTCGATCGACGACCTGGTGCCGGCGTCCACCTTGTCGCCATGTTCGGCGAGCTGACGCTCGGTTGCATGGACCAGACCATCGGCCTGGTTGCGGGCCTCTGCCGATTCACGACGCTTCTTGTCTTCAGCCGAAAATTGCTCGGCTTCCTTCACCATCTTGTCGATGTCCTCTTTCGACAGACCACCCGACGGCTGGATGCGGATCTGCTGTTCCTTGCCGGTGCCCTTGTCCTTCGCATGCACGGCAACCAGACCATTGGCGTCGATGTCGAATGTCACCTCGATCTGCGGCACGCCGCGCGGGGCGGGCGGAATGCCGACGAGATCGAACTGGCCAAGCAGTTTATTGTCAGCAGCCATCTCGCGCTCGCCCTGGAACACCCGGATGGTTACGGCAGACTGGTTGTCGTCGGCAGTTGAATAGGTTTGCGACTTTTTGGTCGGAATCGTGGTGTTGCGGTCAATCATGCGCGTGAAGACACCCCCCAGCGTCTCGATGCCGAGCGACAGCGGCGTCACGTCGAGCAGCAGCACGTCCTTCACATCGCCTTGCAACACGCCAGCCTGAATGGCCGCGCCCATGGCGACCACTTCATCAGGGTTCACAGAGGTGTTGGGTTCCTTGCCGAACAGATCCTTCACAAACTGACGCACACGCGGCATGCGGCTCATGCCGCCGACCAGCACCACTTCATCAATCTCTGCGGCCTTCACCCCGGCCTCGTTCAAGGCATCGACGCAGGGCTTGCGCGTGCGCTCGATCAGATCGATCACCAGCTTTTCCAGATCGGCGCGTGAAATGGACTGCACAAGGTGCTTCGGCCCCGTGGCATCGGCAGTGATGAAGGGAAGATTGACTTCGGTGGTTTGCGACGAGGAAAGTTCGATCTTGGCCTTTTCCGCCGCTTCTTTCAGGCGCTGAAGCGCCAGGCGGTCGCTGCGAAGATCAATGCCTTCGGCCTTTTTGAACGCATCTGCCAGGAAATTGACGACCTTGGCGTCAAAATCCTCACCGCCAAGGAAGGTGTCGCCCGAGGTCGATTTCACCTCGAAGACGCCATCGCCGAGTTCCAGGATGGACACGTCGAACGTGCCGCCGCCAAGGTCATAAACGGCGATGGTGTGCGCACCCGCCTGCTTGTCGAGACCATAGGCCAATGCTGCCGCCGTCGGTTCGTTGATGATCCGAAGCACATCAAGACCGGCAATCTGTCCGGCATCTTTCGTCGCCTGGCGCTGCGCATCGTTAAAATAGGCCGGCACGGTGACGACGGCCTGCGTCACGGTTTCACCGAGATAGGCTTCAGCGGTTTCCTTCATCTTTTGCAGGATAAAGGCAGAAATCTGGGAAGGGCTGTAATCCGAACCACCGGCGTGCACCCAGGCATCGCCATTTGGCCCGGCGGTGATCTTGTAGGGGACGAGATCCTTGTCCTTCTGGGTCATCGGGTCGTCGAAACGGCGACCGATCAACCGCTTTACAGCAAAGATGGTGTTCTCGGGGTTGGTGACCGCCTGCCGCTTGGCGGGCTGGCCGACGAGGCGCTCGCCGTCCTTGGCAAAGGCGACCTGCGATGGCGTCGTGCGCGTGCCTTCCGCATTTTCGATCACCCTGGGCGTGGAGCCCTCCATCACGGCCACACAGCTGTTGGTGGTGCCCAAGTCGATACCGATAACCTTGCCCATACCTGTCCTCTTTATATGCAGCCGCCGGTTTGCCATCCGACGATATGATTCCGTTGCCCCCATCAGGACTCTGACGGATGGGCTGATCCCGGATATAGGAACAGCGCGACTGGCATCAATGGCGGGTTCATCGAGCAGCGACCATTTTTCGGCGGGCCAGTCTGTCGCAGCGACAAAGTGGAAACTGCCATCCTATGTTGTGCGCAAGCATATTCAGGAATGGAATCGTGTATGGCCGGAGGGAAGGAATGTTGACGGAAAGAAAAATTGGCCTGTCGGCCTGCGTAATCGCCGTATTATTACTGGGCCTGTCCGTATTTGCCGGCCAGCGCGTCGAAAGCGCACCAACGGCATCCGGCGCCAGCAAGACCGAGGCGGCGGGCCTTACGGTGTCGGGCGCATGGATTCGTCTGCCGGCAGCATCCGGCAGACCGGCAGGAGGTTATCTCACCATCGCCAACAGCAAGATCGGCACCGATGCGCTGGTGCGCGTTACCTCATCCGATGCGGAACGGATCGAACTGCACAGCATGCGTTCCGATCAGGGCGTGATGCGCATGCGTCAGGAGCAAAGCCTGGCAGTTCCGGAAGCCGGCACACTGCGGCTGGCCCCGGGCGGCAAGCATCTGATGTTGTTCGGCCTCGCGTCCGATGTAAGAGCGGGGGGCAAATTGCCACTGACCCTGTATTTCGAATCGGGGGTCACGGTGGATGTCACTGCCGATGTGCAGGCGCCTGGCAGTGACGCGCCCGCTGGCCATCACCACCATTGATCGTGGCGATAAGGACTGACAGCGCGTGAATGCCTGGTTCGACGCCATCCGTTCCTTCAGAGGAGATAAAATGTCTTCCTATCGCAAAGACCCGGACGCCATCGCCCGCCTGACGCCTGAACAATATCATGTAACGCAGGAAAATGGCACCGAGCGGCCATTTGGCAATGCCTACTGGAACAGCGATGAGGCCGGCCTTTATGTCGACATTGTCTCCGGCGAACCGCTGTTCACGTCGAAAGACAAATTCGACGCCGGATGCGGCTGGCCCAGTTTCACCCGCCCGGTCGAACCCGCCCATGTCATCGAAAAGACAGACACGACCCACGGCATGATTCGCACGGAGGTACGCTCCGCCCACGGCGACAGCCATCTGGGTCATGTCTTCCCGGATGGCCCGCGTGAAGCCGGGGGCCTGCGCTATTGCATCAATTCGGCATCGCTGCGCTTCATTCCCGTCGATCAGCTTGACGCCGAAGGCTATGGGGAATGGCGTAAATATTTCGACTGAGCCGGACCCGTTCGGGCCCGGCCCATTCATTCTTCACATGTGGATCGGCTTGCCGGTGACTGCGAAGGCCGCTTCCTTTACCGCTTCGTTATGCGTCGGGTGGGCGTTGCAGGTATAGGCCATGTCTTCGGACGATGCGCCAAACTCCATCGCCTGCGCTGCCTGGCCGATCAGCGTACCGGCAAGACTGGAGATGATCCAGACGCCCAATACCCGGTCCGTTTCCGCATCGGCAATGATTTTTACAAAGCCGTCGGTGTCGTGGTTTGTGCGGGCGCGGCTGTTGGCCATGAACGGGAATTTCCCGACCTTGATCTTGCCACGCTCCTTCGCCGCTTCTTCCGTCAGTCCGACCCCGGCAATTTCCGGACGCGTATAAACGACTGACGGAATCACGTCATGGTTCACCAGACCGTTCAGGCCGGCGATATTCTCGGCTACCGCCACGCCTTCATCCATGGCCTTGTGCGCCAGCATTGGTCCCGGCGTCACATCGCCAATCGCCCAGATACCGGGAACCGCCGTCCCCTGATCGGCGCCAACCTCGATCTGGTCGCGCGCGTTCACTTCCACGCCCGCCTTGTCCAGCGCCAGACCGTCGGTATTCGGACGGCGCCCGATGGCCACGAGCACCACATCGGCCTGTATCTGTTCGGCAGCGCCGCCCGCCGCCGGTTCTACGGTAACAACGGCACCGGCCCCTGACGTTTCCACACCGGTGACCTTCGCGCCGGTACGGATCTCGAAGCCCTGCTTCCTGAACAGCTTGTTGGCCTCTTTGCGAACCTCGCCATCCATGCCCGGCAGGATCTGGTCGAGATATTCCACGACCGTCACCTTCGCGCCAAGCCGCCGCCAGACAGAGCCAAGCTCCAGGCCGATGACGCCGCCACCGATCACCACCAGATGCTCCGGCACCTTCGGCAGCGACAGTGCGCCGGTGGAATCGACCACCACGCCCTTGTCATTGTCGATGGTGACGCCGGCCAGCGGCGCGACCGACGAGCCGGTGGCGATGACAAGATTTTTGGCGCTGTAGCTTTTGTCGCCAACACGGACGCTGCTGGCCGATTCGAAGCTGGCGTGGCCCTTAAGCCATTCTACCTTGTTTTTCTTGAACAAAAATTCGATGCCGCCAGTCAAACCCTCGACCGCCTCGGCCTTCGACGCCAACATCCTGTCCAGATCAACAGAAGCGCCGCTGATCCGGACGCCCAGCTTCGCCAGATGTCCGGATGCTGCGTCCTCATAGAGTTCGCTGGCATGCAACAACGCCTTCGACGGGATGCACCCGACGTTCAGACAGGTTCCGCCGAGTGTTTCATGCGATTCCACACAGGCGGTTTTCAGCCCGAGTTGCGCCGCGCGCACCGCCGCCACATAACCGCCGGGGCCTGCGCCAATAATAATGACATCGAAATCCGGGCTGCTCGCCATGGGGGGCCTTTCCTACAGATCAATCAAGAGGCGCATGGGGTCTTCCAGTGCTTCCTTGATGCGAACAAGGAAAGTCACCGCTTCACGACCGTCCACCAGGCGATGGTCATAGCTGACCGCCAGATACATCATCGGACGGACGACAATTTGGCCATTCACCACCACCGGGCGCTCCTCGATCCGGTGCATACCGAGCACCGCCGATTGCGGCGGGTTGAGAATCGGCGTGGACAGCAAGGAGCCGAACACACCGCCGTTGGAGATGGTGAAGGTGCCACCCTGCATTTCAGGCAGCGTCAGCTTGCCATCGCGCGCACGGCGCCCGAAGTCGGCAATCGCCAGCTCGGTTTCCGCGAAAGACAGGCTTTCAGCATTCCGCAAGATTGGCACCACGAGGCCCGTCGGCGAGGACACCGCGACGCCGATATCGGCGTAATCATGATAGACGATCTCGTCGCCTTCGATCCCGGCGTTAACCGCTGGGACATCCTTCAGCGCCAGCACGCTCGCCTGGACGAAGAACGACATGAAGCCCAGCCGCACGCCATGTTTCTTGTCAAACAAATCCTTGTAGCGCGTGCGCGCTTCCATCACTGCCGACATGTCCACATCGTTGAACGTGGTCAGGATGGCCGCCGTATCCTGTGCTTCTTTCAGACGGCGGGCGATGGTCTGGCGAATGCGCGTCATCCGCACCCGCTCCTCGCGGCGGGATGGTCCTGACGGCGCAGCTTCCGCCGCTGCGGTCGTGGCCGCGCCTTGCACTTTCGCCGTGCCGGCCTCGATCGCCGCCAGCACATCGCCCTTGGTCAGCCGCGCATCCTTGCCGGTGCCGGTAATGCTGGCGGGGTCAAGATTATAGTCCTCCACCAGCCGCCGCACGGCCGGTGACAGCGCCGTATATTGTGCGGGCGTGGCGGAAGGCGCAGATGCCGGCGCAGGAGCTGCCGCTGCCGCTGCCGCTGCAGGCGTCGCCGCTTTGGCCGGTTCCGCCGGCTTCGTCGCGGACACTGTCGCCTCGCCGCCTTCTTCGATTCGGGCGATGGCAGCTCCTACTTCAACTGTATCGCCTTCCTGGAACAGATGCTCGGTCAGCACGCCGGCAAACGGAGACGGCACTTCAACCGCCACCTTGTCGGTTTCCAGGCTGACGATCGGCTCATCTGCCGCGACCGTCTCGCCAACCTGCTTCAGCCACTGGCCAACTGTCGCATCGACGATAGATTCGCCGAGCGGCGGAATAATAATGTCCATGATATTCCCCTACGCCGCTTTCTTCCTGGCGGATGACTTCAGACTCGACCGGATAGCTGCCCGGACCTCACGCTTGTCCTGCCCCAGCGCCTCGGCGATCAGCTTCGCCTGTTCGGCGGCGTGACGCCGGGCAAGGCCCGTCGCCGTCGCCGCTGCCGCTGCACGCCCGGCATAAACCGGTCTTTGACCCAAGGCTTCCTCGATCAACGGGTCGACAAAGAACCATGCTCCGGCGTTCTTCGGCTCTTCCTGACACCAGACGACCGTTTCCAGTTTCGGGAAACCGGCGGCATAGCGCGCAATCACGTCGGCGGGGAAAGGATAGAGCTGTTCCACGCGCAGGATATAGACATCGTCCCGGCCTTGCTCGTCCCGCGCTTCGGCCAGATCATAATAGACCTTGCCCGAGCACAGGATAAGCCGCTTCACCTCATCTGGCGCGGGTTCCGCCACATCGTCCAGCACACGGTGGAAAACCGAACCTTCGCCCAGTTCCACGAGCGAGGATACCGCCCGTTTGTGCCGCAGCAGGGATTTCGGCGTCATCATCACCAGCGGCTTGCGGAACGGCCGCAACATCTGCCGGCGCAGGATATGGAAGTAATTCGCCGGTGTCGTGCAGTTGGCCACCTGGAGGTTATCCTCGGCGCACAATTGCAAAAACCGCTCGAGGCGCGCCGAGCTATGCTCCGGCCCCTGGCCCTCATAGCCATGCGGCAGCAGCATCACGAGACCGTTGGCGCGCAGCCATTTCGCCTCGCCCGACGCGATGAACTGGTCGATCATCACCTGCGCGCCATTGGCGAAATCACCGAATTGCGCTTCCCACAGCGTCAACACCAGCGGATCGGCGAGCGCATAGCCATATTCGTAACCCAGCACGCCAAATTCCGACAGCGGACTGTCGAGGATTTCGCAGAAATTACCAAGTGTACTTAATGGAATATGCTTGGAACCATTTTTCTGGTCCACCCATACCGCATGACGTTGCGAGAAGGTGCCTCGCCCGCTGTCCTGCCCCGAAAGCCGGACGCCAAAGGCCGGATCGTCTGTCAACAGCGTCGCAAAGGCCAGTTCCTCGGCCGTGGCCCAATCGAGCCCCTCGCCACTCTCTACGGCCTCGTCGCGCGCGCCAAGCACCCGTTTCAATGTCCTGTGCTGCACAAAACCTTCCGGCACCTCATGCAGACGCCGCATCAATTTCCGCAGCTTTTCTACAGGCACGCCGGTGTCGGCGCTGCGCCGCGCGGTGATCGGATCAGCCGGCTGATGCAGGCCGGCCCAGCGGCCACCAAACCATTCAGCCTTCGTTGCACGGAAATCGGCAGCTGCGGCAAAATCAGCTTCCAGCTTCGCAACGAATGTCTGCTCCATCTCGTTCACGTCATGGTCGCTGACGAAACCTTCCCGCTTCAGCCTCTCGGCATAAAGCGTGGCCACCGAAACATGCGTGCGGATCTCGGCATACATTTGCGGCTGGGTGAAACCCGGCTCGTCGCTTTCATTATGCCCGAAGCGCCGGTAACACCACATGTCGACCACCACATCGCGATTGAACCGCTGCCGGAATTCGGTGGCGACCTTGGTGGCAAATGTCACCGCTTCCGGATCGTCGCCATTCACATGGAAAATCGGCGCCTGCACCATTTTTGCCACATCGGATGGATAGGGCGAGGACCTGGCGAACGCCGGCGACGTTGTGAAGCCGATCTGATTATTGACAATGAAATGAATCGTGCCACCGGTATTGTAGCCCGGCACGCCGGAAAAACCGAGGCATTCAGCCACAATACCCTGGCCAGCGAAAGCCGCGTCGCCGTGCATCAGCACCGGTAACACCTGGGTGCGGCTGCGGTCGCCACGAATACGCTGCGCCGCGCGCGCCTTGCCGAGCACCACGGGGTTGACCGCTTCCAGGTGCGACGGGTTCGGCGTCAGCGACAGATGGACCTCATTGCCGTCGAATTCGCGATCCGCCGAACTGCCGAGGTGGTATTTCACATCCCCCGAGCCGCCGACATCGTCCGGGCTGGAGGATCCACCGGAAAATTCGTGGAAAATCGCCTGATAGGGCTTGGCCATCACATTTGCGAGCACATTCAGACGACCGCGGTGCGGCATGCCGATGACGATTTCGCGGACACCAAGATGGCCGCCGGTCTTTATGATCGACTCCAGCGCCGGAATTGCCGCCTCGCCACCTTCCAGACCGAAGCGCTTGGTGCCGACATATTTGCGCGCGAGGAATTTCTCGAATTGCTCGGCTTCGATGAGCTTGCTGAGAATCGCCTTCTTGCCCAGCGGCGTGAACTGGATTTCCTTGTCGCGTCCCTCGAACTTTTCCTGAAGAAACCGGCGTTCTTCCACATCATTGATGTGCATATATTCAAGGCCGACGTTACCGCAGTAATTGCGGCGCAGCGTCTCGACCAGTTCCCGCACCGTATAGGTGTCCGGACCGGGGAAAATGTTGCCGACATAGACAATCTTTTCCAGATCGTTCAGGCCATGATATTCAGGAGTAAGATCGGCGGGGATGCCGCGCTCGGCCAGTCCCAGCGGATCAAGGTTCGCCGCCAGATGGCCACGCACCCGATAGGTGCGGATGAGCATGGTGGCGCGAATCGTGTCCTGGGCCGCAGCCCGGCCATCTTCGGCGGACACTGCGGCAACCGTCACCCCGCCTTTCGCCTTGCGAATCGCCGTCGCCGCCCGGTCGGGCAAGCCGGCGTCCATGGCCAGAGTCAGATCGTCATCAGCAAGGGGCGGCCAGCCTGACCGCGCCCAGCTCGGGCCTTGCAGGGGTTCCAACAGGCCCTCTTCTTCCGTCATTTCATACCTCGCCTGAGAATGATTACCATCAGATAGCGTGTCGATGCCCCCGGCTCAACCTCACCCCCAGGCGGCCAGCTGATAGCAGCTATGCCGTCAGCAATTTTTTGAGTGTTGTTCCGAGTTCGGAGGGTGATGGTGAGACGGTGATTCCGGCTTTTTGCATGGCCTCGATCTTGTCTTCCGCCTTGCCCTGTCCGCCCGACACGATGGCG
>JBAYSX010000025.1:0-27577 GCA_041675905.1 Sphingomonadaceae bacterium | reverse complement strand
CGCCGCTGCGACCGTAGCGATCACCGCCACCGCCGCCGCCGGACCAGTTCGAACTTCCAAAGTCGAAACCGCCACCGCTACCGCCTTCGTCGAAACCGCGATGCCGCTTGTCGTCGCCCCGCCCACGGCCACCGCGCCGCTTGTCGTCATAAGTCATCTGTCGAACTGTCTTTCTGCATTAACTTAACTAACCGCCCAAAAGCGGCCTCAATCCTCCCCGAAAGACGAGCATCCGACCCCTAGGGCGACGATGCTTGCCACAATCTGCGCCGGAAGGCGGAAGTATGCGGGTCGCACGCACCTCTTCCAATACAGCATCCGCACGCCGGGGGCGAGTCACATTTTGTGACGCAAATAAGGCGGAGCATTGCCACAGCTCGTTCAGGCGCGTTTTTCCAACGGATGGGCGGAGCGCTCCACCCAGGGGGCGAGCACCGCGCCCGCCTGCCACTCGGCAAGGCTGACGCCCTTGTCAGCTACATCAGCATCACGCCATTCTGCGGCGTGGACAAGCGCTGCCAGATCGTTGCTGCGGCGGACGACAAAATACACCAGCCCGACCACCACGGCGAGCGCCCCGAAACCGAGCGCCCGCAGCGGATCTCCGGCTGGCGCGGAGACGATAATTGTCACGCCTACAATCAATGCCGCATCAACGATGGTGCGACGGCGAATGGCCGGCCCGGGATGGAGGCGGTGTAAGGTTTGCGACCGGGTATCGGGCGGCGGCGGTTCAATTGCAGGCACGGGACATTCTCCGGAACGCTTGACGTCAGGTCATGATACATTCACGGCGGATCAGCCGCAGAGTTGAAGGAACCCGATGGATTCGCTTATCGCACTGGCGCAGCAGCCGGAAGCATGGATCGCGCTCGCCGCCCTGATCGCCATGGAAGTGGTGCTTGGCATCGACAATCTGGTGTTTATCGCAATCCTGTCGAATAAATTGCCGGTCCATATGCGCAAAAAAGCCCGCCGTATCGGCATATTGGGCGCGCTGGTGATGCGGCTGCTGCTGCTGGCAAGCATCGCCTGGATCGTTACCCTCACCGACCCTGTGATCGCCTTCCTGGGCGCAGAGCTGTCGTGGCGCGATATCATCCTGCTGGTGGGCGGGTTGTTCCTGATCTGGAAGGCGACCAAGGAAATCCATCATAATGTCGATCCGGCACCGGCATCCGATGTGTTCGAGCCGGGGCGCGTGGCGCAATCCATGGGTGCTGCGATATTTCAGATCCTGCTGCTGGATCTGGTATTTTCTATCGATTCGATTATCACCGCCGTCGGTATGACGCCGCATGTCGAGATTATGATGATCGCCGTGGTGGTCACCATCATCGTGATGCTGGTTGCCGCCGATCCGCTGTCCAATTTCGTATCCAACAACCCAACGGTCGTGATGTTGGCACTAAGCTTCCTGTTGTTGATCGGCGCAACGCTGGTGGCGGAAGCGTTCGGGGTGCATTTCCCCAAGGGCTATGTCTATTTCGCCATGGCTTTTTCCGCCGGTGTCGAGGCGCTTAACATCTGGGTACGACGGTCGAACAAGCGGAAGAAGGCGGCAGAGCCACACGTTTGAAAAAGGCGGGGGCACAAGCGCCCCCCGCTGACAGGTTTTACAAGATAAATTTCGACAGATCATTATCGCGGGCAATATCGCCCAACTGCTTCTCGACGTAAATTGCGTCGATCGTCAATGTGGTGGCATCCGCTGTATCGGCTGCCGAAAAGCTGATGTCTTCCAACAGTTTTTCCATCACCGTCTGTAAACGCCGCGCGCCAATATTTTCGACACTTTCGTTCACCTCAAAAGCGATGCGGGCAATCGCGTCGATCCCGTCGTCGGTAAATTGCAGTTCGACATTTTCAGTCGCCAGCAGCGCCACATACTGGCGGGAAAGTGACGCTTCGGTATCCGTCAGGATACGGCGGAAATCATCCTGGGACAGACCTTTCAATTCCACCCGGATCGGCAGCCGGCCCTGAAGCTCCGGCAACAGATCAGCCGGTTTCGCGACATGGAATGCACCGGACGCGATAAATAAAATATGGTCGGTCTTCACCGGCCCATATCTGGTGGAAACCGTCGTCCCCTCGATCAGCGGCAGCAAATCGCGCTGCACCCCTTCGCGCGAAACCGAGCCGCCGCGCACGTCCGAAACGGCGATTTTGTCCAGTTCGTCCAGAAACACGATGCCATTGGCCTCGGCGGATTTCACCGCCTCGCGCGTCAGCTCATCCGTATCCAGACGGCGGTCGGACTCCTCGTTTACCAATTGCTCCCACGCAGCTTCGACCGGCATCTTGCGTCTTTTCGTGCGCTTCATCGCCTTGCCGAACATATCGCCCAGATTGATACCGACAGCGCCCTGCGGCATGCCCGGAATCTCGAACGGGAAGGGGTTGGCCTGCTCCTCCACCTCAATCTCGACTTCCTTGCCCGCCATCTGGCCCGCCAGTATCCGGTCCCGAAAGGCGAGGCGGGTCGCTTCGGACGCATCCTTGCCCACCAGCGCATCGATCAGCCGTTCGAGCGCCGCCGTTTCCGCCGCTTCACGCACGCTGGCGCGTTTGCTCTCGCGGGTGATACGGATCGATTCCTCCACGAGATCGCGGATGATCGAATCGACGTCACGACCGACATACCCAACTTCCGTGAATTTCGTCGCCTCGATCTTCAGAAAGGGCGCATCCGCCAGTTTGGCCAGCCGGCGGCTGATTTCCGTTTTGCCGCATCCCGTCGGCCCGATCATCAGGATATTTTTCGGTGTCACCTCGTCGCGCAGTTCGGGCGGCAATTGCTGCCGCCGCCAACGGTTGCGCAGCGCCACCGCCACCGCCTTTTTCGCGTCGGTCTGGCCGACGATATGCCGGTCGAGCGCCGAAACGATGGCTTTGGGCGTCAGAGCCTTCGCCGGCGTTGGCGCAACATGTAAATCCATTACAGGGTCTCCACGGTCAGATTTTCATTGGTATAAACGCAGATGTCAGCGGCAATTTTCATGGCGCGCCGGGCAATTTCCCCGGCATCATGCTCGCTGTCGATCAGCGCGCGCGCCGCCGCCAGCGCGTAATTGCCGCCAGAGCCGATTGCGGCGATGCCATCGTTCGGTTCCAGCACGTCGCCGGTGCCGGTCAGGATCAGCGTGACATCCTTGTCGGCGACGATCATCATCGCTTCCAGCCGGCGCAAATAACGATCCTGCCGCCAGTCCTTCGCCAGCTCGACTGCGGCGCGGGTCAGTTGATCGGGAAAGCGCTCCAGCTTCGATTCCAGGCGTTCGAAGAGGGTGAAGGCATCCGCTGTCGATCCGGCAAAGCCGCCCACCACATTGCCCTTGCCGATGGGGCGCACCTTGCGGGCGTTGGGCTTGATGACTGTCTGGCCGAGCGACACCTGGCCGTCACCGGCCACCACGGTTTTGCCGTTCTTGCGGACGGACAGGATAGTCGTGCCGTGCCAGCTTTGTGGTTCGGACATGGGAATTTGCGCCTTTCCGTGTGGATGATCAGATGCATGAAAGCGCCTTATGTAGGAACCGGACCGGCGTATGAAAGACCGATCCGCAAATTCGGGCGATGGACAGAATGCGTCGATCCGGGCATCTGAACAGCCATGGCGCTCGATCGCAAGTTGGAAGCATGGCTGGCTGCCGGTGTGATCGACACGCCGACCGCCGACCGTATTCGCGCCTTCGAAACGCGAGAGAAGTCAGGCGAGCGGCCCGTATTGCTATGGGCGATCATCGGCCTTGGCCTGCTGGCGCTGGTGCTGGGCATTTTATTGCTGGTCGCCGCCAACTGGGATCGGATTCCTCATGCCCTGAAGCTGGGCGTGCATATGGCGCTGACCATCACTGCCGCCGTGCTCGTGTGGCGCGCAACCGTGCAACGCCGACCCCGGCTGCGTGAAGGCGGGCTGTTTGTGCTGGCCGGTCTGGTGCTGGGGGGCATCACATTGCAGTCACAAATATATCAACTGGTTGGACCTATCTGGCGACCGTTGCTGACATGGTTGCTGCTGATGACACCGGCGATTTTGCTGGCCGGGCAAACGCGCCTGACCGGCCATGGCTGGGCGGCGATGCTGCTGGCGACGACGAGCACGCTCGCCTGGGACCATCAGGGCGAGAGCGGCCTGTGGCTGGTGGTGCATGGGTTATGGATGGCGTCGCCAGTGTTGCTGCTGTTGCTGTCGGCGCTGCCCTGGTTTCATCGCCGCGAATTCGCGCGCGCGCTGGCGGATACCGGCCTGATCACCATGCTGGCAGGAGCAAGCTTCGCCCATTTCGCCTGGGCGGAGCATATCCGTCTGGAGGATGCCGCCGAATGGCTGGCGCGGATGGTGCTGCCCGCCCTGTGCGTTGCATGGCTGGTGGTCGCTGGCCGCCGCTGGAAACTGGTCCCGCAACCCTTGCTTTTACCGCTGACGGTGGGACCGTTGGTGGCTGTCACGCTTGCCTTGTGCATCCCGCATGGCGATAGCTGGCCGTGGCGCTTCGCCGGATTTCTCATTTATGTCTTGATGTGGGGCTGGATCGCCTGGGGGGCGAGCCGCGCTGGCTGGAGCCTGTTGTTTGCCGTGGCGGTGGCTGCCGTGGCCCTGCGGTTGTTTATCGTTTATCTGGAACTGTTCGGATCGCTGGCTTCTACGGGGCTGGGGCTGGTGATCGGCGGGCTGTTATTGATCGGGCTGGCGGTCGTCTGGCATCGCTTCATCCGTACATTTGGCCGGGCAGCATCATGAAACGTTCGTGGCTTCTGGCGGCGCTCGCCCTGCCGATTGTCGGGTTGCTGGCCGGGATCGCGGTTAATCAGGCGCAGGTGCGCGACGCCGATACCTGGCGGCTGCCGATCGAGGGCTATGATCCGCGTGATCTGTTGCGCGGCCATTATATCAATTTCCGCTATGCGTGGCGGACGGCGGGCGACCCGCGCCTTTGCAGTCGTCGTAGCTGTACCCTGTGTCTTGAGAAGGGCGATGGCGGCGTGGTTGCCCGCTTCGCCGCCGCCGACAGTGAATGTTCGGCCAAAGTCGATGTGGTGGCGAGTAATATCGATATTTCCCAAGGTTTTGCGCGCCAACGCTCACAATTCTCCAGCCGTATATTCGTATCCGAAGTGAGCGCGCCAAGGATGGAAAAAATGTTGCAGGAACAGCCGGTGGAATTGGTGGCGCTGTTGACCCCGGAAGGAAGACTGGTTCCACAAACAATTGAACCGGCCAGATAATATTAACGACGAGCCTTTTTCGCACCCGCAAACAGCAAGCGGTCATCCGGGCCGAAACCGAAGCGCCAGATTATGAAGGCGAACAGGATCAGGACGCCGGGGATCGTCACCAGCATTTGGGGCAGTTCGGGAAGGCTGCGGGCCGCAAGCCCGAGGCCGATAGCCGGAAGGGCCGCCAGCAACAGGCTCGGTCGCCAGAAATTGACCGGCGCATCCAGCGCCCTGCCCAGCATCACAAGCTTGGCGATGCCCACCACGACCATGGACAGCGCCAGCGCCAGCGCCGCACCCACCCCGCCCAGAAACGGCACGAGTGCGAAGCTCAATGCCGCCTGCAACGCCAGGCCCTGAATGGAAATCAGCAGATTGCGGCGTGGGCGCGCATAGATCAGCGCCATCTCCGACAAGCTGGCGTTCGCGCCTGCCAGTTCCGCCAGCAGCAATAGCGCCAGCACCAGTCCGCCCACCGCGAATTCCGGCCCGAACAGACCCAATATTCCTTCCGCTGGCAGCCCCAGTGCCAGCACGATCGGCAATTGAAACGCGATGAGCCAGAACCCGACTTGCCGGACATGTCCGGCTGCCTGCGCCCGATTGCCGTTATGTAGCGCGGTGGACAGCATGGGCGCCAGAATTGGATCGAAGCTGGAGCGCACCTTGCCAGCCAAAGAGGCCACCTGTTGCGCGACATAATAGATGCCGACCACTTCCGCCGACACGAAACGTCCGAGGATGAAAATATCGAGGCGGCGCGTCGTCCACTCGATAATTTCCGCGCCGGCCAGCGGAATATTTCGCCGTGCCATGGCAATGCAGCGGGACAGGGAGGGGCGCCAGCCGCGTGGCCGATCGAACATCCGCATGGCCGGTCGCACAGACGCAACCGCCGCCGCCGCCAGCGAGATGAAATAGGCCAGCAACAATCCGCTATGCTTCACGGGCGTCAGCGCCAGTGCGACGGCAGCACCCGCCAGCACCCACGGTTCGACAACGGAGCGGGCGGTAACTGCCGCACCGATACGATGACGAAAAGCCAGCGCCGCCAGCGTGATATCGGAAATGACAATGAACGGCACCACCAGCGCCAGCAAGATCTGCGCCGGATGTCCCATGCCATCGGGATACAGCAGGACTGGCACGGCCAGAAGCAACAGCGTCGCCACGAACGCCAGTCCCAGCCCGAGCGTCAGAGCATCGGCGAGCACATGGGACTCAGCCATATGGCCGGACTCTTCGCTGCCCGCGATACCGCGTGCCATCTCTTGCGCCAGCCCGCGCTTCAGGCCCAGCACGGCCAGCGCAGCAGCAAACTCCGCCACCATCGTCGCATAGGCGAAGCGGCCCAGTTCCTCCGCGCCATAAAGCCGCGCGGCGAGAATCAGAAAGGGGAAACGCGCCGACAGCCGCAGCAGAAAGCCGAAAAAATTGGTGCGGCCACCACGGGCCAGCGCTGCACTGTCTGTGGAGGGCATGATGATGGTCGCAATAGCGGGCGACGGCGGCCGGCCGCAACGCCTATTCGTCTGCCATCGCTATTCCGCGGCGCGCACCTCTACGGGGAGGCCCAGTTTCTGCAACTGCAGTAAGACCGTGGCCTTATCTCCGACGACAATAAAACGCAGCGCGTCCGCCGCCGGGAGCGGCGCTTTCGCCACAGCTTCATCGCTGGTGGCGGCGAGCCGCGCTGGCAGGGTCGGCAAATAATCGTCCGGGCGTTCCAGCAACTCGCCGCGCTCCAGCGCGCCCAGCAGCGCACCCATCGTCTCATAGTCGCCGGGCAGGCTACGGATGCTGCCATTGCGCGCCGTCGCCGTTTCGGCGGCGGTGGGCGGCTGGCTGCCGCGCTGCGCATCGAGGGTGGCGCGGATGGCGGCGACGCTGTCGCCGGCATGGTTGCTGTCCACCGACGTCTGGATCAGAAATGGCATGTTATGCCAGGTGGGCGTGAAACTGGACCGCACACCATAGGACCAGCCCTTTTCCTCGCGCAGCAACCGGAAGAGCCGGGAAGTCGTGCGACCGCCAAGCACATCGTTGGCCAGATTGAGCGCCAGAATATCGTCCCGGCCGGAAAGGCTGGAGACGGCGCCCGCGAGGATCACCGTTTGCGGCGCGGCGGGGCGGTCGATCAGCAGAATGCTGTTTGCCGATGGCGGCACAGCGGAGGCCGCTGCTGTTTTCGACGCATCACCCCCACGCCAGTCACCAAAAGCCTTTTCCAGTTTTGGCCGGATTTCGCTCATGCTGGTATCGCCGACGACAAACAGGGTCGCGCCCGCCGGCCCGAAATGCCGGTGAAAACCCATGAGATCGTCACGGCTGATCTTTTCCAGCGCCTCCTGCGTACCCGTGCCGGTGAAGCTGCGCCCATAAGGATGCGCCTCGCCATAAAGCAGCGGCGGCAGCGCCCGCCAGGCGATGCTCACCGGGTCGGATAATTCGGCCTTCAGCCCGGTCAGCGCCTGGGCGCGCACCCGTTCGAGTTGATCCGCCGGGAAGGACGGCGCGCGGACGATATCGGCGAACAGCGCCAGCGATGCATCGAGATTGGAGGTCAGCGCATTCAGCGCGAGCCGGGTGCGGTCGAGGGTGGCCGAGGCGGATGTCGCCGCGCCCAGCCGTTCAAGACGACGGGCAATTTCCGGCCCGTCCAACGGTCCGAGCCGGCCATCGGTCCCTTCCTCCAGCATTGCCAGCATCATATTCTGCGTACCCGGCAGATCGGCGCGATCCGCGCCAAGGCCCAGCGGCATCGCCAGTGAAACCCGTACGACCGGCACGGACGGTCTCCGCGCCAGCACTACTTCCATGCCGTTGGACAATTTCGCCCGTTCGATGGCGGGAATGGTCAACTCCGTGGCGGTGCCCGCAGCGGGCGGCTGTGAACGATCCGCCGCCTGGCCGACCGGTTTCCACGGTGGCGGTGGCGTTTGCGGAATCGCCACGCTGCGCGCGCTTTGCGGCGGGTCAATGGTTGCCGGTTTGCGCTCGCCGGGCAAAATGGTCAGCTGGTGGTCGCCGTTGGCAAGCCAGCGCGCGGCGACGGCGCGCACATTGGCCGGGGTGGCGGCGGCATACGCAGCCAGTTCCCGTTTCCAGGCTGCCGGATTGTCGGCATACAGCGCGCCTTCGGCCAGCGCCGTACCCTTGCCGGCGAAGCCGCCCACCTTTTCCAGACCGCGAAGGGTGGAGGAGACGGCGCGCATCGCCACGCGCTCCACTTCATCCGCCGTCGGCCCGTCGCGAAAATAATCCGCCAGCAGACGGTTCAGCCGGGCTTCTACCTGCGCCGGCGTCACGTTCGGAGCGAGATCGATGGAAATCGTGGCTATGCCTGCATCTTCATAGGCGCCCGCCGAACCCGAGACGTCGACCGCCAGCCGCTCATCGCGCACAAGCGTCTGATAGAGGCGGGATGCCGGCCCATCCGCAAACACCGCCATAGCCACCGACAGCGGTACGGCATCGGCATCGTTGCGGCCTGGGACCGCCCAGGCGCGTATCAGCCGGGTGGTAGCGATACGGTCGTGCAAGGTCGCCCGCGTCGTCTTTTCACGCTTCGGCACGGGTGCTGCAAAACGCGCGACACCCGGTCCGGGCGGGATTTGCCCGAACCAGCGCTCGGCCAGGGGTCTGGCCGTTGCAGCATCAATATCGCCGGCCAGCACCAGCACCGCGTTATTCGGCCCATAGCGGGTGTGGAACCAATCCCGCGCATCATCCAGCGTGGCCTTTTCCAGATCAGCGACACGTCCGATAGTCGATTGTGAATAGGGGTGATCCGGTGGAAACAGTCCGGATAATAACGCATAGGAAACAAGACCATAGGGACGGTTATCTCCCTGGCGCTTCTCGTTCAGCACAACTTTCCGCTGGGCATCGAGCTTGGCTTGTGAAAGCGCCGGCAACAGCCAGCCCATGCGGTCGGATTCGAGAAACAGCGCCAGATCGAGCGCCGGAGTTGGCACGGTCTGGAAATAATTGGTCCGGTCAAAGCTGGTGGTGCCATTGAAATCGGACGCGCCAAGCGCTTCCAGCGGTGCGAAATGTTCGACCGGGCTATGTTCCGATCCATAGAACATCAGATGTTCGAACAGATGGGCGTAACCGGCCTTGCCCAACGGCTCATCCTTCGAGCCGACATGATACCAGACACCCACGGACACCAGCGGAGATTTTCGATCCGTATGAACAACCACGCGCAACCCGTTGGGAAGGGTAAATTGTTCGTAGGGAATATCCATCCGCGCGACGAGATTGGCCAGTGGCGCGGGGGCGATGGCCGAGACCGGCGGAGTTTCCGCCGCCAGCGTTACGGGGGCGAGCAGCAGCGCGCAGGAAACGAGGATGTGGCGGATCATGAAAGGCTGTTCGTCACGACTTCTGTTACATCCTTCGACAGGTCGGGCGCTGCCGCCACACGGGCGATGGCTGCGCGCATATGATCATCCCAGGGCGTGGCCATTCGCTGCCAGCGTGTCAATGGCTGCAGCAGCCGGGCGGCGGATTGCGGGTTGGTCCGGTCTGCCGCCAGCACCTGATCGGCCAGAAACGCATAGCCGCTGCCATCGTCGGCATGAAAACGCACCGGATTGAGCGCGAATCCCAGAACCACGCTGCGCAGGCGATTGGGGTTGCGCGCATCATAAAGCGGGTGGTGCAGCAGTGCCTGGACATGGGCAAGCGTATCGGGCCGGGTGGAAGTGGCCTGGACGAGGAACCATTTGTCCATCACATCGGCCATGCCCTGATATGCGTCATGGAATGCAGCCAGCGCTTCATCACGCGCCGGTCGCGCCGAATTCGCGAGCGCTGACAATGCGTTCATCCGGTCGGTCATGGTAGCGGCGGTGTGATATTGCTGCAATGCCGTCTCGATACCCGTAGCGTCGTCTCCAGCGGCAAGCAGCGACAGTGATACGCCGCGCAGCCGTCGCTGACCCTTTGCGAGTACCGATGGGGAATCGCCGGCGGCGCTACATTCCGCATGGATGGCTCGCATATCCGCGCCAAGCTGATCGCGCAGTGTCGCGCGCAGCTCCTCGCGCGCATGGTGCACCGCCTGCGGATCGACCTTCGGCAGCTGGTCCCCGATCAAACTTTCGCCGGGGATCAGGATGGTTTCGGCGACGAGCGCCGGATCATCGCGCCAGTCCTTCAGCGCGGCCGCAACCGCCGCCAGCACATCATCATGACCGACCGCCCGACCGCAGGCGATGGAATCGGTCAGCGCCGCCAGCATCAATTGCTGCATCGCCTCGTAGCGGGCGAACGGATCATCCTCATGCGCGGCCAGCAAGGCCAGATCGGCGCGGGAGGATGACGCGCGAACATTCACGGGAGCGGCGAAGCTGCGGTTAAGCGAGACGACCGGCGGACGTTCGATGTCCTCGACACGAAAAATCTGTTCGGCTTCCGTCAGGATCAGACGTTCGCGCCCGGCGAGCTTCCGGCCGTCGTCGGCAAAAAGCGCGAACGCCAGCGGTACGGGCAGCGGCGGCGCATTCTCGCCAGCCTTCGGGTTGCGCTGCATGATGCGGATATCGGCGGTGCGGGAGAGCGCGTCATGCGCCACCTCGACGTCCAGCAAGGGCGTACCCGGTTGTTCATACCAGCGGCGAAACCGCGCCGCGTCCAGCCCGTGAAGCGCCATGGTGTCGAGAAAATCCTCGACCGTCGCCGCATGTCCGTCAAAACGAGCGAAATAATCGTCTGTTGCGGCGCGCCAGCGTTGCGGGCCGAGAATTCGGGCGATCATGCGGATCAGTTCCGCGCCCTTGTTATAAACCGTCGCCGTATAGAAATTCGAGATTTCCATATAGGAATCGGGGCGCACGGGGTGGGCAAGCGGGCCGTCGTCTTCGGGGAATTGGCTGGCGCGCAGCATCCGCACCGATTCGATACGGCGGACAGCAGCAGAACCGAGGCTTTCGGAAAAACTCTGGTCCCGGAAGACGGTCAGGCCTTCTTTCAGGCAAAGCTGAAACCAATCCCGGCAGGTGACGCGGTTTCCTGACCAGTTGTGAAAATATTCATGACCTACAACTGTCGCGATGGCGTCGAAATCCTGATCTGTCGCTGTGTTGCTGTCGGCCAGGATATAACGGGCATTGAAGATATTCAGGCCCTTGTTTTCCATTGCACCGAAGTTGAAGTCATGGACGGCAACAATATTATAGCTTTCCAGATCATATTCACGGCCATACGTCAGTTCATCCCAGGCCATGGCCTGTTTCAGACTGGTCATGGCATGCCGGGTACGCGGCAGGTCGCGGGCGTTCACATAAATCGCCAGCGCCACCTCCCGCCCTGACCGGGTGACAAAATGATCGCGCAGCGGGGAAAGCTGGCCAGCGACAACGGCGAACAAATAGGAAGGTTTGGGAAAGGGATCGTCCCATTCGGCGAAGTGACGACCGTGATCCAGTCCGCCTTGTGCTTTCAGATT
The DNA here is from genome assembly GCA_041675905.1 of Sphingomonadaceae bacterium. GTDB lineage: Bacteria > Pseudomonadota > Alphaproteobacteria > Sphingomonadales > Sphingomonadaceae > Sandaracinobacteroides. Next base: position 15,897 of record JBAYSX010000025.1, on the reverse strand, counting down.
GCCATTGGAAAGCAATACCGGGAAGCGTGCGCGGTCTGCCTCCAGCCGGACGGAGATGCGCGACAGCACATCCGGCCGATCCGGCCAGAAAGTGATGCGACGGAAGCCTTCCGCCTCGCATTGGGTGCATAAATTGCCGCCAGACGCATAAAGACCCATCAGCCGACTGTTGGCTGCGGGCCGGATCGCGACGCTGGTTTCAATGATCGCGCTGTCGCCAGGTAGCGGCAATGTCAGGCTCGCGGCGGAGGAGGGGAGCGGTTGCGGCACGCCGTCTATGTGGAACGCCAGCAATTCCAGTTCCTCGCCGTCGAGATGAAGAGGCCGGTCGTGCAGACCGTTACGCGCTACCTCCAGGCGGGCGTGAACCAGCGTGCGTTCGGAGTCGAGTTCAAAACGAAAGCGAGCAGCCGGAACCAGCCAGTCAGGCGGGGCATAATCGGCCAGCCGTTTGCGCGGTGGCATCACCGGGAGGGAAGCATCCATAGCTGCAGAGGCTATCGCGCTGATCCGGACCCGGCAAGCGGGGGGGGTGCCCCTTGTGCGGCAAACAACCACAGGGGGAGTGCTCCGGCTCAGCCTTGCGGCGCGGCCTCATCCTGGCGAGGAGCGATGGCCAGCAATTCGACGTCGAAAACCAGCACCGCGTTGGGCGGGATCGCGCCGCCGGCACCGCGCGCCCCATAACCTAGGCGCGGTGGCACGGTGAGCCGATACTTGCTGCCCGGACGCATCAATTGCAGCCCTTCTGTCCAGCCGGGAATCACATCGCTGACCCCAAAGACCGCCGGTTCGCCGCGCGCATGGCTCGAGTCGAAAACCGTGCCGTCGGTCAAACGGCCTTCGTAATGCACCATCACCAGATCGTCCGGTCGGGGCGAATCGCCCTCGCCGGCGGCCAGCACTTCATATTGCAGGCCGGAAGCCGTGGTTTTCACACCTTCTTGCCGGGCATGGGCGCTCAGGAATTCCGAGGCAGCACGGGCAGGCGCGGTGAATTTGCTGGTGCCGGCAATCGCGGCCACCACAGCGATGGCCAGCACGACAAAGGCGCTGATCCCCCAGACGACGAAGCTTTTGCCGGATCCGGCGGTGGCAGCCATGGCGATTCCCGTTCCCTGTTGGTGGCGTTGGTGCGTCAGCGCTGACCGTCGCGCTCGGCGCGCTTGCGGTCCAGCTTGCGGGCACGACGGACAGCGGCGGCCTTTTCGCGGGCGCGCTTTTCCGACGGCTTTTCATAATGGCGGCGCAGCTTCATCTCGCGGTAGACGCCTTCGCGCTGGAGTTTCTTTTTGAGGGCGCGAAGGGCCTGATCGACATTATTGTCGCGAACGATGATCTGCATAAACGGTTCGACACCTCTTTACCGAATCCGGCGCCAAACGCGACGCCGCATGATATGAATACCCTAAAAGCCGGTTTTCCGCCAGCGCCGCCACGATGCCATTGATGGCCAAACGCAGGCGCGCCGCCGGGATCGCCAGCGTCGTGAAGCGCGGCCACTAGCAGATTGACCCGGGGCGGGCAAGGCTCGCGCGGAAAGGATGGCAATGCTATGGCTTCTGCCATGGATGATACGCCCGTCGCCGACATGACTCTCGATGAAATGCGGCCCCGACTGGTCGCCGCGATGCTGCCGCATGTGCCGTTCGATGGCTGGGGGTGGCAATCGCTCGATCTGGCTGCCCGCGAACTGGGCGTGCCACCAGAGGCGGCCCGGCTCGCCTTTCCGGGTGGCGACATCGACATGATCGACGCGTGGACGATGCAGGCGGATCGGGATATGGAAGCGGCGCTCGCCAATCCGCCGGCCCGCATAAGGGATCGTTTCCGCGCCGCGATCCTCACCCGTCTCGAACAGGCCGCACCCGATCGGGAAGCCGTCCGCAAGGCCAGCGTCGTGCTGGCGTTGCCCACCAATGCCCGCCGCGCCGCCGCCATCGCCTGGCGCAGCGCTGACAGCATCTGGCGCGCTATTGGCGATACATCCACCAACTTTTCCTTCTACAGCCGGCGGGCCATCGCCATGGGCGTTTATACCGCGACAATTCTGGTCTGGCTGGACGATGACAGCGAGGATTTTGCCGAGACCAGGGCTTTTCTCGATCGGCGCATTGATGGCGTGATGCGTTTCGAGAAAATGAAAGCGCGCTGGCGCGGACCCTCGGATGGCGAATATTTCAGCCCGGCGCGCTTTCTGGGCCGGTTGCGTTATCCGGTCCGGGATTGATCTGGATCACGACGTCCATCCTCTTGTGAGGCGTGGCCGGGTGGCGTAAGCTTCGCCGCTCACTCTCGGGAATTTATGGGGAACGCATGGCAGGCGTCAACAAGGTGATTCTGATCGGCAATCTTGGTGCCGATCCGGAAATCAAAAGCTTTCAAAACGGTGGCCGCATCGCCAATTTGCGTCTGGCCACGTCAGATTCCTGGACCGACAAGATGTCCGGCGAGCGCAAGGAGCGCACCGAGTGGCATACGGTTGTTATCGACAATGACAATCTGATCCGCGTTGTGGAAAATTATGTCCGCAAGGGCTCGAAAATCTATGTCGAGGGCCAGTTGCGCACCCGCAAGTGGCAGGATCGGGACGGTAACGACCGTTATACGACAGAGGTCTATGTGGGGCGGTTCCGGGGCGACATCGAGCTGCTGGACCGGCGCGAGGGCGGTTCCGGCGGTGGCGACTGGGGCGAACGCAGCGGCGGCGCGCGTGGCGGTGGCCGGGCGGCAGGGACTGCGCCGGCGCAGGATTTTGGCAGCGGCCCGGCCGGCGCGTTCGACGATATGGACGACGACGTACCATTCTAGCCTTTCTGGATCCGTCCGGGATCCATCCAGGGTTCCGTTTCGCGGCGTGGTGCTCTATGCGTCGGGCTCTTTCCGTAAAACCATAATTGCAGGAGAGCGAGATTTCTACCCTGATAGCAAGTTGCGCCACGCTCGCCGCCGTTCTCGGTTCCGCCTTGCCGGGGGATACTGTCCGGCTCAATCAGAGTTGTGATGACATTGTTATCATAAACGGAATCTCGAAAAGCGCGCCGGGAATAACACTGGATGCTTCTACAGAGGTGTTTCGTGGCGGCCTCCGTCTGAACAATGTGTTCGGGCTGAATATCCTCGGCGGCACATTCGAGGCCGGGCCGCAATCCCGCGGATATGCCACGCATATCGTGGATGGCGGGCGGATCATTTTTGATGACGGATCGTACCGTAAAGCCTACCGGGGGATGGTGGTTTCGCGCACAAAAGGCATTACCGTGCGGAATTCGCGTTTTGTCGGTCTGCAATCCGACGGCATCAATATCGCTGGCACCGGCGACAACGGCCTGATCGAAAATAATCGCTTCGGCGATTTTTCACCGACTCCATCCCGCTGTACATATCCTGATGGGAGTGTAGAGGTCAGAATAAGTTCCCGCGTCTGCAAGGAAAACGGCGGGCAATGGAAAGACGGAGACCATCCCGACGCCATCCAGACCTGGGGCTACTGGGGCCGGCTGGTCGTGCGGAATAATATCGTCGAAAATCTCGACGGCACTGCCGCTGAAACGCAGGGCATCAACAGTTTCGGCGAGGGCCCGCCGCAATATTTCGCGGTCGACAATAATCGCGTCCAGGCAACCTATTCCGCGCATATCAGCAACTTCGCCAAAGAGGGCACGGTCATCGGCAATATGGTGAAGGGCAAGGGGGTCAAGGGGAATGTGCGGGTCAGTGAAGGTATCATTGCCTGCGATAACCAGATACCCGACGTTCCAAATCACCCGGCCGGACGCGCCTGTTAGGGGCGAGCCCGGCGCGCAGATTGCCCCGCTTGTGCATTCTCTGCCCGTGCCCGCCTGTTGGAGACGGAATGCTCACAGTGCCTGACCCGCTGCCTGGGCGCTGGCCCAGGCCCATTGGAAATTATAGCCGCCCAGCCAGCCGGTCACATCGACTGCCTCGCCGATAGCGTAGAGGCCGGGCACACGCCGGCTCTCCATGGTTTTCGATGAAAGCTCATCGGTGCTGATCCCGCCGCCGGCGACTTCGGCTTTGGCGAATCCTTCGCTGCCCGTGGGGGTAAAGTGCCATGCCGCCAGCCGGTTTTCCGCTTCAATGAGCGCCCGGTCCGGAAAATTGGCGAGGGTATTTTCGAATTGTAGCCGTGCACATAGCGCAGCAGCGAGCCGGTCCGGCAGTATTTCGGCCAGCAGTTTCCGCAAGGTTGTGCGAGGTTGTGCCCGTTTGGCATTGACGAGCCAGCCAGCCTGGTGGTCCGGTAGAAAATCCAGTGCGATCTGATCCCCATGTCGCCAGTAAGATGAAATCTGGAGAATGGCCGGCCCCGAAAGGCCGCGATGGGTAAACAGCGCTGCTTCCCGAAACATCGCCTTGCCGCAGCGCGCAATAACATTCGTGGCGACGCCGGACAGTTCCCGAAACAGCATTTCCTCGCCGGCCAGGGTCAGTGGCACCAGGGCCGGGCGCGGCTCCACCACTTTCAGGCCGAATTTCCGCGCCAGATCATAGGCAAAGCCCGTCGCGCCCATTTGCGGGATAGCAGGCCCGCCCGTCGCGATAACAAGCGCCGTAGCGAATATTTCCCGGCCATTTGCGGTAATCCGGAAACGGCCGTCCGCATGGCTGACTTCGCTAATATGCGCGTCACAAACAAGCTCGACGCCGCCCCGCGCGCATTCCTCTGCCAGCATGGCCACGATTGCCCGCGCCGAACCGTCGCAAAACAACTGGCCCAGGGTTTTTTCGTGCCAGGCGATGCCGTAACGTTCGACAAGTTGCAGAAAATCACCCGGCGTATAACGGCTGAGCGCGGATCGGGCGAAATGCGGATTGCGCGAGAGATACCGATCCGGCGCGGTGTGCACATTGGTGAAATTGCAGCGCCCTCCGCCCGAAATGAGGATTTTTTTTCCGGGGCGATCCGCATGATCCAGCAATAACACCCGTCGTCCGCGTTGGCCGGCCACGCTTGCGCACATCATCCCGGCGGCCCCCGCGCCCATCGCAATCACATCGTAGCAATCATTCATGCGGCTTCGTTGCGCGATGCGGGCGGGTCTGTCGAGCGGCGATCGAGGTTCGCCGGGTCCGTCTGGTGCGCCTCGCCGGACGTCCGTTGCTCACTACACCCCGCGAGAAGTGGCAGGTTGAAGGTCCCGTTCGATGCTGGCAGGTCCGGTGGTCTGACGAAGAAGAAATGACACGGTCGCTGAAGCCAGGCGGGCGGGAAGTAATCGGTGGAGAGTTTCATGGGGCTGAAGCATATTCTTGAACCTGTTTCGCTGGGTCCGGTAAGGATTCCGAACCGCGTCGTCCGCACCGGTCACGGCACCGGTCTTGGCGGCGGCACGATGAGCGAGGCGCTCGTTGATTATCATGTCGCGCGGGCCAGGGGCGGCGTCGGCCTGACCATTCTCGAACTGATATCGGTGCACAGTTCCGCCTATCCATTTCTGGTGGCCGGCGCCCCGGGGCTGGTAGAGGGATACCGCGCCCTTGTGGAACGTGTGCGCCCCTTTGGCATGAAAATCTTCCAGCAAATCGGCCATCTGGGTAATGAGATTCCGCAGGCAGACGGTTCGCCGCCATGGTCCGCATCTGACACGGTTGGCGCTCTGGTCGGCGTCCAGTCCGAGCCGATGACTAAAAAGCAGATCGCCGAACTGATTGATTGCTATGTCGCGGCAGCGAAGGACTGTGAAGCCGGCGGACTGGACGGCGTCGAACTGCATATGGCGCATGGCTATCTGGTGCAGCAATTTCTGTCGCCGCTTTATAACCGGCGCACGGACGAATATGGCGGCAGCTTTGAAAACCGCATCCGCCTCGCGCTTGAATTGCTTCGCGCGGTCCGGGGGGCGATTTCACCCGCCATGGCGGTGGGCGTCCGCCTGAGTTCGGAATTGCTGGAAGGCGGGATGGGGCCGGATGATGTGTCCCGCGTCGCCAACATTTTTCACGCTGAAGGTCTGATCGATTTCGTCAATCTGACCATCGGCACCGACTATAACCCGCACAAGATCATCGGTGCGATGCATGAGCCGGTTGGCTATGAATTGCCACTGGACATCCCGGTGAAACGTGCCGTGAAACTGCCGATTCTGGTGACGGGTCGCTTCCGCACCCTGGAGGAAGCCGATCAGGTGATCGCTGCCGGCGAGGCCGATCTGGTTGCCCTGACGCGCGCACACATCGCGGACGCCGACCTGGTTCGCAAGACGGTGGAGGGACGGGTCGAGGAAGTTCGCCCATGCATCGGATGCAACCATGGCTGTATCGGCGGCCTGCTGACCGCTGGCCGGCTGGGCTGCGCGGTCAATCCGGCGGTCGGCGCCGAAGCGACGCTTTCCGAGGACCTGATCGAAAAGACCCTTCAGCCCAAAACCGTGCTGGTGGTGGGCGGTGGGCCGGCAGGGATGGAGGCGGCGCGTGTGGCGGCGCTGAAAGGCCATCATGTGATTCTGGCCGAAGCGGGGAGTCGCCTCGGCGGCAGCATCAATATCGCCCGCCGCGCACCTCGCCGGATCGGTATCGGGGACATCACCGATTGGCTGGAACGTGAAATATATCGCCTGGGCGTCGATATCCGACCCAGCACGTATGTTCAGGCGGAAGACGTCGCCGAATGGTCCCCCGATGTGGTGATCGTTGCAACCGGCTCCCTGCCGCGCATGGACGGGCGGCAACATCTCAGCCCTGGCTATGCCGCAACAGGCATGGACAGGCGCCATGTCGTTTCCAGCCATGAGCTTCTGCTCGAAAACAGCAACCGGGACTGGGGCCGTCATGCGTTGGTCTATGATGACAGCGGTCACTACGAGGGAATAGCAGCGGCCGAATTCCTGATCGACAAGGGTGTGGCTGTCACCTTTGTGACCGGCCATGCGAGTATCGCGCCGAAACTGGAGTCAAGCCTGTCCGTGGAACCGGCGCTTGAACGGCTCGCGAAGGGAGATTTCCGGCCCATCACATATGCCCGGCTCGTCGCGATCGAGAAAGAAACCGCCCGGGTCGAATTTCGCTACGGAGGGCAGCCGATAGACGTTCCGGCCGACACACTTGTATTCGTATCGCACAATGCCGGAAACCGCGAATTGCTTGACGCGCTGCAGGACTGGCGCGGCACGGTCATTCCGGTCGGTGATGTCCGCAGCCCCCGCTACCTCCAGACCGCTATCCGCGAAGGACATATGGCGGCGCGCAGTATCGCCTAAGTCCATACACTGCGCATTGTTTTGACAGCGTCCGATGCGGTGCTAGAAGAATGGCAGGCCTGCCCTGCAAGCGGTGCCGGTCCAGGCGAGGAGAGGGCGATAAATGAACTCACCATATTGGATGTGGACCGACGCCATGGTGCTGCTCGAACGGATGCAGCGCCTGCATCAGCAGAGTTTTGCACCGGCACGCGCGGCGGGGGGCGTTCCAAACTGGGAACCACCGGCTGACATGATCGAGACGGACCATGAAGTTCTGGTTCTCGTGGCGCTGCCGGGTGTCGATCCGGAACGCACGGAAGTCCGGATCGAAAAGGGCACGCTGGTGGTGCAGGGGCATCGCGTCCTGCCAGCCGAACTGCGGAGGGCGCGGATTCACCGCCTCGAACTGCCGCAGGGGCAGTTCGAACGGCGGCTGGCGTTGCCGCCAGGGCATTATGACGATGTGCGCCGATCGAGTGTAAATGGTTGTCTGGCCGTAGCCCTGCGCAAGGCCGAAAGCGGAGGGACGCGGTGACGGAAACACAAGCGAACGATACGGCTAACAAGCCGGCGTCCGGCGCGATTGCGACGATTCCTGATCTCCCCGAAGACGCCATCGCCATTGTCCCGGTGCGGAACTTCGTGCTGTTCCCGGAAGTGGTGTCGCCCTTGTCCATCGGCCGCCCGTTATCGGTGAACGCAGCTCAGGCCGCCGCCCAGGCCAGCAGCCAGATCGGCATATTGATGCAGCGGGAGGCATCGGTGGACGAACCGTCCGCGATCGACATGCATCGCATGGGCACGCTCGCGAATATCCTGCGCTATGTGCGCGCGCCGGATGGCAGTCATCATCTGATCGTGCAAGGTGCCACCCGATTCCGGATTGTCGAGTTTCTGGACGGCTGGCCGTTCCTTGTTGCGCGTATCGAGCGGGTCGAGGAACCGGAGTCGGCTGGCACCGAGATTGAGGCGCGCCTGCTCAATCTGCGCAACCAGGCACTGGAGACGGTGGAACTGTTGCCACAGGCGCCGCAGGGTCTTTCCGAAGCGATCCAGTCCATCCCGTCGGCATCCGCTCTTGCCGATACGGTTGCCGCCTATCTCGACATTGAAGTGGCCGAGAAACAGGAAATCCTCGAAACCGTGGCGCTCGACCGGCGGCTCGACAAGGTTTCCGATTTCCTTGCGCACCGCCTGGAAGTGTTGCGACTTTCAGCAGAAATTGGCCGGGATGTGCAGCAAAAGCTGGGCTCGCGCCAGCGCGAGGTGCTGTTGCGCGAGCAAATGGCTGCGATCCAGCGGCAACTTGGTGAAGATGGCGGCAACGCTGCGGAAATCGCGGAAATCGCCGGGAAAATCGACGCGGCGGGCATGCCGGAAGAGGTGGAGGCCCAGGCGCGCAAGGAATTGCGCCGGCTGGAGCAAATGCCCGAGGGCGCGGCCGAACATGGCATCATCCGCACCTATCTCGACTGGCTGACTGAACTTCCATGGCAATTGCCGGAAGAAAAGCCTATCGATATTATCGAGGCGCGGAAAATTCTGGATGCGGACCATTATGGTCTGGACAAGATTAAACGTCGCATCGTTGAATATCTGGCGGTACGGAAACTCGCACCCGACGGAAAAGCGCCGATCCTTTGTTTTGTCGGCCCTCCGGGCGTTGGCAAAACGTCCCTCGGGCAGTCGATCGCGCGTGCGATGGGGCGACCGTTCGTTCGTGTAAGTCTTGGCGGCGTGCACGACGAAGCCGAAATCCGTGGCCATCGCCGCACCTATATCGGCGCACTGCCCGGCAACATCATTCAGGCTATTCGCAAGGCTGGCAGCCGTGATTGCGTGATGATGCTGGATGAAATCGACAAGATGGGTCGAGGCGTTCAGGGCGACCCGTCGGCGGCACTGCTGGAGGTTCTCGATCCGGAACAGAATAACAGTTTCCGCGACAATTATCTGGCAGTGCCTTTTGATTTGAGCCGGGTAGTCTTTATAGCCACCGCGAACATGCTGGACACGATTCCTGGCCCCCTGCGCGATCGTATGGAGATTATCAGCCTCTCCGGTTATACGGAGGAGGAGAAGCTCAATATTGCCCGTCGCTATCTTGTGCGGCGGCAACTCGAGGCGAACGGGGTGACAGCAGAGCAGGTCGAGATCGACGATGCCGCGATCACCCTGATCATCCGCCACTATACCCGCGAAGCCGGCGTGCGGAATCTTGAGCGGGAGATCGGCAAGACTATTCGCCATGCGGCGGTGAAAATTGCCGAAGGCGCGGAAACCCATATGTCGATCACCGAGGCGGATATCGAAACCATCCTGGGCGGGCGGATTTTCGAGGATGAGGTGGCGCAGCGCACCAGCGTGCCGGGTGTCGCAACCGGCCTTGCATGGACACCGGTTGGCGGCAGCATATTGTTCATCGAAGCGACCGCCATGCCTGGAAATGGCAAACTGATCCTCACCGGCCAGCTGGGCGATGTGATGCGGGAAAGCGTGCAGGCCGCGCTAAGTCTGGTAAAAAGCCGGGCGGAAAGCCTTGGCATAGCCGTCGAAAAATTCGAGAAATCGGATATCCATGTGCATGTTCCGGCAGGGGCGACGCCAAAGGACGGCCCCAGCGCCGGTGTCGCGATGTTCATGGCGCTGACCTCGCTGTTGACCGGGCGAACGGTGCGCAACGACACGGCGATGACCGGCGAAATATCGCTGCGGGGCCTGGTGCTGCCGGTTGGCGGCATCAAGGAAAAAGTGGTGGCGGCGGCAGCAGCCGGTATTACGCGGGTGATGCTGCCAGCGCGCAATCGCCACGATTATGATGATATCCCGCAAAGCGCGCGCGACAAGCTGGAATTCATCTGGCTCGAAACGGTGGAAGACGCGCGGGAAAACGGGCTGGCGCAGGGTTGACCCTGTGGGCGATGTTCAGGCGTCCGCCCAGCGCCTCAGCAAATTGTGATAAACGCCCGTTAACTGGATGATTGCCGCATCTCCCTGACCACGCTCCAGCGCCAGGGACTGGATGGCGGTATCCAGTTCGAAAAGGGTGCGCCGGGCTTCCGCTTCCCGCACCATCGACTGGATCCAGAAGAAGCTCGCCAGCCGCCGTCCGCGCGTTACCGGGGCGACGCGGTGGCGACTGCTGGCGGAATACAGCACCATATGGCCGGCTGGCAGTTTGATGGACTGGCTGCCGAACTGTTCTTCGATGATCAATTCACCGCCATCGTAGCTGTCGGGGTCGGCCAGAAACAGTGTCGCCGACACATCGCTGCGGATACGGAAATCGGTGCCCGGGCGCACACGGATACTGTTGTCGATATGCGTGCCAAAAGCCTGGCCGCCCGCATAGGCGTTGAACAGCGGTGGATAGACTTTCAGGGGCAAGGCGGCGGCAACGAACAGGGGCGTTTGCCCGAGCGCATCGAGAATGATGGTCCCCGCCTCGCGTGCTGCCGCGCTGTTTTCGGGCAGCTGCAGATTGCGCTTGGCCAGCGCCGATTGCACGCCCGATGTGGCATTGCCATCCACCCATTCCGCTCCATCCAGCAAATTTCGGACATGGCCGAGCGTTTCGGAATTCAGAACATCGGGAATGGTAATCAGCATGGCGCGCCTTGATTAAAAGCCCTGAGGGCATGGCCGGATTTACCAGCCATGCCCGAGCGTTGCATTGCCCGTAATCAATACCGGAAGTTTGCAGTCAATAAAGCCGACCGTCCGGGTGCAACCAGGGCGAACAGCCCGACATGGGATGCATCATAAATTGTCTTGTCGGTCAGGTTTTGCACGTTCAACTGCACGTCGATGGTGTCGCTGATTGCATAGCCGATGGATGCATCGAAGCGGGCATAGGGTTTGAACTTCAGCGTATTGGCGTCATTCACATAGCGCCGCCCGACGTAATTGACGCCGCCGCCGACATTGAGCCTCGGCGTTACATCATAAGTCGTCCAGATGCTGAAGCTATGGGGTGCGATGAATTTCAGCACCTTGCCGTCATTCTCGCCCGCGCCATCGTCGCGCAGTTCGGCATCCAGATAGGTATAACCAGCGACGATGTCCCATTCGGGCGTGATGTTGCCGGTGGCGCTGAATTCAAAACCCTGCACGCGATTGTCACCGATCAGCCGGATGGTGCCGGTGGTCGGATCATTGGCGCGGGCGTTGGTTTTGGAGGTACGGAACACCGCTGCCGTCAGCGCCAGCTGGTCGTCGAACAGATTCCATTTCGCACCCAGTTCGAAGCTTTTCGCCCGTTCCGGATCGAGCCCGGCGCGACCGCCGCCGACGCCACCACCTGCCGGGCCATCGGCTCCCCCCGATTGACCTTCGGTTTCGCCGGACGGGTTGGACGAAGTGGCGTAGTTGAAGTAAATGCTGGCGTTTTCGACGGGTTTGTAAACGACGCCAGCCTGATAGTTCCAGAATTTCGAATGAGCTTCCAGACCGCTGGCGGAGGTGGCCTTATAATCGTCGTAGCGAAGGCCGAGATTGATATCGAATTGATCGGTCAGACTGATTGTGTCGAAGAAAAAGGCAGCCAACGTGCGAAAGCGCGTCGGGTTAATGGGGTCGGCGGGCGGAATTTTCGTCAGCGCGCCAAAGGATGACCATGGGTCGGGGTTGAGCAGGCTGGTCGGAAATTGCGGCTGGCCTTCTGCTTCCGTCCAGGGGGTGCGCGCGTAGATGCGTTCCTTGCTATATTCGACACCGCCGATGAAATTATGGACGAAACCGCCGCTTTCGAAACTGCCGCGCAAATCCGTCTGGTTCAGAAACCCTTTCGACAGACGGTTTGAACTCCGAAATGTGCGGTCGACGGTCGTAGTGTCCCCTTCGGAAAAAACGGGCCGCGTCACGACATATTCGTTCGTCGTGCGGCCATAGCGCGTCGCATTCCGCAGTGTCAGATTTTGCCCAATATCCTGTTCCAGCCACAAGGTTGCCTGATCGGCTTTGTTCTTGCGGAAATCGCGGTTGGCGAAACCGTAAAAATTTTCCCGCCGGACTTTTGGCGGCGTCGTGAAAACACCATCGGCGTCAAATGGAATGCCAAAATCGGGGATGTCATCGGTTTGCAGATGCAAATAGCTGAGCGTTGCGCGCGTCGGGCCGTTCAGGCCAAAGCTGATGGAGGGCGCAATGCCCCAGCGGCTGACCTTGGCGACATCGCGGCCCGCCACATCGGCATCGTGCCCCATGGCGTTGAAGCGCACCACGATATCTTCCGAAAGCTGGTGGTTTATGTCTACCGTTAGCCTTTTTGTTTTATCTGTGCCGACGGTCGCGGCGACGCGGACGAAATCCTCGGCCTCCGGCGTTTTGGTAACGAGGTTGATGCTGCCCCCGGTGGAACCGCGTCCGGTCAGCGTGCCACCCGGCCCCTTGATGACCTCGACGGATTCAATATTGAATATCTCGTGCGAGAAACGGGCGACATCGCGCAGACCGTCGATCAATATATCGGTGCTGGCTTCATAGCCCCGGATGAAGGCGCGATCTCCGACGGGCGTGCCGCCTTCACCGGCGCCCAGCGTGATGCCGGGCGTTACGCGCAGCACATCGTTCAGCGACAGCAATGCGCGATCTTCAATCAATTCCCGCGAAATAATGGTGACGGTGCGCGGCGTATCGAGCAGCGGTTTCACCAGTTTCGGCGAGGAAGATTCGGTGCGATTGTAGCTTTCCTCAATCACCGTATCGGTCACGACGACGCCACCAAGCTTTTGCTCCGGCTCCTGGGCAAGGGCGGGCTGCGCGCTGGCGATAAAGCCGACACAGGAAAGGGCAAGAAAGGCCGGTGCGGCGGCGGAAGATTCGGCGAATGACATCAAGCGGGACCCCCGGTTGGTTTAGGTTGTCCTCTCTGGTATTGAGAAGCAGTCGCAGAGTCAATGCTATCAAGTCGCATTAGTGGCGATTTTATGGATGTTGTTTTCTCGTCGCAGCCCTGGTCATGCTGAATGTTATAAATAGTTGTAGTTGCATCACTTTTCACAACACGGGCGCGGTAATCACCACTTTTGCGTCCGCAAATCCCGCCGCATGCAATGGCAGTGCAAAGGTGCGCGCCAGCGCATCATCCGCTGCCTGTTGCGCCAGCGCCATCAGCGCGGGTTTGCGCGCTTCCTCGATCAGCCGGCGGGTGGCTGCGTCGCGGTTGGATTTGTCGAGGGCCGCTGCACCTCCGGCCATGGCGATGGCCCATGCGCCATCGGCATACTCCATTGCCTGGGTAAGCTCTGCTTCCGGCCCCAGCAGGCGCAGTGGCGGGCGGGCGATGCTGAGCGTTTCTGTCGCACCGTCCCAGCGCACATGCGCGGCTTCAAGCTTTTGCAGATCGACCGCATAGCGCACGGTACCCGGCACAATCAGCGTTTTTTGCGCCGTGATGATGGGCTTGCCCAATAGTGTCCGTTCCGAACGGGCGGTGACCGCGGTAATGAGCCGGGCAGAAAACACCACGAGTTGCTGTTGGCGCTGCACCGATTGCAGCGCGGTGCCAATGACATCCGCGGGCGCCGGGCACAGACCCAGGCGCTCGCACGCCGATTGTCGACCGGAGGGCCCCGCCCACCAATACCAGGCTCCGCCAATGGCAACGCACAGCAGCGCCACCATCCCGACCAGCGGCAACAGACGTTTCATGCCAGCGCCCAGGCCCCGTTTTCTTGCGCCCGCGCCATGCCGCGCGCGTCCAGATGCAACAGATGCGCCAGTACCGAACGTCCTGCGGCCGGCCACAGGGCGCGATCCACGGCGGCATACATATTTTCCACCATCACCTCGATAAGCTGCGGACCATCCTGCAACAGGCGCAGTATCTGTGCCTCGCGCTGGCGACGATGCCCGATCAGCCCTTTCACCAGCCGTTGCGGCTCCGCGATGGCGGGGCCGTGTGTCGGGTAAAACACGTTATCTTCCCGGCTTCCCACCTTGCGCAAGGAATCCAGATACTGCGCCATGTCGCCATCCGGTGGCGCGACGACTGTCGTCGACCAGCCCATTACATGATCGCCCGAAAATAGCGCGGCTTCTTCCGCGAGCACATAACAGACATGGTTGGAAGTATGCCCCGGTGTGTCAACTGCCGAAAGCGTCCAGCCCGGCCCGGTTACGGTGTCGGCGTCGGACATGATGGCCGAGGGCGTATATTCCATATCGAAACCGGCGTCGGCGCGCGGGCCGTCATCCATGATCGCAAGCGGTGCGCAACCGATAATGCGCGCGCCCGTCGCCGCCGCCAGCGGTCTTGCCGCCGGGGAATGGTCGAAATGCGTATGGGTAATCAAGATATCAGAAACCGTTTCACCATCCAGCGCCGCCAGCAACGCCTGAACATGCTCGCCGATCTCCGGCCCGGGATCGATTACCGCCACCGTGCCACGCCCGATGATATAGGTGCCGGTACCGGTATAGGTGAAATGCGATGGATTGCGCGCCAGCACCCGCCGTACCAGCGGCGACACCTGCTCGATGATGCCATAGGGCGCGGCGGCAACCTGTTCGTTGATGTTCACGGCGAACAGGTAAGGTGATTGGGCGCGGGCGGCAAGAGGGGGTCAGGCCAGGAGCAGTTGCCAGCGTTCGCGGCCAGCCATGAATTGCATCAGGCCGCTGGCGGGGATGTCGCGCGGCAGATGCTGCCCGGCGTCGAGATTGTATCGCGACAGGGCCGTCTGGCATGCGGATATGTTTGCACCCAGTTCCTTCAGCATCGACAGCTTGTCCGGCTGCAATACCGCCGGACCGCGCAACAGCAGCGCTACGGGTCTGCCAAGCGCGGCGGCGGTCGCGGCAGTTTCTATCGCGGCATCATATCGTTCGCCTTCCACCTCCGTCAGGACAAGCAGAAGCCCGTTTTTCATCGCGCGCAAACGGGGCAGGCGGGGTCTTTGGCAACACGCACGCTGCGGGCCTCCATCGTCAGCCCGTCGAACAGCCACAGCTGGCCGATGCGGCTCCCGCCAAAACCGGCGGCAAGTCTCAGCACCTCAATCGCCTGGGCCGAGCCCATCACGCTGGCGACTGCGCCCAATACGCCCACATCGGCACAACTCGTTCCCGGTACATCCGTAGCAGCACCGGCGAAGCAGGCATGGCAGGGCGTGTCTGGCAGATGGCCGGCAAAAACGCCCAACTGCCCTTCGAATGGCCCGAGCGCCGCCGAAACCAGAGGTATGCCCAGCTTTACGGCGGCGGCATTTACGACGGCGCGTGTGAGGAAATTGTCGCATCCGTCGGCGATGCTGTCATGGCCGGCAAGCAGGGCTTCGGCATTGGCGACGGTAATGCGCGCCGTCACCACCTCGATCTGCACATCCGGGTTGATGGCGGCGAGACGCTCGGCGGCCGCATAGGCTTTCCAGCGCCCGACATCGCCGGTGGTGAACAGCGTCTGGCGTTGCAAATTGGACAGCGCCACCTGATCATCGTCGATGATGGTCAGCCGCCCGATGCCCGCGGCGGCAAGACTGGCCAGCATCGGGCAGCCAAGCCCGCCCGCGCCGATGACCGCCACACGGCTTTGCAAAAAGCGCTTCTGTCCCAGCCCGCCAATTTCGCGCAGGACGATGTGGCGCTGATAACGATCGAGTTGTTCGTCTGTCAGGTTCACGATCGCCCCGTCGAGCCAAAGCCGCCGGCACCGCGCACTGTCTCGTCCAGCGCATCCACCTCTGCCCAGCGGGCG
>JBAYSX010000024.1:0-38144 GCA_041675905.1 Sphingomonadaceae bacterium | reverse complement strand
TGGGCCATCAGGCGCAACCTTGCGAACAGGGCCAGCGGATGGCCGGACAGCGGCAATGTGCAGGGAAAGGTCAGATTGGCCTGATAAATGTCTCCGGCGGCGATATAGCGCCGGATACGTGCAACCATCCTGGCATGGGCAGCCTCCGGGACCAGCGGCTCTGGCCGGCCAATGCGCACCGGGCGCGCCCACGTCTCCAATAACTCGGTGACGGCATCGGCAGATAGCCATTGCGGCGGTCCGAAGCGCCCGAACCACAGGGACGGGTCCGCGCCGAGGCCCGCCAGGCGTGGCTCCAGGGCGTGGCCGGCAGCATAGCCAATGCCCCCCGCGAGCCATTCGCCGCGGCGCACCGCCGCACGCATTGCCGTCAGCGCCGGTTGCACCTCGTCCATCGAATCGGCGCGGATAATGCCAGTGGTTTCGGCAAACAGTCGCGCTCCGCCGGTTGCGGTGTCATGGAGCAGGGCAAAGGGCAGTGTCGGGTCCATCGGCGCGATCTGCCGGGGTTGCCGGTAAAATGCCAGCGCAGCCATGCATAAAGACTTAAAGAAACTTGCAACTGCTCCCTGTCGCGGATATTGAACCGGCAATCCCTTTCCAACCAGGCGGAGTATGCCCGTGGCCACCCAAATCGAAACCCCGACCGGCGACTACAGCGTCGCGGACCTGTCGCTCGCGGCCTGGGGCCGTAAGGAACTGGCGATTGCCGAAACGGAAATGCCTGGCCTGATGGCGCTGCGCGAGGAATATGGCGCGGCCAAACCACTTGCGGGCGCGCGCATCGCCGGATGTCTGCATATGACCATCCAGACCGGCGTGCTGATCGAAACGCTGACGGCGCTGGGTGCGGAAGTCCGCTGGTCCTCCTGCAATATTTTCTCCACCCAGGATCATGCCGCCGCCGCCATCGCCGCCGCCGGTGTGCCGGTGTTCGCGCACAAGGGCGAAACGCTGCGCGATTACTGGCGCTTCGTCGACGCCATTTTCCAATGGGATGGCGAGCCCTGCAACATGATCCTCGATGATGGTGGCGACGCCACCTTCTACATCATCCGTGGCGCGGAATTCGAATCCGGCACGCCGCTGCCCGAGCCGCAAAACGCCGAGGAAGTGGAATTCTTCCGCATGATCCGCGAGCGCGCCGCCGCGACGCCCGGCTTCTTCACACGTACGCGCGACGCGATTCGCGGCGTGTCCGAAGAAACCACCACCGGCGTGCATCGCCTGTACGAACTGGCGAAGGCGGGCGGCCTGCCGTTCCCGGCGATCAATGTGAATGATTCGGTCACCAAGTCGAAGTTCGACAATCTTTACGGCTGCAAGGAATCGCTGGTTGACGGCATCCGCCGTGCAACGGACGTGATGCTGGCTGGCAAGGTCGCCGTTGTTGCCGGCTTTGGCGATGTCGGCAAGGGTTCCGCCGCATCGCTGCGCAACGGCGGCGCACGGGTGCTCGTCACCGAAATCGATCCGATCTGTGCGCTGCAGGCGGCGATGGAAGGCTATCAGGTCGTGACCATGGAAGAAGCCGCGCCCCAGGCCGACATCTTCGTGACGGCGACAGGCAATGCCGACGTTATTACGCTGGAACATATGCGGGCGATGAAAGACCGCGCCATCGTCTGCAACATCGGTCACTTCGATGCCGAAATCCAGATCGGGGCGCTCGAAAATTATGTTTGGGAAGAAGTGAAGCCACAAGTCGATGAAGTGGTCTTCCCCGATGGCAAGCGCCTGATCGTGCTGGCGAAAGGCCGGCTGGTCAATCTCGGTTGCGCCACCGGCCACCCGAGCTTCGTGATGTCCGCTTCCTTCACCAACCAGGTACTGGCGCAGATCGAATTGTGGGGCAATGCCGCCGCCTATGAGCGGAAAGTGTATGTGTTGCCCAAACATCTCGATGAAAAAGTCGCGGCGCTGCACCTGGCGAAACTGGGCGTGAAACTGACGCAACTGACCGACAGGCAGGCCGCCTATATCGGTGTGCCGGCGACGGGGCCGTTCAAGCCGGATCATTATCGCTATTAAGACGACGCTGGCGGTGGCTGGCTACGGTCATTTGGACCCCGCCGACATGCCGGCGCTCGGGCGGGCTCTGGCTGAACGGCTGCAACCAGGCGATGTGATCGCGCTTTCCGGTGATCTGGGCGCGGGCAAGACGACTCTTGCCCGCGCTATCCTCGCAGGGCTGGGGCATGAAGGCGAGGTGCCCAGTCCAACCTTCACGCTGGTGCAGACCTACGAGGATCTGCGGTTGCCGGTCGCGCATGTCGATCTCTACCGGCTCGATCTGCCGGAAGAGGCCGATGCGCTGGCGCTGGATGATTTTCTGGTCGATGGCGTATTGCTGGTGGAGTGGCCGGAACGTCTGGGCAGAAAAATCTGGCCGGAACGGCTGTGGTTGCGGCTGGACGGCGCAGGTGGGACTGACCGCCGCTTGACTTGGGACTGTCCGCGCGCTTGGGAAGGGCGATGGCCGCCAGCCCTGTAACTTCACCGGATAGCTCTCCCCTGGCCGAAATGCGCCCGCGCCCTCAGGCGGCGGGTTTTCTGGCTGCAAGCGGATGGGGCGATGCTCTTGTGTCGCCGCTGGCGGGCGACGCCAGTTTCCGCCGCTATTTCCGCGTCGGCGATGGCGTACGCCAGGCGGTGCTGATGGATGCGCCGCCGGAGCATGAGGATGTGCGGCCCTTTGCCGCCATGTCCGGCTGGCTGCGGGATGCGGGCTTTGCCGCGCCCGAGATTTTCGCGCGGGACGATAAACAGGGCTTTCTGCTGATCGAGGATTTTGGCGACCGTCTTCTCGGACCGGAGCTCGCCGCGGGCCACGCCGACGAAACAGCAAGCTATACCGCCGCCATCGAGCTTCTGGCGGAACTGCATCGCGCCGCACCTCCCGCCTTTCTTGCCCCCTATGATCGCGCGCAGCTGCTGCGCGAAGTGGCGCTGTTCCCGCAGTGGTACGCGAAAGCAGTGGGCGTCGAGGTGGATGATGCGCGGTTCAATGCCGCCTGGGATGCAGTGTTGACGCCGGTGCTGGCGGAAACGCTTGCGCGTCCGGTAGTGACGCTGCGCGATTACCATGTCGAAAATCTGCTGCTGCTCGATCGTCCCGGCGTGCAGTCTCTGGGTCTGCTGGATTTTCAGGACGCGCTGGCGGGCCATCCGGGCTATGATCTGGTATCGCTGTTGCAGGATGCCCGACGCGATGTGCCGCCGGCGCTGGAACGGGCGATGTTCCACCATTTCACTGCATGCGCGGATATCGATCCTGGAACGCTGCGCGCCGCCTATGAAGTTCTCGGGGCGCAGCGCAATGTGAAGATCCTCGGTATTTTCGTGCGGTTGCGGGATCGCGATGGCCGGAAAGGCTATGTCGAGCGGTTGCCGCGCGTCTGGGGCTATCTGGAGCGCAATTTCGCCCATCCGGCGCTCCAACCGGTGAAACAATGGTTCGATCAACATATTCCGCAAGCGGAAAGGGCTGCCCGGTGGAAATAAGATGTCTGTAGATGTTTCGCCGACGGCGATGATTCTCGCCGCCGGGCTGGGCCGGCGGATGCGCCCGTACACCGTCACACGCCCGAAACCGCTGGTGGAAGTGGGGGGCAGGGCGCTGATCGATCGCGCCATTGCCACGCTGCTGGCTGGCGGCGTGCGTCAGGCGGTGGTGAATGTGCATTATATGGCCGACCGCCTCGAAGCGCATCTGGCGGCGCGCGCATCGCGCATGAAGATCCGCATTTCCGACGAACGCGAACAGTTGCTGGAAACCGGCGGCGGCATCGCGAAGGCTTTACCCCTGATCGACACCGACCCGTTTCTGGCGATCAATTCCGATAATATCTGGATCGATGGGCCGGTGGGCGCGGTCGAATTGCTGAAACAGCATTGGGATGCGGAGCGCATGGACGCGCTGTTGCTGCTTGTCCCGCACGCGCATGCCCATTGCCATCCCGGGCCGGGCGATTTCCATATGGATACCGCAGGCCGGCTGAGTCGCCGCCGTCCGGGCCGGGTTGCGCCGTTCGTCTATACCGGTCTGCAAATGCTGTCCCGTCGGCTGTTCGACGGAGTGGAGCCCGCGCCTTTTTCGATGAACCGGCTGTGGGACCGCGCCGGGGCCGAAGGGCGGGTGTTCGGCGTCGTGCACCAGGGCCTGTGGTTCGATGTCGGCACGGCGGAATCGGTGCGCGAGACGGAAAAGCTGCTGGGCCGGCTCTGACCGCGTCATGCCGACAATTTTCTCCATCGCGTCCGACCGGGTTTTTGCCGATGACCTTGCCGCCGGGCTGCTGGCGGCGACGCCTGACCCGCTGGAGTTGGCGCGCAGCCTGATCCTGCTGCCCAATCGCCGCAGTGTAAGGGCCGTGACCGAAGCTTTTGTGCGCCGCGCCGATGGCCGGGCGCTGTTGTTGCCGCGCATGGCTCCCATCGCCGATGTGGAAGGCGATGCCGATGCGATCCTGTATGGCGACGCGGCGGAAGACAGCGCGCCCGCCATGCCGCCGCTGGCGCGGCAACTGGCGCTGGCGCGGCTTCTGGGCGCATCGGGCACGCGCCGCCCGGCGGAAGCGCTGGCGCTGGCGGCGCAACTTGCCGCCGCCCTTGACACTTTAACGCTGGAAGGCTGCCGCGCCACAGATGTGGAAGCCATCGATCCGGGCGGTGAATTGCAGCAGCACTGGCTGAAGAATCGCGAGCTGCTGGCCGTGGTGATGCGGCACTGGCCGGACATTATTACGATGCGCGGGCAGGGCGACCCGACGGCGCGTCGCGTCGCTACACTTCACGGGCTTGCCCGTCGCTGGCAGCAAAGCCCGCCGCCTTTTGCGATTACGGTTGCCGGCATCGTCAATGCGCCGCCGCCAGTGGCGCAATTGCTTTCGGTGGCGGCGCGCCTGCCGCAGGGACAATTGGTGCTGCCGGGGTTCGATACAGAAACTCCCCCGGTGCAATGGCAGGCGATCATGGGTGGCGATGATGGTCCGCCACTGGAAACACATCCGCAATTCGCGTTGGCGCATCTGTTGCACCGGATGGGCGTGAACCCTGCCGAGGTGCGCCCGTGGCCGCATCGCGCCGCCGGTCTTGCCGGTAGCCCGCCCGCCCGCAGCCGCCTGTTGATGCGGGCGATGGCGCCGCCCGCGATGGCCGCCAGCCTGATGGGCGGCGCGCCGGACCCGCAGGATTTGCAGGGCCTGGCCCTGTTGACGGCGCGCACCCCGGCCGAAGAGGCGCTGGCCATCGCCATCGCCATGCGTCAGGTGGTGGGGCGGCCGGGCGCTACCGCCGCGCTGGTGACGCCGGACCGGGGACTGGCACGGCGTGTGCGCGTGCAACTGGGGCGCTTCGGCATCGAGATTGATGACAGCGCAGGCGAGCCGCTGTCGCTGACGGCGCCGGGTACGCTGCTGCTGGCGCTGGCCCATGCGATGGCGGAAAATTTTGCACCGGTCGCACTGCTGACGGTGCTGAAACACCCGCTGGCGCGAGCAGGCGAAGCGCGGCTGCCCTGGCTCGATCTTGTGCGGGCGCTGGATCGGCTGGCGCTGCGGGGATTGCGCCCGCCGCCCGGCCTGGATGGCGTCGCTCGCCGGCTCGTCTGGTTGCAAACAGAAGGTGGCCGGCGCGACGCGCGGCTATCGCGTGCTGCATTGTCCGAACTGGCGGAAATTGCAGGCTGGTGGCGGGATGAAGTGACGCCGCTGTTGAAGCCGCTGGAACGGCGGACGTGGACTGGAGACGCGCTGTACGAAAATTTGCGCGCCGTGGCGGAGAGCCTTACAGGTCCGGAATTGTGGGCGGGCGACGCAGGCCGCGCGCTGGCCGGGCTCGTCGATAGCCTGGGGGATGCGGAAAAAGACCTGGCCGGTATCACGCTTGAGTCGGATGACGTACCGGGTTTTATGGGCGGTCTGCTGGCCACGGTGACAGTGCGCCCGGTATGGCGACGGCATCCGCAACTGGCTATCTGGGGGCCGCTGGAGGCGCGGCTGCAAAGCGCAGACGTAATGATCCTGGGCGGTCTGAATGAAGGCGTCTGGCCGGATACACCTGCACCCGATCCCTTCCTTGCGCCTGCAATCCGCAAGGCGCTGGGCCTGCCCGGCCTGCAACGCCGTATAGGCCTGATGGCGCATGATTTTATCAGTGCAGCGGGCGCGCGGGAGGTATTGCTGACCCGGTCCGAACGCGAAGGTACGGCGCCCTCGGTGCCGTCCCGCTTCTGGCAGCGCTTGCAGGCCGTCGCTGGCGACGTGACGGAAGCGGGCGGCGATCTATTGCCGGCGGCGCATGTGCTGTTGACGGCGGCGCGCGAACTGGACCGGCCGGAACGCGACATACGCATCCGGCGGCCCGAACCCTGCCCGCCGCGGGCGTTGCGCCCCACGGAATTGAGCGTGACGGAAGTCGGCACACTGAAAGCCGACCCCTTCACCATTTATGCCCGCAAGGTGATGCGCCTCGACCCGCTCGATCCGCTCGATGCGGAACCCACGGGTGGCGATCGCGGTACGGTCGTACACCATATTCTGGAACGCTGGCTGAAGGAGCCGGCGGTGCGCGCCGCCGGTATTCCGGCGCTGGTCCGCGCCGAACTCCAGGCCTTTGCCGAACAGCCGGAACTCGCGGCGCTGTGGCAACGGCGGGTGGAGCGCATGGTGGCGTTTGTGGTGGAGCAACTGCAGGCGGATGCGGCTTGCTTCACGCCGCTGCGGATGGAGGCCCGCGCGCGGATGGAGGTGGATGGCGTCTGGCTGATCGGGCGCGCCGACCGCATCGACCGGGGCGACAAGGGTTATCGCATCGTCGACTATAAAACCGGCGCGCTGCCACAGGTCGGCAAGGTAAGGGACCTTTGGGATACGCAGCTTTCCCTGCTGGCGTGGCTGATCGAAAGTGGTGCGTGCGCGGAAGTTCCTGCCGGACCGGTGGCGGCGCTGGAATATTGGAAATTGTCGGGGGGGGCGGAGCCAGGCCAGGTGCGCCCGATGCTGGGCAAGTCAACGACGGAAGAAGTCGCCGGGCATCGCCGGGCAGCGGAAACGGAGTTCCGCGCACTCATCGGCAAATATTGCACCGGCGAACAGCCATTCACCGCAAAAATCCATCCCGTCCATGGTCGGGTTTCCCGCGATTATGACCAGCTCGCCCGGCTGGCGGAGTGGCTGGGCCGATGAGTGCGGTTATGGTCCATCCGCGCACCAGGGCGCAATTGCGCGCATCCGATCCGGCGGCGCATGTGTGGGTTTCGGCGTCGGCAGGCACCGGCAAGACCCAGGTGCTGACGGACCGCATGCTGCGGCTGATGCTGGCCGGCAGTCAGCCTGACCGCATCCTCGCGCTCACCTTCACCCGCGCCGCCGCCGCCGAAATGCAAATCCGTCTGACGCGCCGGCTGGGCGAATGGATGGGCGCGGACGAAGCGCGGCTGGTGGCCGAATTGCAGGCGCTGGGAATCAATCCGGAGGCCGCCATGCTGGCGCGGGCACGAAGCCTGTTCACCCTGGCGCTGGAGGTGCCAGGCGGCCTGAAAGTGCAGACGCTGCACGGGTTTGCACAAGGGTTGCTGGCGGCCTTCCCGGTAGAGGCGGGATTGCCGCCGGGTTTCGTCGCGCTGGATGAGCGCGCAGCGCAACAGCTTCAGGCGCGTGCGCTGTCCGAACTCGTAGCCGAAGCCGTGCGGGCGAACGACAGCGATTTTCTTGACGATCTCGCCGAGTTGGCGGTGGCCCGTGGCGAAAATGGCGTGCGCCGGGCGTTGCAGATCATGCTGGGCTATACCGAAGGACTGGCGGCCTTTTCGATGCCCGGTACGGTGGACCCGGCGCTGCGGCGTTACCTGAAGCTGAAGCGCCCGACCGCCGAAGCTGCGGTGGAGGAAGTTCTGGCGCCCGGCATTTTCGACGATTCGCGGTTGCGGGCATTTGCCGATGGCATGGAGTTCTGGGGCGCGGCTACCGGTCTTGCCAACGCCGCCGCCGCACGCGCCTGGCTGGCGGGAGACGCGGCGGCGCGGCGCATTGGTCTTGGCGATCTCCGCAAGCTGGTGCTGACGCAAAAGGATGAGCCGCAGAAATGCGGGCATGCGGTGAAGAAAACCCCGGAACTGCGCGCGATTATCGACGATCTGGCGGCGGACGTTCTGGCGGTGGAGGCGCTGGCGGCGCGCTATGTGCTGGCCGATCATGCGGCACGGCATTTGCGTGTCGGTATGCGCTATGTGGCGCATTATGCGCGGCTGAAACGCGCCGAAGTCGCTATTGATTATGACGACATGATCGCCATTGCGGGGCGGTTGCTCGGCGAACCGGGTATGCCGGACTGGGTGGGCTGGAAGCTGGATCAGCGTTTCGATCATCTGCTGGTGGACGAAGCGCAGGATACCAACGCCCGCCAATGGGCGATCCTGCGCAAGGTATCGGACGAATATTTCGCAGGCGCTGGCACGCGGGAGAAGCGCAGCCTGTTCGTCGTCGGTGATTACAAACAGGCGATTTACGGCTTCCAGGGCACGGACCCGCGCCTGTTCGAATCCGAACGCGAAAGTGTCGCCGTCCGTGCGGAAACGTCAGGTCGCCCGCTTGATCTGGTGCCGCTCGACCGGTCTTTTCGCTCTGGCCCCGCCGTTCTGGAACTGGTGGATGCGGTGCTGAAAAATCTCGGCCATGCAGCTTTGGGTATGCGGGAAGAACTGACGCCGCATGTGGCCAACCGGGCGGAAGCCGCCAGCGAGGTGGTCATCTGGCCCTTGCTGGTGGCGGGCGCGGAGGATGATCCGGAAGATGGCAACGGTGAGGAGCCGAACCAGGAGGAGGCCGAGCGCCAGATGGCGGCCACATTGGCAAGCCAGGTGCGGGCGTGGCTGACGGTAGGTCATTCTGAACGGCTGTGGCTGGCGGCGCAGGGGCGGTGGGCGCACGCCGGCGACATATTGATCCTGTTGCGTAAACGCTCGAAACTGATGACCGGGCTGGTTGCCGCCTTGCATCAAGCGGATGTGCCGGTGGCGGGCGTCGACCGGTTGCTGCTGACCGAACCCTATGCCGTGCTCGACCTGATGGCATTGATGCGGTTCGCGGTGCAGCCGGAAGACGATCTTAATCTGGCGCAGTTGCTGGTGTCTCCCTTCCTCGGCTGGAAGCATGAAGAAGTGCGCGCCATCTCGCGGGACCGTCCGCGCAGTCTGTGGGAAGCGCTGGGTGCGGCCGGGGCGACGGACCCCCGCGCCGAGGCCGCCCGGGACTGGCTGGGCCGCGTGCTGGCGATGGCGGATTATGCGACGCCCTATGTGTTTCTCGATACGATATTATCGGGTGAACTGGCGGGTCGGCGGTTGTTGCTGGCGCGGCTTGGGCAGGATGCACAACAGGCAATTGACGAACTCTTATGCCAGGCGGTGGCCTATGAAGCGCGGCATCTGCTGTCGCTGGAAGCATTTCTGGCATGGTTGTCAGCGGATGGCAGCGAGGTGAAGCGCGACCCGGATGCCGCCGCCGGCGAGGTGCGGCTGATGACCATCCATGGCGCGAAGGGGCTGGAAGCGCCGGTGGTGGTGCTGGCGGATGCGGCCCACGGGGCCCGCCCCCGGCAGGACCGGTTTGTTCCGGTGAAGCTGTTGGGCCAGGATGCGGAGATCCCGCTATTTTTTCCGTCGGCCAAATCGCTGTCCGGCCCCCCGAGGCAAATCCTCGACAATCGCCGGTTGGCCGAGGAAGAAGAGGCTTTGCGGCTGCTGTATGTCGGGCTGACGCGCGCCGTGGATCACTTATTCATTGGCGGCGCGGTGTCGCCGAAAGTTGCGGATAAATTGCAGGAAGAGGATCATCCGTCGCGCTGGTGGGGTGTGGCGCGTCAGGCGATGGCCGGAATGGATGACGTCGAAACGCTGGATACGCCGCTGTGGCCGGGGGAGACGCTGCGTGTCCGGCGCGGGAACTGGCAACAACAACCAGACGCAGACATCGTCCCTGCCGACGCTACGCTGCGGCACCATGAGGGGCTGGTGCTGACGAAAGCGCCACCGCCGACTCGCCCGACCCGTCCGTTGACACCCTCGGCGATGGAAGATGGCCCCGCCACCGGGCCGGCGGCGGCAGACCAGCGGGCACGGCTGGAGCGCGGGCGCTGGATGCATGGCCTGTTTCAGTATCTGCCCGATGTTGATCCGGCAAAGCGCGCCGACGTTGCACGGCGCTGGCTGCGGGCGCACGGCGCTGGAGATGAGGTGGACGGCATCCTGAAGACGGTGCTGGCGGTCCTTGATTTGCCGGAACTCGCGAATCTGTTCGGACCGGATGCGCTGGCCGAAGCGCCGATCGCCGGCCTGGTGGGCGATGCGGTAATTGCGGGGACGGTGGACCGTCTGCTGGTGACGCCGGAATATTTATTGCTGGTGGATTTCAAGACCGGGCTGTCGGTGCCGGCCAGTGCGGAGACGGTTGCTCCGGCCTATCTGCGGCAGATGGCAGCCTATCGAGCCGTGTTGGCGCTCGCATTTCCGGGGCGCCGGATCGATACGATGCTGCTGTTCACGCATGGTCCGAAACTGCTGGCGTTGCCGGATGCGCTGCTGGACGCATTTGCACCTGAGACTTGATTGCGGCGCTGGCCGGGTTATTTCAGAGTTTTGAAGGAGATCAAGATGGCGACGGTGAAGGTCAGCGATTCCTCGTTCGAGGCGGACGTTCTGCAAAATGACAAGCCGGTTCTGGTGGATTTCTGGGCCGAATGGTGCGGCCCATGCCGGATGATCGGCCCCGCGCTGGAAGAAATCTCCGACGAACTGGGCGACAAGCTGGTGATCGCCAAGGTGAACATCGACGATGACCCGGAATGGGCCGGCAAGTTCAACGTGCGGTCCATTCCAATGATGATCCTGTTCAAGGACGGCGAGCAGGTGGCGTCCAAGCTGGGCGCGGAACCGAAATCCTCGCTGAAGCGATGGATCGAAGAGTCGCTCTGATTATTCCTGTTCCAGCCATTCCCGGCCGACGATCAGCCGGTCGGGGTGGATCTGGATGGCCGCCGGGATCACCGGCAACATGAGCGCCGGCGCATCGGGCCGTTCGACGGTGATAAGGTCCGATGCGCCGTGATTGTCGACGGATTCGACCCGACCGATCCTTTTTCCATCTTCGGTGAGAACGGGCAGATCGATCAGGTCATGCCAATAATATTCGCCCTCGCCGAGCGGTGGCAGGGCCGAGCGCGGCACGGTCAACACCTGTCCGCGTAACGCTTCGGCAGCATTGCGATCAGTGACTTCCGCGAAGCGCGCAACCGGCCCCGATGACCCTTCGCGTACACCGCGCAAGGTCAGGGTTCGCCCGCCAGCATCGAAACTTTTGTGCGAGGTGAAACTGTCCAGCGATTCCGCGAACAGCTTCAGGCGCACTTCGCCGCGTACGCCATGCGCGCCAGCCACCGCCGCCAGGGTTACTGGCCGGTCGGGGCTGGCTGACATGGTCAGGCTTCCGTCGATTCTTCGACCGGGGTGTCGCTGGCCGCTTCCTCAGCGGGGGCGGCAGTGGCGGCAGCAGCAGCTTCTTCGGCTTCGGCCAGTTTCGCGGCGCGGGCTTCGGCGCGTTCTTTCGCCTTGTCGCCCGGTTCGGCCTTATTCGGGTTGTGCTTCGCAGTGCGGCTTATCAGGCCGGCGGCATCCAGAAAACGCGCCACGCGGTCTGACGGTTGTGCGCCGACCGTCAGCCAATGCTTCGCGCGCTCGGTATCCAGCGTCACGCGGGCCTCGGAATCGCGCGGCAGTAACGGATTATAGGTGCCCAGCTTTTCGATGAAGCGGCCATCGCGCGGTGCGCGACTGTCCGCTACCACAATACGATAAACCGGCCGCTTTTTGGCGCCACCACGCGCCAGACGGATCGACAATGCCATAACTGCTTTCCTCTTTAAAAATCTGATAGTTAAACTAGCTTTTCCGCCCGAACAGACCTTTGGGCAAACCGCCCGGAAGGCCGCCGGGGAACCCTTGTGGTATGCCGGGCATATCCGTGGGCATGCCGCCCTTGCCGCCGCCAAACATGCCGGCCAGCGCACCAAGACCGCCCATTTTCTTCAGCCGCTTCATCGCTGTCGCCATATCAGCGTGCATTTTCAGCAGCTTGTTCACTTCCTGCACGGTGGTGCCGGAGCCTTTCGCCACCCGGATCTTGCGCCTGGCGTTCATCAGTTCCGGCTTCTGACGTTCCTTTGGCGTCATCGACAGGATGATGGCTTCCATGCGGGCCACCGATTTGTCGTTGACCTTGCCTTTGGCCATGGCTTCTTCGGCCTTCGCCATACCCGGCAACATTTTGGCCAGCGCGCCCAGGCCGCCCATTTTCTGCATCTGGCGGAACTGCAGACGCATATCTTCCAGATCGAATTTGCCCTTGGCGAGCTTTGCCGCCATTTTCTCGGCATCGTCTGCGTCGATGGTTTCGGCGGCTCGCTCCACCAGCGACACGACATCGCCCATGCCGAGGATGCGACCGGCGGCGCGTTCGGGGTGGAAGGGCTCCAGCGCGTCGATCTTTTCGCCGGTGCCGATGAATTTGATCGGCTTGCCTGTCACATGCCGCATCGACAGCGCAGCGCCACCGCGCGCGTCGCCGTCCATCCGCGTCATCACCACGCCGGTAAGGGCTACTTCACGGCTGAAGCTTTCGGCGACGTTCACCGCATCCTGGCCGGTCAGTGCATCGACGACGAGCAGGGTTTCCGCCGGATCGGCGACGCCTGCCACCGCCTTCATCTCGGCCATCAGCGCCTGATCGACGTGCAGGCGACCGGCGGTGTCGAGCATGACGATATCGAAACCTTGCAGCTTCGACGCCTGCAATGCGCGCCTTGCGATATCGACGGGCTGCTGCCCGGCAATGATCGGCAGGGTGGCGACGCCGATCTGCCCGCCCAGCACCTGCAATTGTTCCTGCGCCGCCGGGCGATTGACGTCGAGCGACGCCATCATCACCTTCTTGCCGCGCTTTTCCTTCAGCAGTTTGGCGAGCTTGGCCGTCGTTGTGGTCTTGCCCGAGCCTTGCAGGCCGACCATCATGATAACGGCCGGTGGCGTGACATTCAGTTCGAGATCGGCGGCTTCGGTGCCGAGCGTTTCGATCAGGGCATCGTTGACGATCTTGACGACCTGCTGGCCGGGCGTCACCGATTTCAATACTTCGGAGCCAACAGCGCGGTCGGTTACCCGCTCAACAAAATCCTTGACGACCGGCAGGGCGACATCGGCTTCGAGCAGCGCGATCCGCACCTCGCGCATCGCTGCCCGCACCTCGAGTTCGTTGAGCGCGCCACGACCGCGCAGCTTGTCGAATACGCCGGTAAGGCGTTCGGACAGGCTTTCGAACATCAGGCGGCGATCCCGCGCATGAAAAACTCCAACAGCTATCGCGCCGGCGGGCGAACCCTCGCTGACCGGCGTGCATCCATGGACGCGCGAATTGATTCGTGCGTGTTAAGGGGGGGACTTGTGCGGCCAGGGAGCGCAAAAGTCAATGGCTGGCGAGGCGCCCGTGTCTGTGCGAGGGCTGTGACACCAGAGGAGAGTTTATGCCTGCACCCCTGATTTTTGACCAGTTGCGCCAGGGGGATCAATTTGCTCTTGGCGCATATCGGATGACACGCGACGAAGTCATTGCCTTTGCCGCGCAATATGATCCCCAGCCCTTTCACCTGGACGATGAAGCCGGTGCGGCCAATCCGGTATTCGGGCGTCTGTCCGCCAGCGGCTGGCACACGGTGATGGTGATGTACCGGTTGATGGACAAATACTGGAAAGAGCGGGGTTTGCGTAATCTCGCTGGTGCGGGCGTCGATGCGGTTCGCTGGCTGGCGCCTGTCTATCCCGATGATCTTCTGACGGGGACCGTCGAGGTGATCATGGCGCGGCCATCCGCATCCCGCGCGGACGCCGGTATCATGACCGCAAAGGTCGTGCTGCATAACCAGCACGACCGGAAGGTGGCGACCATGCAGGTCACCGCGCTGTTCGAGCGAGATTAAACGCGGTCAGGCCATTCCGAGCGCTTCGAGATAGGTCTGCAGCAGGGCTTCTTCTTCCATCCGCTCATTCTGTTTCATCTGCCGCAGACGCAAAACCTTGCGCACGGTCTTTCCATCGAACCCCTGCATTTTCAGTTCGGCCATGACGCCCTTGATGTCTTCGGCAATGCCCTTTTTTTCTTCTTCCAGCCGTTCCAGCCGCTCGACATATTGTTTCAGTTCCGCCGAGGACACAGACCCTGCAGGGGTATAATTTTCCGGGGCCGACGCCATGATGATTTGACCTTTCCGAATGATTCGTAACCGGGGGAAAGGGCCGATAGCTAGGGGAGGGGACGCTTCAGCGCAATGGCCGACACCGGCGCACCAAAATCGCGCGCATAAAAGAAAGGGCGGGTGCAGCACCCGCCCTTGTCCATGTCAACTGGCTGTGCCGGCTTCCGGCTCGGCGGCCTTTTTGCGCCGCCTTGCCTTCGGGGCCGCCGGGATGATTTCGAAGGCGGGCTTGTCGTCCTTCACATGCACCCGCACTTCGCCGCCATTCACGAGTTCGCCGAACAGCAGTTCGTCGGCCAGCGGGCGTTTGATGCTTTCCTGGATCAGGCGACCCAGCGGACGCGCGCCATAGAGACGGTCGTAGCCGCGGGCGATGAGCCAGCTTTTCGCTTCGTCCGACAGCGAGATATGCACGTCGCGTTCGGCAAGTTGCAGTTCCAGTTCCAGAATGAACTTGTCGATCACGAGGCTGACGATCGCCGGCGGCAGATAGTCGAACGGCACAATCGCATCCAACCGGTTGCGGAACTCCGGCGTGAACATGCGCTTGATCGCTTCCTCGTCCTCGCCGACCCGCTGGACATCACCAAAACCGATGCCCTCGCGCGCCATATCGGCGGCACCCGCGTTGGTGGTCATGATCAGGATGACATTGCGGAAATCGACCGTCTTGCCATGATGGTCGGTCAGCTTGCCATTATCCATTACCTGCAACAGGATGTTGAACAGATCCGGGTGCGCCTTTTCGATTTCATCGAGCAAAAGCACCGAGTGCGGATTCTGATCGACCGCGTCGGTCAGCAAGCCGCCCTGATCGAAGCCGACATAGCCCGGCGGCGCGCCGATCAGCCGCGACACCGAATGGCGCTCCATATATTCGGACATATCGAACCGGGTCAGCGGGATGCCGAGCAGGCTGGCAAGCTGTTTGGCCACTTCGGTTTTGCCGACGCCCGTTGGGCCGGAAAACAGATAATTGCCGATGGGCTTGTCCGGTTCCCGGAGCCCTGCGCGGGACAATTTGATGGCCGATACCAGCAGATCGATCGCCTTGTCCTGCCCGAAAACGACACGTTTCAGATCGGCATCCAGAGTCGCCAGCAATTGCTTGTCGTCGGTGGAGACGGACTTCGGCGGGATGCGCGCCATGGTGGCGACCACCGCTTCAATGTCCTTCACGCCGATCACCCGTTTGCGCTTCGCTTCCGGAAGCAGCATTTGCGCCGACCCGGATTCATCGATCACGTCGATCGCCTTGTCGGGCAATTTCCTATCGTTGATGTAGCGCGCGGACAATTCCACGGCGGTACGGATAGCGTCCGGCGTGTAGCGCACATGGTGATGCTCTTCGAACGCCGGTTTCAGGCCCGTCAATATCTTGATCGTATCCTCGACCGTCGGCTCGTTCACATCGATCTTCTGGAACCGGCGCAGCAACGCCCGGTCCTTCTCGAAATGGTTGCGAAACTCCTTGTAGGTGGTGGAGCCGATGCAGCGGATGGACCCGCTGGAGAGCGCCGGTTTCAGCAAATTGGATGCGTCCATCGCGCCGCCCGACGTTGCGCCCGCCCCGATTACCGTGTGAATTTCATCGATGAACAGTACCGCATGCGGAGTTTTTTCGAGTTCGGTAACGACATTTTTCAGCCGTTCTTCGAAATCGCCGCGATAGCGCGTGCCGGCGAGCAGCGCGCCCATGTCGAGCGCGAAGATGACCGCCGGTTTCAGCACGTCGGGAACGTCACCTTCAACGATCTTGCGCGCCAGACCTTCGGCAATCGCCGTCTTGCCGACGCCGGGATCGCCCACATACAGCGGGTTGTTCTTCGAACGGCGGCACAAAATCTGGATCGTGCGGTCCACTTCGGAGGAACGTCCGATCAGCGGGTCGATCTTGCCGGCCTGCGCCTTTTCATTGAGGTTCACGGTGAACTGTTTCAGCGCCGAAGCGGGCGCTTTCTGCTGGCGTTCGCCGCGCTGCTTGTCCTCGTTGCGCGGGTCCGGCTGCTCTTCCGCGCCTTTCGGGCTTTTCGGCTCGCTCATGCCCCCCGCCTTGGCGATGCCGTGGCTGATATAGGAAACCGCGTCCAGCCGGGTCATATCCTGTTGTTGCAGGAAATAGACGGCATGGCTTTCGCGTTCGGAAAACAGCGCCACCAGCACATTTGCGCCGGTGACGTCTTCCCGCCCCGAACTTTGCACATGCAGGATGGCGCGTTGCACCACGCGCTGGAAGCCGGCGGTGGGGGAGGGATCGACGGAACTGTCAGCCTTCAGGCTGCCCAGTTCGGTGTCGAGATAGCGTGTGACCTGTCCTGACAACTCTTCGAGATCGACACCGCAGGCCTTCATCACGACGCTGGCGTGGGTGTCGCTGATGAGGGCCAGCAACAGATGTTCGAGGGTTGCATATTCGTGACGCCGCCGGCTGGCTTCCGCCAGCGCGTTGTGGAGGGTCGTTTCCAGGTCACGCGAGAATGAGGGCATCGGGACCTTCCTTGCCTGGCCGGCAGATGCCGACCCTTGATGGTTGACCGGCGAAACCCGGCCTTTCTGCCATCTAATGTCACAAGGGTTGGGGCAAAGTGCAAGGGGGTCGGATGCGCGACCGCTGTTTAATGCGGTGAAACCGGTTCTTTCCGGTGTTTATGCGGCCTGTTGTGCGCGCTATCCCGGCGGGCGGTTTCCCGCCCGCCGGGTTATGTCAACGTCCGGAAGTCGCCCGGTTGCCGCCGCCGCTACGCTGCGCGCCGCCGGCAAAACGCCCCTGGCCGGGCTTGCCGCCGAAGCGGTTTTGCGGCGGCGGACCGCCCGCGCCCCGGCTGGCGTGGCCGCGCGGACGCTGCCCGGCATTTTCACCGGCGCCGCTCCGCTTTTCACCAAAGGGCCGCGCCGCATCGCGGTGACGGCCTACTTCGCCCCGGCGCGCGCGCTCAGGCCGTTCGCCACGCGTATCGGCCACCGGTTTGGGCAGTTTTTCAGCCTCGGCAACGAAATTCGTCGGCAAGGGAACGGGCGCAACCTTTTGCCGGGTGAGCTTTTCAATATCCTTCAGATAGGCTTTTTCATCGGGAGCACAAAAGGATACGGCCACGCCATCGCGACCGGCGCGCGCCGTGCGGCCAATGCGGTGGACATATTGTTCCGGCACATTGGGCAGCTCGAAGTTGATCACATGGCTGACAGAATCGATATCGATTCCGCGCGCGGCGATGTCGGTTGCCACCAGCACGCCGATGTCACCATCGCGAAAGGCCGCCAGCGCGCGTTCGCGTTGCGGCTGGCTCTTGTTGCCATGAATCGCCGCCGACGGAATGCCCGCGCCAGCCAGATGACGCACGACGCGATCCGCGCCATGCTTGGTGCGGGTAAACACCAGAGCCTTGGCGAACTCCGGCTGACGCAGCGTCATGGTCAGCAACGCCTGTTTTTCAGCCTGATTCAAAAATGTAACGAACTGCTCGACCCGTTCCGCCGTGGTGGAAACCGGTGCAACCGCCACCTGAACCGGATCGGTCAGGAAGCGTCCCGCGAGTTCGGCGATGGTTTTCGGCATGGTGGCCGAGAAAAACAGGCTTTGGCGACGGCGCGGTAACAGGCCGGCAATACGCTTCAGCGAATGGATGAAGCCCAGATCGAGCATCTGGTCGGCCTCGTCCAGCACCAGCACTTCCACCGTATCCAGCAGCAGCGCGCGACGGTCGATCAGGTCGAGCAGGCGACCGGGCGTCGCCACCAGCACATCGACGCCAGACGCCAGTTGCTTTTCCTGGCGGGGAATCGGCACGCCGCCGAAGACCGTCATCACTGTCAGCTTCTGGTAACGGGCGTAAGAGCGGAAGCTGTCGGCGATTTGTGTCGCCAGTTCGCGAGTGGGGGCGAGCACCAGCACGCGCGTGGCGCATTTGCGGCGCGGCGCGGGATTTTCGGCCAAACGGTTGAGAATGGGCAGCGCGAAGGCCGCGGTTTTGCCCGTACCGGTCTGGGCGATGCCCAACAAGTCATGTCCGGCAAGGGCTGGTGGGATGGCTTGGGCCTGGATAGGGGTGGGGGAGGTATAGCCTTCGTCGGCAAGCGCGCGCAGCAGCGGCTCGGCCAGGCCAAGGTCGTTAAAAGTGGTCATATCATCTTTCAAAAGCATAAACCCCGCCATCGGGCGAGGAGGCCGGAACACCCGCGTGGCCGGGGCATTCCCAAATTATGCAGCGGTAAACCAAGGTTGATACGACCGGCCCGAAGGCTTCCGAATCATGCACGCGCCTTGCGAAAGGCACCCTCGCACTCCCCGCTGTTCGGGGCGGAAGCCATCGCTGCGCCGCAGCATATGCCATGTATGAGTCAGATTTGCAAGGAAAACCCGCCGCACATAAACGCGCGGCGGGATATGGATTTGCTTTCCGCTCAGTTCACCGGCGTTTGCGCCGGGCCGGCGGCTGGCTGCATTGTCCGCTTGTGGTGCATACGACGGTCGATATTCTTGCGCTGATGGTTGGCGCGCTCGGCGAAGATTTTGCGATCTTCGGGCGACAATTTTTGCAGCGCCGCGATCATCCGTTCCTGATGATTGGCATGGCGGAGATCGACCAGTTGCCTCTCATCCCGCATGGCCGCCCGCAACGCGCCGACATCCAGCTTCGGTGCGCCGACGATCGTGGCGATCTTTTCCCGCACGGCGCGGAGCTTTTCGCGGTCCACATCCTGACGTTTGGCGCGCATGGTTTCGCCCATGATCTTGCGGCCTTCTTCGGACATGCGTGGTCCGCGATCCTTGTGGGAATGCTGCCTGTTCGCCGCTTGACCGGCGCTATCCTGAGGCGTTGCCGGCGCGGGCGTGGCGGTTTGCGCCATCACGGGGGCCGCCAGCAGGCCTGCTGCAAGTATCGCTACGAGTTTGCGCTGTGTCATATGTATAATTCCTCTTCCATGGTCGGGGTGTAGAGCAGCGCGAAACTGTCCACTGTCTCGTCGCTGTCTGTCCCGTTCTCTTCCGCTTCTATGAAAGACACCTCTTGCTTCATGCCCGTTTTCGGGTCTGTTCCGGGCATTACCAGCATGGCCACGGCGACCGATGCGGCAATGCCAACGCCAAATACCAGCTTGCGCCAGCCATGACGTGCATGCGTCCGGGTCTCGGGCATTGCAGTCTCGGCCAGCTTTTCGGTCCTCGCGATGATTCGGCCAATCGCCGCGTCATCGCCAAAATCCGTTTTTGCCCAGGCTTCAACTGCTGCCTCAAACTCGCTTTCACTATAATCTTTACGCATCATCATCTCTCTACCCCCCGCAATTCTTCGAGTTTGTCGCGCAGCGCCGCGCGCCCGCGCAACAATAAACCTTCCACAGCCTTTTCCGTACTGCCAAGTGCGTCCGCAATTTCCGCCATGGACAGCCCGTCGCCATGGAACAGCGTCAGCGCCGCGCGCTGCCGATGCGGCAGGCTGGCCGCCGCTGCCTGCACAAGTGCGGCGATACCGTTGCTATGGGCGGCATCCTCCGGGCCCGCAGCGGGATCGGCCACCTCAGCGGCGAGTTCCAGCGGCTGCACCGGCTTCAGACGGCGCCGAGCGTCGAGCGCGCAATTCATCAACATCCGCCGCCACCATCCGGGAAAACTGCCGCGTTCGGCATCAAACCTTCCGGCTTCCCGCCACAGGCGGGCAAAAGCATCCTGCACGGCGTCTTCGGCCAGCGCATGATCACCGAGCACGCGAATGGCCACCGCCAGCGCCGGCCTTGCCAACCGGCGCACAAGCTCGCCAAAAGCGGCGCTATCGCCATCGCGCGCCAGAAACAACAATTCCACGTCGGATCCGGGCGATCCGAACGACGGAGCAATTCCAGCGATATGATTCATCGCATACACATGGGGAATACGAAAAGACGGGGCAACTTCCCCCGCCCGGAAACAGGTCTTTTAACCGGAAACCATGAAAAGGGCTTGGCAAGCGCGCCGGAGCCAATTATAGCCGCGCATTCTTCCTCGGTAGCTCAGCGGTAGAGCATCCGACTGTTAATCGGACGGTCGCAGGTTCGAATCCTGCCCGGGGAGCCAGATATCTTTTTGGCCGGATTGCCACCGTTGTTCGCATTTGTGCGGGCAACGATGGCAATCGTTTAATCAAACTATCAGACAGTGGATGGATAATGGCGATCGCCGCATCCCGCATTTCGGCAGCCCGAAATCGGCCAGGGCGGGTCCGCGCTACATTATTCCAGTGATTTCAGGAAGGCGATCAGACTGGCGATCTGATCCGGCTCGAAGTGGAATGGCGGCATGGCCGGATGACCCGTCACAATACCTTCGGCCAGGGCTTCTTCGAGGTTTTCTACCGGGTAGCGCGTGTGAAGATCCCGCAAGGGTGGCGCGCCCGGATGCGGGCTTGGGCTCGCGTCGGCGTTGTCGATGGAATGACATTGGGCGCAATGGGTCCTGGCGATTGTCAAACCGCGTTCGACATCCGGTGCCGTCTGCGCTGCAACGGATGAGCCGATGAAAAGGCACAGGCCCACCGCTACGCCCAACCGACCCGCTTTCATGATGCGATCTCCTGCTCTTGCTGTGATGAGGCTTACTCTTGTGAACAACCCCGTCGCAATGGCGGCATCAGTTGCGGTTCGAGCCGTGCTCACCCCAATCGGCTCCTGCGTGTCTTGACAGATATATAAATGTATATACAATGCATATATCTTTTTTGTATGAGCGCGCCATGACAGAGAAATCCGATAAGGTGAAACGCAACAAGAAAGATAGTCAGTTGCTGATCCGTATCAGCAGCGCAGAGCGCGAGCAGTTTCTGCAATTATGCGAACAACTGGATACCAGCGCCGCGCGTGAAATCAGGCAGTTCATCCGGGGGTTCATTAACCAGAACACGCCGGCCGAAAGCCCTACGAACAAGGAGACAATATATGTCGAAGACAGCCAAAACAGCCGCGGATAAAAAAGTGATCTCCCTCAAGCAGGAGATCAGGAAGCGCGAAGCCAAGGTTGACAAGCACGAGAAGAAGATCAGGGCTCTTAAGAAAGCGGCGAAGAAGGCTGCGTAAGCTGTGAGCGAGAGGCCGCCATTTGGCGGCCTCTTCTTTCTGGAAAACCCCCGGCTGTCAATTTATGGGTCCGGGGGCCGTATTCTCGTTCAAACCGTGTCTGAATACGGAGGTACGGCAGTGCGCTGCAGCAATGTCGTGAAACTGTAACCGACGGCTGTTAACTGGTCTGGACAAGTGCATCGGATGGCTGTGCCCTGCGGTCCGTCCTTCCCGCACCGGTAAATGGAGCGCGTTATGAGTATCGGGGGCCGAGCTGTTTTTTTGCTCGCTGTTATCATGTTTGCAGTCACAGGCTGGGTCGGCGATTCGGTTGCCCGATCCAACAACGACACGACGCAGCGCGCACGCCATGTGATCGTCATTGGCGTCGACGGCCTTAGCCCGGACGGTATTCGAAACGCCGAAACTCCCAACATCGACGAATTGATGGCGAAGGGGGCTTGGAGCATGAATGCGCGGGGCGTACTGCCCACCTCCAGCAGCGCCAACTGGGCGTCGATGCTTGCCGGCGCCGGACCTGAACAACATGGCGTGACCAGCAACGACTGGCGTGTCGGTGAATTCAACTTCCCTACTTCCGTTACCGGCTCGGGCAATTTTTTCCCGTCGATCTTTCAGGTGCTCGCCGATCAGTTTCCCGATCTGGAAACGGGGTCGGTTTATAACTGGGACGGTTTCGCGAATCTTTATGATCGCCGCTTCGTGAAATATGACGTCCATGGCAAGACGGAGGAAGAAACCGCAACACTGGCTGCAAGCTACATCAAGGCGAAGCGACCGGCATTTCTGTTCGTCCATCTCGATAACGTCGATCATGTCGGGCATGCTCATGGGCACGGGACCGCGCATTATTATGCAGCGGTAGCCAAAGCCGATGCGTCAATCGGTACGATCCGGCGGGCTGTTGTGGATGCCGGAATCGCCGGTGAGACGGTGATTATCGTTACCTCTGACCATGGCGGGGTTGGCAAGGGACATGGCGGCGCAACATTAGCTGAACTGGAAATTCCGTGGGTCGCGTCCGGCAAGGGAGTAAAGCCCGGCTATCGCCTGGATCTTCCGATCAACACCTTCGACACGCCCGCGACCGCCTTGTGGCTGCTTGGCGCGGAAATCCCCTATGCGTGGCTGGGCCGCCCGGTCAGGCCGATCCTGACCGGCGAACCGGTACCGGCGCAAGCTTATCGGACCAGCAGTTTTTACGCCTCGCCGGTGATCGAGCCGGAGGGCGATGGCAATGCCCCGTCGGGCGGCCTTTTCCTGAAACAGCCGGTGCAAATGACCATCCGGAACCCTGACGCAACCGGCGAAATCCGTTATACGCTGGACAGCACCATCCCCACCAACGAATCTCCGCTGTATGAAGGTCCGGTGCAGATCACCCGCAGCACCATCGTGCGCGCCACGCTGTTCGTCGATGGCCAGCCTGTCAGCATCCCCGCAACCGGCTATTTCCGTATCCTCGATCAGGACCCGGATGCGCGCGGCCTGCGGTACAGCGCCTATCTGCTGCCCGAAGGGCCGGTGCGGCTGCCCGATTTTTCGCGGCTGAAGCCTGCCGCCTCGGGCAGGGCATATGAGGTCAGCATCGATGACCTGAAACTGCCGCGCGAGCATGCCATCGGCGTGGTTTTTGAAGGCTGGCTGGAGGTTGCCACTGGCGGCAATTATGAATTCTCGCTGGCGTCGGACGATGGCAGCAAGCTGTACATTGGCGGCAAGACCGTAGTCGACAATGACGGTGATCATGGCGTGATCACGGCCTCCGGAAGCATTGACCTCAAGCCCGGGCGGCACCCCATCCGGGTGGAATATTTCAACGGCGGCGGCGGCTCCTGGCTTGGCGCATGGTTCAAGGGGCCGGGTATCCCGCGCCAGTTCATCGATCCGAATATGCTGAGCCCCCAATAGGGAAGTATCGCTGGCAGACGAAATCGCGCGGTCGATCCGCGCGGTGACGTATCCGGCAAGGTGCGCCCCCGCACGTGAAACAGACTTCCGCCAGCGTCTTCGCCGGTCATTGGACTCGCTCTATAGTCAGGCATAGCCGGACGCGGCCTCTGGGGAAAGAGGATTCGAACCTCCGGCCCCTGCCTCCCGAAGACAGCTACTATATCGTAACTCTTTGTAAAATATGCACATTCTAGTCAAAAAGTGCTGGAACATGTGAAGAACAAGAGCCAGTTTTGCGGGTTTTTCACCGGAGATACACCGGACCAATTATTGGCGGGATCTGGCTCCCCTCCTGACCGGCACAAAAAAACCGCTGGAAGGGGTGCAACCCTTCACAGCGGTCATGGTCATAGCCGTGGAGCTATTGAGGTCGTTTACGGCACCGCCGAATCTCGCGCAAGCCTGTTACCTGCGGGAGGTGTCGTATGAGCACGACGCTGCCCATCAGGGTCTTCCAGCCGGTGTGCGAAAAACGGATCTGCTGGCGCTGATCGAGAATCTCGGCAAGCATGGACTGGGCGTATCCAGCGCGGCGGCGCGATTGCTCCGGCATTATGTCTGGCGGTCGCGCGATGCGGATTATCAGCCGGGCCGGATCTGCGCCGTTTGGGATCGGGTAAGCCACAGCGCGGAGCAACTCGACCTCAGCACGCGCTCGATCAACGAAGCCGAACGTGAACTGGAGAGCCACGGACTGATCCGGCGCACGACGGGCAACAATGGGGCGCGAGTGGGACAACGGGCTGGCGAGGTGATCCGTTGGGCCGCAGGCGTCAATCTCGCCCCGTTGATTGCGCGCTATTCCGCGCTGAAGGTAGCGTGGGAAGCGCGCTGTCTGCACCAGCAGGCTGGCGCATGATCCTGTTCCGGCACGGTGACCGCACAATATTCGCCTTCGGTTTTCGTCAAGAACACACAGGCGAATATATTGAAGGCCGATCTGGCGCTGCTGCACGATGCTGCAGCCGTGGCGCTGCAATGGAGCAGCGAAGAACTTGACCGGTTGGCAGGGTCCGGAACGTTGGTGGAGATTGAAGATGGAAACGACTACGAAGGGTAATGGCTATCACAGTGAGATCGCAGCCGCGATCCATGAGATGATAAATGACGCACATGATGCAGGGGTTGTATCCCGCGCGACGCTGCGCACCTTCGATGGGAAGTGCCTTGCTCCAACGCCAATGCTGGCAGGCGATGAAATCCGCGCCATTCGTGAACGCGAGCATGTTTCGCAACCGATGTTCGCGGCCTATCTCAATGTGTCGCGCAACCTGGTGTCGGATTGGGAACGTGGCGTGAAGCGTCCGGGCGGGCCTGCCCTGCGGTTGCTTTCGATCATTCAGCGCAAAGGGCTACAGGCGGTAGCGTGACAACACCTCGCGCAGAGGTTCAAGCGTTGAGTAACGACCGAGATTGGGGACAGTCCGGAATGTCTTCTTACGAGAGCGAGAGAACGATAAGCGGCCTTTCGTCCATCCAAAGTGGTGGATTTGCTTTGGGAGCAGAGGGTCGCAGGTTCGAATCCTGTCTCCCCGACCATTAATGCACTGAAAATTCAACGTTATTTCCGTGCGAAATTATCCGACAGCCGGTGGAAATTGCTTAGGTAACATTCCAGGTACCATTTTCGCAGTTCCAGCGGTGCCGTATCGACGGGCCGCTCGATTCCCCCATACTGGCGAAAGTGATGGCGGCATCGATCTCGGATAATTTGGTGAGTGGCTACCGGGGGAGCGTTGCATGTCGTCACGCGGATGCATTCGCGCGACAGGAGGCGGGCGCTCCCCCGGTTTCAGGCCGGCCATCGGCCCTGAGGAGGTCCCGCCCCCGCAATCGGTCGCCAGCTTCGCGGATTTCCCGCGTACCGGCAAAATAGAATGGCTACCGGGGGAGCGTCAGATGCCCTCGCGCGAAGATTTCCCGAAATTCGCGCGACAGGAGGCGGGTCACTCCCCCGGTTTCAGGCCGGCCATCGGCCCCGAAAGTCCCCCGCCTCCCTGATTTTTTAAGCGCCAGCGTTCAGATACGAACCGCGCCAGCCGATGACGCCGCAACCAAAGTCCAGAACCACCCGCCAATCGGTCCCCAGCGTGTCCCAGCCGTCGCGCATTTCGATTTGCGGCCCGCGCTGCCCGTTCAGATAGGCATATTCCAGCACCGGGAATTGCGCAGGATCGGCGAACAGTCGCCACGCATTGCCAGGCAAGCGCGGATCTACCAGCACTTCCAAACGGCCCGCGAACGGGTTCACTTCGCTAACAGCGGTCGGGCTCAAGGCGGTGGCGATAGATAGGTCACGTCCGCGCACCAGACATGGCTGGGACGGTTGATTTCCAGATCGCGCAGCAACCAGGGATAAATACGGTGTTCCGGGTGCGGGGCGCTCGTGCGCGGCCGTTGGTAAATCGGCGTCAGGCCCATCTTCGCCATCAACCGCCGCACCCGACGACGACCCACTGCACGGCCAAGGCGCCGCAAATGCCGCGCCATCTGCCGGCTGCCATACCATGGGCAATCCATAAACACGGTGTCGATCCCGGCCATCAGCGCCAGCGTCTCGTCCGTTTAGCTTCGCTGGCCTTTCGGTGCCGATGGTCGCATCCCGCGCCTGGCCCAGCGTCGGGTGATTCCATTCTTTTGGCCGACCCGCGCTTCGTTCTGCCACCAAAGCTCTATGCGGGTGCCGCACGGGAGCGCCTTGCGGATCGCCGCCACGCGGGCGGAGAAGTTTTTTTAAACACCGGGATGGCGCCCCCATCCTGCACGTGGTGGCACGGCCGTGCCGAAAGCTTGCGATAGCCCGTGGCGCGCAACTCCCGGCTCAGCGTCTGCTTGCTGATCGACACGCTGAACTCGTCCCAGACCCATTGTGCAAGATCGACCAGCCGCCATCACACAGCACTATGAGATGCCGGATTGGGCCGCTCTCGACGATATCCGCCAAGCCCCGGCGCTGCGCGTCGTCAAGCCGCGGCACGCCACTGGGCGGCCCAACGATCAGCCCATCAAGGCCGGCGGCATTGAACCGCAAACCCAGTCCCGGACGGTCTGCAGCCCGACGCCGCCAACTCGAGCCGCATCACTCCGCGTGCGCCCTCGTAAATCACCGCCAGGGCCAGCCGCCGACGAACCTGGTTCCCATCCCGGCTCGTTCGCGCCAGCTCTCGAACGTCGACCGCTTCATAGTCTTTCCGAACCTCTAGGGCCGCCGCCATCGCCAACCTCCATCAGTTCGCGATCCTTTGAATCAGACGCCAGCGCGATTGGGAATCCCTCATGAGGCAGGAATCAAGGGATCTGATATTAGCCGACGCGTGCGCCGCGAACCCGGGCTTCCCGCAAGAGCGGGATTTCGCCGTCAATCCGAACGCGAAGGAGATCTGCTCGCTTGCCAACCGCGATTTCGCCGCGGTCATCGAGCCCAGTCGCGCGCGCCGGGTTTGACGTGACGAGGCTCACGGCACGGGACAGCGTCCATCCGTGGGGCTCGCGTGTCATTGCAATCGCGCTCTCCAGAAGGCTGCGCGGCACATAGTCTGAGGCAAAGGCATCGAGCAGGCCGGAATCGGCAAGATCGGCCGCGCGGACATTGCCTGAGTAGGACTGGCCGCGCATCAGGTTGGGACCGCCCATGACGATCGTCATTCCGCGGTCGCGCGAACGCTGCGCCGCTTCGATCGTGACCGGAAACTCGGCAATCGTCGAACCGAGATCGGCGGCCTCATCGATGTGCTCGACACATTCATCATCGTGAGTCGCAAGCGGCTTGCTCTTTTCCTTGGCAAGCTCGGCAACGAAGACTCGGTTTGGCCTCCCGTTGCGGGCTTGGCGCTCACGATGCGCATCGAGCCGCGCCGAGCACTCTTCCTCGCTCAAGCCAGTGGCCTGCCAATTCGCCAGGTGGCGTGAGACGTTCCGATATTGGCGTTGTCCCGGTGTGTGGTCCATCATCGAGAAAAGCGAAGTTGCCGCAAATTGGCTGAGTTCGGGCAAATCCTCCTGCAAGTAATCCGACGTTGTTTCACAGCGCCAGTGAATGCGGTGGTCGGCCTTGAGAAGGCCGGACTCACTCGCGCCTTGCAGGTTCTCAACGAGTAGCGCAACCCGGTCGCGGCGGCGCGACGGTGATGCCCTGAACGAGCCGATGCTGAGCGAGTTGAAAATAGTCGTGATACCGACAGCTATTTCGTAGCTGTCGTGGATCACCGCAGCGGAGCGAGGATTCCAGTCGATATTGGGGCGCGGGTAGAAATGCTTCTCCAGGTTGTCGGTGTGCAGGTCGACAATGCCCGGCATCAGGACGTCGCCATCCCAATCCTCGCCCACGTTGCTTTGCCCGCGGTCGATCGCTGCGATTTCGCCGTTGCGGACAAGCAGTGACCCGATGAAATCCTCACTCGAAGTCACGATACGCGCGTTTTTGATATTCAGTTCCAAGGGGAGACTCCTATTGGGAAGAGCGGATTTCGGTGATGACCTTATCGAACTCGACGACGACACGCGTGTCGGAGCGCGATTCTCCGAGCTCGAG
Source organism: Sphingomonadaceae bacterium (assembly GCA_041675905.1). Taxonomy (GTDB): domain Bacteria; phylum Pseudomonadota; class Alphaproteobacteria; order Sphingomonadales; family Sphingomonadaceae; genus Sandaracinobacteroides. Next base: position 10,309 of record JBAYSX010000024.1, on the reverse strand, counting down.
AGGGCGGCCGTCGACATCGACGTTGACATATTTCTGAATGATCAGCGGAACATAGGACGGGAGGCGAAGCAGCCGCGATTCCTGCGGCGTGGCGAGCCGCGTTGAAATCTCCGTCCGTTTCCGCAAGAAATCACTAATCCCGTGATCGTAGAGAGTTTGCGTGATGGAGGAACATTTCTTGTAGAGGTTGGTAAAGAGCGGCACGCGTTCGTGGCTGAACAGATGCTGGCTTATCGCGGTCGGATCGCCATCGATGAAACGCCGGCGTTCAAGGAAGACAATCTGGGCGCCGATCTTGATGTCGAGCGCGCGCGCGGTTCCGCTGTCGGCCCGGCGGGTTTCGAGCTTGATCGTCTCGACGCGCGGAATGCCTCCACGGCGTAGCACGCTTTCAGAGAATCGCGGTCGTTGCTTCAGGCGCACGCGCCCGGACGGACGTTTCACGTAACTGCCGCGCCCTTGCGTCGATTCTATTAAGCCTTTCTCCTGCAAATAGCTGAGCGCGCGCCGGACAGTGTGCCGGTTCACCATAAATTGGCGCGACAACTGTTGTTCCGTTGGAAGCTTGTCTCCCGGGATCATCTCGTTCTCTGCAATGCGTGTTTCGATATATGAAGATATTTCTTGCCAAAGAAACGATGAGTTCGAGGACGTAGTCATATTATCTCTCGCTGCTTACTGGCATATAGACAAGTTTTTCGCCTTTAATGAAACAGTAACACTTAATCTGTTGAACTCTGTCTCGGCGGGTACTACTAAAGGCCACGCAACAATTCAATATCTCTGATGAGAGACGGTTAGATTATGAACACGACTGGTTCGGATGTAGATAAATCCGGCTTCCCGGATGGCCGTCGCCACTGGATGTCGGTGCTCGCCAAGGCCGAGCCCGAGGAGCTCCTGAGGGCGTGGGAGGCGATTCCGGCAAAGCCGGAATTCTCCCCGCTACGCCCCGTCGAGACTGGGCTTGTTCTCGTGCGCGGCCGGATGGGCGGGACGGGCGACGCCTTCAACCTTGGTGAGATGACGGTGACGCGCGCCGCGGTGCGCATCGCGAGCGGCGAGGTTGGGATGAGTTATGTCGCTGGGCGAGACCGGCGCCACGCAGAGATCGCCGCAGTGGTCGACGCAATGATGCAATCGCCCCGCTATCACGAGGAAATCAAGGTAGAGGTGGTCGACACGCTCGACGAGGCGCGCCGCATCCGCAAGGACGAGCTGGCGCGCAAGGCTGCCGCGACGAAAGTCGATTTCTTTACAATGGTTCGCTGAATCGAGGTCGACAATGTCCGCTGTCATGGATTCACACACAATGCTGCCGGGGTTTTCCGATCCCGGGCGCGATTCCCAGAAGCTCTTTCGTATCCTGATGGACGCGATTGCACGGCCGGGCGTTATTGCGGACGTGCCGCATGGTCCCGATGCGCCTGGCAAATTGTCGTCCGCCGCAGCCGCGATTGCGCTTTCGCTTTTTGATTTTGAAACGCGCGTCTGGCTCGATGACGCTGTCGGTACGGACACGCTTGCAGGATGGTTGCGCTTCCATTGCGGCTGCCCGTTAACGACCAACCCGGCCGAGGCGCATTTTGCCATTGTCGCCGACATCGCGTCCGCGCCGCCGCTCTCGGCGTTCATGCAAGGCGAGCCCCGCTATCCCGACCAGAGCACGACGATTATCTTCGACCTGCCTGCGCTCTCCGGCGGAATCGCGGTCGAGCTTGATGGCCCGGGCATCCGCACGCCCATCACCATCGCGCCTGTGGGTCCAACTGCCGAGTTCTGGGCCTCGGCGCAGGACAACCACGAGCAGTTCCAGTGCGGGGTAGACATGATCTTCACCTCCGGCGCCCGGCTCCTCGGGCTGCCACGCTCGTCGAACATCACTCTGAAGGAGGGCTGAGAAATGGCCTATGTAGCTGTCAAGGGCGGCGAGACCGCCATTGCCAACGCCCATCGCTGGCTCGCCGAGGAACGTCGCGGGGATCCTGCGGTTCCCGAGATCGACGTCACCCAGATTCGTGAGCAGCTCTCGCTCGCGATCGATCGGGTGATGTGCGAGGGTTCCTGCTATGATCGCGACCTCGCGGCGCTTGCCATCAAACAGGCGCGCGGCGACATCCAGGAAGCGGTGTTCATGATCCGCGCCTACCGCACCACGCTGCCGCGTTTCGGCGCCTCAGAGCCGCTCGACACGATCCAGATGCGCGCGGCGCGCCGCATCTCCGCCGCGTTCAAGGACATCCCGGGCGGCCAGGTGCTAGGTCCGACGTTCGATTATACCCACCGCCTGCTCGATTTTACGCTTGCCGCCAATGGCGAAGCCGACATCCCGCCCGCGCTGAAGTCCGAAGAGCCCCAGGAATATCCAATGCCGAACATCGCCTCGGTGTTCGCACATGAGGACCTGCTCGAAGTCGATGTGCCGACCCCCGACGCTCCCGAGCCGTATGACCTCACGCGTCAGCCGATGCGGTTCCCTGCGGGCCGGGACCAGCGCCTTCAGGCGCTCGCCCGCGGTGACGAGGGCTTTCTTCTCGGCCTTGCCTATTCGGGCATGCGCGGCTGGGGCAACACGCACCCCCTGTGCGGTGAAATTCGCTACGGCGAAGTCGATGTTGAGTTCGTGCCCGAGGAACTCGGTTTCCCGATCGAGATCGGCGAAATCCTTCTTACAGAGTGCGTCATGATTACCGGCGGAAAGGGCGGTGCCAACAAGGCGCCGCAATATGGCCGCGGCTACGGCCTCGTCTTCGGCCACTGCGAGCGCAAGTCGATGAGCATGTCGATGGTCGATATCGCGCTGAAGGCGGCCGATGCCGGCGAGGCGGCCAATGCGCCCGTGAAGGACGAGGAGTTCGTGCTTTATCACAGCGACAACGTCGAGGCGTCGGGCTTCGTGCAGCACCTCAAGCTGCCGCACTATGTCGATTTCCAGGCAGGCCTGCTGACGATCCGCCAGCTGAGGGCCGAATTTTTCGAACGCCAACGCGCAAATGGCGAGGCGACCGAGCCGGCCGCAATCGGAGAACTCGTATCATGACCGTTACGGCACAACAGTCGAACCAGCCGACGCAGCAGTACAATTACGCCTATCTAGACGAGCAGACCAAGCGGATGATCCGCCGTGCGATCCTGAAGGCGCTCGCCATTCCTGGCTATCAGGTTCCCTTTGGCTCGCGCGAGATGCCGGTTCCCTATGGCTGGGGAACCGGGGGCATTCAGGTCACCGCAGCGATCATCGGCCCTGATGATGTGTTCAAATGCATCGACCAGGGTGCCGATGATACGACCAATGCTGTCTCGATCCGCCAATTCTTCGCCAAGGTTGCCGATGTCGCGACGACCGAGGCGACAAGCGAGGCAACGATCGTCCAGTCGCGCCACCGTATCCCGGAAAAGACGCTGAAACAGGGCCAGATCCTCGTTCTTCAGGTTCCCCAGCCGGAACCGCTGCGCGGCCTCGAGGCACGCGAGACCGAAACGCGGGCGATGCACGCCTATGAGGAATATGGCGTCAAATATGTCTCGCTTTACCAGAGCATCGCGGCGCATGGCCGCATCACCACTGGTGCAGGCTACCCGGCAATGGTCAACCAGCGTTATCTCATGACGCCATCGCCGATCCCGAAATTCGACAATCCCAAGATCAACCAGAGCGACGCGATTATGCTGTTCGGCGCCGGCCGCGAGAAGCGGATCTACGCCGTGCCGCCGCATACGGACGTGCGCAGCCTCGACTTCGAGGACTACCCCTTCGAGATCCAAAGCTGGGAAGAGATCTGCGCGCTGTGCGGCTCGGAAGATTCCTATCTCGACGAGGTCGTGCTGGACGATGAGGGCAACCGGATGTTCGTGTGCTCCGACACCCATCATTGCTCGGTCCGCCGCGACGCCGGTCACGCCGGCCCGCTTGCCGGCCACGCATTGGCCACCGCACAGGAGGCGGCAGAATGAACGCGCTTGCCCAACAAAACGCGCTTGCCCAACAAGTTGCACCCGCACCGCTGCTCAGCGTCACCGGTCTTTCCAAAAGGTTTGGAAATGTCGCCGCGTGCAGCGACGTAAGCTTCGACCTTTATCCGGGGGAAGTGCTCGGCATCGTCGGCGAAAGTGGCTCGGGCAAGACCACCTTGCTCAACTGCATTTCGGGCCGCATGGCACCTGACGCGGGCGAGGTCGCCTTTGCCACGCGCCGCTTCGGCCTTTCCGACATCTATTCGCTTTCCGAGCCTGATCGCCGGCGGATGCAACGCGAGGAATGGGGTTTCGTCCACCAGAACGCCCGCGACGGCCTGCGCATGCGCGCAACGGCGAGCGCCAATGTCGCCGAACCACTGATGAACATGGGCGGGCGTCACTATGGCAAGATGCGGGCCGAAACCGAGAAGTGGTTCAACCGCGTCGAGCTCGATCCCTCGCGTCTTGACGGCCAGCCGCGCCTCTTCTCGGGGGGCATGCAGCAGCGTGTCCAGATCGCCCGCAACCTGATCCACCGACCGCGCCTCGTATTCATGGACGAACCCACGGGCGGCCTCGACGTATCGGTCCAGGCGCGCCTCCTCGACCTTATGCGCGAACTGGTCCGCGACCTTAATCTCGCGGTCGTGCTCGTCACTCACGATATGGCAGTTGCCCGCCTGATGGCCGACCGGCTGCTCGTAATGAAGCAGGGAAAGGTCGTCGAAACCGGTCTCACCGACCAAGTGCTTGACGACCCGCAGCAGCCCTACACCCAGCTTCTCGTTTCGTCCGTGCTCCAGATCTGAAGGCTTGACCATGTCGACTCAAAGCCAGCCGCTCATCATCATCGAGGAACTCGGCAAGACGTTCACGCTCCACAATGGCGGCGGCGCGACCATTCCGGTTTTCGGAAATCTTACCCTTCAGATCGAGGCGCGGGAATGCGTTGTCCTTGCCGGGCCGTCAGGTATTGGCAAGTCCACCTTGCTGCGGTCGATCTACGGCAACTATTTGCCAAGCGTTGGCGCGGTGAAGGTCCTGCACCACGGCGTCTATGTCGACATCTCCACAGCGCCCCCATACAAGCTGCTCGAAGTTCGCCGCCGGACGATGGGCTATGTGAGCCAGTTCCTGCGCGTCATTCCGCGCATCTCGACCCTGCAACTCGTCGCCGAGCCGCTTCTCGACAATGGCGTGGCGCTCGATGAGGCCTATGCCCGCGCCGAGGCGGTTCTCACATCGCTGCAACTGCCCCGGGCGCACTGGGACCTGCCGCCTGCCACCTTCTCAGGCGGCGAGCAGCAGCGCGTGAACATCGCGCGCAGTTTCATCCGCAACTACCCGATTCTCCTCCTCGACGAGCCAACTGCCTCGCTCGACGCGGAGAACCGGGCGATCGTCGTCGGACTCATCCGTGACGCCCTTGCGGCGGGCGCGGCGATGATCGGCATTTTTCATGACGACGAGGTTCGCGAAGCTGTCGCGACGAGGCAGCTTCCGGTAGCGCAGTTCAAACTGGCCGCTTAAATCTTGAGACCGGTCATGAGCGCACGCTACGCTATTTATTATGCTCCGCCTGAAGAGAGCGGCTTGTGGCAGCGGGCGAACGCCTGGCTCGGCCGCGATCCCGATGAGCTTTCTTGAGCCTGGAAGGCCGCGCATTCCGTCGTAGTCAGCGGAGTAGATGACGGAGAGATTTTCGCGGCGCGAACGAACCAACCCGCATGGCCCAGGATGGTCAAATGCGTGAACAGGGTGTTGGGCAGCACCCCGATCTCTCGCGCGATTCCGCCCGCCGGCAGGGCGTCCACCCCGCCCGCACCAACAGGCGGAAGACGGGCAGCGCCGGTGCCCTTGGGCAAGCGCGGACAGCGCTTCGACGGCTTCGGGCAATAAGTAGTATCAGCAGCAAGCTGCCTTGGAACCGCAACAGGCGCTGGACGCCGGTTCGGGCAACACTTCGTCTTCGCCGTAGGACGTAGCTTCGCCGTGCGTGAAGAAGGTTTCCCAACGAACGCCCGCCGTATCCGTCACCCAACTTTTGTCGGAATTAGCATAGCAACACGTCGTCGCCTCTTGGTCGAACGTCGTATTGCCCGCCGCCTTCAGGCGCGTAGCAAGCGCCGCTAGTTCGTCGGGGGCGTCAACTTGAATACCCACATGGTCAATGCCGGTCGCCCGTGCCCGCGACGATATGGCAAGGTTCACGCGCGGGTCGTCCAGCATCCATTTCGCGTAATCGTCCTTCACCACGACTGGCGGTGCATCGAACAATGTGCTGTAGAACGTGACGGCCTGTTCAATGTCAGGCACGCTAACGTGCATGTGCAACCGCTTCATTCCGCAATCTCCATCGTTCGATAATTCGATTATCGCCGAAATGTCTATTCGACAAGGGGATTTCAGATGTAATGCCTACCCCTGCCCAAGCGGACGGAACATTAAACGAAGTAGATTTTAACGCTGATTCATTGAACTTTACATCGCATACTGACGATTGGGCGTCCCAACATGAAGGTGACGCAATATCAGGTCAACGCATAAAATGTCCCGACGTTCGGGTGATCGAACGGCTTGACAAGTTTAGCGCAACGGTACGAGGCAGTCAACTCGAACCTAACGCGGACCAAAACCTCCCTTCCCGTTAAAGAAGTGGGCGCTCAAGATCGCCAATGTCGGCCTCAACTCACGCTGCTGAAAATGCCCTGAACGTACCTTTTGGAGCGTTGTCAGGAGCTGATCCCTCGACGAGGACGGCAGCTCCGCCCCAGCGACAGGCATGTTCGAGGGCCTGCTCCATAGGTGCGCCGGCTATAAGCGCGTCGAGCAAGCCGGCAGCGAATATATCCCCCGCACCGGTGGTGTCGCGAGCCTCGCGGCGCGGTACAGGGGCAGAGATCCGTCGATCGGGGCCATGGGCGACTGCCCCATTCGCGCCGTGAGTGACGACGACCCACGTGAGCTGCGGACCGAGCTGTGCGCGCGCAATCTCATAAGGGCTTGCGGCGACTTCCGGCGTAAGGTCGTCGGCGGATGCAACAACGACGTCCGCCTCGCCGTCAAAATGGGGTGCCGGCCAGTGGAGCAGGACAGGACCGCGAACAACGGCGGCCCACTCAGCTGCACCGTCATATGCTGTGCGAATGAAGAGTCCGCACGGATGGAAGTCACCGTCGCTAGAAGGGAGGGCGATCGACGGCCGGGGAGTTTCTTCGTCCCGCAACAAACCATCGATCCCGATGATTGTTCGCTCGCCAGCGGGGTCGATCAAGATCAGTGTTCTCGAACTCGTGCCAGGACGCGTGGTCGTGAGCGAAAGGTCCAGGCCTGCTGCCTCGGCGAGGCGGCTCGCCTGGACCCCGTCGGCATCATTGGCGAGGATCGCTGCGACCACCACCTGATGCCCGGCGGCGTGGAGCGCACAGCCAGCGTTGGCGCCGCCGCCGCCAAGGCGCCCTTCAAGCGATCCGGATTTTGATCGGCCGTACGCTCGCCCACCCGAGTACAATGGGCGGTTGAGCCAGATCGGCCGATCAAGCGCGACCGCGCCAATAACAAGAATTCGCGCCATCTGTCAGCCAGCCTCCTGCATCCGCGTCGCATTGAGACGACATGCCGCGCTCATCGCCCGCAATCAGGCGATCGGCTGTCCAAAGGCGATACTGTATTTGTCGATCACCTGTACCGCGAATTCACGGCACCCATAGGACTGGTCGCACAACGCATAGTCAATCGTCGCGCCTCGCGCCGTGAGTTCAGCGTAAAGACCCTCGACGTCGGATACCCAGAAATACGCGTCCCACACATCGGTGACGGCGCTGTGGGGAACGACATATGTGGGATCAGATACCTGTTTCAGCATTACTGACACGCCGTCGCGACGCAGGATTACGAAGCTCGGCGGCTCGCCGTAAAAGCGTTCATAGGTAAAGCCAAGCTTGTCACGCCACTCGTTCGCAGCCGAGAGAACATCGCGGACGAGTAGCACGGCGGCTGAACCGGTGAACTGCGTCTTCGGCATCATTTTTCCTCTCTTTGGCGGATTGGCGGGCGTATCCGGATTCTCACATAGATCCGCGAGCGGCCAGTTGCACTGCTACGGCTTCGAAAATTGCTGCAACCTCTAGCGCCATCGGTTCGCCGAAAGTCCTGTTCACAACACCTGCGCCTGCAAGCATCTTAACCCTGGTCGTAAATGTGCAGCAAAAGCGTGACACGGCGTAGAGCGCGACCTTCGTGCGCTGGTGCACCAAGAATCGCCAAAAAAACCAACGAAAGCAGTATGGGCGAGCCTGATTCGAGCGCATCGCGATAGCGATCAAAGTTGGCGCGGCCGCACCAAGCCCCATTCCCGACCGGGCAATCCCAGTGAACGCCAATAATCCATGCCTACCCATGCGCTCCTTGCTCTTCCCGTCAGAGCAGCTCTCAGGCAAGTATAGCCCTGATCATCGCGTCGACACCTTCGGCAACCGTGCCATCGTTGCGGATCTCGAAGATATTGTCACCGCTCAACGAGAATTGCCGTGCGCGGGCAAGCCGCGCCGTGATATCCGCTTCGTTCTCGCGCCCACGCGCGGCCAGCCTCTCGGCGAGTATCGCTTCATCGGCGGTCACTAAAATCACCCTAAGCTGCGGAAAGACCGCAAGCGCATTATCCAATGCGCCGCGCGAGCCATTGGCGACCACCCGCCGGCCCGACGACATTACGTCCCTGATCGTCGAAGGAATGCCGTAGCACAGGCCATTCGCGCACCAGTTCAGGGCATAGAAACCGTCGCGTTTCCGGGCCGCGAAGACATCGGGCTCCACAGCGATATGCGCTTCGCCGCCTGCATCGGCGGGACGGGTGATCTCGCGCTGCGCAAAATAAACCTCCTCATTGCCCGCAAGCGCCGCGCGGGCGCCATCGAGAAGTGTGTCCTTGCCGGCACCCGACGCTCCGAGCACCAGGATCAGGAGACCGCATGGAGACCAATGCAATGCTCGTTCTGGCTGCATCAGGCAGCACGCAGCGACATTACGACCTCATTGGGCTGCCCATTCGATATATCGCGCGAACCATAGATCGCATCGATCATGCTCGGCGTCAGCTCAGTGGGCGCCCCGTCCATGATGACGCTGCCCTTCGCCATCGCGACAACGCGCGTGCAGTAGCGTCGCGCAAGTTCAAGGCTGTGAAGGTTAATGAGAACGGGAATGCCGCGCTCGCGGCAAATCGTGCTGAGCGCTTCCATCACAACCTGGGAGTTTACCGGATCGAGTGAGGCGACTGGCTCGTCGGCGAGAATGACCGAAGGCTCCTGCAGCATTGCGCGCGCAATCGCCACACGCTGCTGCTGCCCGCCCGACAGAGTCCCGGTGCGTTGCAGAGCGGCATGCGCCATGTCGAGCTTGTCGAGTTCGATGATCGCGCGCGCGCGATCCTTTTCGGGGAAGAATTTGATCAGCGAGGAGGCCATCGGGCGCTCGGCGAGCGCACCGACGAGAACGTTGGTGATCACGTCGAGGCGCGGCGACAGGTTGAACTGCTGAAAGATCATCGCGCAGCTGCGGCGCCAGGAACGCAAGGTGCGGCCCTTGAGTTCGCGGATCGCCTGCCCCTTGTAGCTGATCTCGCCGTCGCAGGGTTCCTCGAGGCGGTTGATGAGCCTCAGCAAGGTTGATTTGCCCGCACCCGATCGGCCGATGATGCCAATGAATTCACCGGCGCCACACGTGAAGGAGACATTGTTCACGGCTGCGATAGTGCCGAAGTGCTTTGTGAGACCGTTGATTACAAGCAAGAGTACCACCTTATCTGGAAAAAGACAAAATACACTGCTTCAGTTGACCTTAAGTGGCCATCAAGCAAGGTGCGCACGTATCTTCGCTGAAATGCTATCAAGAAAGGCCACGGATATCATGAAAAGAAGAATAATGAATAAAGCTTCGTCATAGGCAAATACTCGCATTCGTTCTTCCAGTTCGTATCCGATACCGCCCGCTGCGACGATACCCAGGACTCCGGCATTACGAAAATTGCCTTCGAGGCAGTAGAGACTCTGGCTGGTCCAGATCGGTGCGATCTGCGGCAACAGGCCATAGCGCACGACCATCAACGGTGGGGCGCCGGCGGCGCGAACCCCCTCGACAGGAGCGCGGTCACAGTTTTCGAGCGATTCGGCGAATTGCTTGGCGAGATTGGGTATGTCGGCGAGCGCGAGCGCGAGGACGCCGCCAAAGGGGCCTAGCGCCGATCGACATTCAGGATTCCCAAGAGGCTTGATTGCTGATTTACAGGTTTTCGCGATTGAGCGGAGGCTATGGTGGGCGTGAAGCGGTACGAGTTGAGCGAGGCGCAATGGAC
>JBAYSX010000023.1:0-39607 GCA_041675905.1 Sphingomonadaceae bacterium | reverse complement strand
CGCCTCAAACACTTTCGCCGCTTCGCAACCCGTTATGATCGCCGAACCATCCACTTCGCCGGCTTCGTACACCTCGCCGCCGCAATGATCTGGCTACGATGAATGTCGATCGGCGCTAGGTGGTGCCGATCATGCCATGCTGCGCATGTTGCTGTGGTTCAATCTCGCATTGCTCGGCTGGCGGCTCCTCGCGGCGGCCTTCTTTACCGGTCGCGAACATGGACTTGCGGAGGCGTTGCGCTCCATACCCCGGCTCGCTGTCGCCAATGTCATTAATGCGCTGGCGGCGGCGCGGGCCATTGGCCGCTACCGCGAAGCGCTGCAATCGGGAACGGTGATCGACTGGGACAAAACCAGCCATCGCTTTCCACTGCCCGTTGCAGCCCCGGCAGACCTGGCGGCGCGCGGCTGAATGGCGCCCCAGCGTTCCGGAGTGGCCTTGCGCACCTATCAACTGGTAGCAATCCTTGGAGTCGGCTGGTTGCTGGGTCGGGCACCGGAAATACTGGCGGAAAATCGCGCCGAAGCACAGCGACTGCACGCGGCGTTCGGCACCGCCAGTCCGGCTCCACCCGCCGCGCCCACATCAACGGACACATCGGAACTGGTCGCCCGCGTCGCGGCAGAAGTGGCGGCACAGGTGGCGGAACGAACAGTTGCGCAACTGGTGGCCGCCGGTTGGGGGCCGCAAGCAGCTGAACCGCAAACCATCATTTTCCGCGATACGGTCACTCCGCGCACCGCCAACCCGGAGCAGGTGATCCGGATTGTGACCGAAACGGCGACTCCCCAGCCCCCGGCCGGCCTGAACTGGCAATTGTCGCCATCCGCGGAAACCTCCCCTCCACCCGCGTCAACGCCCCCTCCGCTGGCCGCGAACAGCGACGCCTACGCCAGGGCAAGCGCTGGTTATGCAGCGCTTGCCGCCGGAGATCGCCGCCGGGCCGCCTCCCTGTTGCGTGCCGCCCACCGCGCCGACCCGGATGCGCCGCAAGCCGAAGCCTGGGCTGCAGACTTGCGCCGCCTCGAAAAACGCTGGTCCGTCTCAGCCTATACGCTGGCGCGCGATGGTGGCACCGGCGATCCGCTCGCCGCATCCCCCATCCTGGGGGGCGGACAGAGCGGCGCGGCGGTCACCTGGGCCGTCGATCCGTTGGCAAAACGTCCGGTTTTCATCCTTGGCCGGATCACTGCCGCTACCGGCGCAAAGGGCTCAATGGCCTCGGAAACCGCCGAAGCCGCTGTTGGTTTGCGCTGGCAACCGCTTGCCGGCGTGCCCGTCGCTGTCGATGTCGAGCGCCGCGTCGCGCTGGGTGATTTCGCCCGCAACGCCTGGGCCGCCCGCCTGTCCGGCGGTGCTGTCTCCCACGCGAAGCTGCTGGGCCTGCGGGGCACGCTGGAGGGCTGGGGCGAGGCAGGCATTGTCGGGCTGTCTTCCGCCGACATTTATGGCGGATTCCAGGGGCGGGCGGCCACACCCCTGATGTCCATGGGGAAGACAACGCTCGACATCGGTGCAGGCGTCTGGGCGGCAGGACAACGAAGCTATGGCGAAACGGTGACGCGCCTTGATATCGGGCCCGGGATTCGATTCGGTTTGCGGCCCTACCCTTTCACAGCCCAGGTCGATTACCGCGTCCGCACCGCCGGAAATGCGTTACCGGATTCCGGCCCGGTCCTCACTGTCGCCGGGCAGTTTTGACCGGGGCTTGCGCGGCAATATTCCACGGCGATAAAAGCGCCGGATAACGGCGGGGGATCAAACAAGATGTTGCGGCACATTCCATGGATTGCTCTCGCCATCCTCGGCGCGGTGGCGCTTGGCATACTCGCAACAGCGCGCGGCGAATCCGTCAATGCGCTATGGATTGTCGCGGCAGCCCTGTCGATGCATCTGGTCGGCTATCGCTATTACGCGCGTTTCATTGCATTCCGCGTTGCCGGGCTCGATCCTTCCCGCCCGACACCGGCGATCCGCCGCGCCGACGGGCTGGATTATGTCGCCACGGACCGACGGGTGCTGTTCGGCCATCATTTCGCAGCGATCGCCGGTGCAGGGCCGCTGGTCGGACCGGTGCTGGCGGCGCAAATGGGCTATCTGCCTGGAACACTGTGGATTTTGTTCGGCGTCGTGCTGGCCGGTGCGGTGCAGGATTTCATGGCGCTGTTTATTTCCATGCGCCGCGACGGAAGGTCATTGGGCGAACTGGTCCGGATGGAGATGGGGCCAACCGCCGGCACCATCGCGCTGATCGGCACCTTCGCCATTATGATCATTCTGCTGGCCGTTTTATCCCTGATCGTCGTTCGGGCGCTGGCCGAAAGTCCCTGGGGCCTGTTCACCGTCGCCATGACGATTCCGCTGGCCATTTTCATGGGCATTTATTCGCGCTGGATCCGACCGGGTCGTATCGGCGAGGTATCCCTGATCGGTTTCGTCGGGCTGTTTCTGGCCATCCTGTATGGGCAAAATATCGCGGAATCCGCCATTTGGGGGCCGATCTTCACACTTACCCCCGTACAACTCTGCTTCCTGCTGATCGGCTATGGCGCGGTGGCCGCCGCCCTGCCCGTCTGGCTGCTGCTCGCGCCACGGGATTATCTGTCTACCTTCCTGAAAATCGGCGCGATTGCTGCGTTGGCCCTCGGCATCGTCATCATGGCCCCGCCGCTCCAGATGCCGGCGCTGACAAAATTCGTCGACGGCAGCGGCCCCGTTTGGTCAGGTAGCCTGTTTCCCTTCCTGTTCATCACGATCGCCTGCGGCGCGGTTTCGGGCTTCCACGCGCTGATCGCCAGCGGCACAACGCCGAAACTGATCGCCACCGAAGCGGATGCACCTTTCATCGGTTATGGCGCAATGCTGATGGAAAGCTTCGTCGCCATAATGGCCATGGTGGGCGCGGCTATCCTCGATCCCGGCCTCTATTTCGCGATGAACAGCCCCGCCGCCGTGCTTGGCGCCACGCCCGAATCGGCCGCCGCCGCCGTTACCGCCATGGGCTTCCCCATCGCCCCGGAAATGCTGGTGCGAACAGCGCAAGAGATCGGCGAAAACAGCATTATCGCACGCACAGGCGGTGCGCCGACGCTGGCGGTCGCCATGGCGGAAATCTTCGCCCATGTGCTCGGTGGGCCGGCGATGAAAGCCTTCTGGTACCATTTCGCCATATTGTTCGAGGCGTTGTTCATCCTGACCGCCGTGGACGCCGGCACCCGCGCCGGGCGCTTCATGCTGCAGGATCTGATCGGCCTTGCCGTGCCTTCGTTCCGCAATACAACCAGCCTGTTACCCGGTATCGTTGCTACCGTTTTGTGTGTCGGCGCATGGGGTTATTTCCTGTATCAGGGCGTGACCGACCCGCTGGGCGGCGTCAACACCCTGTGGCCGCTGTTCGGCATCGCCAATCAGATGCTGGCAGCCATCGCCCTGATGCTGGCGACAGCGGTGCTGTTTCGGATGAAACGGCATAAATTCGCCTGGGTTACGGCCACGCCTGCCGCCTGGCTGCTGCTTTGCACCGGCTACGCCAGTTGGCTGAAGCTTTTTTCCGAAGATCCAAGGGTCAGCTTCCTCACTCACGCCCGCATTTTCTCCGCCGCCGCCGAGCGCGGTGAAACACTCGCCCCCGCAAAATCCATGGGAGAAATGCACCAGATCGTCCTGAATGACCGAATTGACGCCGCCGCCGTAGCGTTGTTCCTGACCGTGATGCTGGCGATCCTGTGGTACACGATCAAAAGCTGCATCGCCGCGTACCGCGCCGACGCGCCCACCACGCAGGAAATCCCCGCAACCCTGGTCGCCGCAAAATGAGCCGCTGGAAACTCTGGCGCGACGCCGCGGCCATGCTCGTCGGCATGCCCAGCTACGAACGCTATCTCGCGCATATGGCCGAAAGCCACCCGGACTTGCCCGCGATGAGCCGACAGGAGTTCTTCCGCAACCGCCAGCAGGCGCGCTATGGCAATGGCGCAGGGCCGCGCTGTTGTTAGCGGATAGCTTCGGCTACCAGACGATGCAGGCGCGAATGGAGATTATCGTTCCCGGCGATGATTTCCCGCCGCTCGATCATCTTTTCCCCGCCACGATAGTCGCTGACGAAGCCTCCGGCCTCGCGCACCAGCAAAATGCCTGCCGCGACGTCCCAGGGTTGTAGCCCGCGTTCCCAATAGCCATCATAACGACCAGCCGCGACCCAGGCGAGATCGAGCGCCGCCGAACCGAAACGGCGGACACCGGCGACTTCCGGTGCAACACGCCGCAAAATGGCTTCAAATTCATGGTGATCGCCATGGCCGCGAAACGGGATGCCCGTCGCGAATACGGCTTCGCCCAATTCACGCCGACCGGAAACGCGTAAACGGGATGCGTGCAGCCACGCGCCACGCCCGCGTTCAGCCCAGAAGCTTTCGTCGGTCAGCGGCTGATAGATCAGGCCCGCGATGATCTGACCATGATGCTCCACCGCAATCGAGATTGCGAAATGCGGGATGCCGTGCAGGAAATTGGTGGTGCCATCCAGCGGGTCGATAATGAAACGTGGCTCACCCGGATCGGCAGGAATTTCCTCGCCTTCCTCCAGCAAAAAGCCCCAGCCGGGCCGCGCCTGTTGAAGATTTTCGACGATCGTTTGCTCGGCGGCATGGTCGGCGTTGGAAACGAAATCCGACGGCCCTTTACGGGAAACCTGCAACTGGCTGACTTCATTGAAGTCGCGCCGCAACCGCGGGGCAGCCTTGCGCGCCGCCCGCTCCATCATCGTGATAATCGCGGATTGAGCCATTATTCAGCGCGCTTCACATAAGTCTGTTCGTAAACATCGACGATGACGCGTGTGCCGGAACCGATATGCGGCGGAACCATGATGCGTACGCCATTGTCGAGGACAGCGGGTTTGTAGCTGGAGGACGCGGTTTGCCCTTTCACGACAGCATCCGCTTCAACAATGGTGGCTTCGACCTGTTCGGGTAATTGCACCGAAATGGGCCGTTCCTCGTATAATTCCATGGTGACATCCATGCCGTCCGTCAGGAAAGCTGCGGCGTCGCCAAGCAAATCGCGCGGCAGTTGCACCTGTTCGTAACTATCCTTGTCCATAAAGACGAGCATATCGTCTTCGGCATAAAGATATTGGAAATCCTTGGTATCAAGACGGACGCGCTCCACCACTTCGGCGGAACGAAAACGCACGTTGGTTTTGCGCCCGTCGATCAGGTTCTTCATCTCGACCTGCATATAGGCGCCGCCCTTGCCGGGTTGGGTATGCTGCGTTTTTACCGCGCGCCAGATGCCATTTTCATATTCAATAATATTGCCGGGACGAATGTCGACGCCGCTGATCTTCATGGGATTGCCTGTATTATGGAAAAAGCGTGCTGCGGCTTAGCAACTGTGTGCGGGGGGCGCAAGCGAGGGTGCAGGCGGAAGAGCTATCGGTCCTTACCTGCCGTTCGACGTCGCAGCCATTGTTTCGGCAAAACGACTGATCTGGCTGGCCGGATCATCGGCATTCCATATTGCGGCGCTCACCGCCAGAAAGTCCGCGCCCGCGGCCACCAACGGCGGGCAATTTTCCACCGTAATGCCACCGATGGCGACACATGGTATGGGAGATAATGTCGTCCACCAGCGCAGGATTTCGGGGTCGGCATGATGCTCGACCTTTTTGGTGTCTGTCGGGAAAAACGCGCCGAAAGCAACATAATCCGCGCCCGCCTCTCCCGCCGCCATCGCGAGATGCCGGCTGCCATGGCAGGTGACGCCAATCTGCGCGTCCCGCCCCAACAAGGCGCGCGCGTCGCGGGGGCTGCCATCCTCCTGCCCCAGATGCACGCCATCGGCGCCACAGGCTTTGGCCAGATCCATCCGGTCGTTCAGGATGAAGGCGACATCATGCGCGCGGCAGACAGGCAACAGCCGCATTGCGGCTGTCAGCACTTCCGCATCGGAGGCGTTCTTCAGCCGCAACTGATAGGCAGCAACCGGCCCGCCCGCCGCCAACACCTTTTCCAAAGCCGACGCATGGGCGTCCGGATCGAACGCCGCCGGCGAAATCAGGTATAACTGGCAGGGCGGGCGCTGTTCGGGGGCAAACAGGCCGCCGAAGTCCGTCTCGGCGGCCATCTTGCTCAGGCTTCGTTGCGGTAAATGCGGACGATGCGATCCAGCAGCGCCAGAGCATCTTCACGCGAGCGCTGGAAGCTGTTGCGACCGATGATCGAGCCATTGCCGCCGCCGTCGCGAATGGCGACCGCATCTTCATACACTGCGTCCGCACCCTTCGCCGCGCCGCCGGAAAAGACGACGATGCGACGACCATTGAACGAGCTCTGCATCACATGCGCCACCCGCTTCGCCTGGGTCGACCAGTCGCCGCCTTCATAGGCCTTTTTGGCGTCATCCTGCTCGATGTGGTCGGTTGGCAGCTTCACCTTGATGATGTGCGCGCCGGCGAGCGCCGCCATATGCGCGGCATAAGCGCCGACATCCAGCGCCAGTTCACCGGCCTTCGACAGCTTGCCCCCACGAGGATAGGACCACAGCACCGACGCGATCCCCACCGATTTGGCCTCGGCGGACAGTTCGCGAAACTCTTCCAGTTGCTCGAAAATATTATCCGAACCAGGGTAGATGGTGAAGCCGATCGCGGAGCAGCCGAGACGCAACGCATCATCCACAGAACCCGTCACTGCCTGGTCGATGGAAGTCGCCCAGCTATTGGAGCTGTTGAGTTTCAGGATTGTCGGGATCTGGCCGGCGAAAGTATCCGCCCCGGCTTCGAGCATGCCCAGCGGTGCTGCATAAGCCGACAGGCCGGCATCGATCGCCAGCTGATAGTGATAATGTGGATCATAGGCCGGCGGATTCGGCGCAAAGCTGCGCGCGGGACCATGTTCAAAACCCTGGTCCACCGGAAGGATCACCAGCTTGCCTGTTCCGCCAAGGCGGCCCTGGGTCAGGATGCGGGCAAGGTTGGCCTTGGTGCCGGGATTGTCGGATTCATAATTTGCCAGAATAGACTTGACGATCGGGGTAAAGGACATGGTTTAACCTCTTCTGATTAGCCACTATTGCTGGTCAAGAGCCTTGACGCCCGGGAGATCCTTGCCTTCCATCCATTCGAGGAAGGCGCCTCCGGCTGTCGAGACGAATGTGAATTTATCGGTAACGCCGGCATGGTTGAGCGCTGCAACCGTATCGCCGCCCCCGGCGACCGACACAAGTGTGCCGCCCTCGGTGAGGGCAGCGGCGGTGCGGGCCAGTGACACGGTCGCCGCATCGAACGGCGGAATTTCGAATGCGCCCATTGGCCCGTTCCACACCAGGGTGGCGCAGGTTTTCAGCACATCGGCCAGTGCCTCCACGGCTTGCGGCCCGATATCGAGCACCATCTGATCAGCCGGAATTTCGTGGATATTCACGACCTTGCTGGGTGCGTTTGCCTTGAACTCCCCCGCCACCACCACATCATAGGGCAGATGCACCGTACAGCCGGCGGATTCGGCGCGCACAAGGATGTCGCGCGCCGTGTCGCCCAGATCATGTTCGCACAGGGACTTGCCGACATTGATGCCGCGCGCCGCCAGGAATGTGTTGGCCATGCCCCCGCCGATCATCAGATGATCGACCTTCTGCACCAGATGCGTCAGCACATCGAGTTTGGTGGAGACCTTCGCACCGCCCACGACAGCGGCCACAGGCCGCTGCGGCGATCCCAGCGCCGCTTCAAGCGCCTTCAGTTCCGCCTCCATCGCCCGGCCGGCAAAGGCTGGCAATATATGTGCCAGCCCTTCGGTGGACGCATGCGCCCGGTGCGCGGCGGAAAAGGCATCATTTACATAATAATCGCCCAGGCGGGCGAACTGCCGCGCCAGCCCAGGATCGTTTTTCTCTTCCCCGGCGTGGAAGCGGGTGTTTTCCAGCACCGCCACCTGACCAGGGTGCAACTCGACGACCGCCGCTTCGGCTTCCGCCCCGGCGCTGGCCGGGACGAACGCCACCCCGCGACCCAAAACATCCGCCAGCACGGGAGCAATTGGTTCCAGCGAATATTGCGGATCTGCCTTGCCTTTCGGGCGACCGAAGTGGGACAGAACCAGCACCACCGCGCCACGGTCGGCAAGCGTGGCGATGGTAGGCACCGCCGCCGCCAGCCGCGTCGCGTCCGATACTTTCCCGTCCGTCATCGGCACATTGAGATCGCAGCGGACGAGTACCCGCTTGCCGCGCAAGTCGCCCGGCAGATCGTCGAGCGTGCGCGCCATCAGAGGAATTTGCCCATCGCTGCCGCCGTATCGGACATGCGGTTGGAGAAACCCCATTCGTTATCATACCACGAAACGACCCGCACCAGCTTGCCTTCCAGCACGGCAGTTTCCAGGCTGTCGATGGTCGAGCTGGCCGGATTATGGTTGAAGTCGATCGAAACCAGCGGCTCATCCGTATAGGCGAGGACGCCCTTCAGCGCGCCTTCGCTCGCGGCCTTCAGCGCCGCGTTGATCTCTTCCCTCGTGGTGTCCCGGCCCGGCTGGAAGGTCAGATCGACGAGGCTGACGTTGGGCGTCGGCACGCGCACGGCGGAACCGTCAAGCTTGCCCTTCAGTTCCGGCAATACTTCGGCGACCGCCCGGGCTGCACCCGTGGTCGTCGGGATGATCGACATGGCGGCGGCACGGGCGCGGCGCGGATCGCTGTGGACCTGATCCAGGATCTTCTGGTCGTTGGTGTAGGCGTGGATCGTCGTCATCAAACCGCGCTCGATACCAACCAGTTCATGCAGCACTTTCGCTACCGGCGCGAGGCAGTTGGTGGTACAGGATGCGTTGGAAACGATATTATGGTCTGCCGTCAGCTTGTCGTGATTGACTCCATAAACGACGGTAAGGTCAACACCCTTTCCAGGCGCCGAAATCAGCACCTTGCGTGCGCCGGCGTCGATATGGGCGCGCGCCTTGCCCGCTTCGGTGAAGAAACCGGTGCACTCCAGCGCCAGATCGACACCAAGTTCCTTGTGGGGCAGCTTCGAGGGATCGCGCTCGGCAGTTACGCGGATATGCTTTCCGTTGATAACCAGATCGTTACCATCGGTCTCTACTACGCCGGGGAAGCGACCATGCACGGAATCGCGTGAAAACAGCAGTGCATTGGCCCTGGCGTCACCGAGATCGTTGATCGCCACGACCTCGATGTCGGAACGGTTATTTTCCAAGATCGCCCGCAGCACCAACCGCCCGATGCGTCCGAAACCATTGATTGCAACCTTCATGCGTTCGCTCCTTGTTTTTGTACTGCTTCCTCGATCCGGGCGGCCACCGCGTCCGGCACGAACCCGAAGTGGCGGAACAGATCCGCCGCCGGTGCGGACGCACCGAAACTGTCGATGCCAATGATCAGCCCATCGGAACCGACGATACGCTCCCAGCCAAAGCCAGATGCGGCTTCGATCGATACCTTCAACACACCGGCTGGCAACAGATCGCTGCGGTATTCCGCCGGTTGTTCCGCGAAGACTTCCCACGAAGGCAAGGAAACGACATCCACGCCGATGCCCTTTGTCTCCAGCAGCTTTGCTGCCTCCACCGCCAGCGACACTTCCGAACCGGTCGCCACCACCACCACCTTGCGCGGTGCGGTAGCGGATACCAGACGATAACCGCCCTTTGCCGAAAGATTATCTTTGGCAGAAGCACGCAGCAGCGGCAAATTCTGCCGGGTCAGAGCCAGCACCGATGGCCGCGTGCGGTCTGCGAGCGCCAGTTCCCAGCATTCCGCCGTCTCCAGCGCATCCGCCGGGCGATAAACCGCCAGATTGGGGATGGCGCGCAAACTTGCCAGATGCTCGATCGGCTGGTGCGTAGGTCCGTCTTCGCCAAGCCCGATGGAATCATGGGTCAAAACATAGATGACACCAGCCCGCTGCAAGGCTGACAGGCGGATGGCGCCCCGGGCGTAATCGGCAAATACCAGGAAAGTGCCGCCATAAGGAATAATGCCGCCATGCAGCGCCATACCGTTCATGGCTGCGGCCATGCCGAATTCGCGGATACCATAGTGGATATAGCGACCGCCATAATCCGCCGCCGACAGAATCGTCTGATCTTTGGAGCGCGTATTGTTGGAGCCGGTCAAATCCGCCGAACCGCCCACCGTATCAGGCAACAGCGGGTTGATTGCATCAAGTGCGATTTCCGATGCCTTGCGCGTGGCCACCGGTCGGGGATCGGCTGCAACGGCACTCCGCAAGTCAGTCAGGGTGAAATTTTCTGGCAGGTTGCCTGCCATGCGCCGGGAAAATTCGGCGCGATGTTCATGCCTTGCCAGACGATCTTCCCAGGCAGCGCGCGCTGCACCGCCGCGCGCTCCCGTCGCAGCCCAGGCTTCGGCAACTTCTTCCGGAATCTCGAACGGTTCCGCCGTCCAGCCAAGTTGTTCCCGTGTCGCGGCGATTTCCGCCGCACCCAGCGGAGACCCATGGGTTTTCTCGGAACCCTGTTTCGTCGGTGCGCCATAACCGATGATCGTCTTGCACTGGATCAACGATGGCCGGTCCGCCGCCATGGCTTCGGCATAGGCTTTGCGTATCGATTCCGGATCATGGCCATCGCAGGTTGTCACATGCCATCCGGCGGCGCAAAAACGCGCTGGCACATCTTCGGACGTAGACAAATCCAGCTTGCCGTCGATCGAGATATTATTATCGTCCCAGATGACGTTCAGGCGATCCAGCTCCAGATGTCCGGCAAGGCCAATGGCTTCATGGCTGATGCCTTCCATCAGGCAGCCGTCCCCGGCAATCACCCAGGTGCGATGATCGACCAGATCCGCGCCAAATTGCGCCGCCAGATGCCGCTCGGCAATCGCCATGCCCACGGACATGGCGAGCCCCTGTCCGAGCGGACCTGTGGTGCACTCGACGCCAGGAAGTTCGAAGTTTTCCGGGTGACCGGCGCACGGGCTGCCCAGTTGGCGGAAATTGCGGATGTCATCCATCGTCGGTCGCGCGTAGCCGGACAGATGCAGCAACGCATAAATCAGCATCGAGCCATGACCGGCGGACAGAATAAAACGGTCCCGGTCTGCCCAGTCCGGCGCGGACGGATCATATTTCAACACTTCGCCCCACAGGATTGTGGCGGCGTCGGCCATGCCCATCGGCATGCCGGGATGGCCGGAATTTGCGGCCTCTACGGCGTCCATGGCAAGCGCCCGGATGGCGTTAGCCATGGGTTTCAGCAGATGTTGCGGCAGTGTGGACAAGTTTGAACGGCTCCAGGACATACATGCGGTATATGCACCGCAGAATGCAGATGACAGGGTGGGCGCGGCACGCCCGAGTCGCACGGCTCGCGCCGTTGCGCTGCTTCCCTTGCAGGGCTGTCGCTGGAAATCAACGCCATGCGGCACATGGCGCCCCGCCATTGACCGGATAGCCCCCGGGGCTTATCCATGAAACCCTTGCATCTGTGCAAAGGGATAGGCGAGAAACTTGGCACCCGAAGCAAAGCACCGATCGGTTAACGAAACATCCTGTGCTGCGATGGAACAGCGCATCGCGCGGCTGGAGGGCGCCATTGCGCGTGCCGAGGCCGCAGCCGCGCAGATCGCCAGCCGTTACGCACATCTCCGGTCGGAGACGCAAAGCGCCATCAACGGACTGGATGCACTGATCGCCGGAACGGAGGGCAAGAATGGCTGAGGTCGTCGCCAAAGTCGGCGGCCGTTCCTACCGGCTGCTGTGCGGCGACGGCGAGGAGGCCGCCCTCCGCGCGGCGGCCGCATATCTGAATGAGAAAGCCGTAGCGCTTTCGGATTCCCTCGGGGCGGTCAGTGAAGGCCGTTTATTGTTGATGTCTGCGCTGATCGTAGTCGCTGAACTGAACGAAGCGCGTGCAAAGACGCAATCGGCCGCCACAGCCCCTGTGCCAGATGATGGCGCGCTGGAGTCGCTGATCGCGCGCGTGGAAGCTCTGGCGGAAGGGCTTGAGAATGCGGCACAGACCCCCTAGATTGATTTATGGCGGATACCTGCATGATGCGCGCCATAAAGCATCCCTGAGGCTATAATCATCCGAACGGGGGCTGTCCCTGCCGGGATCCTGGTCCCGATCATATGGCTCCCACCTGACGTACTGGCGTCAGCGGATCTTCAGGCAAACGGTCAATGCGGGTCCGCCACCCGTCGCGGTATGTATTTGCGCCAGGTAATTGCCCGAAATGCAGGAGTCGTGCGCTGACCCGCCCCTCCCCTCCCTCATCTGACCTCCGCCATGGTTTTCGCGTCGGTCGGCGCGCCGCGCGACGCGCCTTTGTCGATAGCCTCTCACCCGAGGAGCGGGCGCTATTGCTGGAACAACTGGCCGATGTCGTAATCCCGCATCTGGGTCCGCCAGGTGTATTGGGCGTTCACGCAGCCGTCCGGGCAGAGATCAGTCCGGACGCGATCATGCGCCGCGCAGGCAAACTTGGCTGGCGCATTGCCTGGCCTCGCGCCCAGCCTGATGCGCCGCTGATTTTCCATATCGCACCGGAATCCGCACTGTCTCCGGGCTATCAGGGCATACCGGAGCCGCCGGCGACCGCACCGCGTACGCACCCCGATGTGTTGCTGGTGCCGCTGGTGGCAGCGGATCTGCAAGGCAACCGCATGGGTCAGGGTGGCGGTCATTATGATCGCACTTTGGCTGAAGCGCGCAGCCACGGCCCGGTAATGGCGGTCGGCCTGTGCTGGGATATGCAAATCGTCGATTCGCTGGATGTGCAGCCCTGGGATCAGCCTCTGGATGCGATTGCGACACCAACGGCCTTTCACCCTGTCTTCCGGCACGATAGATAGGCGGGGATGTCCGAAAACCCCAATCTCCGCGCACCGCTGGGAATCCTCGCGCTGCTGTTCCTGATTCTTGTCTACGCGTTGCTCGTGGTGTGGCTGTTCGAGCCGGTGGCGCGCCTGCATCCGATGCTGCAGTTACCGATCTGGATTATTCTGGGAGTGGCTTGGATTTTCCCGGCGCGGCCACTGACTGTATGGATTGTTAC
Source organism: Sphingomonadaceae bacterium (assembly GCA_041675905.1). Classification (GTDB taxonomy): domain Bacteria; phylum Pseudomonadota; class Alphaproteobacteria; order Sphingomonadales; family Sphingomonadaceae; genus Sandaracinobacteroides. The sequence continues at coordinate 26,568 of JBAYSX010000023.1, read as the reverse complement.
CGGTCGCTGGCGTGTCCGGCGCTGACTGCGCTGGCCTTCCCGGGGGCCCTTGTCCTCAACACCATGGCGCGAGTGACGGGGCTCGAACCCGCGACCTCCGGCGTGACAGGCCGGCACTCTAACCAACTGAGCTACACCCGCTTCATGGTGAGGCGGCGGTGTATGACCCCGACACGAGACTGTCAAGCGGCTTTGGCATAAAACTGCGCTTATCCTTTGACTTCGATCATTGCCGGGTACCGGGAAAGCGGGCTAGGAACAGCCTATGACCAAGATGGACGACGCGCAGCTTGCTGCTGAAACCTGGTTCCGCAACTTGCGAGACCGCATCTGTTCTGCATTCGAAACTATTGAAGATGAAGGCGCATCTTTGCCGGCACTGCCCAATGCGCCTTCCGCCCCCGGTCGCTTTGAACGCCGCACCTGGGAACGCGCGGACGATTATGGCGAACCCGGCGGCGGCGGCACGATGAGCATCATGCAGGGTCGAATCTTCGAAAAGGTTGGCGTCAACATTTCCACCGTTCACGGGCGATTCTCGCCGCAGTTCGCTTCCACCATCCTGGGTGCCGGGGAAGACCCGCACTTCTTTGCCACCGGCATCAGCCTCGTCGCCCATATGGCCAATCCGCATGTGCCGGCGGTACATATGAATACCCGCTTCCTGACCACCACCAAACGCTGGTTTGGCGGCGGAGCGGATCTCAATCCCGCCCTGCCCTATGATTCGGACACCGCAGCCTTCAAGACGGAACTGCAGGCGGCATGCGACCGCCATTCCCCCACCCACTGGGCGGACTTTTCAGACTGGTGTGACCGTTATTTCTTCGTTCCTCACCGCAATCGGGCACGCGGAGTCGGCGGCATATTCTACGATCATCTGGAATGCCCGGATGCGGAGGCGTTTGAGCGAAATTTTGCCTTCACCCGCGATGTCGGCGAGGCTTTTCTTGCCGCGTTCCCACCCATAGTGCGCGCCCGCATGGCAACGCCATGGAACGAAGCGGAGCGACTGAAACTATTGCGGTATCGTGGTATTTATGCGGAATTTAATCTCGTTCACGACCGCGGAACCCAGTTCGGCCTGAAAACCGGCGGGAATGTCGACGCGATTCTGATGAGCCTGCCGCCGGAAGTGCGCTGGGACAGCTGACCACAGGAATTTGGCTACGGGAAGCAGGTTGCTTCCCGTAGCGTCCATCATCATTTCAGTCGTTCGATCACCAGCGCGATACCCTGCCCGCCACCGATGCACATCGTCGCCAGACCATAACGGCCATCGATCCGATCCAGTTCGTAGAGCAGCTTGGTAACGAGGATCGCCCCGGTCGCGCCGACCGGATGGCCAAGTGAAATGCCCGATCCATTCACGTTCGTACGCTCGGGATCGAAATGCAGTTCGCGGGCTACGGCGCAAGCCTGTGCCGCGAACGCCTCGTTGGATTCGATACGGTCGATCTGCGAAAGGTCCAGATTGGCACGCCTGAGGGCAATCGGTACTGCGCCGATTGGCCCCAGACCCATTACCGACGGATCGACGCCGGCATGGCCCCAGCCGAGGATGCGGGCGCGCGGTTTCAACCCCTGGCGCTTCGCCGCCTCTTCGGATGCAAGCACCACAGCAGCCGCGCCATCGTTAATGGTCGAGGCGTTGCCCGCCGTTACCGTACCGTCTTTTTTGAACACCGGCTTCAACGTCGCAAGCGTGTCGACAGTTGTGTCCGCGCGGACATTTTCGTCCGTATCGAACATGACCGTGCCTTTACGGGATTTTACCGGGACCGGCACGATCTGTTCGACAAACCGTCCTTCCGAAATTGCCCTGGCGGCGCGGCGCTGGCTTTCCGCCGCGACCTCATCCTGATCACCACGGCTGATGTGGCACTGTTCCGCGACATTTTCAGCGGTGACGCCCATATGGTAGCCATCTTGCGGATCCGACAGAATCGCGGTCAGTGCATCGAGCATCTGCACCGCGCCCATCTTCTGGCCGAAACGCGCCGCAGTCACATAATGCGGCGCGCGTGTCATGCACTCGGCGCCGCCCGCCACTGCAAACTCTATCTCACCCAGCGCCACCATCTGGGACGCGGAAATAATAGCCTGGATGCTCGATCCGCAGAGGCGATTGAGCGTTAATGCGGGAGAAGTAACAGGAATGCCGGCTTCCAGCGCCGCCACCCGAGCCAGATAGGCGTCCTGCGGGACCGTCTGGATCACCTGTCCCATCACGACATGCTGAACCGTGTCAGCTGAAATGCCGGCGCGGGAAATGGCTTCGCGAATAACGATGCCGCCGAGCTGGGCTGGCGCCATATCCTTCAGGCCACCACCGAACGAACCGATGGCCGTTCGGGCGGCCGAGAGGATGACTATGTTCTCAAGCAACAGTCAGATCCTTTGAAATTGGGTGCCCGCCGCCATCGAGGATGCCGATGCAGACATATCGGAAATTACCCGAAGCATATAGTCAGACGATGCTCATATTGCAACATAAGCACCGCAAACGATGCTGTTATCGAGCGTGGCGAGGTTCAGCCAGAACCCTGTAGAGGCCTGTGATAAACGCCAGAAAATAAACGCTTATCGCGGTAGAGGCCGCTGTGGCAATGATTTCCGTAACCCAGCGTCCGACGCCCCAGCCGCTCGCCGGCACGCCCGCCGCGACGGTGGACACGAAACCCAGGGCGGCACCGAGCCCGCTGATGACCAGGGTGATCAGCAGGAAGCCGGCGATCAACAACAACAGCATGAAGAGGATACGAAAACCCTGGCCCTCGGTCAGATGCCAGCTTTTCTTCAGGGCCAGGATCGGATCTCCACCCTCCAGCGCCAGCACCGGTATGGTCAGCACCAGCCGCGCCATCAGATAAAAGCCCGGCAAGATGAACAATAAAGTTCCGAAACCGACTGCCATCCCCTGAATCATGCTGGCGGCAATTGCTGGCACCAGTAGCGAAAGCGCGCGACGTAATGCGTCCACTGTATGGATGCCTCGTCCGTCTGGCCCGCCGGCGACCAGTAAGATAATGGCCAGTTGCCCGATAATCGAGATGATGACGACTGGAACCAGCAACAGCAACAAACGCCATGCTTCCGGATCGGCGCGCACCATTTCGGGCGTAAGATCGCCAATGCGCCAGGCCAGCAGCAATTGCGGGAAGAACAGCAAGGCTCCGGAGACGGGCGTAAGCAGACCGGCCTCCCGGCGCACAATCTGCGCGGCTGCCGTCCATAAGCCGCCAAAATCCAACGCTGCCATGTGCCCCCTTTGGCCCGGTATCTGTCCGGTATCTGATCGTGGCTCAGGCGGTGCGTGCGATCCCGGCCGTCAGTTCCTGCAACTCGCCATCTTCATACATTTCCATCATAATGTCCGAGCCGCCGACGAGCTCGCCCTTCACATAGAGCTGCGGGATAGTCGGCCAATCGGCATATTCCTTGATGCCCTGACGGATTTCCGCGTCCTGCAACACATCTACCGTGACATAAGGAACGCCGATTTCTTCCAGAATAGCAATAGCACGACTGGAAAAACCGCATTGTGGGAACATTGCTGTTCCCTTCATAAACAGTACGACGTCATTATCGTTGACGATCGCTGCTATTCTGTCTCTCACGGTCATGGGTTTACCTTTCCTGGTCTTTCGCGGTGGCGCTGGTTGTCAACTGAAGGGCGTGCAATTCATTACCCATCCGTCCCCCAAGCGCCTGATAGACCAGTTGATGCTGCTTCACGCGCGATAATCCGGCAAACTGGGCCGACACGACATGAGCGGCCCAATGGTCATCGTCGCCGGCCAGGTCCGTCAGTTCCACGGTGGCGTCCGGAATGGACGCCAAAATCGCTGCCCGGATCGCTTCTCCAGTCATCGGCATTGGTCAGCCGGCCTCGATCTGCTGGCGCGCTTCGCCGAACTTCTTCGCCAAAATCTCGCGTATTTCAATCTCGCTGGTTTCGATGCCGGCTTTCAGCAGATCACCGATCACCTTCCGCACAACGTCATCGTCCCCGGCTTCTTCGAAATCAGCCTGGACAACCGAGCGGGCGTAGGCTTCCGCTTCGGCTTCCGTAAGCTTCAGACGATCGGCTGCCCACAGGCCCAGCAACCGGTTCCGGCGCGCGGTCACGCGGAACTGCAATTCCGCATCGCGCGCATATTTTGCTTCGAACGCCTGTTCCCGCTCGTCGAAGCTCGTCATTCTCCAAATCCTCCGCTGCTACTCATGGTCGAGATAGGCGGGCCGGCGGCAAGGTGCAAGCGACGATCAGAAAGTCTGTGTTCACTCCGGCGGCAGTTCGCGCGCCAGCGCCTCCAGCGCGCGCCGTAAATCCGGATCTGCGATCGCCGGAAAGCTGGTTTCCGGAGACGTTTTCCTTGTCTTGCGGGGTGGGTCGGGGTTTCGGGACTGCGGCACCGCACCTTGCACAAGCCGTAGCCGGGCCACAGCGGCATGACCGAAAATGCGATTCACCCGCTCGATAATTTGCGGGGCGGCGTGCTGCAACTGCGTGGAAAAAGGCCCGGCGACGAGAATCGACAAGGTGCCACCGGTTTTTGCCCCGCGTGGAAAGCGCAGGGACTGGGGAACAGACCAGCGCGCATAGACCGGCCCCACGATCTCGCCCCAGCGGGCGGGCAATTCACTATGAACGAAACCGAAGCGCCGGAACGCCATCCCGCCCACTTCGGGCAGTAGCGCACCGACCGGTCGCACCTGTCCACGCCGGGTCGACGCAGCAGTCGATGTTCGCGGGGCTTTCGTCATCGTACCGGCATGTGCCAGAAGCAGGGTATGTTTTCCACAGCCCTGCTCGGCTGGTACGATGCCAACGCCCGTACGCTGCCATGGCGCTTGCCACCGAACTCCGTTACGCGCCCCGACCCGTACAGGGTGTGGCTGTCCGAAATCATGTTGCAGCAGACCGGCGTGGCGACAGTTACCCGTTATTTCCAGGAATTTACGCGCCGCTGGCCGACGGTAGAAGCGCTGGCCGCAGCGCCAGACGAGGCAATTATGGCTGCCTGGGCCGGGCTTGGCTACTACACTCGCGCGCGCAACCTGATTACGGCCGCGCGGATGATCGCTGCCCGTGGCTTTCCCGCGGACGAATCAGGCTGGCGCGCGCTTCCGGGAGTTGGCCCCTATACGGCGGCAGCGATCACGGCGATTGCCTTTGGCGAACGTTGCGCGGCTGTCGACACCAATGTCGAACGGGTAGCGAGCCGTGTGCTGAACCTGCGCACGCCCTTGCCTGCCGCTCGCGCCGAAATCCGCGCGGCGCTGTTGCCGCTCGTGCCAGCGAACCGGCCCGGAGATTTCACCCAGGCGCTGATGGATCTCGGCTCCGCTGTCTGCACGCCCCGCCGGCCGGGTTGCAGCGCATGCCCCGTGCGCGACTATTGCGCCACTGCCGATCCGGTCGCAGCCGAAGCACTGCCAGTAAAGCCGCCCCCCAAAACCCGGCCTGCCCGCTATGGCTGTGTATGGTGGATCGAGTCGGGCGGGGATGTCGCGCTCATACGCCGGCCACCCCGCGGTTTGCTGGGCGGTATGCCAGGCTTCCCCGGCAGCCACTGGACCGAAGATCCTGCGCATGCGCCCCTGCCCTTCGCCTCCGACTGGCGGCGAACCGGCGAGATAAGCCATATTTTTACGCATTTCAGCCTGCGCCTTGTCATATTCGCCGCAGAGTTGGCGAATCAGTTTCCCGTCGTTGCCGGTGAGGCGATTGACTGGACGCCGCGCGGCGCTCTGGAAAGCGCTGGTTTGCCGACGGTTTATGCGAAGGTAGCGCAATTGATGCTTGCATCCGCCGATCAGCCCTGCTTCGAAACCTTGTGCTGATACCTCAAACCTATGCCGGCGGCACGCTGGACCGCGCCGAACAGTTGCGCCGGGATGAAGCCGCGCTTGTGGCAACGCTTGAAGACCCGCGCGCGCGTTTTTTGCTACTCGATAATCTGATGCCGCTGATGACGGCCGATGGCGCCGATATTGCGTGGCAGAAACGGGAAGATATTCTCGAATCCACGGCGGTGCTTCTCGGGCTTGATAGCGCCGGCATTCCGCATTTTGCAGCCGAAGGAACTGCCGGCGGGCGCACCGGTATTCTCGTTGATCTGCGGCAGACGGGCATGGCGCTGGGCGCGGACCCGAAATGCGCATTGTTGGCGCACGCGCGCGCACTGATAGACTGGCATCGACGCAACCGCTTTTGTGCAGCGTGTGGCGCGCCGTCCCAACCGGTAAGGGGCGGTGCGGTCCGGCAATGCCCGGCATGTGAAGCCGAACATTATCCCCGCGTCGATCCTGTTGTTATCATGCTTGCCGTGAAGGATGATATGGCGCTGATTGCCCGCCAGGCGAGCTTTCCACGCCAGATGTGGTCGGCGCTTGCCGGTTTTATCGAGCCCGCTGAATCACTGGAAGAAGCGGTTGCGCGCGAACTATTCGAGGAAGCCCGTGTGCGCGTCGGGAAAGTCCGTTATCTTGGCAGCCAGCCGTGGCCGTTTCCGTCCAATCTGATGCTGGGCGCGATCGCGGAGGCCAGGGATTTCACGCTCGACATCGACGGCCATGAAATCGCCGAAGCGCGCTGGGTCAGCCGCGCCAATTGCATCGCTGCCCTCAAGGGTGAGGCGGACTGGTTTCCGCCGCAGCCATTTGCCATCGCGCATGCCCTGTTGCGGCACTGGTCGTGCATTGACTGACAGGCGCTGATTCACGGTCGCCAGGTTTGAGCAGGCGGTGCACTTCGGGCGCGTCCACCGGTCGTCCAAAATAATAGCCTTGCACCTGAGCGCATCCGAGCCGTCGCATTGCCTCGAACTCGGCGCGCGTCTCCGTACCCTCTGCCGTGGTTTCCATGCCCAGGCGCTCAGCCAGTGCAACAATGGCCGAGACGATCGTCGCCGACTCGCTGCCCTCGGCTGTGCCAGCTTGCACAAAGCTTCGGTCAATCTTGATGCGGGTAAAGGCGAATTTTTGCAGATATCCGAGCGAGGCATATCCGGTACCAAAATCGTCAAGCGCAAAACCCACGCCAAGCCGGTGTAAGTGTTCCAATATATCCGCCACCTCCGGGCGATTTTCCAGAAACAGCCTTTCCGTCAGTTCCAGTTCCAGCCGCCCCGGCGCAATGTTCCAGCGCCGCAGCGTCTCTGCAACCTCATCTGCAAGACGCGGATTATCAAATTGTAATGGCGACAGATTCACCGATAGTCGAATATGCTCCGGCCAGCCGGAAGCAACACGGCATGCTTCTTCCAGGGCCCAGCTACCCAATGAGCCAATCAGCCCCGCCTCTTCCGCCATCGGAATGAAAGTGGCGGGTGGCACTTCGCCCATACGGGGATGACGCCAGCGCATCAGCGCCTCGAAGCCGACAACCTGCTCGTGCCGAACTTCCACCACTGGCTGAAACGTCATGCGCAACTGATTGGATGAGAGGGCATTTCTCAGATCCAGCTCCAATGATCTCCGCTCTTCCGCGCGGCGATGCATGGCGCGATCATAGCGCCGGACGCTACCCCGCCCCTTTCCCTTCACATCATAGAGGGCCAGATCTGCGGCGCGCATCAGTCCCTCTACCGTACCGGCATCGTTCGGCCCGATTGCAAGACCAATGGATGCGCCAATCACGACCCTGCTGTCCCCGATTGCATAAGGTTCGGACAGGCTGGCAATGATCGCCTCGCCCAGCGCAGTCGCGGCGTTGGCGTCGCGCGAATGCCGTACAATTGCGAATTCATCACCCCCCAGCCTGCCAACCAGCGCGTTGCCGTCGACACTTTGACGCAGACGTGCAGCGACCTCGGCCAACAGTCGATCGCCGCCGCCGTGCCCCAGACTATCGTTGACAGCCTTGAACCGATCCAGATCGATGAACAGCAGGGTGACGCCTTCGGGAGAAGCCAGCCCTTCGGAAAGCGTGTTGTGGATAACGCGACGATTGACAAGCCCCGTCAGCGTATCGAAGGTGGCGAGGTCCGCAATGCGGCGCGCAGAAAGCTGCCGGTCTGTCACATCCGAACCGACACCGCGATAGCCGATAGTCCGGCCGCGTATATCCACGCGCGGGCTGCCCGACACGCTCCACCAGCGCACTTCTCCCGCAACATTCACGCGTAACAGATGATCGCGAAAAGGTTGCCCGCCCCGGACACGATCCGTCAACGGCGCTGCGCTTTCGGAATCCCCCACGAACATCTTCCAGTGCATGCCCAAAAGCGATTCCATCGGCAATCGCGTTGCGTCGGCAAACCGGCTGGAGCAAAAAATCAGCTGACCGGCGGCATTGAACTCAAACAGCCAGTCGCGCCCGTTGGTGTCGAATTCATCCAGTAACAGACGCACCATTTCTTCCTGCGCCTTGAGACGATCCTGCGTATGCATCCGTGCGAGAAACGCCCACGTCGTGGCAAGAGTGGAACGCAGCACAACGAGGATGAAACACCCCACCACCAGCATGATCATACCGCTTTCGGGCCAGCCGCTCATGGCGACTCCCAGCATCGTACCCAGCATGATCGGCACAGACAGTGCCAACGCACCCGTTGGAAAGGTCGCCGATGCAAACGCGGCGCAGCTGACCGACGACATGGTCATGGCGACTACCAGCAATGCATGTGCGGGGGGCAACACCGGCAATGCCGCCAAATATAACAGCCCCCACGACACGCCCATCAGCAGCAGTTCGCCAAGTAGCCGGCGCATGCATTCAGGCGCCACCGCTAATGGCCTTGACCGTCGATGTGCGCGAATGGCGCGCAATAACCATAGCATGGTTATCGCGACATTGATCGACAGCCATACAAGGATCACGTCTGGCGCAATCATATGCGCAAACGTCGCCAGCACGACGGCGATATGGGTGAAAGTCATCGTCGCGCCGAAGAGCATATTACGCGCGAGCGCCCGCATCTGGGACGCCCGTACCCGGCTCCAGAACGGATCGGCAACAGGGCCAAGGCGGAACAGATCGCGCCTTCCCACCGAATCTTCCGCGGGCGCCGGGGGCTTGAACATGAAGCTCATATCCGGGTCGGTCCTTTCATCCACCGTATGAACGACCGTCCGGTGGACAAATTTAGACCCGCTCAGCTCCGGATCAAAAACCAGTCCTCGCCTCTCGCGCACAAAGTCCAGCCATGCTCCTTGCAAAGCGCCGGAATATCGCCGCGTGCCGCCGGATCATCCGCAAGCAGTCGGAATCGTCCGGGGCCAGATTCTCGTATCACTCGTGCCAGCCGCAATGCGGGCAGTGGGCAACGTAAACCGCGCGCATCAATCTCCGTCACCATTTCGCCACCCTAAGCCTCCGGCGGGTGCGATGTCAGTCCGCAAACGCGGCAAATAGTCTTTGCCAAATGGCGGGGAATCTCTAGACCTGCGAGCATGACCCAGGAAACCTTGTTATGGATCGCCCTTGTCGTCGTGCTGCTGCTTGCAGCGCTTCTGTTACTTTGGAATCGCCAGCGCAAATCCCGCGAGGTTGAAACAGAGATTTCAACCGGGGAAGCCGAGGCTGCGCTCGCGGAGGCGCCATCGGTCGAAACGCCGTCGCCTTTTCTGTCCGCACCGAACGGAGAACCGGATGATCTTCGCCGTATCAAGGGCATAGGACCAAAACTTGCGACAATGCTGCAAGAACTGGGCGTGTTTCATTATAGCCAGATCGCAAGCTGGACGCCCGAGCAAATGGCCGAGGTAGACTCACGTCTGGGCAATTTTTCCGGACGCCCTGAACGGGACCAGTGGCAATCGCAAGCGCGTTTGCTCGCTTCGGGCGATGTAAAGGCGTACGAACGCGCCCACGGAAAACTCGGACCATCAGCCTGATCCTGATCTGGCCCTCGTTGCCGTGACAAGCTGCTGATAGCGTTCGATCACGACATCATTGATGCGATCCCAGTCGTAGGGAAGTGCGCGGGCGTGCCCTGCTGCACCGGCGGCGGCGCGGGCATCTGCATCAACAGCATAATGCTCCAGCGCATCGACGAACGCGGCGATATCGCATGGCGGCGTCAATCGCCCTGTTACCTGATCCTCCACGAGCGAACTGCTTCCCGTCGCCGCCGCCGCAACTACCGGTAATCCGCTGGCCATCGCTTCGAGCGTTACATTGCCGAAGGTCTCGGTAATGGAAGGGTTAAAGAAAATATCCGATGACGCATAGGCGCAACCAAGATCCGTACTGGTCAGAAAGCCGGTATAGATTGCGTCTGGAAGCCGTTCCGCAATCCAGCCGCGTGCGGGTCCGTCCCCCACCACGAGCAGCCGATGCCGCACATTGCGACGCGCAAGCTCTGCCCCGACCTCCGCCAGCACATCCAGACCCTTTTCGAGCACCAGGCGCGCAACAAACAGGATGACCGGCATATCATCGGCGATTCCAAGACTTCGCCGCCACGCCAGACTGCGTGCCTGGGGCGAAAAAATATGGTGATCCACGCCGCGGCTCCACAGTTCGACCTGTGTGGCATAATTTGCCTCACGCAGCACCGTAGCCATGCTTTCGGATGGCGCGTAAATTTCATCCAGACCTGAATAGAAAGAGCGGAGAATACGCTCGATAATGCGACGCGCGTAACCCGCGTGATAATAATCGAAGTAGGTTTCAAAACGTGTGTGGACGGAAGCGATGGCCGGTATATTGTTTTTTCGGGCCCATGATTTCGCGGCATGTCCTAACCAGTCTGGCGCCGAAAGATGCACGAGGGATGGCGCAAAATTGGCCAGATCGCGCGACTGCGCCGCCGGCAATCCAAGGGCAAAGCGATATTCTCCCCGACCGGGAATAGGCAGGGATGGTACCGGAACGAGTGTACCTGCGGGCTCGAATGCAGGCGTCTTACTGACCGGCGAATACACGCGTACGCCGACGCCTCGTGTCTCCAACCGGGCAACCAGCCGGTTGAGCGCCTGGTTGGCCCCGTCTTTCACATAATTATAGTTCCCCGAGAATACCGCAATGCGCATCGTTTCGGGCTCGCACAACTTCCGCATGTCATGCCGCTAGCGGCAAACGCGATCCTATGGAAGGGTTTGCGCGGCATCACGGCCGCTTCGATGTGTCGAATGATGGAAACATCGCACGGAAATGTACCGACGCGTAATTATTTCATCACGCCCTTCCCTATCCCGCACCTTTGCGATAAGGACATCGCCTGCCGACGCACCCCGCCTTTTTCCGGCACTTGCGGCGGGCCGGAAGCCGTACTACGGCCATATCCGGAGTGAACGTCCCGTGTCGGGGAGTGGCGCAGCCTGGTAGCGCATCTGCTTTGGGAGCAGAGGGTCGCAGGTTCGAATCCTGTCTCCCCGACCATTAAACACCTGAAAATCACCCGATGCTTTACGCCCGATACTTGCGGATCGCTCCAGTCAAGCTGACAACCAGGCCGGAAGCCGGCCTGGCTCGCAGTTGTACAGTTCACACTCGATAAGGTCTTCGCTATCAACACCGGCGGGCTGGAGGGAAAACCGGGAAATGGGTGAACTTCATATTGACCAGGATGACAAGATCGCGGTCTTTCGGTTTGACAATCCCCCGCTCGGCTTTCTCGATGGAGCGATGACAAGCGCCTTGGAGGAGGGGCTTGACCATGTGCTGGGACAGCCGGGCACCCGCGCCATCATTCTGACCGGCGCGCAGGATGGTGTCTTCATTCGTCACTTCGACTTGCCTGAACTCTCGCAGTCAGCCGAAGCGCTCGCTGCATCTGCGCGCCTACGTCGAAACGGGCGAGGATTTGCGGAATCTCTTGCCGCCAGGACAAATCAGAAACAACACATGACCCGCTAGTTCGCTGGGCACCGAAAAGACGGCCAATTATCTCAGGGAAGTTTGATATCCAGATCGCGGATCAGATCATACAATGTCGGACGACTGATCCCCAATAATTTGGCTGAATGACTGATGCTGCCGCCCGTGGCCGTCAGTGCCGCCATGATCGCCCGACGATCGCTGATCGCGCGCGCTTCGCGCAGGGTCGAAAGCGTAGCTCCGGGGTGATCCGCGAGGTCGAGATCGGCGGCGGTGATCTGATCACCGTCGGCCATGATAACCGCCCGCTTTACCCGATTTTCCAATTCGCGAACATTACCCGGCCAACTGTGCAGGCCAAGCGCCGCCAGCGCGCCGGGTGCGAAGCGGGTCGGCGCATTTGCCTGACCTGCGGTGGCCTTCTTCAGTAGATAGTTAGCCAGCAGGACCGCATCTCCACCGCGGTCCTTTAATGGCGGAATATTGATGGTGACTTCGGCAATCCGATAATAAAGATCTTCACGGAAGCTGCCGTCCGCAATCATGGTTTTTATATCCTGGTGCGTCGCCGAGACAATACGCGTATCCACTTCGATGGATTTGCGGCCACCAATTCGCTCGATCACGCGCTCTTGAATGAAGCGCAATAATTTCACCTGCAGCGGCAGCGGGATATCGCCTACTTCATCCAGAAACAGCGTGCCACCCTGCGCCAACTCGATCTTTCCCTCGGTGGTTTTTACGGCACCGGTGAAAGCTCCCCGCTCATACCCAAATAATTCTGCTTCCAGCAGATTTTCGGGAATTGCACCGCAGTTGATTGCGATGAACGGCCCCTTGTTGCGCGCGGAACCCGCATGCAGGGCCCGAGCCAACACTTCCTTACCCGTTCCCGATGCGCCAAGCAGCAACACCGAAACGTCAGCCGGAGCAACTCGCTCAATCATACGGGCTACTTTCAGCATCTCCGGCGAGCCCGTGATCAGCCCGGTCAGCGACGAGGTGTTTTCTGCTGCAATCAGTCGACGATTTTCGGCTTCCAGCCGCGCAACGTGAAAAGCCCGGCCAACGATAAAACCCAGTTCATCTATGTCGACCGGTTTTTGGTAAAAATCATATGCGCCCATTGCAATGGCTCGCTGCGCACTTTCCCGCACCCCATGGCCGGATGCCACAATTACCTTGCTGTGGGGATAGTTTGTGACAAGTTCTTCCAGCGTTGCAAAACCTTCGGACACACCGTCCGGGTCAGGCGGCAGACCAAGGTCCAGGGTGACAACCCGGGGGCGGCGCTCAGCCATGATCGCCAGCGCCGCTGTCCGGTCGGATGCGACCAGAACCTCATAATCCTCGTAGGCCCAGCGCAACTGCCGCTGCAGCCCGACGTCATCCTCCACCACCAGCAACAGCGGTTTTTCACCTTCCGGTCGATGCTCTCCCTCGGAGTTTGCCAGTGCCAGATCAGCCATACCCCACTACCTTGCCTTCCTGCTGCCGACGGGGCAGCGTTACTGTAAACCGGCTCCCTTCCCGGGGCCGGCTTTCCACTTCGATACGTCCACCATGCGCGCGTACGATCTCCCGGACCTCGAACGCGCCAATGCCGAATCCGCCATCCTTGGTGGATCGGAATGGTTTGAATAACTCATTGCGAATGAACGATTCACTCATCCCCTCACCCTGATCCGCGACAATCAGCCTGAACCGGTCGCCCTCTGGCAACAATTCGACCGAAATGGGCGCATCAGGCGCGCTGGCGTCAATTGCATTCTGGATCAGATGGCACACCATGGCCTCCAGGCGGCCTGCGTCGCCCAGAAACATGACTTCATTGTCCGGCTCGTCAAAGCGAATTGCCGGGTGACTTCGCCGCATCGTCGCCACGACCGTCGCCACCAGATTGCTGAACTCCACCTCGCCCTGTTCGATGATGGCCGGATCGGTATCGCCCTTATTGGCGATTTCCCGCCCCAGAAGTTGCATCAGATCGGTCATCTTGACGACACTTGATTGTAGCGTCGCAACCATGTCGGCACGGAACTCCGGATTGTCCGCATGACGCTCGGCATTCCGCGCTACAAGCGCAAGCTGACTGATAATATTCTTCAGATCATGCATCACGAAGGCAAAGCGGCGATTGAACTCGTCAAAGCTGCGAGCTTCGTCCATGCGGGCCTGGGTTGCCGCTTCGGCCAGATAGGATGCGCCCTGTCGCCCCAGTGTGCGAAGCAAATCATAATCCTCCCAATTGAGGTCGCGCTTCGCCAGGCTGTGCCGCAACAACAATATTCCGTTCATACATTCGCGATGGATCAGCGGAACGGCGAGCCACAGAGAGTCATCGGCCTGCGCCCAGGATGGAAGGGTCAAACCCTCGTGACTGGCGGCTTTGCCGGATTCCGCGATATCCACATCACCCATTTGCTCGGAGCGAAGGGCCTCGAAATCGATAATGCGGCCCGTTTCGGCAAGATAATTGGCGATCGCCTGGTTTTCATCCGGAGGCGGAGATTCCATTCCCGGCCAACACCAGCGTGCGGTCAGTTCATAATTTCCTCCGTCCGACGGTTCGAGCAGCGCACCGCCGCGACAGTCGAGCACGGCGGCCACGGCCTGGACCAGTCGTTCGCGGATCGGCATGACATTGGCTGCGGCTTCCCGGCCGACATCGATGGTATCGATAAAACGCAGCCATTCCAGCCGATAGTCATAACGATAACGGAAGAAGTTACGCGAGATTCGCACCCGGAGCTCGGCCCGGAAACGCGGACTGAGCAGGATCAATACACCGACGATCAGCGCGATGGCTATAAACGCCACTTGTAGTAATACACCCCAATTTCCGCCCGTCAGCCGCAAACCATAGGCCAGAACTGACATCAGAATCAGATAGGCTCCGATAATGGTGAAGCTTACCGTATGGAAAGCCACCTGCCGGCTCATGCGAAAATAGGGTGCATGACTATTACGGAAGGATGCAAACAATAAGGGAACAGCCAGGGCATTGATCGCCCCTCGCATGTCTATCAGCGTAATATTGGGGACGCCGATCAGAAAATGAATGGTGTAAAGATTAAGGTCATAGGCAAAAAGGACACCGAGGGCGACGGCAAACAGCCGGAAGGTGATATCTTCGATGCTGCGCGAATTGATATATAAATTGTGCAGCAATACGAGGCCGGAAATGGCGACGAGCAAGCGACAGGCGACGAATACCAGCATCATCGGCTGCTCGCCCAGCGGCCGGTACAGATATTCGAACCGGAACGATGTACCAGTCGCCAGCTGGAAGACGATCACCAATAAGAGAAGCGCAGCCGCCAAAAAGCTGGATCGGGATTTTTCCCGACCCCACATGCGCTGCTGGTATAATAACAATACGCCAATCCACGCGGCGCTGCGCAAGGTTTCCATCGGGATCAGCCAGCCGCCGATACCGGTGTCATAAATTTCTGCCAGCACCCCGGCTGTGGCCCATGCGGCGGTAATAAAAGCAGCAATACCAACGGCCACACGAATGGTGGTGATATCGCGGCTGACCATCATCCGGATACCCAACGCGGCAAAGCCCGCTGCGGCCACACTATGGCTCAACAGCCCGACGGTGCTCAACACGATGGTCATAGCCTGCTCATATACCGCCTATCCTCCCTGCCGGCGAGTGGTTCCATGGTAAAGTATTAACGGATATTTTCCGTCATCTTTACACCTTGCGGCAAAAAATCCACAATCACCCAACCGCAAGCAAACTGATCTGGATTCTCCGAAAGCGATGGGCGACATCAAAAGCGAAAAGAATGCGCGCCTGAAAGTGGCATTGCGCGCCAATCTGCGCAAAAGAAAGGATCGGGACCGGGCAACGGAGAACGCAGGGAATTGCGCGCCGGAATCGACCGACGAGGCGACGCGCGCCGCGGCGCCGAACGGGCCGGGCGGCGACGGTTAACGCCAGCCCAGCGCGCGTGCCATGATATGGAAAATGCTGTGCTGCTCGATCGTGCCGCTCACCAGTTCGCTGCCAGGGCCGGCGGCAAACAATGCCACATCTTCTCCGGCGTGCGTTTCGGATTGCAGCGCATCCAGCTTGTCGGCCAGATAATCCGGATCGTTGGGGGGCAGATCGCCGGATAAATGCTTGCCATCGGCATGGGCCTCGCGCGGACCATTGCGATAACCAAGCGTCGTCATCGGCTTGCCGTCCAGGTTCAACTGATTGCCCTGCGCGTCGGTTTGTGTCGCCCCCTCACCGCCATGGACGGGGCGAATGTGACCCAGAATATTGTTTCCGCGCGGCGGATAGCCGGCAATGGTGAACACATGGCTATGATCGGCCGTCACCAGCACCAGCGTATCTGCGAGATCGACAAGCTTCAGTGTTTCTTCCACGGCGCGGGCCAGCTCAACCGTTTCATCCAGCGCGCGCCAGGCATTGGTGAGATGATGGGCATGATCGATACGGCCAGCCTCCACCATCAGAAAATAACCCTTCCCGTCTTTCTTGCTGCGCGCCTGTAGTTTTCGCACGGCGAAGCTGGTCATTTCTTCGAGCGACGGCTGTTCCGCTGCATTCCGATCGTGACGAAAGGCGATATGACTGTCGGCGAACAGGCCAAGGACCGGGCCGGTTTTCTCCGGATTCAGAGCGCGAAAAGCAGCGGCGTCTGTTGGCACTACACCTCTGCGATTGACCTTTTTCCATTCCGTCAGCAAATTCCGGCCATCGTCTCGTGTGCCGCCCGCCTTCTCCGGCAGGAAACGCGCCCGACCGCCGCCGAGCGCGACATCGAAACCGCCACGGAACCCCGTCAACTGGCGGGCAATATCGACACAACCGCTTTCCCGATCCACCACCGGATAATATTTGTCCGACGCCTCCCAATCCCGTGCCGGCACATGCGCATAGACGGCGGCGGGCGTCGCATGGGTGATGCGGGTGGTGGAAACAATGCCCAGCCCCATGCCCTGTTCGCGGGCAATTTCACCGATTGTACGCGGCCAGGCCTCCGGAGTACGGCAGGCTTCCGCCCCCTGATTTTCCAGCAGGCCGAGCACCCCGATACGCGTTTTAACCCCGGTGGTCATCGCCGTTGCCGTGCCGGCACTGTCGGGCACCTGTGCGTTGGTGTTATAGGTTTTGACCAGCGCCGTGGCCGGTAATTTCTCGAAAGACAGCAGATTTTCCTCGCCGCCAGCGAACCCTGGATAACTGCCACCCGCGGCTTTCGCGCGTTGCTGTGCCTCGAAGATGCGCGCGGCGGTAATCGTGGAGATGCCCATGCCATCGCCGACGAACAGGATCACATTTTTGGCGCGCGTCTGGCGGTTGATTTTGTCGGCGTTGGCGGCGACTTCCGCCTCACCCCTTGCCCACCAGGCATCCTGACGCGCCGGCGTCTCGATCCGTACGTCGGCCCCCATGGCGGCGCCAGAGGTCGTGAATATTGCGGCAAGAGCAACCGTGGTCAGATGGCGGCGCATGGTATCTCCAGCGAATTAAAAGCCGCTGTCTGCCATGCCAAAGTTACAGAAATAAGACCGGCTTACGCACAGGGCCTGCGTCTCCGGCTGTTGAACCAATGCGCAACGCCAATCGCCAGCCCGCCACAGACCGTCAACACCGTCTCCAACGTATGGAGATGCAGCACGGCGCCTGCCGCCATCAGCCCAAATCCTGCTCCGGCAATCAGCCATGGCATATGCCAGTTATGGGATCGAAAACCCCGAAACAGCGCCAGCAGACTGACCGGGGCCGCAAACAGCAGCAATGCCCAATGCAGCCACACCGGTCCGTGGAGACCGTGCACCGAAACCGCACCGGCAACCATTACGGCCAGCAATGGCCACGCAATGCAATGCAGGATGCACAGGTTGGAGAGCGCTGCGGCAATACCGTCAATATGGCTTCCGCCGTTCGTCCGCAATCTGACAGCCATTTCACCCTTTCCGCTCTGAGCTGATGATATGTCGTATCATCACCTCCCGGTCAAGAAAAAAGGGCGGATTCAGCGTTCTTGTGCCGGGTACAGGATCGTGTCACGCGGTTCGGGAAGGGTTTCGGGATAGTCGGTTGTATAGTGCAAGCCGCGCGATTCTCGTCGCGCACGAGCGGAACGGACAATCAGATCGGCAACGTCCACCAGATTCCGCAATTCGATCAGGTCGGGCGTTACACGGAATTCGCCATAATAGTCGTTAATTTCCCCGCGCAGCAGTGCAATCCGGTGGGCGGCGCGCTCCAGCCTTTTGTCGGTGCGTACAATCCCGACATAGTCCCACATGAAGCGGCGCAATTCATCCCAGTTGTGGCTCACCACCACTTCTTCATCCGACGATGTCACCCGGCTTTCATCCCAGGGCATGATTTCCGCCGGCGGCGGCATTTCGTCATAATGCGCCAGAATATCATCAGCAGCGGCAGCCCCGAATACCAGACATTCCAGCAGGCTGTTTGATGCCATCCGGTTAGCCCCGTGGAGACCGGATTGGGATACTTCGCCAATAGCGTGCAGACCGCGCAAATCGGTGCGGCCATGGCGGTCGATCAAAACGCCGCCGCACGAATAATGCGCCGCCGGCACCACCGGAATCGGCTGTGTCACCGGATCGATGCCCAGATCCCGCAAACGGCTGACGATCATGGGAAAATGGGATTCCACAAACCCTGGCGCCAAATGCGTCAGATCAAGCTGAACATGCGAAAGCCCGGTGCGCTTCATTTCCGCATCGATCGCGCGGGCAACGATATCGCGCGGGGCAAGCTCGGCACGCTCGTCATAGCGCTGCATGAACGCCTCACCGTTTCCCGGCAGACGCAGGATACCGCCCTCCCCGCGCGCCGCTTCGGTGATCAGAAAGTTCCGGACTTTCGGATTATACAGGCAGGTCGGGTGGAACTGGTTGAATTCCATATTGGAAACCCGGCATCCCGCCCGCCAGGCCATGGCGATGCCATCTCCCGTCGCGCCATCGGGATTGGTCGAAAAGCGATACACCCGCGATGCGCCGCCTGTCGCCAGAACGGTTGCACGCGCCACAATCGGGCGAACATGCCGCGTCTTCTGCCCATAGGCATATAGCCCCATCACCCGCCGGTCGTTCCAGCCCCGACCAGCGATATGGCGCTCGGTAATCAGATCAATACCCACCATTCCGGTGGCGAAATGGATGTTCGGGTGATGGGTTGCCGCCCGCTCCAGCGCGCGTTGCACGGCAAGTCCGGTCGAATCATCGACATGCACGATGCGCCGGGCTGAGTGACCGCCCTCGCGCGTCAGATGCCAGCGTTCCTGACCATTCTCGCCCGGGTTGAACGGCACTCCCAGACGGGCCAGCCGCTCGATCGCCGCCGGTGCGTTTTCCACGACCATTTCCACCGTCCGGCGGTCGTTCAGGCCCGCGCCTGCCACCATCGTATCGGCGATATGCGATTCAAATGTATCGCCGGCATCCAGCACGGCCGCAATGCCGCCCTGCGCCCAGGATGTGGAGCCGGCGCTGATCTTGCCCTTTGACAGCACCAGCACCTTGAACCGTTCAGCCAGCGTCAGCGCCGCCGTTAATCCGGCCGCGCCACTGCCGATCACCAGCACATCGGTATGGATCGGCTCGCGGCTCATGCCGGTTCGCCGGTCAACTGCAAGAATACGTCTTCGAGGTCCGCTTCCCGGGTGGAGACATCCACCACAGACAGGCCCGCCGCGCGCACCTGGGCGAGTACCGCGCCCGCCTGCAATCGCGTCTTGTCATAGACAATGGACAAGGATCGCTCGCCTGTCAGTTCGACCCGCGTCGCCCCGGCGATGACCGGGGCTGCGTGCAAATCCTGCCCCAGAACCAGATCGATCCGCTTTTCCTGCACGCGGGAAAGCAGTTCGTGCTTATCGGTATTCACGACAATCCGGCCATGGTTGACGATCGCAATGCGGTCGCACAACTCTTCGGCTTCTTCGAGATAATGGGTCGTCAAAACGATGGTGGTTCCCGCCGCATGTAACTCGCGCACATAATCCCACAGCATTTGGCGCAACTCAATATCGACACCGGCGGTCGGCTCATCAAGGATCACAACAGGGGGGCGATGCACCAGCGCCTTCGCGATCAGCAACCGCCGTTTCATGCCGCCGGACAGCGTCCGCGCATAGGCGTGCGCCTTGTCTTCCAGTCGAACTTTCCGTAACAATTCAGTGGTTTGCCGATCACCGGGCGGAACGCCAAATAGCCCCGCCTGCAATTCCAGCGTTTCCCAGGGTGTGAAAAAAGTGTCGAACAGCAATTCCTGCGGCACTACACCCAGAGACACCCGGGCGTTGCGCGGATGGCGATCGATATCAAAGCCCCAGACCTCCGCCGTACCCGCTGTTTTCACGACAAGGCCGGCCAGAATGTTGATCAGGGTCGATTTCCCCGCGCCATTGGGCCCGAGCAACCCAAAAATACTGCCACGCGGCACTTCGAGGTCAACACCTCGAAGCGCGTGCTTTCCGCCCTGATAGACCTTTTCGAGGCCCGCCAGCCGGATAGCGGCGGTCATCTGACCACCAGTTGCCGCACATCGGTAAGGCGACCGGTAACAGCGGCTGCCGCCGCCATCGCCGGGCTCATCAAATGCGTGCGGGAGCCCGGGCCCTGTCGACCGACGAAATTGCGGTTGGATGTGGAGGCGCAACGCTCACCCGGTGGCACCTTGTCCGGGTTCATCCCGAGGCACATCGAACAGCCCGGCTCGCGCCATTCAAAACCCGCTTCGGTGAAAATCTGATCCAGCCCTTCGGCTTCCGCCTGGCGTTTGACCAGGCCGGAACCCGGCACCACCAGCGCCTGACGCACATTTCCGGCCACCTGGCGACCTTTCACAACCGCCGCGGCAACCCGCAAATCCTCGATCCGGCTGTTGGTGCAACTGCCGATGAAGATATTCTCGACCGGCACATCTTCCATGCGGGTGCCCGGTGTCAGGCCCATATATTCCAGCGATCTGGCGGCGGCCTCGCGCTTGCCCGCTTCTTCGAAACTGTCCGGAGCGGGTACCGTACCGGTAATCGGCACAACATCTTCCGGGCTGGTGCCCCAGGTGACGAGCGGCGCAATTGCCGAGCCATCTATGGTCACTTCCCGGTCGAAATGCGCGCCGGGGTCGGTTGGCAAGGTACGCCACCAGGCCACCGCCGCTTCCCATTCTGCGCCTTGGGGCGAACGGGGCTTGTCTTTCAGATATGCAAAGGTTTTTTCATCGGGCGCGATCAGCCCGGCACGACCACCGGCTTCGATGGACATGTTGCACAGGGTCATCCGCCCTTCCATCGATAGCGCCTCGATCACCGCGCCGCGATATTCGATGACATGACCGGTCGCGCCTGCCGTACCGATCGTGCCGGTAATCGCCAGCGCTACATCCTTGGCGCTGATCGAAAAGCCCAGACTTCCGGTGACGTTAACCGCCATATTCCGTGATTTTTTCAGCAGCAGGGTCTGCGTCGCGAAAACATGTTCGATTTCGGTCGTGCCGATACCGAAGGCCAGCGCCCCGAACGCGCCATGGGTGGAGGTGTGGCTATCGCCGCAGACGATGGTTGTGCCCGGCAGCGTAAACCCTTGCTCCGGCCCGATAACATGGACAATGCCCTGTTCCGGCGCGTCGATGGCGAACAGCTCGATGCCGAATTCGCGGCAATTTTCCAGCAAGGTTTCCAGCTGGGTGCGCGATTCCGGATCCGCGATCGGGGCGCGCCGATCGGTGGTCGGCACATTATGGTCGGGTACGGCCAGCACCAGATCGGGGCGGCGCACCCGCCGTCCGGCAGTGCGCAAGGCCTCGAACGCCTGCGGTGTCGTCACTTCGTGGATCAGATGACGGTCGATGAAAACCAAGGCGGTGCCATCTTCCCGCGTGGAAATGACGTGATCGTCCCAAATTTTATCATAGAGCGTGCGTGGTGCGGTCATCGCCATGCGTTAAGCCCGGAGGGCCACGGCGGTCAAGTAGGGAGCAGGATCAACCGACTCGGGATACGGTTGAAGGCGGAACTATTATATGAATGTTTGTTACAGTCGTATGACAGTAAGTTGACATTCAGGATCGTGCGGGCATAATCCGCATACGTTATGATCCACCAGGGACAGGACGGGAGACAATGAGGAGGTCACGATGGCCATCGGTGGTCATGGTGTCGGAGGAGAAAAGAATATGTGGAAAACGGCAATATTTGCCGGTGTGGCGCTACTGGCGATGCCGGTCGGAGCGCAAACCTTGGACGGGCAGGCCGTGCGCAGCGTCGGCTATGCCGACCTGAACCTTGCTACGCCAGAGGGTAGAGCCGCATTGGACATGCGTATCGCCCGCGCCGCCAGAACCATCTGCGCGGCCGATCCGGCTTTCAATAGTGCGTCGATGGCCCATGCGCGGGCAAAGTGCGAAGCCGAAACCAGGGACAGCACCCGCGCTGCTGTAAAGGCGGCCATCAATCGTCATCGGGTTTATAAATCGACCCTGTAGGCGGTTTACATCTCGCCCCGCTCGCGCCGGATCGCATACCATTTGGCCACATTGGCCCGGTGTTCCGAAAAGGTGCGGGCGAAGGCATGGCCGCCACTGCCATCCGCAACCATGAATACATAATCATGCTGCTCCGGGTCCAGTACGGCTTCGATACTGGCGCGGCCCGGGTTGGCAATCGGCCCGATCGGCAAACCTGCTTTCAGATAACTGTTATAGCCATGGTCGGCGGCGAGTTCGGAACGGCGGATGCGCCGGCCCAGCGGTTTGCCTTTGGTAATTGGATATATCACGGTCGGGTCGGCTTCCAGGCGCATGCCGCGCTCCAGCCGGTTGGAATAAAGGCCGGCTATCCGCCGGCGTTCTTCGGGAACCGCGGTTTCCTTTTCGACTATGGATGCAAGGATGATCGCATCTTTCTTGCTTTTCACGACGCTGTGCGGTTTCCGCTGCGCCCACAGGGTGTCGAGCACGCGGGTCATTTCCGTCTGCATCTGGTCCAGCACCACCGCGCGTTCGTCGCCCGGATGCGCTTCATAGGTAGCGGGCAACACCGAGCCTTCCGGTGGAATGTCCACCTCGCCCACGAGGCGCGGCTGCGCCATCAGGCGTTCGGCGACCAGAATCGATGGCAATCCTTCCGGGATGGTGATGCGTATTGTCACTACGTCGCCGCGCTGCATCCGGTCGAGCATCACACCCCATCCCTCGCCGGGGATGAAGCCATAAAGTCCATAATGTATCGGTTGGCTGCCGCCAAGCAGGCGGGCCGCCAGCACAAACGCCCGTGGTTCGCCCACCAGGCCGGCATTGGCCAGCGCTTGCGCCGCAGCCGTCAGGCTCGCGCCACGCGGGATTTCAACCTCAACGACCGCGCCGTCGGGGGCCGGTTCGCCTTGCCATTGCGCCTGAACCCATAGAAAAGCGGCGACAGATACGATGGCGAACAGGGCAAAAGCACCCGCCGCCAGTTTCGCCCACAGGGGCAAGCCGGCGCGCCGCGCCGCCATTCGATTAATACCGGCGGAAAATCAGCGTGGCGTTGGTGCCACCAAAGCCAAAGCTGTTGTTCAGCGCCACATCCACCGGGCGTTCACGTGCTTTCAGCGGCACGAGGTCGACACCTTCGGAACCTTCGCACGGATCTTCAAGGTTGAGCGTCGGCGGCACAACGCCATCGCGCATTGCCAGCAAACAGAAAATGCTTTCCACGGCGCCGGCGCCACCCAGCAGGTGCCCGATGGCCGATTTCGTCGAACTCATCGAAATGCCGGAAACCGCATCCCCGAACAGCCGCTTCACCGCGCCCAGTTCAAGTTCATCGCCAAGCGGAGTGGAAGTGCCATGGGCGTTCACATATTGAATGGCGTCAGGCGTCATTCCGGCGCGCTTCAGCGCCATTTCCATCGACCGGTACGCGCCCAATCCTTCGGGATGCGGGGCCGTCACATGATATGCGTCGCCGGTCAGGCCGTAGCCGACGACCTCGCCGTAGATCTTTGCGCCCCGGGCCTTCGCATGCTCAAGCTCTTCAAGCACAACGATGCCGGCGCCTTCGCCCATCACGAAACCGTCCCGCGCCTTGTCCCACGGACGGCTGCCCCGTATCGGCTCATCGTTAAAATTGGTGGACAGCGCCCGCGCCTGGGCGAAGCCTGCAATACCCAGCGGGCAGATCGCGCCTTCCGCGCCGCCCGCAACCATAATATCCGCGTCACCCCACTGGATGATGCGCGCCGCATCGCCAATCGCGTGTGCCCCGGTAGAACAGGCAGTGACGACGGCATGGTTCGGCCCCATCAGCCCATACCGAATCGATACCTGACCTGACACCAGATTGATAAGCCGCCCGTGGACAAAATGCGGGCTCACCCGGCGCGGGCCGCGTTCATGCAGCACGATCGATTCGCTGGCGATTCCCGGCAGCCCGCCAATACCCGATCCAATCAGCGAACCCGCGCGCAATTTCTGCTCGTCTGTCAGATCCGTCAGCCCGGCATCTTCCAGCGCCTGGCCGGCGGCATCGATACCAAAAATGATGAACGGGTCCACCTGGCGTTGAATTTTTGGATCGACGCGGAGATTCGGGTCAAAATCTTCCGGCTTCACCTCGCAAGCGATCCGGCAGGCATAATCCGTTGCATCGAAACGTGTAATCGTGGCGGCACCCGATCGACCGGCGATCAGGCGCGACCAGGCCGTTTCGACATCCGCGCCAAGCGGGGTAACAGCCCCCAGACCGGTAACAACAACACGCCTGTCAGAAACAACGGACACAGGCATCTCCTCGATAATTCTGCTTGCCAGCATGCGCCAACATGGGAACCGCAACCCCAAAGCGCCAGACTTCGGAGACGCGACACCGGCACCCCGGACCGCGCACCTTAAGGTGCGCGGTCAGGAAATCTTATTTTACGTTCGCCTGAATGAAGGCGATGGCGTCTTTTACGGTCAGGATCTTTTCGGCGGCATCGTCGGGGATTTCCACACCGAACTCGTCCTCGAACGCCATGACCAGTTCGACCGTGTCGAGACTGTCCGCGCCAAGATCGTCGATGAAGCTGGCTTCCTCGGTCACCTTCTCGGCTTCAACGCCCAGATGTTCGACGACGATCTTTTTAACTCTTTCAGCGGTATCGCTCATATCTTTAACCCCTTCAGCCCACATGGCCTGGTTCATCCGTCATAGTTGCGATAGCGGCGGCATGGGACCCATGCAAGCCACTCAACACAACTTCCTCATTACCCCATGTGCATGCCGCCATTCACATGGATGGTCTGCCCGGTAACATATGCACCGGCATCACTGGCCAGCCATATAATGGCTGCGGCGACATCCTCGCCATCACCAAAGCGACCGGCGGGAATCCTTGCAAACATCGCATCGCGCTGGCTTTCGTTCAGCGCATCGGTCATCGCCGAGCGGATAAAACCCGGCGCCACGCAATTCACGGTAACGCCGCGCGCGCCGACTTCAGCGGCGAGCGAGCGGCTCATCCCCTCCAAGCCCGCCTTGGCAGCGGAATAATTGGCCTGGCCCGGATTGCCATAGGATGCGACAACCGAGGAAATCGAGATGATCCGCCCATGCCGCGCTTTCATCATCGGACGCAACGCCGCCCGCGCCAGGCGAAAGGCCGATTCCAGATCCACCGTCAGCACCTGACGCCAGTCTTCATCTTTCATCCGCATGGCCAGGCCGTCGCGCGTAATGCCGGCATTGTTCACCAGGATGTCCAGTTGTCCCAGAGCTGCCAGCGCATCCGGAACCAGTTTTTCAACCTGCTCCGCATCATCCAGCCGGCAAGGTAAAACAACGCTGCCCGGAAGCTCATCCGCCAGCGCCGCCAGCGCGTCGGCGCGGGTACCGGAAAGCGCCACCCGGGCGCCCTGCGCCGTCAGCGCGCGGGCGATCGCGCCGCCAATGCCGCCCGTGGCGCCCGTAACCAGCGCCGTGCGTCCCTGCAAATCGAACATCGCCATTAGAGATTCTTCGCGATCTGTTCGGCATCGTCCATCGACACAAGGCTGTAAATGGTTGCGTCGGGCACGATGCGTTTCACCATTGGCCCCAGCACCTTGCCCCCAAATTCCACGAACCGGTCCACGCCCAGTTCCGCCAGATGCAACACCGATTCCCGCCAGCGCACAGCGCCGGTTACCTGCTCCACCAGCAATTGGCGAATGGTGGCGGGGTCGGTCACTGCCGCCGCCGTAACATTGGCAATCAACGGCACGACAGGCGCGCTCAACCTGGCGCTGGCCAGCGCCTTTTCCATGGCGTCGGCGGCGGGTTGCATCAGCGCGCAGTGGAACGGGGCCGATACAGAAAGCGCCATCGCTCGACGGGCCCCGGCGGCTTTGGCAAGCGCGATCGCACGGTCCACCGCTGCGGCATGACCGGAAATGACTACCTGGCCCGGTGCATTATCGTTCGCGGCGGCCACAATCCCGTCGTCCCCGCTCGCCTCTTCGGCGATCCGGATCACGGCATCATGGTCCAGACCGAGAATTGCCGCCATCGCCCCTTCGCCGGGTGCGACGGCCGCCTGCATCGCATCGCCGCGAATGCGCAACAGCCGCGCAGTTTCGTCCACGGAGAGTGCATCCGCCGCCGAAAGCGCACTATATTCACCGAGACTATGGCCGGCGACATATCGGGCTTTTTCGGACAAGCGAATACCACCTTCCTCCAGCACCCTCAGCGCGGCAAGGCTGGAGGCCATGATCGCTGGCTGGGCGTTGGCCGTCAGGGTCAATTCGTCTTCCGGGCCTTCAAACATCAGGCGCGACAAATTTTGTT
>JBAYSX010000022.1:0-40744 GCA_041675905.1 Sphingomonadaceae bacterium | reverse complement strand
TCATGCCCGAGAACCAGCGCTGCACTCCGGGTTCATGGAAGCGGCGCGCCAGATAATGGCACACGGGTTTGTGGGCGCCGAACCAGAGGCTGCCGACCCAGGGCTTGAAGGCGGTTCCGAAGGGATGCTCGCCGAGCAGCCCCCCGCGCGCCGCCCAGGTCATATTACGGGCGATGTGTGCCCGCAGCGTCGGACGCCCGCTGACGGTCCGGGCATGTTCGATCGGGACTTCAAGCCCGCCGCGGATCGTGCGCCGGGCGCTGGCCGGCACATACCAGCAATGCATCCGCCAGAGAAGGCGGAAGCGCCAGGAGTCCGCGGGAGCGTAGAGCCGGTAGGCGTAGGTCATCCAGGCCAGCTCGTCGTCCGAAAGATCGATCCGGTCGACATGGGCATCATGTGGATCGCTGGCGACATGGCTCACGAAGTCCGCAATGGGGCGCAGCGGCAGGCAGTTGGGCGTGAGCAGCTGGAAGTAGTCGAAGTCGACATGCTCGAGGCAATGCTCGATGAGCCGGATCACGCCGCGGCTCATCGACCAGTCGTCCCGGGTGACCACCTCGGGACGGGGCACGAAATCGACATTGGCCGCATCGACCCGGAAATCGGGCTGCAGGTGCGGTGAATGGTGGATCACCACCCGGTGCGGCGCGAGCAGCCGGGCAAGCTCGGAGACGGTTGCCGGCGGGGTGGCCGCCGAGAGCATCGCGAAGACGATGCGCGGCGCCCGCCCGGCCGGATCGGCCGTGCCGGGCACGGCGGCCTGGCCGAGCCGCTGGCGAATCGGCGGCGCGTTCATTCGACCTGCTCCCGCAGCCGCGGGTTGCCGCTGGGTTCGTCGGAGGCCGGTGTCTGCGCCGACATCTCGCGCACCAGGGCGCACCAGCGGCCGGCGACCGCGGTTTCCGAGAACCGCCTGGCGCTGGCATGGGCAAGCCGCCCCATGCGGTCGCGGCGCAGCGGTGTCGTGCGGAGCAGGGCGATGATCGCCCGGCGTTCGCTGTCGGCATCGCCGGCCTCGAACACCCAGCCCTCGCGACCATCGCGCACCATTTCCTCGACCGCCTGGACCTGGCGCGAACCCAGCACGGGCAGGCCGACGGCCATCGCCTCGTTCACCACCATGCCCCAGGTCTCGAAGGCGCTCGGCAGGACCAGCGCGTCATGGGTGGCGAGAAGCGCCGGCAGGGCATCATGGGCCACAGGCCCGAGAATGTTCACCGCCAGGCCCGGCTTGCCCCCGTGGCGCTGCGCCATCCGCTCGAACGGCTCCTGCAGTGGACCCTGCCCGACGAGGTTGAGCTCGACATCGGGCGCACCCGGCGTTTCGGCTCGTACCCGGGCGAGTATCCCGATGAACTCGACCATGCGCTTGCCGTGCACGAACTGGCCGATGAAGACAAGGCGCAGAGGTGAAGGCCTGGTCGCTCCGCCTTCTTCCGGCGGCATCGGCATCGGCATCGGCATCGGCATCGGCATCGGCTCGGGCGATCGGCCGGGCGCCTCCCGATGCTGCAGGAATGCCGCCTCGGTCGCATAGGGAATCCGCAGCAGGCGGGCGCCCGAGCCGATGTTTCGCATGTGGCGCTCGCCACTCGCGCCATTGACCACGACCGCATCGGCGCCGGCCGCGAGCAGGCGCTGGCGCAGGCGTACCGGCCAGCCGCGTCCGACTTCGGCGGCCTCGCACAGGTCGGCATGGATCACCAGGCGATCGACCAGGCGGATCCGGCGCATCAGCCAGCCGATGGCGGTGCGCGAACCGAACTCGCTTGCCACCAGGATCGTCGGGCGTTCGCGCCAGACCAGGCCCGCCAGGCCCCATGCCCAGTCGCCGGTCCGCTCGCCGCCGCCCGGCAGCTGTCCGCCGATCCTGCTGGCGGCATAGGTGCTTACCATGACCTTGCCAGCGGCAACGGCGGCGCCCCGCCGCGGCGGCCTGGCGACGAAGACCGCGACCCGGCCGACCTGTTCGGCAAGCGCCGCCAGCGTGCCCCAGCGATAGCCCGAGACGGTGTTGACCGCGAAGGCGACCAGGGGGCCGGGCCGGGCGCCTTCGCGCAGTCGCCAGGCGATGAAACCCTCGAAGCGGCCGAGCGCGGTCGCCAGGCCATGAATCAGGCCGGTAAAGCGCTGGGGATTGTTCGCTGCCAGCATCAGCGGTGGCGTGGCGACGGTGCGCAGCCAGCGCCAGACCGGCACCCGATGCTTGGCGAAGAGCGCGCCGCCGCCGCGGCCGCGCAGGCGCGCGGTACGCAGGCTGGCGCGATCGACCGGCGGAAGCGCATCGGAGGCGAGATGGTGGACGATGATTGCCGGGGCGTATTCGAGGCGGGCGCCGCCGGCCAGTGCGCGCATCACGACATCGGTTTCCTCTCCGGCACCGTACCACTGGCCCACACCGAGCCGTTCATCGAAGCCGCCCAGCTCGATCAGCAGCGGCCGGCGCAGGAACAGGCAGATCGAGGGCGCCGATTCTCCGCGCAGGCTCATGTGAGCCCACTTCTGGCTGTCGAGCCGGCGCCGGGCAGGGCGCATCGGGTCGTCCATCTCGAGCCAGCTGCCGACGTAACCGTGCGCCCGCGAGCGACTCGCGCGCACCAGTGCCGACAGGGTCTCGGGTTCGTACCAGCAGTCGTCGTCGGGAAAGCCGATCCATTCGCCGCGGGCCACCTCGATGGCGGTGTTGCGGGCCAGCGCGAGGTTCGGCACCGCCTGTCGCAGGTGCAGCACGTGGATGCCGGCGGCGCGCGCCCGGGCGATGACCGCCCCGAGGCGTTCATCCGGGTTCTGGTCGACCACGATCAGCTCGAAGCTTTGCTCGATCTGGCCGGCAAGCGACTCGACCAGGCGCATCGGTTCCTCGACCCGCTCGACGGTGGCGAGCACCAGCGAGACGCGGATGTCGCTCATTCTGCGATCCGCCCCGTTATCGCGATTGCCGCGCTGCCCGATCGCTTCAGGCATGGAGCGCCTCGCAGTCGCGAAGCTTGCCGGCGCGGCGCATCCGGCGTTCGGTGCGCCAGAGCGAGGCCCGCGCGATGGCCCGCTCGAGCGGGCCATGGGCGTAGCGCAGCCGCAGTTCGCGATCCTCGCGCAGGCAGACCGATGCGTAGCGGCTCGAGATCGCGGCGTCGTGGTAGCGGAAGGTCGCGATGAAATCGCCGATCACGCGCGGCCGGCTGATCCGCGAGAGCCGCAGCCAGAGGTCGTAGTCCATGCAGCAGCGCAGGCCCGGGTCGAAGCCGCCGGCCTCGAGAAAGAGCTCCCGGCGGATCGCGACGGCGGGATGCGGCACGATGTTGCCCCGGGTACGCAGGCGGCGGGCATTCCAGGGCGGCGAGCGGCGCGCCTCGATGCGGCCGTCGCCGAAGTCGCTCTGGCACTGGCCATAGAGCCAGCCGCCACCGAAACGATCGAAGGCGGTGGCCACGCAGGCGAGCGCATCCTTGCCGGCGAGCATGTCGTCGCCATGCACATGCATGATGATCTCGCCGGTGGCGGCGGCAACGCCGGCATTCATCGCCGCCGAAAGGCCGATGATGTTCTCGACCAGCACGGTGCGGTGCGGTGCGCGCGCGATCAATTCCAGGGTGCCGTCGGTGGAACCGCCGTCGACGAAGACCTGCTCGAAGTCGACATGGTTCTGGGTAGCCACCGAGACGATATTGTCGGAGAGCCAGCGCGCCGCGTTGAGCGTGCAGGTGATGACCGAGATCCTCATGTGGCCATCTCCCCGTCGGCGTGACGGTGGCCCCGGCGCGACGATGAAGCGGGCGACCCGGACGATGACGAGCGCCAGGCTGAACTGCGGCGTCGCCGCCCGGAGCCGCTGCCCGAGGAACGGCGCCTGGGCGCCGCCGGCGCGAGCCGCCTGCGCTCGGCGCGCAGCAGATAGCCGAGCACCGCTACGAAAGTGGTGAGCTGGAAGAGGAAGTCGCCCAGCAGTACGGTGGACAGTTCCAGTGGCACTTCGGTGACCATCCGCACCAGCATCACGGCAACCAGCGCAGGCGCAAGTCCGCGCGAGGTTCGCGCGGCCCGCAGGGCGCCGACCACCAGCGCGCCGACGTAGGCGAGCAGCCCCAGCACTCCGACGATGCCGGCGGCCCCGAGCGACTGCATGAACTGGTTGTGGGCGTGGAATGCGAAGGGCACCCGCCAGGTGGCCCGGAAGGTGTCCGACCAGAGCGTCGGACCATAGCCGAAGAGCGGGCTCTGCTTCCACACATCGAGGGCGATCAACCAGATCTGGGTGCGGCCCGACAGCTCCGAGATGTCCTGGCTCTTGCGCGAGGCTTCCAGTGCGCTTGCGAAGTCGTTGCGCACGCCCGAGCCGACCCTCAATTCGACGATGAGCAGGGCGGCCGCGAACGCCACCGCGAGCAACATGCCGGCCAGTACGACGAGCCGCATCGGCGTCCAGCCCTGCTCGGCGGCCGGTGCGCCGTGTCGGTGGCGCAGGCAGTAGACGGTAAACGGAGCCAGCACCAGGGCCGCCGCCCCCCAGGTCGTCTGCGACTGCGCCAGCAGTAGCACCAGGGCGCCGAGGGCCAGCGCGAGGAAGGTGAGCAGCTTGTAGCGGAACGGCCGATGGATGCTCAGCAGCATCAGCAGCAGGGCGAGCGGCGCGATGCTGTTGGGGTTGGAGCCCAGGCCCCAGTAGCGATACGTCATGCCCGGCAGGCGGGTCTCCCGGGAGCCGTACTGGGTGGTCAGGCCCGAATCGATGGCACTGGCGAGCAGGCTCACCACCAGGAATGCGAGCAGCGACCATTTCACCGCATCGAGCCAGTCGGAGGGCTCGTAGTGGCGGCTCATGTAGATGGCGCCGACCACCGCCAGCGGATAGAGCATCTGGACGGCGAAGGAGGGCACGGTGCCGAAGGCGGCCGGCAGCAGGACATTGCCGACGTAGTAGGCACCAAAGCCGAGGAACAGCGGCAGCCCCGTATGGGCGGCTTCGACGGTGGCGGCGGTCGCGCTGCGGGCTTGTCCGGTCTGGCTGCGAAACAGCCGCCCGATGATGCGCACCAGCGCGATGCCGACGATGCTCGCGGTCGACAGGCGCAGCAACCAGGCCGACAGGCCGCCGGCATCCATGCCGACCATGAAGTCGATGTCGGCCAGGTTGCGTCCGGAGAGCAGCACGCCGGCGGGCGGGGCGAGCGTGATCAGCGCCGCGAGCGCGGGCAGGACCCAGCGCCGGTAGCGGCCTTCGAGCGTCAGCCCAAGGCCGAAGCCGGCGATGAGCAGCACCGCGCCGCCCAGCGCGAACGCCATGCCGCCGGCAAAGCTGCCCAGCCCCTGCAGGTACGCCCCCATTGCTCCCGTTACCCCCTTTCCCCGTTTCCCTCAGGAAACTTCGTCACTCGCCTGCCCGCCTACCAGGCGTGCTGGCTGCCTTCCGCCATCGTGATCTCCACCTGGCCATCCTTGCGCAGCATGCCGGCGGTGATCGTGCTGCCCGCCAGCAGTTCGTGCATCTCGTCGATCGCCCGGGCGACGGCAGGTCGGGTCGCCGGCTCGCCCAGGTGGTGCGACTCGTGCGAATACAGGCCGAGCGTCTTCAGGCCGCCGGCCGCGCCCAGCGCCATCCAGCGCCGGATCGTCAGGATCTTGTCGGCTTCCGGCACATCGCCCTTCTCCCAGTACCGGTTGTCGCCGATCTCGGTCAGGTGCAAATCGAGCTGGTGCTTGCCCATGGCGGCGCGGGTCATGCGCATGCCCTCGATCACGTCGAGCATCTCCACCGGGTTGGTGTCCCAGTAGTGGTAGTAGTGGAAGGCGATGGCATCGGCCCACTGGCCGCCCACGCCGCCATGGCGGTCATCGGCCTCGGCCCAGCGGATGATCTTCGGGTAGACCTTGGGGCCTTCGAAGAGGTCGTTGAAGGGCGGGCTCAGCACGATGATGTCGGGGTCGACCTGCTTTGCGGCCATGTAGGCTTCGCGGCAAAGCTCGGCGAGATCCTCGGCTGAATCGCGCCAGTAGCGCCCGCCGTGGAAATCCGGTTCGTTCCAGATCTCCAGGTAGGCGATGCGCCGGGGGCTGCCCGGCTGGTTGTAGCGCGACACCAGGGCCGCCGTGAATTCGCCCACCAGGGTCATGTCGATGGGCCGGCTGTCGCCCCCCAGGTAGTAGTACGGATCGAGCACGCTCGGCCGGGTGGAAGCCCAGGTCGGCGTGCCGTACAGGGTGAACATCATGGTGTGGCCGCGGGCCGCATGGGTGTCGACCCATTCATCGAGTCGCTTCCAGTCGTAGGCGCCGGGGGCGAGCTGCAGGTCGCGCCAGGCCACGCCGTCGTAGTTGAGCGAACGCACCATGCCGTAGCGGTAGGTGGGTGCCGGGGAGTCGACATCCCCCATGCGCCAGCGACTGGGCCAGCGATGGAAGTGGATGCCCACATAGTCGAGCGGCACCTGTACCGGCCCGCCCTCGAGGATGTTGCGGTCGCGGGCCGGCAGCATCCGGCGCCAGTTGAAGTTGAAGCCGGTGAGCAGGCTGGCCGAGGCGAGCGCCGAACCTCCGACCAGGATACTGCGGCGTTTCATGCTTGCTCCAGGAAGTCGATGAGTTCGCGGGCCACCCGGCCCGGTGCGTGTCGGGCGGCATGGCGGGCGCGCGCCGCCCGGCCCATCGCGGCCACGCGCGCCGGGTCGGCGAGCAGTTCGATGATACGTTCGGCTGCCAGGGCCGGATCGTCGGCCGGCAGGGCCAGGCCCTCGATGCTGTCGTCGAAAAGCTCGCTGGTGCCGCCGGTGGGCACCGCCAATACCGGCCGGCCAGCGGCGAGCGCCTCGATCGGGACGATCGGCAGGTTCTCGATATGGGCGGTATGCAGCAGGGCGCGGTGGCGCGCCAGCAGGCGGGCGGCATCGGCCACGTAGCCGGCAAAGCGCACCGCATCGGCGATGCCGAGCGCGTTGGCGCGGGTCTCCAGCATGGCGCGGTCCGGGCCGTCGCCGACGATGGTGAGGGTGAGCGGGCTGCCGACCCTGTGGGCGGCGGCGATGATCTCGAGCTGCGCCGCCTGATTCTTGCGCGGCTCCAGCGTGCCGATCGAGACCAGGTCGGCATCGAAGGCCTCGTCCGGACCAGCACCCACCGCGCCGATGGCGCCCACCAGCGTCGGCTCGCCGGGGTCGGCAACAAAGTTGGGCACGATCGCATGCGGCACGCTGGCGAGCATCGGCAGGCGCTCGAGCAGCACGCCGCGCATGAACCGCGAGACGAACACCAGGGCGTCGACCTGCGGCAGCCAGCGCGCTTCGAAGGCGCGGATCGCGTAGAAGTCCTGGCCGTGGTCGGGAATGCGGCCGCTCTGCGCCCATTCATCGGCCTGCGACACATTGAAGTGCACCGCCATCACGACCTTCTGCAGTGGACTGGCGCGCGCGGTGAGTGCGGCCGCGGCCGAGACCGGGCACTGGGCGTAAAGAGTGCAGGGGGCGCCATCGGCAAGGCGCTTCGCGAGCACCGAGCGCAGCAGCCAGCCATGGCCGGTGCGGTACCAGCGCACCGCCAGGCTCGGAAAGAAGGGCTCGATCAGGGCCCTGGCGCCCAGCAGCACGCCGATGCGCCAGGGCGCGGCGAAGGGCGATACCACCGACACCGACGGCCAGGCATCGGCGTCGTCGCGTCGGCCAACGGCCACCGCCGAGAGCACCGCCCGCATGTGGGCGCGCACCCCGGTTTCGCCGGTGGGGCGCATGATGCTGGCGATCAGGACGGGCCGCGGCGGGTGGGCCGAGGCCGGCGGGCGAACAGCGTCGGCTGTCGGCACGGCAGTGTCATCGGCGGGGTCGATGGTGCGAGGCCCGGCGCTCACGCTGGTCACAGCCATGTTCATGGCCGCTGCGGTCGACGGAGCCGAGCCGACAAAGGCCGGTGAGGCGGCCAATGCGGTGCTTCAGCTCGCGCAGAGGCGAGGATGATCGCCACCGGCCCGATCAGGACGAGAAACACTACCGCCGCGAACAGCGCGAGCGGCAGGGACGCAAGCAGTGCATCGGTTGCTTCCACTTCCAGAGACCCTCGGTATCGCTTCTCTACTGTTTGACTCCGGGGCTGCGTCCCCTGAATCGAATTGTGGCCGATGCTCCGGGCCGGGCGCGATCGGATCGCGGTCAAATGCGTCAGTTGGAGTCGATTCCCCGGCCGACGAACGGATGCTTCGATGGACTCGACGGCGCAATATCACCAAAATGAGGCATAGATGCCCGCGCCGCATGACTTCCGGGGAAAGTCTGCCATGTGGAAAACATCGCGCAACGCGACTTCGTCACGTATGCGCCCATTCGGGTCGATAGAATCGGTAACAGTGGATCTGCAGCGCTCGCCCACCAGTGGTCGCTCGCTACAAGTGACGACCCCGGCGCCATCGACCGGGGCCGCCAGGGATGGATGCTCGAAGCACGCCAATGAACAAGCCGTTCGAACCGCCGGTTTCCTCCGGCCCGCAGGTGTTCCCCGCCTACGATCCCTACGCCATGCAGATGCTCCTGCAGCCGGAGCGTTCGCTGGCCGACGTGGCGCGGGATGCAACGCCGGATCTGATCGAGATCTGGCGCGGGCTGATGCTGCGCAAGTGGATGATCCTCGGCGTCACGTTGCTGGTGACCGCGATCACCGTCTTCGCGCTGATGCGCATGACGCCGATCTACCAGGGCACCGCCACCGTGCTGATCGAGCAGAACAAGGGCAATGTGGTCAGCATCGACCAGGTCTATGGCGCAATGTCGAGCAGCCGCGAGTACTACACCACCCAGGCGGAATTCCTCAAAAGCCACGACGTCGCCTTGCGGGTGGTACGCAAGCTGGCGCTGGCCAGCCACCCGGAGTTCGATCCACGGCAGCAGTCCGCGCCCTTCTGGCGTGAATGGCTGCCCGCCGGCGATCCGCAGCCGGAGCCGAGCGAAAGCGTGATCGAGCGCCGGGTGCTCGGCGCCTTCGGCAGTCGGTTGAGCGTGGAGCCGGTACGCAATTCGCAGCTGGTGCAGGTGTCGTTCGAGTCCGCCGACCCGGAACTGGCGGCCAGCATCGCGAACGAAACCGCCAGCGCCTACATCAATGCCGACATGGATGCGCGCTTTTCCATGACGCAGCAGGCGAACGTGTGGCTCACCGGGCGGCTGACCGAGCTCAAGCAGAACCTGGATGCCAGCGAGCGGGCGCTGCAGGCCTATCGCGAGAGCGAGGGACTCGCCGATACCAAGGGCCTTGCCCAGGGCGGGCAGAGCAAGCACATCGAGGAGCTGACCCAGCGGCTGGTCGAGGTCCGCATCGTGCGGACCCAGGCCGAAGAGGCGCTGCGCGGTGTGCAGGGCCAGGGGGCGGGGCGCTACAACGCGCCGGCGGTGATCAACAACGCCGCAGTGTCCACCGCGCGGCAGTCCGAAGCCGCGGCGGAACAGAAGTTCGCCGAAATCCGCCAGAAGTACGGCCCCGCGTTTCCGACCTACAAGCAGGCGGAGCAGGAGCTCGAGGCGGCGCGGGGCAACGCCAGGCGGGCGGCCGATGCGGTGATCGCATCGATGGAGAAGGAGTTTCGGGCGGCACGGGCCGCCGAATCCGCGCTGGAGGATTCGCTTGCGCGCGCGCGAGGCGGTGTGCAGCAGACCAACCGCAAGGAGATCGCGCTGTCGAACTACGAGCGCGAGGTCGAGACCAACCGGCAGCTGTACGAAACCTTCCTCGCCCGGGTCAAGGAAACCGATGCCGCCGGCGATATCCAGACGGCCGTGGCCCGCGTCGTCGATCCGGCGTTGCCGGCACTGCAGCCGGTGAAGCCCAAGAAGGCCCGGATCACGCTGCTGGCGTTGCTGGGATCGCTGCTCGGCGCCTCGATGATCGCGATCCTGCTCAACCGGCTCGACAACACCATCAAGACGACCGAGGGCATCGAGGAAAAGCTCGGGCTGCCGCTGCTGGGGGCCTTGCCGCGGCTCACGAAGGAGCAGGAGAGGAACGCGTCGCGACTGATGCTGGTCGAGCCGCAGTCGGCGTTTTCGGAAGGAGTTCGCACGATCAGCACCGGGGTGCTGTTGAGCACCCTGGATGAGCCGCACAAGGTGATCGCGGTGACCTCCAGCCTGCCGCAGGAAGGCAAATCGACCCTGGCGATTAACCTTGCGCTGGCACAGAGTCAGACCAGGCGGGTGCTGCTGATCGATGGCGACCTGCGCCGGCCGGTCCTCGCGAAGCGGCTCGGGCTGCCCGAGGCCGAAGCGGGCCTGACGGAACTGCTGACGCATGCGGTCGGGGGCGATGCGATCAAGCCGCTGGATGGCGCCGGCCTGAGGGTGCTGACCGCCGGCAAGTTGCCGCCCAATCCGCTCGAGCTGCTGACTACCGACCGCTTCCGGGAGACGCTGGCGACCCTGCGCGCGCAATACGACCTCATCGTGATCGACTGCCCGCCCCTGCAACTGGTGTCGGATGCGCTCGTCATCGGGAGCAATGCCACCGGCCTGATCTACGTCGTCGAGGCCGGCAAGACGCCCGTGACGCTGGTGCGAAAGAATGTCCGGCGGGTCAGGGATGCCGATGTGCGCCTGTTCGGCATTGCCCTGAACGGGCACGACCATCAGAAAGCCGAGCGCTACTACGGGGACTACACGGGCTACGCCCAGTACGGCGCGAGCTACTACAAGTAGGTGTACGCAAGCTCAGGCAGGAACCAGCCTATCCTCCGGCTGCCCCGCCCAGAATCGCAGCGCCGCATGGTGGTACGCACCGAACAGCACAACCCAGCCCCAGAACATCACCCAGTCGGGCACGCCGAGCCGCCAGCCGAGGATACCGACGCCACCCAGCAGCAGGGCGACGGCCAGGATGATCACCACCGAACGGCGGATCGACAGGCCGGTGCTGGGCAACAGGTGGTGCAGATGGCGGTGGTCGGGCGCCGTCAGGCTGGCGCCATGCGCGGCCCGGCGCAGCATGCAGGAGATCGTGTCGGCCAGGGGAATGGCCAGCACCCACAGGGCGAGCACCGGGGGCGGGCCGGATTCGCCATAGGTCTGCGTGAGGTGCACGGCAAGCCAGGCAAGGACGAAGCCGAGCGTCATGCTGCCGCTGTCGCCCATGAAGATCGAGGCCTTCGCCCGCCAGGGCGCGCGCAGGTTCAGCAGCAGGAAGCCGGCCAGCGCGCCGGCCAGGGCGAAGGCCAGCGGCAGCAGCGTGGTGGCTTCCGGTTCGGTGCCGGCGACCAGCGTCAGCGCCAGCGCGAACCAGCCGATGGCGATCAGGGCGAGCCCGCCGGCCAGGCCGTCGGCGCCATCGATCATGTTGAGCGCGTTGATCACCCCGCACACACTGAAGACGGTGAAGGGCACCGCGAACCACAGGGGCAGCGGGATCTCGGCGGACCAGAGCAGATCGCCGAGGCTGGTGATGTAGGTGCCACCACCAATGGCCAGCATCACCGCCACTCCCTGCGCGATGAAGCGCCAGCGTGGACGGATCGGCTTGCGGTCATCGAGCAGCGCCACGATGAAGACGAGCGAGGCGCCCGCGGCAAGGTCGAGCTTCCAGTGTTCGCCCGTGCCGCCGAACGCCTCGGGGACAATGCCGAGGCTATCCGGTGCGAATACGATCCAGATGCCCACCATGAGGACCGCGAGCACCACCCCGACGCCGCCTACGATCGGC
This sequence comes from Sphingomonadaceae bacterium, assembly GCA_041675905.1. GTDB lineage: Bacteria > Pseudomonadota > Alphaproteobacteria > Sphingomonadales > Sphingomonadaceae > Sandaracinobacteroides. The sequence continues at coordinate 29,086 of JBAYSX010000022.1, read as the reverse complement.
ACGGCAACGGCATGTGCGTTGCGATGGCTGGGCCGCTCCAGGCGGTCGAGCCAGCCGAAACGGCTCATCAGTGCCGTTACCGGCCTGATGAGGATCAGGAAAACCGCGGCTGCGAACACCGCGACCGGCAGGAACGCCATGAGTGTGTCGACCAGGTGCTGCACCGACGGCATCAGTCCTTGCTTCCCCAATATTTTCTCTTGCGCGAACCTGCCTGAGGTTCAGGTTCGAATTGTGGACGAAGCTTCACTTGTTGTGGCGGTATCACGCCAATATTTGTGGCTCGACCAGCGACTGTCGCGCTTGATGCCCGCCTCAACGGCGGCGCGGTCGACTTTTCCTCACTCAATTGGGTTGCTTGCGACGAGCTTGGCGGGCTGGTGCATGCGACGTTGGTGCAACAGGCTTTCGCGCAAGCGGCATCCGGTAGGTGCTCCTCCACAACAGTCGAAGCAACCGTACGTCGTTATATCGGGGTCAGCACGCCTTATCTGCACTAACATCGCCCCAACGTACGGCTTCGAAGAATCGGCCGGCCAATCTGTTTTGGACCTTGATGCGAGTGAGATTCATGATTCCAGGCGCCTCCAACCCGTCGGCACCGCGTCGACTCGATTCCCTTGTTCGTCCGCTGACGCTTGTCGCGCTGGCTTCCGCACTGGTGGCCTGTGGTGGCGGCGGTGGCGGGGGCGGCACGCCGCCGCCGGCGGTGGCACCACAATCGATCGCCGGTTCGGTGATCGACGGCTATGTTGCGGGCGCCACGGTGAACTGCATCGCTGGCGGCAACGTGATCGCCACGACGATATCCGATAGTTCCGGCGCCTATGCCTTCAATCTGGGCGAGGGCCAGACCTGCGACACGATCACATCGCAGGGCGGCATCGATGTGGGCGCCACGCCGACCGAGGCGTGGGACGACCGGGTCGCGCCTCCGGGCGTCTTCCGCTCGCCGGTGCCCACCGGCAGCACGTCGGTGGCGGGCCTGGTGGTGTCGCCGATCACGACCCTGGTGCAGGCGCTGGTCGCCGGCGGCGCGACGCTCGATGCGGCGCAGACGCAGGTGCGCAATGCGCTCGGCCTGCCGGGCTCGCTCGATCTGCTGGGCACCGACCCGGTCAGCGATCCGGCCCTCTACAAGGCGACCGCCGTGGTCGGACAGCTCATCGAACAGATCGGCGATGCGCTGGCCGGTGCGGGCGGCATCGCCGATGCAGAGGGCCGAGCGGCGCTGGCCGATGCCGCGGTCGATGCGATCACCGCGCAACTGGCCACGCTCGACATGGCCGCGCTTGCGCCCGAGCCCGATGCGCTCACGCCCGGTTCGCCGCTCTTCGGGCTGGTTTCGGCGGCTGCCACGAATGCCAGGTCAAGCGACGTCCCCAGCGTGCGCGCTGCCCTGCAAGGCGTGGATGCCACCACCTTCGCGGCGATCACCACACCGCTGGTGGCCGCGGCCGCAAGCAATGTGAACGCGGGCGGAGATGTATCCGATATCGTGGCGCGCGTGAACCATGCCAGCGACGAGGCGCGCACCGCCACCGTGGTGGCATCGCTTCGCGATGTGCTCGGCCAGCCCGCGGGCGACCCGCAGACGGTGATCAACGAGGTGGCCATGGCGCTGGCCGCAGCCGACGCCGGCAATGCGGATGTCCCGTTCACGGTGACCGTTGGCGGTACCAGTGCAGGCGCCACCATCCCCAGCGGACTGTCGAACTACGCGCGGCTGCGCGATGACCGGGTGACGTTCAACGCCCCGGCAGGCGCCAGCACCGCCACGATCGCCGAGATGGAAGATCCTGGCGTCAGCGTGTCGCAGGAACTCACGGGCATCAGCTTCGCGCTGGATACCTCGGCGGGCAACACCCAGCTGTCAAGCACGCCGATCGTGGTGCCGATGGCGGTGCAGGTGATCGATACCGAGCGCACCTTCCAGGCGATCATCGACCGGGTGAACGTTTCCGTCGACGGCAGCGGTCAGGTGCTCGCGAGCGTGCCCAGTGGGGCGCAGCTCTCGGTGTACGGCAAGACGGCCACGAGCGAAACCACCACGCCGCTGAACATCGCGCTGTCGGCGGCGGGCCGAAACATCGTCTCCACCAGCGGCGGCACGATCACGTACAGCTTCGACCGGCTGTTCGAGGCCATCGGCCCGGCGGCATCCGGCGCGCTTGCCCTGCTGGCGCAGAACCGGGTGAACAGCGGCACCTACGCGGTGACCATGAGGATCGGCACCCTGCGCCTTGCGCGTGCCACTTCGGCCAGCGACCCGAGCCCGGCGCTGGCCGACCTGGGCACGGTGAGCCTCGACGCCGGCGACCAGTCGGTGGTCGGCTACGGGTTCACGGGCACCGTCAGCGTCACCCCGTGAGGGGGGCTGCAACGCGCGCGGCGCTGGCGCTCACCGGTGCCGCGCTGGCGGCGCCCATCGCCGCCGCGCCCTTCGACTTCGCGCTTTCCGCTCGTCCCGAACAGGGCGGGGCGCGCCAGCTGGAAGTGGCCGTCGACGCGATGAACGGCACGCTGGACGTGTTCAATGTGCGCGGCCGCGATTCCGTCTACGGCGGCACCCGGGTGGGCGACTACACCGGCGCCCACCTGCGCGGCGGCTGGGCGGTGAGCGAGCGCTGGTGGATCGACGCAGCGCTGTGGCGGCGCAAGATCAAGTATCGCGAGGACAGCGGCAGCATGGTGAGCTGGATGCTGGGCGCGCAGTACCGCTTTGCCGGGGAAGCGGCCACCGCCCCGGGCAGCGGTGCCGGCACCACCGCCTGGGCAGTGCGCGGCAGCGTCTGGGGCAACCGATCGGGCACGCTGAACAAGGGCTCGGCCACGACGCTGGGCAACTACACGATGGACACCGTGTCCATCGACAGCCCGCGCGACCTGCAGTGGCAGCTCGACCTGATCGGCACCCGCGGCGGACCCGATGCATCGATCAGCTGGTTCGGCGGCATCCAGCGCAGCAAAGTGGATTACTCGGGCCTGGGCGGCACCGCAAGCGCCGGCGGCTGTCCGTATGCGGTGTCGGTAGGGGCGAACAACACCACGCTGACACAGACCGCCGACTGCGCAAGCGGGGGCGGCACCGTGGCCGCGGGCGCCCAGGTGACAGTGGACAATACGGCACTGGGCCTGCATCCACGCGAAGCCCTGGCCTACACCGCCACCGTGTTGCGGGCCGGCGTCAACGCCCACCGGCGCTGGGGCGCCTGGCATGTGCGCGGCGGCCTGGCGTGGGAACATTACGATCGAGGCGGCGCGCTCGAGGACGCGGCGAACAGCCTGTCAGGGGCATACCAGTCCGACAGCCTGAGTGCGGCGCTGGAAGTGGGCTATCGCTTCACGCCGACGATGACCGGATTCGTGCGGGGAGCCGCCTGGCAGCATCAGCTGATGGGCGAGGTGCCGTTCCTGTACAACGCGGTGACGGCGAGGCGGTCGGATCGGCGGTATGGGATTGTTACGGTAGGTGTGAAGGCGAGGTTCTAGCATGCTTTCACCGGTTGTGTATGCGCGGCAAAGAAGCGGGAGAATGGCGCTTGCCGAACCGGCTTTGCTTACTGCGTACTCCATGCGACATCACGAATTATGGCTGAATAGAAACTCGCCCCGATAAGTAATACGATAGCATTCGAGGATTGGCTTCAATAATCAAGAAAGGCGCTAGCGTGCCGGTTGCGCGACCTCGCCAGGCGATGTTTTTCAGTGTCATGCCGAGCTAAGCGAGTTTACGCTTGGAATTTTGCTTCTAATACGAACCAATTAGTCGGCTCGATGTGTTTGTGGCCCTGCTCGTGCTTAGTGGGGTTTAAGCATTCCCGAATTTGCCTCTCGTTGGTATTTTGCCCGTCTATGCCTCAGGTTATCGAACAAGGTATTTCGGTATGAAAATAGTGCGCCTATTATTTTTGGTTGCCCTCGCGTTCATGCCGAGTCGCTTAAAAATAGCCGCGCTCCGATTTCGCGGTGCTAAAGTCGGCAAGGGATGTAAAATAGGCTTTTCGATTTTAGATGCAAAGAATGCAGAGCTGGGGGATTATGTATATATTGGTAATTTTAACATTGTTCATAATATCGATAGTCTTGTTTTGTCCTCTGGTTCAAAGATCGAGAATTTTAACTGGATCGCAGGCGGGCGGGTTGGTCGTTTCTTTTTAGGGAGAAATGGCTCTATTCGTAGATTTCATTTTATAGAGGCATCAGGAGGGGTTTCGATTGGAAACAATTCCATACTTGCCGGTCGAAGTTCAATATTGTTTTCGCATGGACGCAATTCTGATGGTCCTATAAGAGAGGCGATCGAAATTGGTGATTGGTGTCAAGTGGGCGCAGCAAGTCGCTTCGTTCCAGGTGCCAAGGTCGAATATGGCACGTTCGTGGGAATGGGTTCTGTCGTTTCCAAGAAGTTTGACGATACGTACGTACTGATTGCGGGAAATCCTGCGACCGTAAAAAAATCGATTGATCGTAACGCTCCATATTTTCGCCGATCGTTCTTGCGACACACTCATCATCCCGCTTCCTACATTGGAAAATGAATAGTGATCGCAAGGTCTTTCTTGAAAAGTTCCTTTTTTGTATTGCTCGCGATTGTCTTTGGCCGAGGATCTGTTGTTGTTGCGGGAATGTTGATCTCCAGTGCGCTCGGTGCCGCCGCTTTTGCAGCCTTTTCTTTTGCGCATGTGACGGCGACGGCTGCTTCGAATATTGCCGCTGTGGGAATGCAAAATGCCCTTCCACGCTACTTCGCACGACTTCAGATGGCAGGTGCTCGAGCAGAATCAGGCTCTAATACTCTTATGGCGATACTCTTCGCTGGTGCCGGCCTTGCTGTCGCGGTTCTTATAATATTAGTAATTCCGGATGAGTTGATTGGTGTGCCGGAACCTGTTCTCTATCTGTTCTTGCCAGCGCTCTTGTTTGTTGTTGGAGTGAAGAATCTTTTCGTCGGCGCAGCAAATGGTCTCGAGTGTTTTAGTCGCGTTTCTGGGGCGGCCTTGATGCAAGGGGCGGCACTGATCGTCGCTACTGTTGTCTCTATTGGTGTTCGCTCAATAGAAGTCGCATTGTGGGGCTATGTTTTGGCGACAGCAATCGGCACTGCGGTCATTGTTCCTAGAATATCATCTGTATTGCTTCGTCTCACTCGGGCACGGCCATATTTGAGTCTATCGACAGCGCGCAATGTCGCACAATTTGCTGGCCCCCTATTTCTGGTGACGATATTGTCTAACTCTGGCATATGGCTTTCCGGTCGTACATTATTGGGTGGCGACGAGGATGTCTTTGCGTTTGCTCAGTTTGCTGTTGGGCTCCAATGGTTTGGTCTGACTGCTCTGGCATCGGTAGTCGTTTCCAAGGCGGCTATGCCCGCACTAACTCGAAGCGCCGTAGTAAAGAATCATGCGATACGACGCCAGACAATGATCCAAGCTGTCTTGCTTTCCGGCGGTTCTGCGCTACTGGTACTGCTTGCCGTGCTCGTGTTTCCTCATAAAATACTGGCTCTATACGGCCCCGAGCTATCCGGTGCGCGCTCCGCCCTCCAGTTGTTCGTCGCCGCAGCCCTACTTGCTTCGCCAATTAATATCATCTCTAGCGCCCTAATTGCAGAGCGTCGACAAACTTCGGTTTTGGTGACAGCATTGCTCTGGTGGTCTTCTCTTATGGTGCTACTCATTCTGTTAACTGATCGGGGTGCAGCAGGGGTGGCCTTTGCGGTCGTTATATCGTACGCGCTCTATCTGGGAGGGGCTATCATCGCAGGCATTCGTCATGGCATTTTTCTTGTTCGCTGATAATTCAGACAAGTGAATCAGGTAGGGCGCGATAATAGGTTGCTTGTTCAGAATAAGTTATAGTGAAGAGATGATGTGTTTTGTCAGCTGCAATAGTGATTTATGCTAATATCAGGCCGAATGTCGTTGGGAAGCCCTGCGATTCGCCTTGGGATTTGTCTGGTTGTTGCGTTAGTTTTTTCCATCTTCCCTGGTGCAATTGTAGTTTACATAATGCTCTTGTTGGCACTGGCTTCAGTGCGGTTTCGGGCTAACACGGGCGAGGTTAATGCTGCCCTCGTCTTGATTGTACTTATGCAATCAATCTATACATTGCTTGCATTCACTGTTTACTTGTTTCGCCTCAATCCTATTCAATGGACGCCGACGCGAGGCGGGGTCGTAGATGATGAGGCTGCGCTTATGGTCGTTTTTGGTGCTGCGCAGTTCTTATTCATACTTTCTGCAATTCTAAGGTCTCGATCAAGAGTTGATGGTTTTAATAATCGCGATCGAAGGGTGTTTCGAATTGCCGCGTTGCTGATTGTGATTGTGGCGTCGATCTTGATCAATCCTGGTAGGGATTTTTTCTCTGGTGAATATCAGGGCCAGGTCGCGAGTTATCCCGGATTTATGCCTGCCATTTTCGTGATCTCGTTGAGCGCGTGGATTCTTCTTCAAAGAAAGTATGGCATAGGGTATTTCATAATATTAAATACCATTGTCGGATGGTGGTTGATTAATGGAAATCGATCTGAGGTCTTGATCGGGTTTGTGTTCGGGAATTATCTTTTTCTGAAAAACCTAGTGCCCAATGATCGCCGGTTTCGCGCATTGATATACACTTGCGGCGGTGTCATGACATTCGCCGTCTTTTCGTTCGTCGGTTATTTTCGTGTATATGGGCTTCTTGCTTTTGATGAATTCGGGTTTCTTCGTCTGTTTGCCTATATGATAGATGGGGATCGGTTGCAGGTGCAGACATTCGGTGCCGCAATATATAGCGCTATGGTTGCGGTTCATCACGCTGCGGATTCAGGTTTGTTATACGGCGAAACAATACTTGGGCAGATTATAAATACTTTACCATCTATGATTCCTGTCCCGTGGACCAGGTATGTGGATGTTACGGAGGGTCTGCGGGATTATCAGTTGATAGGTGGATTGGGTTTTGTGGGTGAAGGGTTTCTAAACTTTGGTGTGATCGGCCCCGCATTGATGGCGTACGGATTGGCGACGATTTTCCTTCAGCTTAAATATCGTGTCTGCACTTCGTTCCTTGCATCATGGTTTCTTCTTAGCTTGGTGCTGTACGGTCAAAGGTTCATCCTGTACGGGTTCGTGTATTTCTATAATACCTTGAGCTTCTTTTTGGTGTTATATGTTTGTCGAGAGATCCTGAAAGCGAAAAGATTTAACCGAGCGAAAGATTCAATTAATCTACGCCAGAGGTCGCCCGAGGAAAGCGGAGGTGTTTTTTAGGGTGTGGCTCTTGATGTGCACAGTTGAAATGAGTCGCCTGTTTGTAATGATCGGAGCGGTCGTGTGTGTATAGTCGGGATTGATGGGACTAATCTTCGAGGCGGTGGAGGCATTACACATTTGCGGGAGCTTATCGCCTCTGGTCATCCGCCTGATCAGGGTATCGAACATGTGGTGCTATGGGGGGGGGCCCAGACGCTGGACCAATTGCCTGATCGATCCTGGTTGACGAAAGTGAGCGTTAAGGCGCTAAATAGGGGTTTTTTTTCGCGTGTGCTCTGGCAGCGGTTTTCCCTTGGTGAGGTAGCGCGGACTGCGAGGTGTGATATTGTCTTCGCACCTGGTGGCAGTTATGATGCAGATTTTACCCCATATGTAAGCATGTGCCGTAATATGCTTCCTTTTGACAATGTGGAGCGTGCGCGCTTTCCTTTGTTGTCATTCCGGCGCTTACAGTATGAGTTGTTACGTTGGGTTCAAGGACGCACTTTTCGGAATGCTGATGCGACAATATTTCTCACGAACTATGCGCGAACACAAGTGGCTGCGCGAGTTGGTTGTGTAGATGAACGTGTTCGAATTATTCCGCATGGTGTTAGTAAGCGATTCTCGATAGCCCCTCGGCCTCAGATGGCGATTGATCGATATAGTGCTGGTTTTCCTATGCGGATTGTTTACGTGTCGATTATAAATCATTATAAGCATCAATGGTGTGTAGTGGAGGCTATTACGATGCTTCGTCGCGCGGGTCTTCCGGTGGTTTTGACGCTTGCGGGGCCGTCTGTTCCGGAGGCTCGGGTGAGATTGGATGCAATGATTGCAAGATGCGATCCAGATGGAGAGTTTGTAACACTGTTGGGGGCTGTGCCATATCAGGAGCTTCATCGGTTGTATGAGGAAAATGATATTGGGGTTTTTGCCTCTAGTTGCGAAAATATGCCTAATATACTTCTTGAGATGATGGCGGCAGGGTTGCCGATTGTTTGCTCCAATAGAGGACCGATGCCCGAGATTCTCAATGATGCTGGGATGTACTGCAATCCCGAAGATTCTGAGGATATTGCGAGGTCGCTGCGCGCGATAATAGCGAATGTTCAATCTAGAAACGAGATGGCGGAGAAGGCGTATCGCACGGCTGCTTTGTATTCATGGGAAAATTGTGCAACTGAGACATTCGCTTTGCTCGCGGAGACGGCGAGGGTGTATAGGGATAAAGATCGTACAAGAGGAAAGATACGGTTTCGTTTTCGCAGATAAGATTTGTCTGGATGTTTGTTCCAGTGGTTGTTGAGTTTTGGTTCATACCTAGGGTCATTGTAGAGATGGCATGGGAGTCGGTGCGTCACTTGCTTATTGAAGCGTATTGCGTTACTGGTATGGTGCGCGTTTGAAAGCGGTCGAGCTGTTTTCGTGGCTGTTGGCGAAGATCAGTGGTAATCTTTTGTAGGTATTGCAAGTGCGCTAGAGGGAATTCAAGGGAGATGCTCTGCTACGTGGCGCTCTGCCAAATTGGTCTGATTTTTCTGGATCGCTTTTAGCGGAGCTTCGATGAAGCAGATTCTTCAATCCCTTCAAACGGGTGCCACTGCGCTGATCGACGTCCCGACTCCCGTTGCTTTGGCGAACTCTCTTGCGTGTCGGACGTGCACTAGTCTGGTCTCCGCCGGCACCGAGCGCATGCTCGTAGAGTTCGGCCGTGGCGGGCTGTTATCCAAGGTCCGCCAGCAGCCCGACAAGGTACGTGAAGTCCTCTCCAAGGTTCGTACCGATGGTCTGATGGCTACGGTGGATGCGGTACGCAGCAAGCTCGACCAACCACTGCCACTTGGCTACTGCAACGTCGGCCGGGTGATGGCGCTAGGGGCGGGCGTCGATGGCTTCGAAGTCGGCGATCGGGTCGTCAGCAACGGCAAGCACGCCGAAGTCGTAGTCGTGCCGCGCAACCTGTGCGCGCGCATCCCGGATGCGGTCGACGATGAGTCGGCTGCCTTCACCGTGCTGGCCGCTATCGGTCTGCAGGGTGTGCGCCTGGCCGCTCCCACGTTGGGCGAGTCGGTGGTGGTCACTGGCCTCGGCCTCATCGGCCTGATCACGGTGCAACTGCTGCGTGCCAACGGTTGCCGGGTGCTCGGTATCGACATGAACCCCGCGCGGCTCGAGTTTGCCCGCCAGTTCGGCGCCGAAGTGGTTGATCTGTCGCGCGGCGAAGATCCGCATTCTGCGGCCGAGGCTTTCTCGCGCGGCCGTGGTGTCGATGCGGTGATACTCACTGCCTCTACCGCCAGCAGCGAGCCGGTATCACAGGCCGCGAAGATGTGCCGCAAGCGCGGGCGCATCGTGCTCGTCGGCGTGACGGGGCTGGAGCTGTCGCGCGCCGACTTCTACGAGAAGGAGCTCAGCTTCCAGGTGTCCTGCTCCTACGGCCCCGGTCGCTACGACCCCGACTACGAGGAAAAGGGGCAGGATTACCCGGTGGGCTTCGTCCGCTGGACGGAGCAGCGCAATTTCGAGGCGGCGCTGGATCTCATGGCCAGTGGGGCGCTCGACATGCGTCCCCTGGTCTCGCACCGCTTCGATATCGACGACGCACCGAAGGCCTACGATCTGTTGGCTTCGAAGGAGCCTTCCCTCGGTATCCTGATCCGATATCCAGCCGCCGACGATGCTGCGGCGCAGGAGCGTCTCGCCGCGCGGTCAGTGCGCCTTGCCGATGAATCATCGACGCCTCTAACGAAGGCGTCTGCCGGGGGGGCTTCCCTGGCTGTGATCGGGGCGGGCAACTACGCCGGTCGCGTGCTGATCCCGGCGCTTAAAGCGGCAGGTGGCCAGATCCATACTGTCGTGAGTGGTAGCGGAGTAACCGCCGTCCATCATGGCAAACGTGCTGGGGCGGAGTTCGCCGCGACCGACGCCCAGACCGCGATCGATGATCCGGCGGTGAACTCTGTCGTGGTCGCCACACGGCACGACAGTCACGCCCGCTACGTGCTTGCCGCCTTGCGCGCCGGCAAGCATGTCTTCGTCGAGAAGCCCTTGTGTCTGACGCTCAACGAGCTTGCCGAGATCGAATCGCAGTTGGCGGCGTCGGCAAACCTCCTGCTCATGGTGGGTTTCAATCGCCGCTTCGCCCCGCAGGTGGTGAGGATGAAATCCCTGCTCGAATCGGTTGGCGAGCCGAAGAGCTTCATCATGACGGTCAACGCCGGAGCGATCCCGCCCGAGCACTGGACACAGGACGTGCAGGTCGGTGGCGGGCGTATCGTGGGAGAAGGCTGTCACTTCATCGATCTGCTGCGGCATCTGGCGGGCTCGCCCATCGTCCGGCACGAAGCGGTGTCGCTCGGGCGGCACCCCGCGCTTGCGGTTGCGTCCGACAAGACGACCATCATCCTGCAGTTTGCCGATGGCTCGGTCGGCACGATCCACTACCTCGCCAATGGCCACAAGGGCTTTCCGAAGGAGCGGCTCGAGGTGTTCTGTGCCGGGCGCGTATTGCAGCTGGACAATTTCCGGAGGATGCGAGGCTGGGGCTGGCCGGGGTTTTCGAGGATGAACCTGTGGCGGCAGGACAAGGGGCAGGCGGCTTGCGCGAGGGCGTTCGTGGAGGCGATACGAAGCGCAGGGGCGGCGCCGATTCCGGTGGGTGAGTTGCTCGAGGTGGCGCGGGTGAGTATCGAGTTGCAGGGGGCGGCTGACGGGTACCCGCCTACTGCCGCCGAGGAACAGCGACACCGCCCTTTCGCTTGATGCCGGCTTCGACCCTGAAGATGTCCGGCACGTTGATCTTGCCGTTCGTACGTTCCTCCACGACCGCTATGCCTTTCATGGCCGCAAGCAGCTGTTGCAGTGCATCGGGTCCGTCGATCAGGCCCACCGGCGCCTGGGAGATTCCCCTGCTTTCATTCTCGAGGATTTTCGTAACAACACGCTGTTCCGCCCAGATGTCGAAGAGTTCCTCTTTCGTGATTGGCACGAACTGGCCTCGAAGCGCGCCGAGCGCTTCGTCAATCCACCGGTAGTCTTCCCGGAGTTCGTTCAGGCGCGCCGTGGATGCGCGACGGACCCCTTCGATGAGCCCCAGGTGATTGACCATGCGGTCGTTCGGCGCGGGATCGTGTAGGGCAGCTTCCTGCCATGCGGTCAGGAACGTTCGAGGCGAGCAGCTGTTTCGGGCGTCCGACAGATGCAGCGGAATCCACGTGTAGACCCGACCGCGTCTGGCGTCGGAGCCCATGAACGGTCCCGCCAGCGCATTGACGATCTCGATCTGTTGTTGCTGTGCGCGCCGGCTGCGCAGGCCTTCGGGGCTCAGCGCGGCTTCCGCTTCCAGACTCGCGGCAAGGTTGAACATTGCAGTGTGGGCGCCTGGGTCGTGCAGCATCTCGAAGAAGAGCAGGCCATATAGTTCGTGCGGCTGCCAGGAGAGGTCGACATGATCGTTCTTCAGCTTGGAGCCGTCCGGAAAGCGAAAGATCTCAGGATCGGAGAACTGATCTGGGCGGATGAAGATCTTCGCCCGGAACGAGACGAAAGACCGGAGTCCGAGAGCCCGTTTCATGAGGCTCGAGGTCAGCGCCCGGATGCTACGCCAATCGTCCGCCAGTCGATCCAGGGCATCGAACAGGATCAGTACCTTGCGATCCTCGGCGCGCAGTCTGTCGTCCGCGTCGAGGAGGGTGTTTTCGAAGAGTTCGGGTGCTCTTCGCAGTCGCTGGAGCGATGATTCGAACAGGGTGTCTTCACTGCTTCCGGAAATAACCCGGATCGCCCGGAATACGACTGCCCGCCAGATTTCATCCTCGCTGAAACCGTTTCCGATTGCGCGGCCGATGGCTTCACGCGTGGGTGCTACGGGCGACGGTCTGTCGGATCCATTGAAACCGATCACGACCTCGGTGTGAGCCAGTGCGGGTTGTCTGTAGATATCCGAAACGCGCTGCCGCACTTCAGGGTTGCTCAGGGCGTGAGCCCAGAGACTCTTCCCCATGCCGCGATTACCCACGATCAGTTGTCTGCCGAGGTCGAGAACAGCCCGGTGACTCTCGGGCGTGAAGACGCGTTCCAGAGAAATGGTCTCGTTGGGCTGAACGCTGGGTGCCGGCTGGAACGCGGCCACTACCTCCCGCAGGATGTCGAAGTCGTGAAAGGGCGGAAGCGTCATTGCGATGGTTGTTCCGGGATCTTCAGATACTCCGAGATCAGCCGATCGAGTTGATCGAGGAAGGGTCGAAAGGTTTGTTCGTAAAACGGCTTTGCGAGATGGTCGCGATGCACGAGCGGATCGAAATCGATGAAATGCGAGCTGAACGGGATCATAAGCGGCGAGTGGGGAGCATCCCGGTCATCCGGCGGGAAGTTGATCGAATTCGCCGGAACATCCGGGCCTTCGATCGAGTCGTACAGCTCCTCGGCGAATACGTCGTAGAGGTCTTCCCGGTGTCTGCCGCTCGTCTGAGGATCGAGGCTCGCTTTCGCATAGACGGGCTTGATCAGCAGGCGCCAGTCTGCGGATCGTCCAGCCGCAAGATCGCGTGTCGCGAGAAGACCGAGCGCGGCGAACAGTGTCCGGTAGCCTGCGATGGTCTGGCGCTGGGCGGTGCCGAAGAGCAACACCAGGGCGCCGAGGCCCAGCACCGCGGGAGCGGCGAGTTCGGCCAGCCCCGCGCGGCTGTCGATCAGGACGATGTCATATTGGGACAAGCCCGATATGCGATCGATCATCGTCGAAATCTGGTCGCTGACGGAAATGCGATCGCCCGCTGGAGAAATGTCCTCGATCATGGCCCGGGAGATCTTCGCCATGACGTTTCCGGGGTTGGCCCGGGATACCGAGCCGAGTGCGGGCAGCACGTCGACCCGCCCGCCCTCGCCATGGGTAAGGGCACTGGTGCCGACGAAGGACTCGAGGAGCTTGTCCGGAATCCCCCCTATTGCGTTCTCCACCAGGTAGTCGACGACGCCGAAACGAGGCATGCGCTCTTCCGTCAGCAGGAATTCGCCGACTCCCGGCGCTTCCAGATCGAGATCGACAGCGAGCACGTTGCGCCCTCGGTCCGCCAGGTCGGATGCGGTGATCGCGAGTGCGGTCGAGCGACCGACGCCGCCCTTGATGCTGGCGAAAACGACTCTGGGAGCGCCGGTGGCACGGTCGCGAGGCCTGCCGAGCCAGGCCGAGCCGACAATGCGTCGATCGATCACTCTGCACTGATGCTGACCGACCGTGACGAACAGGATGTCGGGGTCGTTCAATAGCCGAGCGGCGCCGGGATCGTCGGCGAATGCAACGGGTCGATCCATTCGGGCATATGCGCCGAGAGCGTCGGCGACACTCGCGGCAATTTCCGTGCGAACGCGCTCCGAGGGAGCGGGGTCCGGGCTGACGAACGTGAGAAAGCCCGATGCATCGCGCAGAACGACACCTCTTCTCAGGGTGTCGTTACCAAGCTGCTCGACAATGATGCTCGCCAGTGCGGCGAGCGAATCGTCGAAGAAGATGGTCGACATCGCGAAATCCTACCTGTCCATCCGGGAAACGAGATCCTCGGCTTGCTCCTTCCATCTATTCGTATGGACGGCATCGATGGTCGCGGTCGCTGCGTATCGTATTTCGATGGTCCAATGCTGGAAAAGTTCGGACCGGGATGCGATCGACCGTAGCTCGCCGTCTCGTCTCCCGGAGACCTGATCGAGAAGCAGCGTCTTGAGATGCGGGAAATGGGCGTAGAACGGATCGTTCCGGCGCTCATTCTCGGGAAGCGGATGCATGCCGCTGCGGCGCATCATCTGCTTCAACGCGAGCTCCCCGGCCAGTCCGTAAAGATAACCCGCGACAGCCTTGTTCCCGCGAGATCTGCCTGGTTTCCTGTCGTCATGCAGGTATGTTGCCGCATCCAGGTGACGACGTGCGGAGCCTGCCAGGTCTTGTCTCGAGGCCATGTTCCCTATTCGCCAGGACTGCCGGTATGTTCGCTGCCTCGGAAGCCAGTACACCCCCTTGCGCAAGTCTAGCAGGAGGCGTCCGGGAGGCGAACACGTCGAATGGCTACACAGAAAGGACACATCACCCAGTGCCTGAGGATCCGCTACAGCTTGGTGTATAGTTGGTCACTTCGTGTCTTGTCAGTGGTCCAATCGCGGTTAAGACATGTTCGTTCCGCCCGTGCCATAGGTTGGACCACAGTGAGGTTGCGATGCCGGGTCCGGGGCTCTTCGATTCAGTGCCGAACGATTACCTCCAGTTCGGTCGAGGCTTCTCGTTCGACCCCAAACGGGTTCCGACGGTGCTCGGCCTCAACAAGGAGGACGTCTCTCGCCTCGCATCGGTTTCCGTGAAGTCGGTTCGATATGACGATGCCATTCCCGGGCAAGTTCGCGACCGGCTCGAGGAAATTGCGAACACCATCAACATGGTGGCGGAGGTTTTCGACGGCGACATCGAGAAAACCGTTGCCTGGTTTCGTGCTCGCAACCCGATCCTGGGCGACGTGTCGCCGCGGGACATGATCCGACTCGGGCGATACGAACGACTGCGCAAGTACATCATCAATGCGATGACCGATCGGGCTGGAAACCTTGCCAATGAAGAGACAACGATGACACAGGACGGTAAGCGGTGACCACCGACAAGAATGCTCATTCGCCGACGCTGATCGACATCATCGCCGGCGCGCGCCCCAACTTCATGAAGATCGCGCCGATCATTCGTGCGATGCGGGCTCGTACCGCTGAAGGCGGCTCGCTGCGCTATCGTCTGGTGCATACCGGCCAGCACTACGATGCCCGCATGTCGGGGGATTTCTTCGAGCAGCTCGGCATTCCGGCGCCCGATGTCAACCTCGAGGTCGGCTCCGGCACCCAGGCCGAGCAGACCGCGGCGATCATGGTTCGCTACGAGAAGCTGCTGCTGGAAAAACCGAGCGCCCTGTGCCTGGTGGTGGGCGATGTGACCTCCACCATGGCCTGCGCGATCGCCGCGCAGAAGCTGCGGATTCCGGTGGCTCATGTGGAAGGCGGCATCCGCTCGGGGGACTGGTCGATGCCGGAGGAGATCAACCGGATGGCGACCGACGCCATCACCAACTGGTTCTTCACCACCAGCGAAGTCGCCAACGAGAACCTGCGCCGGGCCGGCGTGTCGGACGAGCGCATCTTCTTCGTCGGCAACACCATGATCGATACCTTGCTCGCCAACATGGACCGGCTGCGACCGCCGTCGTTCCGGGACGAGCTCGGCCTGGAGCCGGGGCGCTATTTCGTCACCACCCTGCACCGGCCCGCCAATGTGGATTCGCAGGACGGCTTCGTGCGCATGCTTGCAGCGATCGCCGAGGCGACGCGCGGCATGCCGGTGGTGTTCCCGGTCCATCCGCGAACGGCCAAGACCCTGCGCGAGCTCGATGGCGGTTCGGCGGTGCCGCCCAGCCTGCACCTGGTGGACCCGCAGCCCTACCTGGAGTTCAACTGGCTCGTGAAGCACGCTTTCGGTGTGATCACCGATTCCGGCGGTATCACCGAGGAAACCACGGTGATGGGGGTACCCTGCGTCACCCTGCGCGATTCGACCGAGCGGCCCGAGACGATCACGCTCGGCACCAACGAACTGGTCGGGACCGACCCGGCCAGGATTGCGCCCGTACTGGATCGCCTGTTCGATGGGCAGTGGAAGAAGGGGGCGGTTCCGCCCCTGTGGGATGGGCGGACGGGGGAGCGGATCGTGGCGGCGCTGGAGGGGCTGTTGGTCGGGAGTCGGTCGAACGGATGAGCCCCAAAATCCCATCTAAGGAACATACTCAAGCAAGCGGGTCTGAAGAAGTGAGGTCCAGGATGCAGTATCTTGTCGTCATCGAACGCGGACCGAACAGCTACGGGGCGTATGTGCCTGACTTGCCCGGATGCGTGGCCGTTGGTGAATCCCACGAAGAAGTGGGAACGCTGATCCAGGAAGCGATCGAGTTCCACATCGAAGGCTTGCGCGCACACGGACAGCACGCTCCCGAACCCAGGTCGACGAGTCAGATCGTTAGCGTCGACGCCTGACCGGTGCGTTCGGCCTTTGGGCTTCGGCGAGCAGCACCCGAGGTTGATTGCCGGGAAACCACACAGTGAACCAGCCTGACGCGATGAAGGGCGGCGTCGGGCGTGCCGCGCGGCTCTGGCACACTCTGCGCTGGCTGAAGCCGGTGCAGTTCTGGGGCCGCGCATGGTTCCGCCTGCACCGGCCGCGGCCCGACATGCGTCACGCTGGCAGGTCCGCATCAAGCGTCTGCGCCGTTTCGGACAGCCATTTCCTGATGGCATTGCCAATAATAGTGATTTCTCGACGCTCTTCCTCAGCAATCTCTGCTCGACGACGAAGTTGATGCGCAGAAGCGAGCAGCGTATTTATATGTACGATCACATCCTTCAAATGACGCTTGGCTTGTTCCTCTCCGCAGTTCGGGCTTGTATAGAAGGCTGGATATCTGTGAACACCGGATGGTGGCACGGAATCGATTTTGAATAGCGATTGCTCATAGAGCCATGGAGGCCCTCCACTGGGACGCAAGTAGGCGTAATAATATGCGCTTCGATTGAAATCCAGTCCTTCACCGAGCATTATGGGAGAGCCGAATGCGCGGGCTTGGATCTCCACTGTGTCCGCCTCCTGTGTGTCGCGTGTAGCCCTCGATTCGAGTGATTTAGCCGAATCATCGAAGTAGTCAACAAAATGACCCGCGACACTTTTTATTGTGTCTTGATTAGGTCTGCCTACGAGAAAGCAACGTAGGATTATACATGCCGCATGAGCGATGCCGATGTAACCTGCAGGGCCATGCGACATTAGCTGATAGGCGATGAGCTTAACAGCATTCGCTATGGTCAAGAAATCCTTCCGTTTTCCACGGGATACTTTCCGGTGATCTCTTATGCCAGCTTCGAGGTCTGCCAGATCCTTCCTTCTCGCTTGAATGCAGTTAGTTAGTTCCTCTCGAAAGCTCTTGTTGAGCATCTGCTCCAGAATTTCCGGCAATTCACGAAGTCTGTCCAGTATTTCGTCCAGTTTTCGTTCGATCGCCATAAGCTTGTCGTTCTGAATTTTAGCGCTATGTTCGTAGTTCTGGCGAAAATTGCTGTCGCTTATGGTTCCGATCACACTTGCTACGATTTGGGCGACTGTGGTGGGGTCGACGCCGGTCGGATGCATATCAAGATCAACGTGGTCCACGTGAAACGCGCTTTCTTGATCTGTAAGCGAGTACTCGGCGGGGGAGTGCAGGATGGTTAATTCATTGCTTCGCATCATTTGCTTGGGAGAGAACCAGAAGTTTCGTTTCGACTCGTTGTTTCCGTCCAGAGATCTCCCCACTGCTACCCACACCGCGTACCAGCACAGTTTTGAGCAATAGAAACCCCGGTCGTCCAGTAGGTCGAAATTGAAGAAGTGAAACGGTTTGCCCAACTGTGCAGTCGCTGCGCGAGCGAGGGCAAGGCAGTCTTTCTCCTCGGCGTTCCTGAGGCGAGCATGCCAGACAACCGCTGTCGGTCGTTCCGTTAGCCATTGCTCATAAGGGCGTATTGTGACGCCTTGTTCGTAAAGCGCTTCTATAACGTGTGGGCTGCCGTCTTCAACCAGAACTAGCGCTACATGGCCTACATATAGTTCAGTGGTTGGATTTGCCACATTCAGGCGATCGCCCTTCGGCGAAACATCCGGATCGCCCACGTAACGTGCATGGAAGTCCGCAAAACTGAGAGTTCGAAGTTCGTCGTCGCTAGTCTCTTGCGACAAGTAGCGGACCCGTCCTTCTTCCCATCGCAGTGCATCAATGATTGGATCGGCAGCTGCTCCGCCCCGATAGGGGACGTACTGATGGGGAGATTTCGGCCATAGGAAATCACCCGTGCGCAGCGACGAAGCTGATGGTGCGTCTCGCTGCGTTATGCGCTTGTACTGAAACTGATCGTCAGTCATTGGAGCCCCCTTCGGGTGGCTTATCGCACTAATCGGGATCGGGCGCGTTGCATTCCTCGCGTCTCCCATTTGATCTGCATTGAGGCACATCGTCCAGTTGGAGGATTCCGTTGTGTTCCAGTTCGGTTCATTCTTGCCGATGTGTCTATGCCAACGAGTCGGACTCGTTCCCATTGGCCTACGCGCGACGACAAGTGGCGGGCCGAAGCTTCTTCAGCCCGCTATGACGTCTGGCTGTCGCCAGGAAGGGGTAGAAGGGCTTGCGGCCATGAGAAGATTTCAGGAAAGTTGCGTACTGGCAATCAAGGGCTAACAATCGGGCACGTATTTTCATGGGAACAGGCAAACGTCAGGGGAACAATCCCAAACGCCGCATTGCTCCGCCAGGACGCCTGAGCGCTCAGGCGCTGGACCGGTTGACGCACGGCGTACGCTATGTCGGCAGTGCCCATCACAAGCGCAATCCGGTGGCTTACGGGTTTCCGCGCCCTGAGCCTCGTCCGAACAAGTCGGTGTGCGACATGGGTCGGACTATTCCGCCGTCCGAGGCGACGGCGCTCGTAACCCATGGCATTCAATGTGGCTTGTTCAGCGAGCCTCAGCCCGATGGGTTTCCGAAGTTCATCTGGAGCGTGTCAGGAACCGGCGAGGTGTTCGAAGCCAAGACCGATCGCCATGGAGCGGGCTCGTACCACGGGTACCCGCTCGAAGACGAGGATGCCATGCGCGAGTACGTGCTGTCTGTCTGGAAGGAAAGATGTCCGAACGTTGGTCCATAAATGCCGACTGGGCTGCACTGGAAGAAGGCTCGCCCCAGGAGTGCGCCGGCTTTGCCACGCTCGGTGTGCGCGCCTATGGCACGTGGCTGACGGCTGGACATGATCGCATTCTGCAAAGTGTCCGCGAAGCGCCCTACCTGTCCGCTTACCACCTCGCCGAATGGCTGGCATGGAACTGGTGGCGACTGCGCTGGGAGCCGCGGAGGGCTTCACTCGAATGGGAACTGTCGCATTCGATGGCCAGCATTGGCGGCGGCTATATTTGGCCGAACATCCATGTGGTTTCGGATGGGGAAAGCATCACGCTGATTTCCCGGGCCACTCCGGAACGGGCGCGAACGCCATATCGGTACATCAATGATGGCGTGAGCGTCATTCCTGCCGCCGAGTTCGAAAGCGAGGTCGACCTGTTCGTCGCTGCGGTCCTGCAACGGTTGCAGGACCGCCAAGTCAGGGAAAGTAACCTGCGCGACATCTGGCGGTCCGTGACCGAGGAGCGACAAGACCCGTACCTGCGGCGGCAGCGCAAGCTGGAAGCCCTGCTTGGCGAGGATCCCGACGAGATGGACATCGCCTTGCTGAAGCGATTTCTGGACGAGATCGAAACTGCCGGAGAGGCGGCGCTCGAGGAGATCGCGGCGAATCGCCTTCCAGGGCAGCCTGTGCCTGACATAGCCTGGCTTCTGAACATCGGTCGCGAGCAGGGGGTCGTCACCTGTGCGCAGGATCAGGTTCTCTTTCAAGGCGAGGTGCCTCGGAATCTGGGCGCGGCATGGAGGATCGGTGCCTGGGCGGCCCGCTCCCTGCGCGCACAGGAAGACATCGCACCAGATCGTCCCATAACGGATGGGCAGCTTGCGCAGATGTACGGTGCACCCGGCAACATACTGGAAACGCCCCGGAACCCGGCAGGCAGGCTGGATCTTTCCTTTGCGTTGTCGGAAACGGCTCAGCACAGTCGAGTCATGCTGCGTTCCCCGTGGAAGAACAGCCGCCGCTTTGAACTGGCCCGACTCCTGGGCGACGCCCTTGTCTATCCCACGCAGGATCCCATGCGGCCAGCGACGCGTTCCGATACCTACAGACAGAAGGTTCAGCGTGCGTTCGCCGCTGAATTCCTGAGTCCCTTCGAGGCTGTCAAGGAGATGCTGGACGGGGACTATTCAATGGAACGCCAGCAGGATGTGGCTCATCATTTCGAAGTCTTCGGCATGACTATCGGCACCCACCTGGTCAACAACGATCTCATTGATCGCAGTGAACTCGACGAGCCCGTTTGAACGGGCCGAGGCGTTGCTGCTCGTCGGTACGGATCGCGTGTTCCTCGATGTGCCCAGCCAGTCTCCAGGTCGCCGATCGCGAACCGGCTCACGGGGTGATCTTTCACCAGGGCAAGACCACTATCAATGCGGTGCTAAGAGCATTTCGTGACGAATCCGCATGACTGAAGCCACCGAGCGCGGATTCGCGCGTGCCGCGCGGCTCTGGCACACCCTGCGCTGGCTGAAGCCGGTGCAGTTCTGGGGCCGCGCATGGTTCCGCCTGCACCGGCCGCGGCCCGACACACGACCGGCGCCGCCGACGCGACGCATGCGAGGGGCATGGGCGTCATGTCGGCGTGCGCCTTCGATGAGCGGCCCGGCGACCTTTCGATTCCTGTCGGTCGAGCGCGAGCTGACGGCCTCGGTCGACTGGGACCGCGCCGACTGGCCCCGGCTGTGGCGCTACAACCTGCACTATTTCGACGACCTGGCGGCCGACGGCGCGGCCGAGCGGGCGTCGTGGCACAGCGCACTGATCGAGCGCTGGATCGCCGACAATCCGCCGGGGCGTGGCACGGGCTGGGAGCCGTACCCCGCATCGCTGCGAATCGTGAACTGGATCAAATGGGGCCTGGCCGACAGGGGTGCTGCCGCAGGGGTTCCGCCAGGCCTGTCTCCCGCGGCGGTGCACAGCCTGGCCGTGCAGGCCCGCTGGCTGCGCCAGCGCCTCGAGGTTCACCTGCTCGGCAACCATCTGTGGGCCAACGCCAAGGCGCTGGTGTTCGCGGGCGCTTTCTTCGATGGTCCGCAGGCGCGCGCCTGGTTCGACAAAGGGCTCGAGCTGTTGCAGCGCGAGCTGCGCGAGCAGATCCTGCCCGATGGCGGGCACTTCGAGCGCAGTCCGATGTACCACGCGATCCTGCTCGAGGACGTGCTCGACCTGATCCAGCTGGCTGATCGCTACCCCGACCTGGTTCCGGCCGATGTGATCGACCACTGGCGCGATACCGCGCTGCGGATGCTGGCCTGGTTGCGGGTGATGACACATCCGGACGGCGGGATTGCCTTCTTCAACGATGCGGCGCTCGGTATCGCTCCGGATCATGCCGCGCTGCTGGCGTATGCGGGCGTCGTGATCGGGCCGTCGGCAGCCGCCGCGCCGGACGATGATGGCGACCCACGGCTCGATGTGTTGCCCGAATCCGGCTATGTGCGGATGCAGTCCGGCCCGGCTGTGCTGATCGCGGATGTCGGCCCGATCGGCCCCGACTACCTGCCCGGGCATGCGCATGCCGATACCCTGAGCTTCGAGCTGTCTCTGCACGGCCGCCGGGTCATCGTCAACAGCGGCATCTCGACCTATGAGGCGGATGGCGAGCGTCTGCGCCAGCGCGGTACCGCCGCGCACAACACCGTCGTCGTCGACGGCGCGGACTCCTCGGAGGTCTGGAGCAGCTTCCGGGTGGCACGCCGGGCGCGGCCGTTCGATGTCCACTGGGGACGCGATTCCGACGGCATTCTCTGGCTGCGGGCGGCGCACGACGGCTACCGGAGGTTGCCGGGGCGGGTGATTCACTTTCGCGAATGGCGTCTGACGCCGGCCGGCCTTTCTATCGTGGACCGCTTACAGGGCAGGCCCCGCCGTGCCGAGGCGCGCTTTCATCTGCATCCGTCGGCATCACTGGGTGATATCGGCGTCGATGTCTCGACGTTCCTCGTGAACCCGTCGACCTGGCACCCTCGGTTCGGAAGTACTTCGTCCAACCGCGTGCTGGTCGCCGATTTCGCGGGTCGTGATCGTCTGGAGAGCCGGTTCTCCTGGCAGCTCTCGGGTTGAATATCTTCGCTCGATCTCGGATTGGGGTGCGCTTTTTCTTCTTCCGGCATCGGCGCCCGGCTGGTGTCGACCCGTGCTTCCCGAGCGAGGATTGCTTCCATCCTGTGCGCCTGCCGACTGCGGGAATACTCCGGTGCGGCTGCCAGCCCGGCCGCCCGCATCCTGGCCATCCGCGGGGCGTCGTCGGCCAGCGCCAGCACGGTATTCGCCATCGCCCGTGCGTCCTCGGGCGGCACGCAGACACCGCAGTCGGTGCGCTCGACGATCCGGGTCGCTTCCCCTTTGGGCAGGGACATCAGTACCGGCACGCCCATGCCCATGGTCTCGAAGAGCTTCGACGGAATGACGGTCGAGAACACCGGGGTGTCGCGCAATGGAATCAGCGCCAGGTCGCACAGGCTCCACAGCGCCGGCATCGCCTCCTTGGGCTGACGCGGAATCATCCTTACGTTGTCCAGGCCTCGTTCGATCGCCTGGCGCTCGACTTCCGCACGGGCGGCTCCAGCGCCTGCAAAGAAGAAAGCGATGTCCTGGCGATGACGCAGCAGTTCCGCCGCATCGAGCACGCGCTCCAATGCATGCGCCATGCCATGCGTGCCCACGTAGCCGATCACGAACTTGCCTTCGAGGCCGAATTCGCGGGCAAGGGCTGCGTCGCGCGGGCGAGGCGCATAGCGATCGAGGTCGACGCCGTTGATGACGACATGAATCTTCTTGCGGTCGATGCCGCGCGCGACCAGGTCTTCGCGGAAGGATTCGGTGACCGGAATGATCGCGCTGGCACGTCGATACATGAAGAGTTCGAGGCGCTCCAGCAGACGGACGAGCGGGCTGTTTCCCATGGCGCCGACCGCAACGATCGATGCCGGCCAGAGGTCACGAAGTTCGAAGACCCAGGGTAGCCGACGAAGCCCCGACACGACCCAGCCCGCGACCGCGCAGAAGAACTGCGGCGACGTGGACACGACGATATCGGGACGCTTCTCGAACAGGCCGGCCACGGCGCCTGTGACCATGAAACTCATGTAGTCGAGCGTGCGCCTGATGAAGCCTTCGTTCGCGGTGATGTAGGTCTTGACCCGGACGACGCGGATTCCGTCGACCATCTCCACCTGCCGCCACCGATTCGCATAGCCCTTGAAAAGCCGGCCTTCGGGGAAGTTCGGCGCGCAGGTGATGACGGTGACCTCATGCCCGGCGCGTACCCAGCGAACCGCATGTTCATGCAAGCGGGTGGCGGGCGCATTGGTTTCAGGAGGGAAGTTGTCGGAAAGAAACAGAATCCGCATCGAAGTCCTCACTTGAACCATGTGGCCCGATGTGCCGTGGCTACGCCCGTGGCTGCGCCCCGTACCCGTACTTGCCTCCGTAGTACCCGTAGCGCGATCCGTATCCGTAGCGCACCCGCGAGGGCTTGAAGCAGTTGAACACCAGGCCTGCCAGTGGCGCCCCGGTGAGCTGGTACTGCTGCACGGCATCCAGCACATCGGTCTGCGCCACCCGCTTGTGGCGCACCACGAATGCGGCCACATCCGCGAAGCCGCCCAGCACGATGGCGTCCGACACCGGCAGGATCGGCGGCGCATCGACGATGACGACGTCGTAGTTCGCCCGGGCCCAGTCGAAGAGCGGCGCGAGCCGCTCCGCGGTCAACAGCTCGCCGGGATTGGCGGGCGCTGGGCCCGCCGGCAGCACGCTCAGGCTCACTGTCGGATCGGCCCTCACGAAGCGGGTGGGGTCGATGCCATCGCGCAGGATGTCGGCAAGGCCGCTGCTGCCGTCCAGCGCGAAGTAGCGCCCCACCGAGGATCGGCGCAGGTCGGCATCGATCAGCAGCACGCGCGGACCCGCAGTGGCGATCAGGTAGGCGAGGTTCGCCGAGACGAAGGTCTTGCCCTGGCCCGGAATGGCCGAGGTAAGCAGTATCGTGCGCCCGCCCTTGGTTTCGGCCAGTGCCAGCTGCAGGTTCAGCCGCAGGGTGCGCAGTGCCTCCACCGCGCCGGCCGTCGGCCGCGCATGCGCCAGCAGGAAGGGCGCTGTGGCCCGCTTGCGTGCATCGGCAACGGTCTGCTCGGGCGATATGGGCAGCGTGGCCGCCACATGGATGCCGAGCACGGCTTCGAGATCGCGCGGATCGCGCACCCGGCCGCGCCTTGCCGCCAGCAGTTGCGCGAGCAGGAAGCCACCGGCCAGCCCGCCGAGCAGGCCCACCGCAACGATCTGCGCGCGGCGCGGCTTGCTGGCCTTCTGGGGAACGATCGCCTGGTCGATGATCGAGACGTTTGCCACGGTGCCGGCGCGCGCGATGCGCAGCTGCTGCGCATTGTTCAGCAGGCTCACATAGAGCTGGTTGTTGACTTCCACATCGCGCGACAGACGCAGGAATTCCTGCTGCACCAGGGGCAGCGAGCGGATCTGCGCCGCCATGCCCTGCTGTTCGGCATTGACCCGCGCCACCTGCTCGCGCAACGCCTGCGCCACCGGGTGCGCCGGCTCGTAACGGGCATCGACTTCCTTGCGACGCAGGTCGAGCTCGAGCTGGGTGCGCTCGAGCTCGATCGACTGGGTCAGCAGGCCGCTGATCTCGCCCGGGATGTCGATGGTGCGATGCTCGTTGCGAAACGCGTTCAGCACGGACTCCGCCGCATCCACTTGCTGGCGCAGCTCAGGCAGCTGCTGCTCCAGGAACTGCAGGCTCTTGTCGGCTTCGGCCGAGCGGCGCTGCACATTCTGGTTCACATAGGCATGCGAGATCGCGTTCACCAGGCGCGCCGCCGCATGGGGATCCGCGCCGGAGTACTCGATGCGCATGATCCCCGACTGGCGCTTCGCCTCGCTCACGTTCAGGCCACTGCGGACCTGCTCGACCCGTGCCTTCAGCGAATGGCGCTTGAGCTCGAACTCGGTGCCGGGATTCGCGGTCAGCTCGGCCATGCGCAGCGAATAACCGGTCGATTCGTTCGCCGCCCGCGAGCTGGCATCACCCTGCAGCACCCGCGCGCCTTCCTCGTCATGCAGGGTCCAGCGGCCCTGCTCGCCGATCCTCAGGCTGTAGGGCCGGCCCTGCATCTCGGGCGGCACTTCGAACTCGGCCAGCAGCAGGCTTTCGCCGCCCCAGGCCCAGCGGCTCGCATCGATCAGGGGCAGTGCCGGCGCGATGGCCAGCCCCGCATCGTCGCGCTCGAGCCGCCGCGCGAGCCAGTTGCCGATGACCGGCAGGCGGTTGGCCACCTGCGCCTCGCTCTGCAGGCGCAGCGCTTCGACCGCCTGGGCCACGTTGGTGCGCGAACGCAGGATCTCGATCTCGCCGGCCACCGGCGTGCTCGATACATCCAGCGCCTCGGCCACCGACGACAGCGCGCCCAGCGCCGAGCCCTTCTTGTCCTCTACCTGCACCAGCGCATCGACGGTGTAGACCGGGGTCGCCAGCAGCGCGTAGGCCAGCGCCGCCAGGGTGCACAGCGCGGCGACCAGGGCGAACAGCCACTTGTGGTCGACCAGGTTCTCAAGTAGGTCGACGATCGAGATGGTGTCGTCGTCCTCGACCACCATCGACGATGAGGACGATACGCGCGCGCTGGAGCGCGAGCTTGACCGGGGCCGGGAGCCAGGCGCGTCCAGGAAGGCCGTCGTGCCGTGCCCCGGGGGCAGGCTTCTCCTGCGGGGAGGCTCGTCGGTACGTGGCGGGGGGGCTTCGGTGTCCGTCTCGCCTGCCGCTGCGGTGCGTCCTTTCTGATCCTCGATCGAGTTCATCGGCCAATATCCGTCGTCGTCCGGGCGCCGACGGCCCAGGGCAGCAGTTGCGCAACTACCCGACCCGCGCGCGCGAGCTGGGTCGGGTCGACATAGACCACATCGCGGGCGCGCAGCTCGAAGCGATCGGCAAGCAGCAGCGCCTCGGGCGAACGGGCGTCGAGGTGATAGACCAGTGGCTCGTCGTTGGCGCCCAGGCGCAGCACGAAGAGCTGCCCGGCATTGGCCGACAGCGGATTGGGGCCGCCCGCATCGGCCACCGCATCGGCCAGCGTCGTGCGCCCGCGCGGCAGGGGATAGGAGCGTGGCGAGAGCACCTCGCCCAGCACGAAGATCTTGCGCTCGTGCCGATCGGGAATCGTGATGATGTCGCCATGCTGCAGGAGCAGGTTCTGCGACATCTCGCCGTCGTAGTACAGGCGATCGAGATCGAGCCGCAGGCGCTCGTCGCCGCGGGTCACGCTGACGGTCGACAGATCGGCCTCGGGCGTGGTGCCGCCGGCCTGGCCAATGGCGTCGGCGATGCGCAGCGGCACATCGGTGATCGCCAGGTTGCCGGGGGTGTTGACTTCACCCACGACGAACACGCGCTGGCTGCGAAACGCCGCGACCTCGAGCTCGACCTGCGGGGACTTCACATAGCGCGACAGCAGGCGGGCGATCTCGTTGCGCAGTTCGGGCACCGTGCGCCCGGCCGCCTGGATCTCGCCGGCCATCGGGAAATACAGCGAGCCGTCGTGGTTGACGACGCGCAGCGGCACGACGTTGGTGGTCTGCCCGCTGGCGCCGTCGGCCGTGGTGCGGGTGGTCACCGACAGGTTGGGGGCGTAGTTCAGGTCGGGATGGTTCCAGACGGTGATGCGCAGGGCGTCATTGGGGCCGATCCGGTAGGCGGTGGGTTCAGCCTGCGGAACCACGGGGGCGTCGGCGCGCGCAACCGCATCGAACTCGCGGATCAGCGGCCAGTCGATGGCCGTCGGCGTGATCTCCTCGGCCTCGGCCACGGGTTCCGCCCGGGGACTGCTCTTGCCCATCCACATGCCGGGGGCGTAGGCGCAGCCGCCAAGCAGCAGCGCCGCCCCCAAGAGCGCCATCGCGCGCAGCCGGTTCATTGCAGCAGGCCTTGCCGCTGCAGGCGATCGACCCACTCCTCTATGCATTCGTCCATTCGTTCCAGGCATTCGATGAAACCTTCGGCGGGCCCGCTCACGGGGTCGTCGATCTCGATGTCGCTCCAGTGGCCCAGCAGGCGCGTGCGACCGGCCGCCTGTGGAACACGCGCGACGATCGCGTCGCGATGCGTATTGCGCATGCACAGGACGAAATCCGCCTCCTGCGCCATGCGCGGCGAGAGCTGTCGGCTGCGATGGCCGGAAATGTCGCCATAGCCGGCGCGGGCCACCGTGGTGATCGAAATCGGATGCGCCGGATGGCCGGGCAGGGCATCGACACCGGCCGAAGCGACGTTCGCGCGCAGCCCGCGCGCGGCGATGGCATGCCGCAGCGCGGCTTCAGCCATGGGGCTGCGGCAGATGTTGGCAGTGCAGATGACCAGCAGATTCAGGGAGTTGAGATCCATATTCGTCGTACCTGGCCCGTACGCGAACCGCCGGCGCGAGCCGATACAAGCCTCGTGCACTGCATCAGTCGGGATTCCCTAGTGAGTTCCTCGTTCGCCGCGTCAGCCGATAATTTACTTGAACTGTCGGTCGCGAAGCGATGATTCGCTGAAGGTTACAGGGTACGGCGCGGCTTGGGGAGTCCGGAGCCGCGATGCAGTGGTTTCGACGCCACCCACGGACTGACGGACGGTAGCGAGAATCACCTAAACGGGTGAACGATCTGCGGAGATTCCCGGGCTCAGGCTTTGGCCGCTTCCGCCATGGTCAGGGACTCGAAGCCATGGCGTTGCCGTAGCGATGAGAAGTGATCGAGCAGGCTGTCGAGCTGCGCGAGATTCTCGGCCGGCGCCGCCCCGAAGTTGTGCGGATGCCACCAGAGATGGAAGAGTTTTCCGCTCAGGGCAGCCGCTTTCATCGATGCAGCGATGCGGGCCAGGCGAAGGCGACCCAGTGCACGTGAGCCGGCCCCTGGCTTGACCGGGCGCAGGAAGCGGCTTGCGGGAACGTTGTGGAGCCCGTGCGCGTCCGGTGCCGGTGGCCGAGACGACAGATGATGACCGCTCAGGTTCACATGCGAATCCAGCAGCCGGGCCGCCCGCATGGCCTGGGAGGTTTCGTCGCCGGCGCGCGCATCGTACATCCAGGCTCGCTCATTGCCGCGGTATGCCCGCAAGCCGGCATCACGGCAGGCGGGCAGGTAGGCGATCTCGTACTGATTGCGCGGAAACACGAGGCTCTCGAGCTCGATGTCGAGCCTTGCGGCGGCGCCCCTGGCCGCATCCAGGTCGGCGCGGAACTGGGCCTCGGTCTGGCCCGCTTCCAGGCAGTAGTAATGCGAAAAGGTGTGGGTCGCGATCTCCTGGTGCGGGGTGGCCGCGATCTGGCGTACCAGCGAAAGCCCGTAGTGGAACGGATCGCTTGACTCGTCAGTACCGATCGAGCCGAGCATGTCATAGGGCGACAGTGCACGATTCGCGTAGCTGGGCCGTGAATGCTCTGGCGGCAAGGACGCCAGCAGGGACTCGCGTTCATCGAACATCAACATGCCGACCGTGGCCCAGGTCGCATGAATGCCATGCTGTCGGAAACGATCGAGCATCGCGGGAATCGCCTCGCGTACGCCGAGGAGGTTGTCCCGATACCCTGCGATCGGGATCTTGTCCCGCATCCCCCAGTAGAGCTCGAAATCGAGCGAGATCACCAATGCGCCAGGCTGCATAGTGCCGGTCCGTGGTCAGCGCGCCGGTTGGCGCACGATGATATTAGCCAATACCGGGGGAGATTGTCGTGATGAATTGGGCCAGGCGGAGCGAATGGGTCACATGCGAGGATGCGCAGCTCCGCTGGTGTCCAGCCGTCGTCGTGATTACCTACGTACTTTGTGGTACCGGCAGCGTGTTCGATCTCTCCCACGCCAGCCAGTGGGGCAAGATACTGGACATGCGTGTTCCCAATTTCGACATCAAGACGACTGACACTGACGCTTCGCGGCCGGACATTCGTTCAGCCGCCGAGCATCTCGCGAATATCCGGCAGGTGTTCAATCCCGCGATCGCCGACCTGGCGACGGTGTTCGGTGTTTCGCGGCAAGCGATCTACAAGTGGATCGGTGGTGAGTCC
>JBAYSX010000021.1:0-42198 GCA_041675905.1 Sphingomonadaceae bacterium | reverse complement strand
GCTCTTGCCCAAGGCCCGTGGCGTGCAGCAATTCCATCGCCCGGCGCTGTAACGCCACCGGCCAGATTCCGGTCATTATGCGCCAAAGGGGCAGTTCCGGGGCCGCGCCCGCCATGACATTGGACGCAACCGATGCGCGCGGCACCAGGGCGAAATGCTGATGGATCATGCCGATCCGCCGCCGCAACCCGCGCTTCGTTTTACGGTCCACGGCAGTTCCGCCCACCAGCACGCGCCCATGGGATGGCGCGACAAGCCCGTTCACGGTTCGCAGCAATGTCGATTTACCGGCGCCTGATGCGCCGAGGATGACGCAAAAGCTGCCCGGGGCCACAGTGAAGGATATCTCCGCCAGCACCGGCGGACCGCCGGCATAGCGGACACCCACTCCATCGAAGCGCAGGTCCATGCCGCTCACCGTTCCGCCGCCCGGGCGAGTATGGCCGCCTTCATCCGATCATCGACCATGGCGATCGTCCGGGCCACCGCATCGAAATTTTCCGCTGGAAAGTCGGTGTCATAACCGTCGACCTGTTTGCCACCATACCCACGGATCATTTCCGGCGAAATTTCCGGATCGGCGCCGATATTCTCGAGGGCCGCACGCAATCTGGCCTGAACTTCCGGGCTGAGGCGGCTGTTCATCACCAGCGGCGGATAGGGAACAGGTTCGCTGCGCGCGATCACTTTCAGGCGTCCGGGCTCCACAATACCTTCGCGCACCGCCTTGTCATAGGATTCAAATGACATACCCGCGGCATCCACATGACCTTGCAGCAATGCGGCGACAGCATTGGCATGGCTCCCGACGACCCGTATCGCTTTCAGGTCCGCCACAGGGTCCAGGCCCGCCGCCTTCAGCATGGCGAGCGGGTAGATGAAGGAGGTGGTGGAGTTGACATCGCCCAGCGCCATCCTCTGCCCTTTGAGATCGCCAAGAGTGGTGGCCGGATTGTCGGCGGTAACAAAGATGCCGGAATAATATTCAGATTCCCCGTCGATCACGGCGACGGCCAGCAAGTCGGCGCAACCGCGCTCCTTTGCCTGCAAATAAACGACCGGCCCGACAAAGGCGATATCGGCCCGGGCGTTGCAAAGCGCCTCCACCACAGCGCCATAGCTTTGCGCTACCGCCAGATCGAATTTCATGCCGGTGCTGCGCGAAACGGCCCCGAACAGCGGGCGATAATCCGCGAGCGTGCCGCTTTCAGTGCCGCCGTCGGCCGGGATAAGCAGCACCTGTAACGCCTGCGCGGCGGCGCTTTGGTCGGCAGGGCCCTGCCACGGACGCAGCAGAAGAAGGCCGATGACGAGGAGGATTGCCGCGACAATTACGGCAAGGGTTGAGCGATTCATAGGTGGCTCCGTTTGTGCCCGAAGGTCGATATCGCCGCGCGTAGTCCGGGGATGTTACCCTTCGGTGACGAGACCGGCGGGCGCGGCGATATGACTTTCATGGCACAGGCGGGAAAATGGGGCCGACGTACACACCGGCCCCATTGCATCAGAATTTGGTCTGATAGGAAATGTAAACGGCGCGCGGCTTGCCTTCGAAGCCATAACCGTAGAAATATTCCGGGCTGTTCCGTGCAATCTTTCCGGTAATGAAATCTTCACTGTAGCGCATGTTGCCAAATCCATAGCGCTCGGAATATTTCTCATCGAAAATATTCACCAGTCGCAGCTGGATCTTGTGCTGGCGTTCATCGCCCAGCCAATAGGCGATAGAACCGTTCATCACGAAATAATTACCAAAATTATGACGGAGCGAAGCATTTACTCCGCCTGTCGCCCATTCCGGCCCCTGATAACGCGGCAACAGCGTCACCTGAAGACGCTTGTCCGGCGTGCGATAGGACAGTTGGCCCTGGATCATATATTCCGGCGTTTCGTTGATCTGAAGATCGCTGTCGCGCGGCTTCGCAGTTTGCTTGGTGAAACCGATGTTCGCGGTCCATTGCTGATTGATGTTGAAGTCAATATCGGCGGTGATGCCGCGAATTTCCGTTACTGCCTCATTGTTGAAATAGGTGTTCGGCGTCAGGCCGGAGGTCGTGCGGATACGGTTGGTGATGTCCGTGTGGAAATAGCCGACCTCGGCGGAGACAGCGACATTGCCGAAGCTTTGGGCGAAGCCGGCGGCGACGTTGTAGGTTTCCGTTTCCTCGGGCTTCAGATTGGGGTTTCCAATCGTTTCCGCCGTCTGGCGATACAATTCATTGATCTGCGGCAGGCTGTAGGACGTGCCGCCGTTGGCGCGAACATAGAAACTGTCACCGATCGGCTGGCGCAGACCGAACTTCCAGATTGTCTTGGAATCGAACGCGTCGGCGAAGTCCGTTCGGACGGCCAGCGAAATATTGGTGTTCGGGCTGAACGGCAATACCGGGCGGACATCGAAATAAACGCCGGTAACGGTCGTGGCATCATCGCCGATGGGGAACACCGGATCGGCGTCGCTCTTGTAATTGACCATTTGTACGCCGGCGACAACTTCCACGACATCCTTGAACGTGAAGGTGTTGCGGAAATTCAGGCCCAGTTCCCGGAAACCCGCCTCTTTCGATTCATCGCCAAAACCCTGGTTCGGATAGGCAAGACTCCGGCCCGTATATTTTCCGAACGGAATGATTTTGTTGGCGTTGCCGGGATCGACGCAGCCTGTCTCGATCTTGCAGATATCAGGATAGGTTTCATGGTTGTGGAGCATCGGGTTGCTCCAGTATCCCGTAAGCTCCGTATAAATCTGATCGGACCATTTGCGGTCAAAGCTGAAATTGACAATCGGGTAGGAAACAAAGTTCAGAGAATAGGTATTATTGTCCGGAAACGGATCATGGAATTCAATCCGGGTGTAGGCAGCATGGGCCTTGAATACGCTCTTGTCGTCCATCTCCCAGCGATATTTCACGCCCAGGTTGTTGCGATTCAGGGGGTATTTCTGGATACCTCCACCGGCAGCGACATTGTCCACGAAGGATTCGGGCGCAAAAATGCGCGGGCTGTCGGTATTGTTCGTGGTGCCATACACCATGATACTGTGGCGACCGTCCTTGTCGATCGGCAGCGTCGCATTCCCCCACAATTCGCGTGAGTTGAACGAACCGTAGCTGGCGCCGAACTCGAACTTGCGTTCGCCGTTCGGTTCCTTCGTCACGACGCTGACGACGCCAATCCCGCCGTTGCTGCCGAAAAACAGGCTGTTACCACCGCGAAACACTTCAACCCGGTCGATAATGTGCGGATCGATAATGGTGGAACCCCAGATCGTTTCCAGCCCGGACCCGCGATCGTACAGGGGAACGCCGTCAAGCACGACCAGGGTGTCGCGGTCGCCGCCGCCGTCCAGACGGATGGTGTATTCGCCTTCGTCCGGTGAATAGCCGACATTGGCGCCCTTGATCAGAAACTGGGCGAGTTCGGCGAAATTGCTTGCGCCGGACGCCTCGATTTCCTCGGAACCGACGACCTGGACGTAATTGCCGAATTCGACCGCCTGGCTGGCGATCTCGCTGGCGACAGTGCGCTGGCCGGTGACGATAATGTCGCTGGCGGCGGCGGTTGCGGCATCGGTGGCGGTGGCCACTTCGGCTGCGGCTGGCTGGAACGCCATGGCGCTCCCCAGGAGCAACGCAGCGATCCGCGTTTTGGAAACAGGCAGGCGGCTGTGCACGAAACTTCCCCTTGCTGGAAAACCGGCAGCCTGAGCGCGCGCCGATCCTCCAATGGACGGCCGCCGCCAGGCTGACGAGCGTGCCTTTAGGGTGTGATTATGACAGTTGAATGAAGTTTGCTCAATTTACGGATTATTTTTTTTGAGTGTGATTCACAGTTTTGTCGTTTTTCCTTGAACCTCCGGCCCGTTCCGGCAATCCACCGGAGCGGGGGTCTCGATGGGGAGACGAAACAAGGAAGGTGTGCAGGATATGGCCAGGGCAGCAAAAAACGGCGCAAGGGCAGCGAAAGCGCCCGATCATCCGGTAGACAATGCCCTGACGCGGATTCGAATCGGCCAGCCACGCATGGCGCCCGGCGCCCAGCGCATTGCCGATTACATTCTGACCGAACCCGAACGCATTATCCCCATGTCGGTCACGGAATTATCCGAGGCCGCGGGCGTGAGCGAGGGCAGCGTCATCAATTTTTGCCGAACGATCGGGCTTGCGGGTTTCCAGCAATTGAAGCTCAGCCTCGCCCAGGAAATCGTCCAGCCGGTGCAATTCATTCACGAGGATCTGGATCGCAGCGATGATGCCGACACCATTTATCGTAAGGTCTTTCATTCGGGCATCCAGGCACTGCGGGATACACTTTCGGTCTTCGACCCCAGCGCGTTTTCGGAGGCCATCAAAACCATCCGGGAAGCGCGACGGGTCGAAATCTACGGCGTCGGTTCATCCGCCCCGATCGCGGAGGACGCGCATTATCGTATGTTGCGCATCGGCATTGATGCAAAGGCGGTGACAGACAGCCATATCCAGGCGATCAGCGCGTCCCGTTGCGGTTCCGATGTCGCCGTCATCACCATCAGCCACACCGGCTCGACGCATGAAACCGTCTCATCCACCCGGTTGGCGCGCGAAGCCGGCGCGCGTACCATCGTCATCACCAATTTCGCCCGTTCGCCCATCCATGCACATGCTGATATTCTGCTCTATACCATGGCACGGGAAACGGAGTTTCGAACGGAGGCCATGGCGAGCCGTATCGCGCAGCTTTGCGTCGTGGATGCCCTGATCGCCGCACTCGCCATGGCGGACTATGATCGTGCGACGGAAATATTGCGGCAGACCTTCGATGTCCTCTCCATGAAGAGATTCTGATATATCACGCACTTTCGGCACGCACATTCCGGGGCCTCTTCCTTGGCGACGTCTCCGCGTGATACCGGATCCGCTGATGCCAGGGAGGAAACGACCATGCCTGATCGATCTGACATGAGCGCAGGATTGCTCGTGTGGCCAGATGTTTGAACTGCGCGCGTTGCGCCGCCTCACGGTCGGGCCTGTCGATCTCGTGGCCGGGCGGGGAAGTTGCCTGTCGATCATGGGGCGGTCCGGTTCGGGAAAGTCTTTGCTGCTGCGCATGATCGCCGATCTCGATCCACATGAGGGCGACGCGTTTCTGGATGGCGCGGCATGTGCGCAGATGCCGGCCCCGGTCTGGCGTCGCATGGTAACTTATGTTCCGGCGGAATCGGGCTGGTGGGACGAACGGGTGGATGCCCATTTCCCGGACGGAACTGATTTCACGACGTTGCTGCCATCCGTCGGTATCGCCCCGGAGGCTGCCGGATGGCCCGTTGACCGGCTTTCCACCGGCGAGCGTCAGAGGCTGGCCCTGCTGCGCGCGCTCAGACCTGCGAACCGCGTCCTGCTGCTCGACGAGCCGACCTCCGGCCTGGATCCGGCAAGCGTGCAGATGGCGGAGGAGGTGTTGCGGCAACAACTGGATCGCGGCGTCGCGATCCTGATGGTGACGCACGACCCGCAGCAGGCAGCGCGAATGGCGTCGCGGCACTTCGAACTGCGTGACGGCATGCTGAAGGAACGGCCAGTATGAGTGCTCCACTGCTCGGTTTTTGGGAACTCGCCGCAGCCGCCGTGCTGGTGGTCATCAACGCAGCGCTTTCGCTGCTGCTCAGTCTCGGCTTCGAGCGCGCGCTCATCATTGCCGCGGTTCGTGCGGCCGTCCAGTTGCTGCTGGTCGGCCTGGTATTACGGACGGTATTTGAACTTGGCTCGCCGCTTCTTGTCGGAGGCATCGTGCTGTTTATGCTTGTAACTGCAAGCTACGAGATCGCCTCGCGTCAGGAGCGGCGGTTTGCCGGCTTCTGGGGTTTTGGCGTCGGCGCCGGCGCGGCCACGGTTGCGACCCTGATCGTCGCAACGTTCGCGCTGATCTCTTTACAGCCCGATCCGTGGTTTTCCCCGGCGACCGTCATTCCACTCGTCGGCATTATGCTCGGAACCGTGATGAACGGCGTGAGCATCAGTCTCAACGCGTTCAACACGGGCGTCGTTCGTGAGCACGCGGTGATCGATGCACGTCTGGCATTGGGCGCAGACCGTGACATTGCGCTCAAGCCCTTGCAGCGCAGTGCAATACGCGCCGGAATGATTCCGATCATCAATTCAATGTCGGCGGCCGGTATCGTCACGCTGCCTGGCATGATGACCGGGCAAATTCTTGCCGGAATGCCGCCATTCGAAGCGGCGAAGTACCAGATCCTCATTCTGTTTCTTCTTTCCGCCGCCGCCGGCTTCGGCGCGCTCGCCGCGACGTATGTGGCTGTCCGGCGCATCAGCGACGATCGTGATCGCCTGCGCCTCGATCGGCTGGCCCAGGGGTGATGGCCCCGCATTTGTTGGCGCAGCTTATTGCGCCTGTGCGGTCCGCTCCTGTGTCCGGGCCAGGGTTACCGCTTCGCGTAACGGGCCGATATCAACCCCGCCGGGGATCAGATATGATCCGACGAGCAGGGCCGGCGTGCCCGCCAGATCCATCATCGCGGCGTAGCGGCTGGAGCGGCTGAGCAGCTGGTCGATTTCCGTGCGGTGCGTTTTCAGATCAGCTTGCAAGCGCGCCCAATCCACCCCGGCGCGGTCGGCGGCTGTCCGGATCGATTTTGAATTGAGCCTTCCCTGTGTCTGCATGAGGGCGTCGTTGAATGCCGCATGTCTGCCCTGGTATTGGGCGGCGATGGCCGCGCGCGCCGCTTCGGTGGATGCCGCGCCAAAGATCGGCCAGTCCCGATAGACCAGCTTCACTTTCCTGTCCTTGCGCATCAGTTCTTCGAGTACCGGGTGGATTTTCCGGCAATAAGGGCACTGATAGTCGGAGAAAACCACGACCGTTACATCATGTCCCTCTGGCGCGATGGTTGGCGCGACCGGATCATTTTGGATTTCGTGGCGGATACGCTCGCCTTTCGCCGTGTCGCTCTCCGGCGATTGGGCATAGGCGTTGTCGTTGCGGCCCGCTCCGACAGCTGCGACACCGGCTGCCAGTGCGACGGCCCCCAATGCACCGAGGAGCGGAAGTTTCTTCATGCCGGATTCCTTTTCAGATTGCGCAGCGCGGCCGTCAGCGCGGCGCGGGAGATTTCGCCCGCATGGGTGGTACGGATGTTGCCGGCGGCATCGACAAACAGGGTGGTGGGAAAGGCCTGTGCGCCGGTCGCCGCAACCAGTGCGCCGGTGGGGTCGAGCACAATGGCCGATGAGCCGAGCTTTTCCCGCGCCAGAAACGCTTCGATCATGGCCGGGGATTCGCGATGATTGACCAGCAATATCGGCACATCGGAACTGCCCGCGACATCGACCAGCATCGGCATTTCGCGCCGGCATGGCGGGCACCATGTCGCCCAGATATTAAGGACGAACGGCTGCCCGCGCAGTTCGTCGAGCGGGAGCGCGCGGCCATCCACATGCGCCACAACAATGCCCTGCGGCAGTGGGCGAGGGGGTGCCGCCAGCATGTGCAGCGCGCCCAGATGGATCAACGCCAGCCCGGCAAGCGACGCCAGCAACATGCCTGTCGCGCGTTGTCGCCGCAGCAGCAGAATGATCGCCAGTGCCGCACCCAGGACGCCTGCCCACCAGTTGAACCCGCCTTGCCACAAGGCGATGATCGTCCATGGTTCGACGGCAAAGGCCCCGTAATTGTCCGCCACCCAGGCCGCCCGCGCCACAAGAATGCCGACGAGCA
The DNA here is from genome assembly GCA_041675905.1 of Sphingomonadaceae bacterium. GTDB lineage: Bacteria > Pseudomonadota > Alphaproteobacteria > Sphingomonadales > Sphingomonadaceae > Sandaracinobacteroides. The sequence continues at coordinate 34,488 of JBAYSX010000021.1, read as the reverse complement.
ACGCGATCCACGTCGCGCGCGCGACGCGATTGCCGGTGCGTTTGTCGATCCACGCACCAAGGCCGAGAAACAGCCAGATCAGCCCGACCGCCAGCAAACGGTCAGGGGAGAACATCAAGGGGCCAAGCTGGATAACGTCGTCCATCGCAAATAGGATCGGAAGGAAAGCTTAAGGCAGGCTTACATGGTCCCTTACGCGTTCGCCACGGGCTGCCAGATATTCAGGACGGGTGCACCCGCGTTCAGGCGCTCCAGTCGAACCGCCCCCGGCTCAAGCGACAGTTCTTCCTCTACGTCCTGATAGCTGTCCCAGTTGAACCGCTGCACCCGTGCGCCGGTTGAAAAAATAACCTCGACCGTCCGGTCGTCGGCATTCCATGTATTCCCCCGCACTTGCAGCGAGCGATGTTGCGGCGGAAGCATTTTTGTATTGTCGGGCATGCGCATGTTCCTTGCGTCGATCCATAAAAACTCTGAACATGCGCATGCCTGAATCGAATCGGGTCAGCATTACCGATGATCGGGGGTCGAACGGATAGTTGCCGGGTTTACAGATTATTGCCGGTTCCCCATGGCGCGACATAGGTTGCTTTCCGGAAATCCTCGATCGCCTCCCGTGGATACCAGTAGGAGAACCTGCCAGCCCGGCCCGGAACCTTGTGATGCGCAATCAGGCCACGGTCGCGGTAATCGGCCAGGGTATCAGGCGACACGCCCAGCGCCCGCGCCGCCGCCGCGCTGGAGAGGCCCAGCTTCAGACGCCTCATATCCGCGTCGATCATCGGGAAGGCGTCATGCAACGGCTGCATATCAGAATTTGCATTATTCATTCAAACATCCCTACTCTTGCGCAATATAATGACATTACTTGCACCTTTTTTGTTATGTGCAAATGTCCCGCAACATGGAGCCTCTGCTCCCCGCATACGATTGCATCTAATAGGACCCACGTTTCCGCAACATTATTACTTTTCGGTGTAATATTGTCATCAGGCCATGCTTCGGACGCATGGGTGGCGGCGATGACATGCGCGCATTCACCACCACCCCAAGATCAGGCCGCCTGCCGCTCCCGGCTGCCCATGGCAAACAGACTGGTGCTTAGATCGCAGCCGGGTATGGCCAGGCTGTCTGCCAGTCGCTTGCGCGCCAGATGCAGCATCCAGCCGGCATTGTGAGCTTTCCGACGCCCTTCGGGGTCGATCGGCAGTTCATGCACAATGCCCATTTCATCAACGGCGTCCAGAAGCGCCCCGACATGGGCGACGATCAACTCAAGGTTCGTGGCGCGCGATCCCCATTCCCGCCATGGGTGGTCAGCATCAGCCTTCCCGGTTTGCCGACTGGCCCTCGCCAGGCACTCGCTTAGGGAAGGTTCGTCGATGACGCCCCGCTCTGCCAGCCGCATAGACGCAAGGTGCAGCAGCCATCGCGTAGAAACAAATGCGCGCTCTTGCTCCGGGTCAATCCGCAGTCCTTCCAGAATGCCCAGATCGTTCGCGGCCCCAATCGTCGCCTCGACGTGATCCAGGATCGTTTCCAGCGCCTCCGCATGATCTACCCATTCCGTCCATGGATGGCCCGCATTCACGCCGCCCGCGCCATCGGCTGGCGTTTCGCTCTTTGAGTTCTTCTGCATTATCCGTCCTTCCGGTTCAGGGTTAGTTGAGATGTTGCCGCCGCCATTCGGCAATTCCCACGTCATGCGCAGTACGTCGATCGCTTGGTGCGGCAATGGCACCAGATGATCGAACGCCTCATCATCCTTGCGCTCGAGCGTCAGCTTCATGCGCCCCGCCGGTACGCGCCACATGGGTTCCGATTCGGCATCAGGCCAGATGCCCTCAAATTCCGCCCATTCCGCGCCCCGCAGGACGCCAGGGCGAACGGCAGTCAATGACAGCAGCCGTGATGCCAGCAAGGTAACAGGAGAAGCCCCGGAGGCCTCGACAGCCCGCAGCATGGCGCGCAATTCGTCCAGATCGGTGATAGCCGGCTGGCGCTGCTTTGCCGGCATCGGCCTTAAAGCCTTCGTCACGATCGCGGCGGGGTCATTTGTCGCCCGCCCTTCGGAAATGGCATAGACGAACACGGCGGAAATGCGTTGCCGCACCCGCTTGGCCGTTTCGATCGCCCCCCGCTTTTCAATCGCGCGCAAGGTTTCCAGCACGATCGGCGGATCGATCGCCGCGACAGGCAAGCCGCCGATGGACGGGAAAACATCGCGCTCCAGGCTGTTGATAACATCAGCGGCATGAACCGGCACCCATCGGCTTTTTTGAAGGTCGAACCATTGCCGCGCCAAAGTCTCAAAATCGCTGGCGGCGGCAACCTGTGCCGTCAGCACCCGCCGCTTCTTCTCAACAGACGGGTCAACACCTTCACGCAACATCTTGCGCGCCGCTTCCCGTTGCTCCCGCGCCTCAAGTAGGGAAATGGTCGGATAGGAGCCCAGCGCCAGAAGCTTTTCCTTCCGGGCGAACCGATATTTGAGCCGCCAAAGCTTCGTGCCACGCGTCGTCACCAGCAAATACAGGCCGTGCCCGTCCGGTAGCTTGTAATCCTTCTCGCCGCTCGCTGCCTTGCGCACCTTGGCATCGGAAAGTTTCATCATACCCCCAATCTCGAACCGATACCCCCTTGCGCACCCCCAAAGTTCGGAGATTAGGGGGTATCGGCAGAAACGACTGGATACAGATAAAATGGCTTTTCCCCTGTATATCAAGGGGGTGTGAGGCAATCTGATACGTCTGGAATGGAGGTTTTGGCGGAGCGGGTGGGATTCGAACCCACGATAGGCTTTTGACCTATACACACTTTCCAGGCGTGCGCCTTCGACCACTCGGCCACCGCTCCGACGCGGAAAGGGGGCGGTAGCAGGGTGGGGGCGGGTTTGACAAGTATCGTGCGGGCGGATGGGACAAATTATCCACTTTATCCTGATCCGCGCGATTTTGCTCCGCAGCGTTGGGATGCATGTGCAAAAACGGTGTGGTAAGACTTTGGCGAAGCGCGCGTTTGTGCCTTTAAGCGGAGTTTTGATGACGGACATTGCGATTCTGGGGGGCGGGGCGTGGGGAACGGCGCTGGCGCAGACCGTAACCGGGAATGGTGCGCGTGCATTGCTTTGGGCGCGCGAGAAGGCCGTTGTAGAGGCAATTAACCAGGATCGTGAGAACCCGTTGTTTTTGCCCGGCGTTCCCCTGTCGCCCCATATTCAGGCGACAGATGATCTGGCGGATCTTAAGGGTGTGTCAGTGTGGCTGGTGGTGGCGCCGGCCCAGCATTTGCGGCAAGTGCTCGGGGAGGCGCCACTACAGGATCGGCCAACGCTGGTTTTGTGCGCAAAGGGAATCGAGGCCCGCAGCCTGAAATTGATGACGGAGGTGGCTGCGCAAATCGCGCCGGAATCTCCGCTGGCGGTGCTCTCCGGGCCGAGTTTTGCCGGTGAAGTGGCGAGAGGGAAACCGACGGCCATTACGCTCGCGGCGGAGAGCCTGGAGCGGGCAGGCGAACTGGCGGAGCTCCTGGCGCGTCCGGCGTTTCGTCCGTATGCGTCTGATGATGTTATCGGCTGCGAGATCGGTGGGGCGGTGAAGAACGTGCTGGCGATCGCCTGCGGGGTGGTGATCGGTGCGGATCTGGGGGAAAGCGCCCGTGCCGCCATTATTGCGCGCGGCTTTGCGGAGATGGTGCGGTTCGGAATGGCGCGTGGCGCGCGCGCAGAGACGCTGGCCGGACTTTCCGGGCTCGGCGATCTGGTTCTTACCTGTGGCAGCATCCAGTCACGCAATATGTCGCTGGGCGTCGCGCTGGGGCAGGGTGGCCGGGCGGCGGATATTCTGGCGGAAAGAAGATCGGTTGCGGAAGGCGTCGCCACCGCGCCGGTACTGGTGGAGGCTGCACGACGTGCTGAAGTCGATATGCCGATTGCGACGGCGGTAGCTGATCTGCTGGCGGGCCGGGTGACGGTGCCGCAAGTGGTGGAATTGCTGCTGGCGCGCCCGTTGAAGGCGGAATGATTATTCCGCCGCCGGCTCTGCGGGGAGGGTTTCCACATTGTTTTTGGCGCGGCGGCGCTCTGTGAACCAGATTACCATCAGAGATATTTCATAAAGCAACACCAAGGGGATAGCGAGCATGAGCTGCGAGACCACATCGGGAGGTGTGGCGACAGCGGCAATCACAAAGGCGGCGACGATGGCATAGCGCCTTCCTGAAATCAGCGTGGCGCGCTGAACGATCCCGGCGCGTTCCAGCAGGATCAACAGCACTGGCAGAAGGAACGCGATGCCAAACGCAAAGATGAAATGCATGACAAAGGAAAGATAGCTTTCCATCGTGGGCAGCGCGGTTTGCGCCAGGCCTTCAGCTGTTTCGCTCTTTTGAAATCCGAGGAAAAAGCGAAAAGCTGTTGGCATCACGACGAAATAGGCCAAAGACGCCCCTGCGCCGAACAGCAAGGGTGTGGCAAGGATGAACGGCAGTAACGCGCGTTTTTCCTGCCGGTAGAGGCCGGGCGCGACAAAGGCCCATAATTGCGATGCTATCACCGGAAAGGCCAAAAGTGCGGCGGCAAATAACGCTACCTTGATCTCAACGAAAAAGGCTTCGTATAACTTGGTGTAGATTAGCGTCCCGCCTTCCGGGCCGAATGCATCGATCAGTGGTCTGGTCAGAATCGCGAATATTTCGGATGAAAAATAATAGGCGATGGCAAAACAGATACCTGTTGCGATCACACAATAAAGCAAGCGCCGGCGCAACTCGATCAGATGATCGAGCAGGGGCGCCTTGCTGTCGTCGATATCCTTCATGGCAGCGAGCGTTCCGTTGCCGGCGGTGAAGCCGGATCGGCTGGGGCAGGCGATTCGGCAGGCTTCGGCTCGAAATCGGCGGCGGCAGGCGCGGCGGCCATGATCCTCGCGTTATGCTCCCGCCATTGCTGTTCCAACTCTTCCAGTTCGGCCTGGCGCATCATTTCATCCACGCCGGCGCGCAAATGACGGGACATGGCCTTGGCCCGGCCCATCCATTGACCAACAACACGCATGGCCTTGGGCAGATCCTTCGGGCCGATGGCGATCAATGCCACCACCGCGATCATCGCCAGTTCGGAATAGCCAATATCAAACATTTGAAATGATTAACGAACGTCGGCCTGCCGGTTTTCCTGCCCTTCCGGATGCGGCGCCGGTTGCTGCTGGTTGAGCAATGGCGGCGGAGCCTTTTCCTGTGGCGTATCTTCCTCGGCCAGCCCCTTTTTGAACGATTTGATGCCCTTCGCAAGGTCGCCCATCATTTCAGATATGCGCCCCTTGCCGAACAGCAGCAGCACGATCACCGCGACGACGATCCAGTGCCAGATGCTCATACTTCCCATATGTCTCTCCTGAAGCCACGCGGCTTGCGGCATCCATATACGCGCGACTCCGCGACGTTTCCAGCGTTACGCCGGATATTGTCCTTGCAGCATTGTCGCGGGGTCGTCAGCCCAGATGTTCCAGCCGGGGCGATCGAGGCTTTACCCGGAAGTTCGCCACCGGTGTTTCCGTCCATTCTTTTGTGAAGATGGTTGAAACTGCCACATAATCGGCGCTGGCGATGGTGGGCGTGAGTGTCAGAAAGATGCACCCTTTCGATTTCTGGTCGCAGAATTGTACCTCCGGGGCGCCTGCTTCCAGCAATTGCCCGAGCGGGATCCCGTCCAGCATATCGCCGATGGACGGGCTGCTGATAGCCGTCGTGCCAAATTCGACCGCCACCGGCTGGCCGTGGGCGTCCGCCAGATTGTTCGCCCAAAAGGCATGGCTGTCTCCGGACAGGATCACCGGCCGGCACGACACGCTGCGGAAATCGGCGTAAAGCCGCTCGCGCGCTGCCGGATAGCCGTCCCAGCTATCCATATTGAACGGTAATCCGGCGCGATATCCGGCTTGTGCTGCTCCGATCATCTGGCGAGTGTCCGGAGTGAGTCCGGCCATCAGGGCGGCAGATTTTTCCGCGCCCATCATCTTTTCGACGTCCGGTCCGGGTACGCGCGCCATGACGATCTGATTGCCGATGATTTGCCAGGGCTTCCCCGCAGTAACGGAGCCTTCCAGCACCTCACGCAACCATTTTTTTTGCGGCGCGCCCATCAATTCGCGATCCGGGCGATCGCGTTCGGACAGAATGGCAGCCATGCTGGCGGCGTCCGTGGGTGGCCCCTTCGAGCCCGCGGGTTCGCTACGCGCCAACAAGCGGGTTTCCAGCATGGCGAGAGTTGCGAGATCGCCAAATTCAAAGCTGCGATTGATCGCTTCCCATGGATCGCCCGGTTTGGGATCGCGGATTGGCAGCCATTCGAAATAAGCCTGCATCGCCGCCGCCTTGCGCGCAGCCCATCCGCCTTCGGTTTGCGGCTGATGATTTTCCGCGCCCTCCAGCCAGGAATCATTGGCGGTTTCATGATCATCCCAGACGCAGATGAATGCGGCGCGGGCGTGGGCCGCCTGCAAATCGGGATCGGAGCGATATTGGGCGTGGCGGGCGCGATAATCCGCCAGCGTTACGGTCTCATGCGGCGGCTCCACCAGCCGGTTGAGCTTCACTCCAATGTCGCCGCCGTAACCGTCACGACCATATTCATAAATATAGTCACCCAAGTGGATCACGGCGTCCAGCCGATTGCGCCTGGAAATCATCTCCCAGACATTGAACAGCCCGCCGGAATAATGCTGACAGGATACGACCGCAAAATGGAGTTCATCCGTTTTGCCGACGGGCAGGGTGCGGAACCGTCCTTCGGGCGAGCGGACTCCCGCCACCTCGAAATGGTAGTAATAGTCGCGCCCGCCTTGCAATTTTGTCGGCTCGACCTTCACGGTGAAGTCGCGGGCGATTTGCGCCTGGGCGATGCCGCTCTCGACAGGCTTGCCACCAGCCGTTTCGGCAACATGCCAGGTGACACGGATGGCCGCACTGTGGGCGGGGTCGGCGGGCGTCACCCGGGTCCACAAAATCGCGCCTTTTGCGGTCGGGTCGCCGCTGGCGACCCCATGCCGGAAGCTCGCCCTCGCCGGTTCTGCCCCTGCAACGCCCATGGCCGGAGCCGCAGCCCCCGCTCCGATCAGTCCGAGTGCGCCGCGCCGGTTTATCTGCATTATTTACCCCCAACGGAAACTGAGGGGCACACCATAGAGCCGGGGCAGGCCGGAAATAAAGGCCGGCATGCGAAGACTGTCATCGTATTCCCCGCTCCCCCATGGCAGGAATGTGTGACCGTTGAGTGACCGGTGGGAAGGGGCTGGGCTTGACGTGTCATGGCGGCGGCGGCCATGTTCGCGGCACAATTTTGGCCCGGGGAACAGACATGACAGCCTTATCTATCCTGGACCTTGTCCGCGTTACCGAAGACACGGACGCGCGCGGCGCGCTGGATAATGCGCGGGATCTTGGCGCACATGCCGAAAAATATGGCTATCGGCGCATCTGGGTGGCCGAACATCATAATTTTCCCGGCATCGCCAGCGCCGCGACATCGCTTGTGATCCAGCATATCGCCGCCGGAACACAGAAAATCCGCGTAGGGGCGGGCGGCATCATGCTGCCCAATCACGCGCCCTATGTCATTGCCGAGCAGTTCGGCACGCTGGCGCAACTGTTTCCGGGTCGCATTGATCTTGGTCTTGGGCGCGCGCCGGGGACGGATCAGAACACTTTGCGGGCGCTGCGGCGTTCGCCGGAATCCGCCGAACATTTTCCTCAGGATGTGCTGGAATTACAGGCGTTTCTTGCGCCCGCCGTGCCCAATCAGGCGATTATCGCAGTTCCGGGGGCAGGCACGAAAGTGCCATTATGGATTCTCGGTTCCAGTCAGTTTGGCGCGATGCTGGCCGCTGAATTTGGTCTGCCATATTCCTTCGCATCGCACTTCGCGCCCGATCTGCTGATGACAGCGCTTGAGCTGTATCGCAGCCGCTTCAAGCCATCGGAGCAACAGGATCGTCCTTATGCGATGGTGGGCGTGAATGTCATTGCCGCCGAAACAGATGCGGAAGCGCGGCGGCTGCACACCACCCAGCAAATGTCGTTCGCGGATATTTTCAGTGGCAGGAGGGGATTAAGCAAACCACCGATCGACGATATCGAAACCTACTGGACACCGTTTGAAAAGGCTCAGGCGCAGCGGATGCTGGCCCGCACCGTGGTCGGCGCGCCCGCTACGGTAAAGGCCGGGCTGGATGCGCTGATCGCGGAAACCGGCGCGGATGAATTGATCATTGTGTCGGATGTATATGCGCATGACAAACGGCTGCGTTCGTTCGAACTGATCGCCGACGTCATGGACATCAAATCCTGACAAAAATATGGGCATAGGCTGCCGGATGCATTTTTTGCGATGCAGCGTGTCCTTTCCCTTGACAATCTTGCATCCAACCCTTGTAATCCAGCTCGTGTAATCTGGCTCTTGTGGGGAGCGCTCATGCTGGAGCGACGTCAGATACTTGGAGCTGCGCTGGGAACGCCCGCGGTCGCGCTTTTATCCGTCTCGTCGGCCGTAGTTGTCGCATGGGATTCGGCTGAATGGCGGGCGTTGGGCGAAGCGGTTGTTCGATCGCTTGGGCCGGATTGCGCCAGTCGCCTGCTTGCATCCGAACGCGGACGTGTGAATGCGATTTCCGATGCGGCGCAGCAAAGTTCGGAGGATTATCGCGCCGGACGCACTGTGCGGGTTGAGGGGATTATCGTGTCGCGCACAGAGGCAGCCCTGGGTCTTTTGGCGCGCGAGCGTGCGGTATGACGGCGTTTCTGGATGCCCGGGCGGATGAGCTTCCCGAACGAATTGACACCGAAGTCTGTGTAATAGGCGCGGGGGCGGCGGGTATTACACTTGCCCGTGAACTGGCGGCGAACGGGCGGAAAGTGCTGCTGGTTGAATCGGGCGGCGAAAAGATTGAGGCGCAAACGCAATCATTATATGTCGCGCCCAATAGCGGCGTCCCTTATTATGACCTTGCCGCGTGCCGGTTGCGTTATTTTGGCGGTACCACCAACCATTGGAGCGGCTATTGCGGCCCGAATAATCCGATCGATTACGAGGGCCGGCCGGAATTGAATTTGCCACCCTGGCCGATCAATCATGAAACGCTTGCGCCTTATATTGCGAAGGCAGCCGAACTTCTTGAGATCAACACACATTTTTTTGACCCGACCGAACAGTTGCGATCCAAAAATCTCGACCCGTCGGACCTCATAGAGAACAGCTCGGATGCACTCGTCACCCGTGTCGCCCAGATCAGTCGCAATATTCGCCTTGGCCCACGATTCCGTCAGGAAATTGCCGACAGTCCGAATATTCAGCCCATTGAGTATCTGAACGCCACGGAAATCATTCTGGATGGGCAGGGAAATGTCGATCACATCAGGGCGGCCACCCTCGGCGGCAAACGCACCAATATACACGCGCATGCCTTCATACTCTGTTGCCATGGCATCGAAAATGCCCGTCTTTTGCTTGAATCGGACAGTCAGGTAAAAGGTGGCATCGGTAACCGGTATGATCACGTCGGGCGTTATTTCATGGAGCATCCGTTCATTTACGCATCACGAATGATACCCTCCGAAAATTTCCCGATGGTCTATGATCGCGCGTTTCTCGCCCGTCGTTCGATCAATGCCAATCTGATGTTTTCCGACAAGACGATGCGCGAGCAGGGCTTGTTAAGCTATTATTGCCGATTCAATCCCGTTTATCGGGAGAAGGATACGGAACGGGCCAGGAACAGGCTGCCGAAACGGTTGATGGAGCCAGCTTCGCTCGCCCTGTACCATGATCTGAAAGCTGTTATGTCCGACTGGGCGGGTATAAGAAATTCCGTTTCGCGAAAATTTCTGGGCGAGCAGCTACCCGTTTATTATCAGCTCGAACATCGGATCGAACAGGTTCCCAATCCTGATTCCCGGGTTACGCTTGGCACCAGGCGCAACAAGTTGGGCCAGCGTGAAGTAGATTTTCACTGGGAACTTTCCGATCATGAGTTCAAGACGTTCAATGTCGGTTAGGAAATTGTCGCCCGTGAGTTGAGCGCGCTGCACATGGGGCGTTTCGAACTGGAGGAAATTACCATGGCCAAAATGCGCGAGCGCGGCATGGGACATTTTCACCATATCGGCACGACGCGGATGTCGGCCGACCCGAAGGACGGCGTTGTCGACCCGAACTTGAAGGTCCACGATGTCGGCAATCTGTATATTGCGGGTTCGAGCGTGTTTCCGACAGCAGGCCAGTCGGGGCCAACGATGATGCTGATCGGCATGGCTTACCGGCTTGCCGGGCATGTTTCCGACAAGCTGGCGAGAGGCTGATTTGCGCATTATTTCTGCTATTCTTGCGCTGTTTCTGCCGCCGCTGGGTCTGTTTCTATGGTTTGGCCCTGCCGCCACGGCCTGGGTTGTTTCTGCTCTGTGGCTGACGGGTATGTTGGTCTTCTGGTTTTTATGGGCCGGCCCGGGGCTGATCCTGTGCATCCTGGCTTCGATCTGTGCGTGTGCGGCTATTCTGTTTCTGCAATCATCCTCTTCCATCCAAAGGGCTTCCTGAATGAATCCGAAGCATGTAGCGCTAATGGCGTTGCCGTTGCTGGCGGCATGTGGTGCCAGTGAATCGAACAAGATGACCCAAGAAGTCGAACGCGGGGCTATAGTTTTCGAGCGCGTTTGTCAGGCGTGTCATATTTTGTCGGACGAAGCACGGATCGGACCGGGTCTGAAGGGTGTCGTTGGTCGTCCCATTGCTTCGGTCGACGCGTTTGCTTACTCCGAGGCTATGCTCAAGGACAAAGGCAGCGGCGTGTGGACCCCTGAACGCATCAAAAGCTATGTTATGGGGCCGATGCAAATGTATCCGGAAGGGCGCATGGTGATGGAACCGCTCAGTCCGAAGGACGCCAACGCGGTCGTCGCCTATTTGCAGGAATATCCATAAGCGCCGTCAAGCCTCATCGGCAATCCTTTCCTCAAGCGCGCGCGCCCTGGCTGGCGCGAGATCATCCCGCGCACATCATGGCCCCCCGGTTCCTGGAACAGGCGCAGGTCGAATTCGGGGAGGATGGCAAGCAGATGGTCGAAAATGTCGCTCTGGATGCCCTCGTAAACCGCCCATGCGGTATTTTTCGTGAAACAGTAGATTTGCAACGGCAGACCCGTGGGCGTGGGCGCCAGTTGCCGGACGAGAAAGGTCATATCGGGGTGGTCCGTATGAATGTCCGGATGGCTGCGCACATAGGCATCGACATAGGCGCGAAAGGTGCCGATGTTGGTGATGCGCCTGGAATTTACGGACTGTTCGATCCGTTCGGGGCTGGCCCGGTTCCACCGATTCAGTTCCGCTTCTTTTTCTTCAAGATAGGGGCGGAGCAGTACAAAGCGCTTCAGGCGTTCGATCTCGTCAGCGGCGAGGAACCGGATGCTGCTCTGGTCGATCATCAGCGAACGCTGGATGCGCCGACCGCCGGATTCGAACATCGCCCGCCAGTTGATGAAGGATTCGCTGATCAGCTTGTAGGTCGGAACGGTCGTGACCGTTTTGTCCCAATTCTGTACCTTCACGGTGTGCAGCGCCATGTCGATCACGAAACCATCGGCACTCTGCCCGGGCATCGCGATCCAGTCGCCAATGCGAATCATATCGTTGTTGCTGAGTTGCACGGATGCGACGAAGGACAATATCGTGTCCTTGAAAACCAGCATCAACACGGCCCCCATCGCGCCAAGACCAGACAGTAACAATATGGGCGACTGATCGATCATGATCGCGAGCATCAGGATGCCGGCAGCCATGTAAATGACGATCTTGCCAACTTCGAGATAGCCCTTGATCGGCAGCTTGTTGGCGTCGTCCCGGCGTTGATACAGGTCGTTGAGCAAATCGAAGGCGCTGGAAATGGCGCGCGCGAAGGTAAATACAATGAATGCGGCCGCCAGATTGGCGATCAATTCAACCAGGATCGTCGGGAGGTGGTCGACCAGCGCTATTCCCCGCCGGACGATGATTGCCGGAATAATCCATGCCAGCCGTCGCGAGATACTGAGGACATGGGGCCCGTCCGTCGCCATCGGTGTCCGGGCAAGTATCCACTGGAACACGCGCAGCACGCCGCTGACCATGATGCGATAGACAACGGCGGCGATCAGGAAGAGCAGGGTCAGTGCCCCGAGCGCCTGGGCCCAGGGTTGGTCGATAGGGATGAGGTCGCTGAGCAAAATGGAGCAGTCCGTGAAAATATGCGGGGATAGGGATGTGTAGCCAGGATAGACACGGATGTGCAAATCCGTGGGCGCGGAAACGATGCTTGCAGCCGGTGAAGGATTCCCCCAGATAAGATGCGGAGCACTGCATGACACCGGAAAAATTCCTCTCAATTCATGCCCATGGACTGGTGCGCGTCGCGGCGGGAACGCCTGCGGCAAGCGTCGGTGATGTTGGCGCAAATGCGGACGCGATCCTGGCGCTGGCGCGGCGGGCGGCGGCGGACGCGGTGGATTTGCTGGTGTTTCCCGAACTGGCGCTGTCTTCCTATGCGATCGACGATCTGCTGTTGCAGGACGCATTGCTGGATCGGGTGGAGGCGGAAATTGCACGCTTGCTGGCGGAAAGCAGCGAGATGGCGACGGTGCTGGTGGTGGGTGCGCCGCTGCGTCGCCAGGGCCGGCTGTATAATTGTGCGCTCGTGATCGCGCGCGGTAAATTGCTGGGCGTGGTGCCCAAATCTTTCCTGCCCAACTACCGTGAATATTATGAGAAACGCTGGTTTGCGTCGGGCATCGGCCTGGGCTGCCTTGAGATTGATGTAGCAGGGCGGCGCGTGCCGTTCGGGACTGATCTGATCTTTGCGGCGGAAGAATTGCACGATTTCATTTTTCATATTGAAATTTGCGAAGATTACTGGTCGCCCACGCCACCTTCCACCATGGGCGCGCTGGCAGGTGCCTTGATCCTGTGCAATTTGTCGGCGTCCAATATTATTGTAGGCAAGGCGCGGGACCGGGAATTGCTGGCCGCCTCCCAGGCTCTGCGTGCCCAGGCTGCCTATATCTATTCCGCGACCGGCGTCGGCGAAAGCACCACCGATCTCGCATGGGATGGACAGGCGAGTATCCATGAGCCGGGCGAATGTCTGGCGTCATCGCCGCGTTTTGCGCCCGAACCGGAGCTGACGGTTGCGGATGTCGATGTCGGGCGGATGCGGCAGGAGCGTATGCGCAACGGCACCTTTAACGATGCCGCAGCGGCCCTCGGCCATCCGGAAAACCAGTTCCGCCGTATCGCGTTCGCCCACCGTCCTGATTTCCAGGATGTGGGTCTGCGGCGGGTCATTTCCCGCTTTCCCTTCGTTCCCGACGACAAGGAGCGGCTCGACGCCGATTGCTACGAAGCCTTCAATATACAGGTAGAGGGGCTGATCCGGCGTTATCGCGCCACGCGCGGACCGCATATGGTGATCGGGGTGTCCGGCGGGCTGGATTCCACCCATGCGCTGATCGTGGCGGCCCGCGCCTGCGATTTGATGGGGATCGACCGCAATTCCATTCTCGGTTTCACCATGCCTGGTTTCGCCACCGGCGAGAGCACCAAAGCCAATGCCTGGGCGCTGATGCGGGCGCTGGGCGTAACGGCCGGGGAAATCGACATCCGCCCGGCGGCGCGGCAAATGCTGGGCGACATGGGCCACCCGTTCGCCGCCGGCGAACCGGTTTATGATGTGACGTTCGAGAATGTTCAGGCGGGCTTGCGCACCGACTATCTGTTCCGGCTGGCCAATCAGCGCGGCGGTCTGGTTATCGGTACCGGCGATCTATCGGAACTGGCGCTTGGCTGGTGCACTTATGGCGTCGGCGACCAGATGAGCCACTATGCCGTGAATAGCGGCGTCGCCAAGACCCTGATTCAACATTTGATTCGCTGGTGCGTGGAAACCGGCAAGTTTGATGCCGCCACCAATGCGATCCTGCTGGCGATCCTCGATACGGAAATTTCGCCTGAACTGGTGCCTGCCGACGCTGCTGGCGGGATGCAAAGCACCGAGCAGAGGATCGGCCCGTATGAGCTGAACGATTTCTTTCTGCACCATGTGGCGCGGCTGGGTATGCCACCATCCAAAATCGCCTTTCTGGCCTGGCATGCCTGGCGGGATCGAGAAACAGGCGGCTGGCCCGAGCATTTTCCACAAAACAAGCGCAACGCCTATGATTTGCCGACGATCCGTCGCTGGCTTGCACATTTCCTGTGGCGCTTTTTCGAGATCAGCCAGTTCAAGCGTTCGGCCATCCCCAACGGCCCGAAAATTTCCTCTGCCGGGGCGCTATCGCCGCGCGGCGATTGGCGTGCTCCGTCGGACGGCAACGCCCGGCTGTGGCTGGAAGAATTGGAGATGGCTTTGCCGGCGAAGGAAGATAAAGGTCGCGCATAGCAGGACACGGATTTCGCAGATACCGGGGTAGGGATGGAAGGCTGCCCCGCCAACCAAAGGGAGAAATATGGCAATTATTGTAACCGGTGGTCTGGGGGTTCTGGGGCGCGCCGTCGTCAGTGAACTGAAAGAGCGTGGAACAAGTGTGGCGGTCGTTGATCTGGCGCAGGCAGCGGATAGCCCGGCGGACGTGGTTCTCGGCGGAATTGATCTTGGCGATGAAAATGCGGTTGCCGCTGCCTATGCAGATATTGCGGAAAAGCTGGGCGGAATAGATGGCCTTGTGAATACGGCAGGCGGTTTCCTGTGGGAAACGGTCGCCGAGGGGGCATTGGCCAGTTGGGACCGTATGTACGCGATGAATGTGCGGACGGCCGTGATTTCCTCCCGGGCCGCACTGCCGCATTTGCGCAAAAATGGTGGTGCAATCGTCAATATCGGCGCGGCGGGCGCAGCGAAGGCCGCCATGGGAATGGGCGCTTATGCAGCGTCGAAAACCGGTGTGATGGCGTTGACTGAAAGCCTCGCGGATGAACTTCGTGGGCAGAATATAAGGGTGAACGCCATATTGCCCACCATCCTCGATACACCGACGAACCGGCGCGATATGCCCGATGCGGATACATCGGCGTGGGTGCGCCCCGAAGCGGCGGCGAAGGCGATCGCCTTTCTGCTGTCAGCGGATGCGGGGACCATCACCGGTGTCGGAATTCCCCTGTCGGTGAAGGGATAGTTTCGGCTGCGTCCCGGAACGGCAGTTCCGCGGACAGCGTTTCAGCATGGCGCGCTATCACCGGGCGTTCGCGGACAAGAAAGTCCGCGATCGCCGCGTGAAACCGCGGATCGGGCAGATAGTGTGCGGAGGTAGTAAGGGCAGGGCGGTAGCCGCGCGCCAGCTTGTGTTCGCCCTGGGCTCCGGCTTCCACCCGCGTCAGCTTCAGATGGCAGGCAATATCAATCGCCTGGTGGTAGCACAGTTCGAAATGCAGGAACGGGATGTTTTCGATCGTTCCCCATTGCCGGCCATAAAGGCAGGTATCGCTGATGAAATTGAGCGCGCCGGCAATGCGACGGCCATCTTTCACCGCCATCACCAGCATGATGCGGTCCGCCATGCGCTCGCCGATCATCGAGAAGAACGCGCGGGTCAGATAAGGACGCCCCCATTTGCGGCTGCCGGTATCCTGGTAGAAAATCCAGAAATCGTCCCAGGCATCTTCGGTCAGATCGTCCCCGGTCAGCCATTCGACCTTGTCCACGGCGGCCAGCGCCGTTGAGCGTTCCCGCCGTAGCACCTTGCGTTTGCGCGAGGGAAAGGTGCCAAGGAAATCATCAAAGCCGGCATAGCCGCGATTTTCCCAATGGAATTGAATATCATGGCGGATGAGCCAGTTCGCGGCGGTGAAATTGTCGATATCGGCGGGCGTCAGAAAGGTGGCATGGGCGGAAGACAGCCCGTTATCGCGGGTAACGGCGGCGCTGGCCGCCACCAGCCGCGCGCGCGCTTCCGGGTCCGTGCCCAGGATTTTCGGTGCGGTGGCGGGGGTGAAGGGCGTGCTGTGCTGCAATTTGGGATAATATTGCCCGCCGGCGCGCTCCCATGCATCTGCCCAGCCATGATCGAAAACATATTCGCCCTGCGAATGCGCTTTCAGCCAGCCGGGCAGAATTCCGTCCACGCCGCCATCCACCCCATCCGCCACCAGATGCAACGGCCGCCATCCGGTGCGGGCGGTGGCGCTGCCTGAATCTTCCACCGCCGTGATAAAGGCATGGGAGGCGAAAGGGTTGCCGCCGGCCAGCCGGTCCCAGTCAGCGGCGGAAATGACGTTTGCCGCTTCCACCATCCGGACTTGCTGGCGCTTCGCCATCAGCGCAACTGGATGATCGCGTCCACTTCCACCGCAACGCCGCGCGGCAACGCTGAAACGCCCACCGCCGACCGCGCGTGTTTACCGGCGTCGCCGAACAGCTCCAGGAACAGATCGGATGCACCATTGGCCACTTCGGGCTGATCGGTGAAATTCGGCGCGGACGCCACGAAAACGCCCAGTTTGACGATCCGCGAGACCTGATCGAAATCGCCCACGGCGGCGCGGACCTGCGCGAGGATGCCGAGCGCCGAACGGCGGGCGGCATATTGGCCTGCGGTTACATCCATCGAATCGCCCAGGCGGCCCAAAATCAGCGTGCCGTCGGTTTCGAACGGCAATTGTCCGGAAATGTGCAGCAAATTATCGGTGCGCACACAGGGCACATAGCTGGCCACCGCCGCCGCCGGTGCGGGGAGAACCAAACCCATTTCTTCCAGTTTCTTCGCCACACTCATGCGCCTGTTCCTTCCTCGATGCGCGCCCGAATCCACGGCGCGGCTTGCGGCCAGTCGTCAATCCGGGCGTGCGCGGCTTGCGCCGGAGCAATCAGCGGGCGCAGCACCGGATCGGCCACCATATGCAGCCGCCCGACCGCAGCCGCAAGGTCGGCGACGCTTTGATGATGCGGCGGCAGATCGTCGACAAATACCGCCCGCCGCCCCTGCGCCATCTTCGCTACCGCCGCCCCTTTCGGGCCGCGGTTTGCATGAACGGGCAAATCCAGCCCGGCGCGGCGCAATACGGAAATTCGCATGGCGGAATGTGCGTCGGCGATGTTGGTCAGCACGGCGATATCCATGTCTTTGCGGAGATCGGCCAGCGCCTCCACCACGCCCGGCACCGGCTGTTGCAACTCCTGCCCGCCGGCGAAAAATCCATCGAGCAGCGCCGGAAATTCCTCCGCCGCCACCAGGCTGTCATCGGCGATGCGGCGCAGATTTTTCGTCAGCGAAAAGCTGTTGAAAGTGAGTTCCATGTCCTGCGTCTCGCGCAGCCATTGCTGGAATGGCGCGGCGAAGTGCAGAATTACCTCGTCACAATCGAGAATCAGCAGCGGGCGCACAAACTCTCCGGCTTCACGCCCAAAACATCGGCGACATGCAGCAAATCCGGTTCATGGCCGCCGAGAAATTGCTGGACGGCGGATAGCACATCCGGTTCTGCAATGCGGGCGCGCAATGTCGCCCCGTCATAGCCGGTCAGCGCCAGAAACCGCTCCCGCAACGGATCATCGCCGATCACCACGGCCAGCGCGCGCAACATCAGGGTTTCATCCATCGCTCTACTGTATCGATCCACCCGCCGATTGGCGAGAGGATCAAAAGGGCTTCCGTCCGCGCTCGGAACAGAGTAGGAACAGGCTATGAGTCTCGCCCATATCTCCGTGCGCGGCGCGCGCGAGCATAATCTGAAATCCGTTGATATCGACCTGCCACGCGAAAAGCTGATCGTGATTACCGGCCTGTCGGGTTCCGGCAAATCCAGCCTCGCGTTCGACACCATTTATGCCGAAGGCCAGCGCCGCTATGTCGAGAGTCTGTCGGCCTATGCCCGGCAGTTTCTGGAGATCATGCAAAAGCCCGATGTCGATCATATCGAGGGGCTTTCGCCGGCCATTTCCATCGAGCAGAAAACCACCAGCCGCAATCCGCGCTCGACGGTCGGCACCGTCACTGAAATCTATGATTATATGCGGCTTTTGTGGGCGCGGGTGGGGATACCCTATTCGCCCGCCACCGGCCTGCCGATTGCCGCGCAAACGGTAAGCCAGATGGTCGATCGGGTGATGGCCCTGCCGGAAGGCACGCGGCTGATACTGCTCGCGCCGGTCGTGCGCGGGCGCAAGGGGGAGTATCGCAAGGAAATCGCCGAATGGAAAAAGGCCGGCTTCCAGCGGTTGCGGGTAAATGGCGAAGTCGTCGATATTGAGGAAGTGCCAACCCTCGACAAGAAATACAAGCATGACATCGACGTGGTGGTGGATCGGCTTGTCGTACGCGAAGGGCTGGAACAACGGCTGGCCGAAAGCTTTGAAACGGCGCTGGGCCTGGCCGACGGGCTGGCGGTGGTAGAACTGGTGGATGGCGGCGAGCCAATCCTGTTTTCCGAGAAATTCGCCTGCCCGGTCTCTGGCTTCACGCTGCCCGAAATCGAACCCCGACTGTTTTCGTTCAACGCGCCACAAGGCGCTTGCCCGACTTGCAATGGCCTCGGTGAAAAGCTGTTTTTCTCCCCCGAACTGATCGTACCGAACGGCGCGTTGAGTCTGGCGGAAGGGGCTGTTGCGCCCTGGGCCAAATCTTCGCCGCCCAGCCCCTGGTATGTGCAGGTATTGTCGTCGGTGGTGGCCGCCCTGGGCGGGTCGCTGAAAGACCCGTGGCAGAAATTGCCGGAAGCGACGCGTGATGCGATCCTGCACGGCACTGGTGGCAAGCCCATTCCGCTGACATTCGAGGATGGCCGCAAGAAATATACGGTGGAAAAGCCGTTCGATGGTGTTATCGCCAATCTCGACCGTCGCTTTCGCGAAACGGAATCGGCGTGGATGCGCGAGGAACTGGGCCGTTATCAGCAATCCGCCCCGTGCGAAGCCTGCAATGGCGCCCGGCTGCGCCCGGAATCGCTGTGTGTGAAGATCGGCGGAGAAAGCATCGCGGAAGCGACAGCACGCGCCGTGACCGACGCGGTGCAATGGTTTCAGGATCTTCCGCAGAAACTGAACCCCAAACAGCAGGAAATCGCCATCTCGATCCTGAAAGAGATCAACGAGAGGCTGGGCTTCCTGAATAATGTCGGGCTCGGTTATCTGGGGCTCGATCGCAACTCCGGCACGCTTTCAGGCGGTGAATCGCAGCGGATTCGCCTCGCCAGCCAGATCGGCTCCGGCCTTTCCGGCGTATTATATGTGCTGGATGAACCATCCATCGGCCTGCACCAGCGCGATAATGACCGTCTGCTGGAAACGCTGAAGCGTCTGCGCGAGCTCGGAAACACAGTGCTGGTGGTGGAGCATGACGAGGACGCCATCCGCACCGCCGATCATATCGTCGATATGGGGCCGGGTGCGGGCGTCCATGGCGGCGAGATCGTGGCGCAAGGGACGCTGGATGATATTCTCGCCAGCCCTGACAGCCTGACCGGCGACTATCTCGCTGGCCGCCGCATTGTCGCCGTGCCGGCGAAACGCCGCAAGGGCAATGGCAAGAAAATCACCGTGAAGGGCGCGCGCGCAAATAATCTGCGCGGAGTCACCGCATCAATCCCGCTTGGCACCTTCACCTGCATCACCGGCGTTTCCGGCTCGGGCAAATCCAGCTTCACGATCGATACGCTATATGCAGCGGCGGCGCGTGTGCTGAATGGCGCGCGCATCCATGCCGGACCGCATGACAGCGTTTCGGGCCTCGAACATTGCGACAAGGTGATCGATATCAACCAGTCGCCCATCGGTCGAACGCCACGATCCAACCCGGCTACCTATACCGGTGCTTTCACCCACATCCGCGACTGGTACGCCAACCTGCCGGAATCGCAGGCGCGCGGCTACAAACCGGGGCGGTTCAGCTTCAATGTGAAGGGCGGGCGATGCGAAGCGTGCCAGGGCGATGGCGTGCTGAAGATCGAGATGCACTTCTTGCCCGATGTGTATGTCGAATGTGATGTGTGCCATGGCCGGCGCTACAATCGCGAGACGCTGGACGTGAAATTCAAGGGTCATAGTATCGCCGACGTGCTCGACATGACGGTGGAGGACGCCGTTACGCTGTTCGAGGCCGTGCCGCCCATCCGCGAGCGGTTGCGGATGCTGGCGGAAGTTGGTCTTGGCTATGTGAAGGTGGGCCAGCAGGCGACGACGCTTTCCGGCGGCGAGGCGCAGCGGGTGAAACTGGCGAAGGAGCTGGCGCGCCGGGCTACCGGGCAGACGCTTTATATTCTCGACGAGCCGACGACCGGCCTGCACTTCGAAGACGTGCGCAAATTGCTGGAAGTGCTGCAGGCGCTGGTGGAGCAGGGCAACACGGTGATCGTGATCGAGCATAATCTCGAAGTCATCAAAACGGCCGACTGGATCCTGGATATGGGGCCGGAGGGTGGGGCCGGTGGCGGGGAACTGGTGGCGGCTGGCACGCCCGAGAAAATCGCCGCGACCGGGGCGAGCTACACCGGACATTATCTCCAGCCCTTGCTGCAGCGGCCGGCGAAGGCGGCGGAATAGATGCTACCGATGGGCGATCAGGCGTCTGCGCTTTCCCATGCCATACAATTGGCGGTGGCGCCGGTATTTCTGCTGACCGCCATTGGCGGATTTCTCAGCGCCATGACCGTGCGGCTCGGCCGGATTATCGATCGGGCGCGCGCCGTTGAAACCATGCTGAACGAACATTCCGCGTCCCATGAACTGATGGTGGCGGAACTGGCGACGCTGGATCGGCGGATGGCGTTGACCAACCGTGCCGTGAACCTGTCTGTCGCATCCGGTCTGTGCATGTGCGTACTGATTGCTGTCCTGTTTCTGGCGGCGCTGTTGCCGGATCAATTGTCCATCGAACTGGTTGTGCCGGTGTTGTTCATCCTGGTGATGCTGCTGCTTATCGGGGGCCTTGGCAGTTTCTTGCTGGAAATTCGGATTTCTATCCATACCGTGCGTGTGCGTTCAGAACTGGTGGCGGGTGCGCCGCGCCCGCCCGGCGATTTTTCCTGGCGGTCCCGCCCTTGACTTTGCGCAACCGGACAAGGCACCGGATAATACACAATTTTTTACGGGAGCAAGGCTGTGAAATTTGAAGTGGAAGTGGAATGCACGCCAGCCGAAGCGCGGCATTTTCTGGGCTTGCCCGATCTGACGCCGCTCCATGAAGAATGGATTACGCGCATGAAGGGCTTTGCTTTCGAAGGTCTGGCATCGGAAGAATGGCAAAAATTGCTGAAAGCCTGGACTTCCGGCATGCCCGGCCTGACGCAAGGTATGGAAAACTGGCAGAAAATGTTCTGGGCAGCCGCTCAGGCGAAGGGCAACGACAAGAAAGAATAGCCTTTCTTTCCGATGGCCACGACTCCGAATACCCCGGAATATTCCGTCTCCGAACTCTCGCGCGCACTAAAGCGCACGATTGAGGCTGCCTTCGGCCAGGTGCGGCTGCGCGGCGAGATTTCCGGGTTCAAGCGTCATTCGTCCGGTCATCTTTATTTCACGCTGAAAGATACCGATGCCTGCATCGATGCGGTGATGTGGAAGGGCGTGGCTTCCCGCCTGGAATTTCGTCCGGAAGACGGCCTGGAAGTCGTGGCGATTGGCAGGCTCAGCACATATCCGCGCAGTTCGCGTTACCAGATTGTCGTGGAGCGGCTGGAAATTGCCGGTGTTGGCGCGTTGCTGGCGCAGATCGAGGAGCGGCGGCGACGGCTGGCGGCAGAGGGGCTGTTTGCGCCCGAACGCAAACGCCGCCTGCCTTTCGTGCCGGTGCATATCGGTGTGATTACTTCACCAACCGGTGCCGTCATCCGCGATATTTTGCATCGGCTTTCCGATCGTTTTCCACGCCGGGTTACGCTATGGCCGGTGCCGGTGCAGGGTGAGGGGGCCGCACCCCGGATTGCGGCGGCGATTGCCGGTTTCAATGCGATGCCTGCCGGCCACCGGCCCGATCTGCTGATCGTCGCGCGCGGTGGCGGCTCGGTCGAGGATTTGATGGCGTTCAACGCCGAGGAAGTGGTGCGGGCGGCAGCTGGCAGCGAGATTCCGCTGATTTCGGCGGTCGGCCATGAGACCGACACGACCTTGATCGATCATGCCGCCGATATACGCGCGCCAACACCCACCGCCGCCGCTGAACTGGCCGTGCCAGTGCGCGCCGAACTGGCGGAGACGCTGGCGGAGTTGCTCGTACGCGCGGGCCGGGGCGAGCGCCGCGCCCGCGCCATGCGCGCCGAGCGGTTGCAGGCGCTCTCCGCGCGTGTGCCACGTCCCGCGATGTTGCTGGGGATGCCGAGGCAACGGCTGGATGATGCCGGGGATCGGTTGGGCCGGGCGTTGTTTACCTCCGCCGCCACGCATCGCGCGCGGTTTCAGGCGGTGGCGGAGCGGGTACATCCGCGTCTGCTGACCCAGCATCTTGCCCGTGAACGCATGCAGTTGGCGGGCCTTGGTGCGCGCTTGCCGCGTGCCGATGCCATGCTGGGTCTGCCCCGGCAACGGCTGGAAGATCGTAGCGGACGCGTAGTGCGGGCCTTTACAACTGCCGTTTTTGCGCATCGGGCCCGGCTGTCGGCGACCTCCGATCGCTTGCACCCGCGCCTCCTTGCCCATCGCATCGCGCAAGATCGGGCGCGGCTCAACAGCCCGGCTGTCACGCCCAATCCGGCGTTGGTGCTTGGGAAAGTACGGGAAGGGCAGCGGACGCTCGCGGCTACCATGCGCCTGATCGACAGTCTGTCGCCGGAAGCGGTGTTAAGGCGTGGCTTTGTGCTGGTGAGTGACCCCACAGGCGGGCTGGTGAAGTCTGCGGCTGTCACCTTGCCGGGTGCGTCCTTGCATTTGCGTTTTGCCGATGGCGAGATTGGCGTTACGGTCGATGGTGGACCAACGAAACGTATGACGCCACGCCCGGCGCCGCCCCAACAACAGGGCAAATTATTTTAATGGAATGTCGATCATGCTGAAAACTCCAGGCCGCCCGGCGCGTTTGCGCTATATGTCGGGAACCTATCAGATATTGTCCGATGGCGATCATGTGGTCTGCGCCGTAACGGGAGCCGGCATTCCCATCGGCGCCTTGCGCTACTGGAGTCATGAATTGCAGGAAGCCTATGCTTCCGCCGAGGCCGCGGCGAAACGCTACGCCGAGGCAAAAGCGCAGGGGTTGATGTAAAAAATCCGGCGGGAAACGCCTTCCCCGCCGGATCATTCTTATATGCGGCTCAGCAGCAGTTCGCCATCGCCATCTTCTACATGAATGGCACTGCCATCCGGCACATCGCCTGAAAGCAGCATGTCGGCCAACGGGTCGATCAGATGTTTCTGCACCGTCCGTTTCAAAGGCCGGGCTCCATACACCGGATCATAGCCCACACGTGCCAGCCAGTTGCGTGCGCCTTCGGTCAGTTCCAGTTCTATCTTGCGATCCGCCAGCAGTTTGCGGACATGCCCCACCTGAATATCGACAATCGCGCCCATATGTTCGGGGGCGAGGCGATGGAACAGGATGATTTCATCCAGCCGGTTCAGGAATTCCGGTCGGAAATGTGCCCGTACCACTTCCATCACCTGCGGTTCGGCTTCCTCGACCGTTGCGCCATCGGGCAGCGCCGCAATGAACTGGCTGCCGAGGTTCGACGTCAGGATAATCAGCGTGTTGGAGAAATCGACAGTGCGGCCCTGGCCATCGGTCAACCGGCCATCGTCCAGCACCTGCAGCAGCACGTTGAACACATCGGGATGGGCTTTTTCCACCTCGTCGAACAACACCACCTGATAGGGCCGGCGGCGCACCGCTTCGGTCAATACCCCGCCTTCATCATAGCCTACGTAGCCGGGAGGGGCACCGATCAGCCGGGCCACGGAATGTTTCTCCATGAATTCCGACATGTCGATGCGCACCATCGCCGAATCGGTGTCGAACAGGAAGCTGGCCAGCGCCTTGGTCAGTTCCGTCTTGCCGACACCCGTTGGCCCGAGGAACAGGAAACTGCCCAATGGCCGGTTCGGATCCTGCAATCCGGCGCGCGCCCGGCGGACGGCGGCGGAAACAGCGGCGACCGCATCGCTCTGCCCGATCACACGGCGGCCAAGCTCGGCTTCCATACTCATCAGGCGGGCGCGCTCGCCCTCCAGCATCCTCGTCGCCGGAATGCCCGTCCAGCGCGAGACGACGGAGGCGATATCGTCCGCCGTCACTTCCTCGCGTACCATGGCTGCCTGGCTGACCTGTTCAGCATCGGCCAGTTTGCTTTCCAGTTCCGGGATGACGCCATAGGTCAGTTCGCCCGCGCGGGCATAGTCGCCACGTCGTTGCGCCTGTTCCTGTTCGATCCGCGCCTGATCCAGCGCTTCCTTGATCCGGGTTGCGCCGGCGAGCTTTTCTTTCTCCGCTGCCCAGCGTGTTGTCAGTTCGCTGGCTTCGCCTTCAATCCGCGCTAACTCTTCCTCGAGATTCTCAAGCCGGTCTTTCGATGCCTCGTCGCTTTCCTTCTTCAGCGCTTCCCGCTCGATCTTGAGCTGGATGATCCGCCGGTCGAGCGTCTCGATTTCTTCCGGTTTCGATTCCACTTCCATCCGTAGCCGGCTGGCGGCTTCGTCCATCAGGTCGATGGCCTTGTCGGGCAGAAAACGGTCTGAAATGTAACGGTTGGACAAGGTCGCTGCCGCCACCAGCGCGCCGTCGGTGATGCGAACTCCATGATGGAGCTCATATTTTTCCTTCAGTCCGCGCAGGATGGAGATGGTGTCCTCCACCGTCGGCTCACCCACCATCACCGGCTGGAACCGGCGTTCGAGGGCCGCATCCTTTTCGACATACTTACGATATTCGTTGAGCGTTGTCGCGCCGATACAGTGCAGTTCGCCACGCGCCAGTGCCGGTTTCAGCAGATTGGACGCATCCATCGAGCCTTCGGATGCCCCGGCGCCGACCAGTGTATGCATCTCGTCGATGAACAGGATGATCTGCCCCTCGCCGGCCTTCACTTCATCGAGCACGGCCTTCAGGCGTTCTTCGAATTCGCCGCGATATTTCGCGCCGGCGATCAGCGCACCCATATCGAGCGCGAACAGCGTCTTTTCCTTCAGATTGTCGGGCACGTCCCCATTGGCGATGCGCAGGGCCAATCCTTCGACGATTGCGGTCTTGCCGACGCCAGGTTCGCCAATCAGCACCGGATTATTCTTGGTGCGCCGCGCCAGAACCTGAATGGTACGGCGGATTTCTTCGTCGCGACCGATCACCGGGTCCAGCTTGCCGCTGCGCGCGACGTCCGTCAGATTGGTCCCATATTTTTTCAGGGCATCATAACTGTCTTCGGCGGAAGCAGAATCGGCCGTGCGGCCCTTGCGGATCTGTTCGATGGCGGCGTTCAGCCCCTGTGCGGTCACGCCTGCGGCAGCCAGCGCCTTGCCGGCCTCCGTCTCGGACGCCAATGCCAGCGCCAGCAACACGCGCTCCACCGTTACATAGGAGTCCCCGGCCTTTTGCGCGACCTGCCCGGCCTGATCCAGCACACGCGCCACATCCTGATCCCAGTTCGTCTGGGCATTGCCGGTTACGCGCGGCAGTTTGGACAGATTGGTGTCGACCGCCAGTTGCGCGCGGGCGGGATCGCCGCCGGCGGCGCGGATGAGGCCAGATGCGAGACCCTGATCGTCGTCGAGCAGCGCTTTCAGCAAATGGTTCGACGTTACCCGCGGATGCGTCTCCCTCAGCGCAATAGTCTGGGCTGCCTGCAGGAAGCCCCTCGCCCGATCCGTGAATTTTTCAATATTCATGTTGCCCGCTTCTCCTTGCTACAGGAAATATATAGTGTGGTATTTTTGCAACACAAAGGGGTAATGCCGAAAATTTCAGTTGGCCATATGTTTAAGGCCAATGCGCAGATAATCCCAACCGGTAACGAGCGTGAGCAATCCGGCGAGCCAGAGACAAATGACGCCGACTTCATGGGCAGGCAGCGCCGGCCACCAGTGCGCGCTGGAGGGGGCGAGGATCATCGCGCCCAACGCCACCATCTGAAACGCTGTTTTCCATTTCGCCAGGCGGGACACCGGCAGCGACACGCGCGCCGTCGCCAGAAATTCGCGCAAGCCGGAGACGGCGATTTCGCGCAAAATGATAACAAGTGCCGGGATGATCGACCAGTGTACAATCTGGCCATTGTGGATCAGCATGACGATTACCGCGACAACCATGATCTTGTCGGCGATAGGATCGAGGAAAACACCCAGTTTCGACACCGTTCCTTGCGCACGCGCCAGATAACCGTCGATATAATCCGTAATGCCTGCGACACAATATAAAATGAAAGCAGCGCTATAGCCGAGCCAGCTCGCTCGCCACATCAGGATGACGAACAGGGGAACCGCCAGGATACGGCTGAGGGTGAGGAGATTCGGCAGGCTGGCACGCATAGGGCCGGACTGTAGACCGGCAAGGTAGCGGAAACAATCGGGGCGCATTGCGGGGCTTGCCGGAAAAGCCTATGTCTGCCGCATGATGGATACCACGCCAAAGGCTGCCGCCAGCCTCTCTGCAAAGCCTGACTGGTTGCGCGTGCGCGCGCCAACATCTCCGGCCTATCTGGAAACGCAGAAATTGATGCGGCGGCTGAAACTGAATACGGTGTGCGAAGAAGCCGCTTGCCCGAATATTGGCGAGTGCTGGAAACAAAAGCACGCGACCGTCATGATCCTTGGCGACACGTGCACGAGGGCCTGCGCCTTTTGCAACGTAAAAACTGGCATGCCCAATCCGGTGGACCCGATGGAACCGGCGCATGTCGCGGAAGCCGCAGGCGAACTGGGGCTGGAACATATCGTCATTACGTCGGTCGATCGCGATGATCTGCCGGACGGCGGTGCAACGCAATTTGTGCGCGTGATCGAGGAATTACGCAAACGCGCGCCCGCTACCAGCATCGAAATATTGACGCCCGATTTCCGCAACAAGGCGGAGGAAGCGGTGCGTCGTATCGTCGATGCGCGCCCCGATGTCTATAATCATAACCTTGAAACCGTGCCGCGCCTGTATCCGACTATTCGACCGGGCGCGCGCTATTATCATTCGCTGCGCCTGCTGGAACAGGTAAAGCGGCTGGACCCGACGATCTTCACCAAATCTGGCGTGATGGTGGGGCTTGGGGAAGAGCGGCTGGAATTGCACCAGGTGATGGACGATATGCGATCCGCCGACATCGATTTCCTCACCATCGGGCAATATCTGCAACCAACGCCGAAACATGCGAAGGTCGTTGAATTTGTGACGCCGAAATCCTTTGCAAGCTATGCCGCCATCGGTCGGGCGAAGGGCTTTCTTCTGGTCGCATCGAGTCCGTTAACACGGTCCAGCTATCATGCAGGTGACGATTTCCGCGAACTGCAGCAGGCGCGGCAGCGCGCCCACGGAAAGGCGACGGGTGCCGCAGCATAGGGAAACACGGATACTTCCCTGGACGCCGGAGCAAATGTTCGATCTCGTCGCGGATATTCGCCGCTACCCCGAGTTTCTTCCCTGGGTAGCGGCGGTACGTATCCGCGAGGATGACGGGCAACGCATTGTCGCGGATATGTCGGTCGGCTTCCGCGCATTGCGGGAAACCTTCACCAGCGAGGTACGGCTGACCCGGCCCCGGCATGTCGATGTCGATTATGTCAGCGGTCCGTTAAAACGTCTGCATAACGACTGGTATTTCGAGCCCGCCGACAATGGCGGAACGTTATTACGTTTTTCCGTCGATTTCGAATTCCGCTCGCGTATCTTCGAAAAGCTGGCCGGTGCGGTTTTCCACGAGGCCTTCAAGCGCATGGTCGCCTCTTTCGAGGCGCGGGCGCGGGAACTTTACGGCAACAGCAGCCGCAACGCCACCAGCGTGGCCTGACGGCGGATTTCGGAGCGGCCCAGGTCGTCGAAATAATGGGTGTCGGCAAGGCCGGGATCTTCGCTGGCCTCACCTTTCCGGGCGCGGGCGAACACGACGGTGCCGACCGGTTTTTTCTCGCTGCCACCTCCAGGTCCGGCAACGCCGGAAATGGCGACTGCTACATCCGCGCCGCTGCGCTCCAATGCGCCGCGCGCCATTGCCCAGGCCGTTGCTTCGGATACTGCACCAAGAGTCGCCAGTATGTCCTCGGAAACACCCAGAAGTTTCTGTTTCGCGTGATCGGAATAGGTGACGAACGCCGAATCGAGGATTGATGATGCACCGGGAATCTCGGTGAGGACGGCGGCGACCATGCCGCCCGTGCAGCTTTCCGCCATGGAGACATGACGACCAAGCGCCATATTTTCTTTCACCACTTTTTCCGCCAGATCAAGCAGTTCCGAATCGAAGTTCATATTATGATCCTGTTATATCAAGAGCTGGCAGGCGTATGGTGGCGGCTGCTTGCGCTGCAATCCCTTCGCGCCGGCCCGCAAAACCCAGACCTTCAGTGGTCGTCGCCTTGATGCTTGTTATGGGCCGGTGGAAGCTGAGAATTTCCGCGACACGCGCCGTCATCCTGTCCCGCCAGGGCCCGATCTTCGGCGATTCGCAAATCAGCGTAACGTCGCAATGCACAATGCGTCCGCCCGCCGCCGCGACCAGCCGGGCCGCGTGGGCCAGAAAGCGATCGGAAGAGGCGCCCTTCCATTGCGGATCGCCCGGGGGGAAATGCTGACCGATATCCCCATCGCCCAGCGCGCCAAGGATGGCATCTGTCAGCGCGTGAAGCCCGGCGTCGGCGTCGCTATGGCCGACCAGGCCGTGCGTGTGGGGGATGGCGACGCCGCAGAGCCAGATATGATCGCCCGGCCCGAACCGATGGACATCGAAGCCCATGCCTACGCGGGTGTCCATGGCGAGCATGCGTTCGGCGGCAGCAAAATCTTCCGGTCCGGTGATTTTCATCGCGCGCTCATCGCCCTTCACAAGGCGGACTGCAAGGCCCGCCTGACGCAGCACCTCGGCGTCATCCGTGGCGCCTTGTGTCGCCATGGCATGTGCCGATAGCAACGCATTGAAATCAAATCCCTGTGGTGTCTGAACGCGCCATAAGTGCTGCCGGTCTACCTCGGCTTCGATATGGTCCGTCCCCCGACGCAGGCTATCTACAACGGGCAGGGCCGGGCAGGCTCCGGGCGTATCCGCAAGCGCCGCCAGCACGCGATCGATCAATTCCGGCGGCACAAAAGGCCGTGCTGCGTCATGCACGAGCACATGCGCCGGCGGATTTTCCACCAGTGCCTCAAGGCCCAGGCGCACGGACTGCTGACGGGTATCGCCGCCGGTTCCGATAGTCACCTGATCCGCCAGCGGTCCGAGCGCAACTGCCGCCCTGGCTTCATCGCCGGGAGCCACGACTACATGCACGCGCGAGATCGCAGGATGGCGCACAAATGCACTTGTTGCGTGGGCGAGCAAGGACTTTCCGCCAACTTCGCGATATTGTTTGGGAATTTTACTTCCGGTTCGAGTGCCACGACCGGCGGCTACAATCAGTGCGGCGATCGCGCGGGAGGGGGTAATCATGTTCGTCACGGTCCGGCCAGGATAGAGGGTTCGGTTCTTGCCGGAAAGAGGGATATAGCGTAAGAGCGGTGCCTGATTTTTGGGCAGATTTGCATGACTTCGCTTCCCCCACTCCAGATTGGTCCGGTGCGGATCGACAATCCGGTGATCCTCGCTCCCATGACCGGCGTTACGGATCGGCCATTTCGTACGCTGGTCAAGCGCTTCGGCTGCGGCCTGACGGTTACCGAGATGATCGCCTCCGAAGCCATGGTGCGGGAAACACGCCAGTCGGTGCAGAAGGCGTCCTGGGACCCGTCCGAAGAACCGGTGTCGATGCAGCTTGCCGGTTGCGAACCCCGCGTAATGGCTGAGGCCGCACGGCTGAACGAGCAGTTGGGTGCGGCGATTATCGACATCAACATGGGCTGCCCGGTCAAGAAAATCGTCAATGGTCATGCCGGTTCACATTTAATGCGGGATCTTGATCTTGCAGCGAAACTCATTGATTCAACGGTAAAAGCTGTTTCCATTCCTGTCACGCTGAAAATGCGGATGGGCTGGTGCCACCAAAGTCTGAACGCCCCCGAACTGGCGCGCATTGCCGAAGATCTGGGCGTACGGATGATTACCGTGCATGGTCGCACCCGGAACCAGTTGTATTCCGGTACTGCCGACTGGGCTTTTGTCGCACAAGTGAAGCAGGCGGTATCTGTGCCGGTGATCGTGAACGGGGATATCAATTCGCCGGCCGATGCGCGTGAAGCCCTGCGGCAATCGGGTGCGGACGGGGTCATGGTCGGGCGCGGGGCTTATGGTCGGCCGTGGTTACTGCGGCAGGTAATGGCGAATCTTGCCGGCGAACCCGTGCCCGATGCGCCGTCGCTTCCCGAGCAACTCGACATCATTCAAACGCAATATCAGGAAATGCTGGAACTATACGGTCCACACTCGGGCGTGGCGTTGGCTCGCAAGCATCTTGGCTGGTATACCAAGGGCTTGAAGGGATCGGCTGAGTTCCGCAATCAGGTGAATATGATCGCCGATCCGGTGCAGGTTTTGGCTATGCTGCGGGATTTTTACCACCGACACATAGACGAGCCGGGGCTTGCCGCCGCCGCATGACGCCGGCGCCGTCCGACATTTTCAATACCTTGCCCACACCCCTGCTGGTGCTGGACCAGTCCGGGCGCGTTGCGATGGCCAATTCCGCCGCCGAAGTGTTCCTGAATATGTCGCAGGCGCAAATGGCCGGGCGCGGATGGGAGTCGGCGTTCCCGGAAGACGGGCCGATTCCTAGCCTTGTAGCGGAATCGCAGTCCCGTCAGCAGGGAATCGCGGCCTATGATATTCTTGTGGAATTCGCCGGCGGTCGCCGTGTGCGTGTGGATGTGCAAACCGGGATCGTACCCGATTCCGGGGGGTGGCTGACGTTGAGCATATTGCCGCGTGTCGTCGCCACTTTCGTGGACCGGCAGATGGGCCAGCAAGGCGTGGCTCGTACGGCGGAAGGCGTGGCCGCAATGCTGGCGCATGAGATAAGGAATCCGCTTTCCGGCATCCGGGGTGCTGCACAATTATTGACAAGCGGGCTGGACGCGGACGGTCAGGAACTCACGCAACTGATTATCAGCGAGGTGGATCGGGTGCGTGCGCTGATCGACCGGATGGAGGGTTTTACCGACAACAGGCCCTTGCCGCTGGAACCTGAAAATATCCATTCTGTTCTGGGCCATGTGCGCAGCATTGCCGAAAAGGGCTTTGGCGCCGGTATCCGGATTCAGGAGCGCTATGATCCGTCCTTGCCCCAGGTGTTATGTCATCGCGACTCCCTGGTGCAAGTGTTTCTTAATCTTTTAAAAAATTCAGTGGAGGCGTCGCCGTCGGGAGGTGGAATTATATTGCAGACCGGGTATCGTCAGGGATTCCGCGTGCGTCATCCGGGTTCGGGGGAACGGGTATCCTTGCCGATCGAGGTCTGTGTGATTGACGAGGGAGGAGGACCGCCGGCGTATATCGCGGACCATCTTTTTGAACCCTTCATCAGCGCGCGGGAAGGCGGCACCGGACTGGGGCTGGCGCTTGTCGCCAAGAAGGTAGCGGATCACGGGGGCCTTGTGGAGTTTGAGCGCCGCGACAATCGCACCATTTTCCGCGTATTGCTGCCAGCGGCGCGGACGGCGTGATGGAGCCGGCGACCATCATCGTTGTCGATGACGATGCCGGAATCCGTACGGTTGTGCGGCAGGCCTTGATGCGCGCGGGCTATATGGTGCGCACGACGGATAGTGCCGCAGGCCTGTGGAAACTCATCGGACAGGGTGTAGGCGACGCCATCATCACCGATGTGCTGCTGCCCGACACCAACGGCCTCGATATGATCCCGCTGATCGCCGCGAAGAAACCCGGCGTGCCGGTGATTGTGATGAGCGCGCAGAATACGCTTACCACGGCCGTACGGGCGACCGAGCAGGGCGCGTTCGACTATTTGCCCAAGCCCTTTGACCTCGATGAACTGACGCGAGCCGTGGCTGCCGGGCTGGCGACGACCAAAAGCTTGCCCGCCGAGCCGAAACCGTCGAAACCGGACGAAAATCTGCCGATGATCGGGCGGTCGGCGGCGATGCAGGAAGTGTATCGCACCATGGCGCGCGTGGTGCCGACCGATCTTACCGTGATGGTACTGGGAGAGTCCGGCACCGGCAAGGAACTGGTGGCGCGAGCGTTGCACGATCTGGGCAGTCGGCGGACGGGGCCGTTCGTGGCGATCAATATGGCGGCGATCCCCCGCGACTTGATCGAGACGGAATTGTTCGGCCATGAGCGCGGAGCATTTACCGGCGCGCAAGGGCGGGCGACGGGCCGGTTCGAACAGGCGCAGGGCGGTACGCTGTTCCTCGACGAGATTGGCGATATGCCGATGGACGCGCAGACACGGCTGTTGCGGGTGTTGCAATCGGGCGAATTCACCACCGTTGGTGGCACGCGAACGATACGCACCGATGTACGGATCATTGCCGCGACCCACAAGGACCTGAAACGTCTGATCGACGAAGGCCGTTTCCGCGAGGATCTCTACTATCGCCTGAATGTCGTGCCCATCCGGCTGCCGCCGTTGCGGGCGCGCGCCGGTGACATTCCCGAGCTCGCCCGGCATTTCCTCGATACGGCGGCGGAGGAAGGCCTGCCGCGCCGGGTGCTGGATGCCGGCGCGCTGCAATGGCTGATGGACTGGCCGTGGCCCGGGAATGTGCGCGAACTGGAAAATGCGATGCGTCGGCTGTCGGCGCTTGCGCGGGATGAACTGGTGACGGCGGCCGTGTGCGAACTCTGGATTGCGCGCAGCGACGAAAGGGATGGTGAGAACCGTGTGGCTGATCCGGCCTCGACCCGTGCGGACAGTTTACAAAATGTTGTGGCTGATTGGCTCGAACGTACGATCCGTGCGGCTGCCAATCCGCCGGAAGACGGGTTATATGGGCGGCTGCTGGCGGAGTTTGAACGACCGTTATTGGAGCTGGCGCTGGATCTCAGCCGGGGTAATCAGGTGCGCGCGGCGAAGTTGCTCGGAGTAAATCGAAACACTTTACGCAAGATGTTGACCGAGCGTGGCGTAGAGCCTGTGCGCAGACGCGGAGACCTGGAAACATAGTGCCCGAAAGTGTCAATCTGGACACAGTAGTGTGTTTCCAAGGGCACAGAATTCTGATACTGAAATCCGGATGAACAGGCTGCGCGTTGTCCCTGTGCGTTTCCGCATGCTACGCCGCCGGCTTGGGCGGTGGGCTTCCAGTCCTGATCGGTTTCCGGGGATGGAGATTGGTTTCGCTATTCTGGCGGTGGTTCTGGGATTGGTGTCCTACGCCTTTCTTACCGGTCGGCGCGCCCCGGCGGAAGGGTTTTCGCCGCAACTGGTCACATTGCTGCTTGTCGCCAATCTGTTGCCGTTACTCGCTTTATTGTTGCTGATTGCACGGCGCGTGGCGATATTGATGGCAAACCGCCGCGCGCGGGTGGCGGGTGCGCAAATGCACGTCCGCCTGATCGGCCTGTTCGCAACCCTGGCCGCCGTGCCGACGATCCTGACGGTGATTTTCGCATCCCTGTTGTTCCAGTACGGGGTGCAATTCTGGTTCTCGGACCGGGCGCGCACGGTGCTCGACAATGCTGACCAGGTGGCCCGGGCTTATGTTGATGACGCCACCGTCCGCATCCGCGACGATATTGTGGCGATGGGCAGTGATGTCAGCGATTATGCCCATGGCGTCGGCCTCCCGCGCGGGGCGACCTTCCGCGATGGTGTGGTGGCGCAGTTGCAGGGCCGCACCTTGTCGGATGCGATGGTCTTCCGGCCCGAACCCGAGGGCCTGGTATCCGTCGCGGCGGTCGGAATGGACGAAGGAAGCCTGCCGGCAAAACTGGGAGACGTCGATCTGGCGGCGATCCCGGCGGGGCAGGCGGTCTTGCTCGGCTCCGCGCATGACCGGATTGAAGCAGTCGTCCGGCTGCAGACAGCGGCACCAATGTATCTGTATGTCAGCCGGCGGGTAGAGCCGCGCGTGCTGGAACAGGTGGCCCGCACCGAGGCGGCGATTACGGACTACAAGGCGCTGACGGATCGCTCGCAGGCATTGCAATGGCGTTTCAACCTGATGCTGCTGGTAGTGTCGCTGCTGATTATCGCGGCGGCGGTGTGGTTTGCGATTTTGCTGGCGACACGGATCGTATCGCCCATTGGTGAACTGGCGGATGCGGCGGAGCGCATCGGCATGGGCGATCTGGATGCCCGCGTGAAGGTGCCGGGCGGAAGCGGGGAGATCAGCCAACTCGGTCGCGCCTTTAACCGCATGACGGGGGATCTGAAGGCACAGCAGGCGGCATTGATCGACGCCAACACCAGATCGGAAACGGGTCGCCGCATCATCGAGGCGGTGCTCTCGGGGGTGTCGGCGGGGGTGCTGTCCATC
>JBAYSX010000020.1:0-43060 GCA_041675905.1 Sphingomonadaceae bacterium | reverse complement strand
TCAACTCGTACCGCTTCACGCCCACCATAGCCTCCGCTCAATCGCGAAAACCTGTAAATCAGCAATCAAGCCTCTTGGGAATCCTGAATGTCGATCGGCGCTAGCAGCGGTGGCATCGCGACCCCTGCGCTCTCGGCAGCGAGCCTTCGCACGGCCAGTTGTCCGACGGTCAGCACGGCGACGGCCCAGGCGATCATGCCGATGGCGGCGGTCAGCAATCCCTTGCGGTCCCGCAAGAGCATCCAGCGGGTGGCGCGGCTACCCTGCCAACCCAGCCGGTCCCATCCCGACAGTGCGATACCCGTCAGCCACCGGGATTTTTGCCGGACCGCAGCTTCCAGTGTGTCGGGGAAATATTCACGGGTTGCGACAAGTTCACCGTTTACCCGTTGGCGAATCAAGCGGCCTTTCAGGCCCATGCGGTGTATTTTCTGCCCGATTTCATAGTCTTCGGTCAGGCTGGTTGCGTCGAACGGGTCCACGCCGGCACCTGCGATCCGGGCCAGCACCGCCCGGTCGATTGCCGTGCCAACCCCGGCGCTGGGGACAGGTGTGCGCAGCCAGGCGCGCACCAGCATATCTTTCGCATGATTTTGAGCGAAATCATCGAGATAATGACCCGAGATCCAGCGGGAGCGCGGATCGGGCAGCGGGAGAACGGGTAACTGCACCATCGCCAGTGCAGGCATGTAGCGGTCGAACAACCGTAGTTCGTAAGGGTGAAGCACATCTTCCGCATCATGGAGGATGATCGCATCGAACCGCATGCTGTGCTGGCGTTCGTGGTTGCACATGCCGCGCCAGATGGCATTCAGGCAATCGGCCTTGGTGGTGGGACCGTAACGATCGGTGGTTACAGACACCACGCGGTGGTCGTTCACCGCGGCGACGGCCGCGGCGGTTTCGGGATCATTCGGATAGACGCCGACAAATACCGTGTAATCTGGATGATCGAGCGTTGCGAGCAGCCTTGTCAGCATCGCGCCAATTACAGCGGCTTCATCCCAGGCGGGCACAAAGATAGCGTATACGCCTGCGCGGCCCGGTTGTGGCATGGTGTGCTTGCGGCGGAACAGCTTGCCGGCAACCCACAGAACATCCACGGCCAGGTCGTCGAGATTGGACACCATCATCGCCACTGCGGTAATCCACAGTAATTCGCGGGTGAGAACCGCCAGCAGCGCCAGCGCGGGAACCAGTTCAGCAGGATTCATGCGCTGTTGCCGGGAATGTCGGTAAATTTAATGCCCCGGCGTAAACGCACCGGGCGATACCCAAGAGTAGTATCGCCGATATGCGTCGTGCCGGGGCATCGGGGCTACAAATGTCGACATGCAACGCAGGGTCGGAAATCGTCGCATGCCACATTCGCGCCCGGTCAGAAGCAGGTGAGTGCTGCTGGTGCGGCGGTTGCCGGGCAAAACCCGCAGGTTGACAACCTGGTTTTTTCTCTGG
The DNA here is from genome assembly GCA_041675905.1 of Sphingomonadaceae bacterium. Lineage (GTDB taxonomy): Bacteria > Pseudomonadota > Alphaproteobacteria > Sphingomonadales > Sphingomonadaceae > Sandaracinobacteroides. The sequence goes on along the minus strand of JBAYSX010000020.1, from coordinate 41,605 downwards.
GCAGGCCATGCTGGAGGGGAACGCAATACATCTTGTTGTCAACCTTTTCGGAAAACCCTTTGACGGAGTGGAACCGGCAAGCGAATACCCCTGATCATGGGTATGGTGATTGGCACGGATGTGGCGCAGAGGGTCCCGATCGCCTTGCGATCCGGCCCGCCAAACCTGCAGCAACGTTCGTCCGCAGTCGTTCTGAACTTTAGCGGGGAATAAACTTGAGCAACGCAGATATTCAGTATCGCAACCTTGCCACGCGCGTGCTGGAAAAAGGTGATGACCGTATGGATCGTACCGGTACGGGTGCGCGGTCTGTTTTTGGTGAAATGGTGCGGTTCGATCTTTCGACAGGCGAAATGCCGATTTTGACAACGAAGCGCGTTTACTGGAAAACGGCTATCAAGGAAATGCTGTGGTTTTTGACCGGGCGTACAAATATTCAGGAGTTGTTGCAGAATAATGTCCGCATCTGGACCGACTGGCCGCTTGCAGCCTATCGGCGGGCGGTGGACCCCGATATTTCGCAGGAAGCGTTCGAGGAAAAAATCCTGAGCGACGATGTGTTCGCCGGGAAATGGGGCGATCTTGGCCCGGTATATGGCAAGCAATGGCGGCGCTGGCTGGATGCGGATGGCCGGGAGCATGACCAGATCGCAACGCTTGTCGATCAGTTAAGGCATAATCCCGGCAGCCGGCGGATGTTGTTCGATGGCTGGAATGTCGGCGAACTGGACAAGATGGCGTTGCCGCCATGTCATATGGTGTATCAATATTTTGTAAACGGTCGGACGCAGGAACTGAGTTGCCTGTTGTTTCAACGATCCTGCGATATCTTCGCCGGGCTGCCGTTCAACTGGACGTCTGCGGCCACCCTTGTGCATATGCTGGCGCAACAGGCCGATCTGAAACCCGGCGAACTCATCTGGGTGGGCGGCGATGTGCATCTTTACGCCAACCATCATGATCAGATGCGCGAGCAATTATCCCGTGTACCACGCGCGGCTCCCACCATGCGACTGAGCCGCCGGCCCGCATCCATTGATGATTATTGCATCGACGATTTTGTTGTGGAAGGTTATGATCCGCATCCGTCGATCAAGGCCGATATCGCGGTTTGATGGTCAGGGCGGAAGATGGCTCTTCCGCCCAAAAATCTTTTTACTGCCCGGTGAATTTGGGCGCGCGCTTTTCCATAAATGCCTTGACGCCTTCGGCATGATCCTTCGTGTACAGCGTCAGCTGGTCATAAGCCTGTGACATTTCGAATGCGCCGGCCGTCAGTTGCTTGAGCATCAGATTGACCGACATCTTGCTGTAATTGATCGCCAGCGGCGCACCCGCCGCCAGTTTGCAGGCGAAGCCGTCCACGAACGCATCAAGTTCGGCTTCCGGCACGCAATAGTTGATCAGCCCCATCTCGGCAGCTTTCGCGGCGTCGATCGGCTCGCCGGTCATCATATATTCCTTGGCTTTATGAAAACCGATCAGCAGCGGCCACAGCGCCGGTCCGCCATCGCCTGCGGCGATTCCCATGCGCACATGGCTGTCGCAGAAACGTGCGCCTTCGGCCGCGATCACCATATCACAGGCGATGGCGACATTGACGCCCGCGCCATAAGCCGGGCCGCGCACCTTGGCGATGATCGGCTTCTCGCAGTCCAGCATATTCCAGAACAGGCGACGCGCTGCCCCGGTCATGGGCTTGTTGACACGACCGGCCTCGTTTTCCGCATCCTGGACGCCAAGGTCGGTGCCGGCGCAAAAAGCATTTCCCTCGCCGGTGAGCACGACAACACGGATATCGTCATCCATATCGACATCAGCCCAGATAAACTGCAATTCCCGGTGCATGGGCCGGGACAGCGCATTTTTCTTCGTGGGGTTATTCAGTGTCAGCGTCGCGACACCATCATCGCGCTTGTCGATCTTGATCCACTTGTAGCGTTGGGGGTCAATTGCGGGCATCTGTTACTCCTGATTGTCCGGGTGATCCGCGTAACGGGGCAAATTCGCGCGCCACCGTGAAACAGCGGCTTCTTCGAGCACCAGCGCCTGTTCCAGGCCCAGGCCATCCTGATCCCGCCAGATGTCGGAAAGCCACCGAACAGAGCGCGCGTCGCACGCGGATATGGCGCGTGCGATTTCGAGGCCGCGCGCCAGCAGATCGGCGGACGGGATCACTTCGTTCGTGATGCCCCAGTCCCTGGCGGTTGTAGCATCGATAAATTCTCCCGTCAGCATCATTTGCCGGGCACGGCGTGAACCGATGGCGCGCGGCAACAACGCGGTCTGACCCCAGGCGGGGAAAATGCCGATTTTGGCGTGGGTGTCGGCGAAGCGTGCGCGATCGGACGCAATGACCAAGGTGCAACTGAGGGCAATTTCCAGCCCGCCCGTGACACACGGACCATCCACCAGCGCGAGGAGCGGCTTGCCGGTTGCGCGCAAGGCTTCTCCGGGGTGAGGACGTACCAAGGGGCCGGGATTGGCCCTGCTTTCGCGGATATCCGAACCGGCGGTGAATACACCATGCGCGCCGGTCAGGATGATGCAATCCACGCTGTCATCGGCATCGGCAAGGCTTAATTGCCGGGCGAGATTGCGCCGCATGTCGCGGGTCAGTGCGTTGCGGGCGTCTGGGCGGTTGAAAATGATCAGCCGGGTTTTTTCCAGGGTTCGGGTCAGCAAAGGTTCGCGTTCGTTGCCGATGAGATCGGCGAGAGTGATGGTATTCGCTGTCACGTTCGGCCCGTCAACCCGGGAACACGGGGTGTTGGCAGGCAAGGGCATATTCCGTGCGCAGGCGCTGCACCAGTTCCGCGACAGTCGGGATGTCGTCAATCAATTCCATGCCCTGACCGCCGCTCCAGATATCGCGCCAGGGGCGTATATCTGCGGGCAAATGGTCGTAATTGCGTGGTGCGGATGCCACCGGTAGCCGGGCGGGATCGAGTCCGTGCGCCATCAGCGATGCGTTCAGCCAGTTGGCGCGAATACCCGATACGTCGCTTGTGAAGCTCAGATCGGTTGCCCGGCCTTCCACCAGCATTTGCTTGTATGCCGCCGGTGCGCGCGATTCTTGCGTGGCGATGAAACGCGTGCCGAAATAGCAAAGATCGGCCCCGAGGATTTCAGCCGCCCGGATGCCGGCGCCGCTCGAAACGGCTCCGGCCAGAATGATTGTCCCGTCGAACATGGAGCGGATACGCGGAATCAGCACGAAGGGATTGATCTGCCCGGAGTGTCCGCCACCCCCGGACGCGATGCACGTCAGACCATCGACGCCTGCGCTTATCGCCTTTTCCGCGTGTTGGATGGACGTGACATCATGATAGACCAGCATGCCGCGTGCGTGCGCCCGCCCGGTCAGGTCGCGCGGGTTTCCCATCGCGCTGATGATAACGCGAACATCATATTGAGCACATAGTGCAAGTGTGGCTTCCAGTTCTTCCGCCGCGCGCGATGCTGTCAGATTGACCGCAAGAACACCTCCGCCGGTTCCGGTTTTGTCTTGCGCCGTCTTGCGCGCCCCATCGATCTGCCCGAGCCAATCGGCCAGTTCGTCGGCGTCGCGGGCGTTATGGGCGGGAAGGCCAGCCATCAGGCCGGCCTTGCACGCTTCTGTCACCAATTCCGGCCCCGATACCATCATCATCGGGGCGCAGACCGCCGGAAGAACGAGTTGATCGCGGATCGACTGTGGAATGCTCATCCTGGCGGCCCTCACGTCAGAACCGCAACTGGGCAGAGACGCCGATGGCCGCAGGCTCGCCATAGCCCTGCTGGACAGCACCCGTCGCGGGCTGCACCTGGTTGCGGTACTTCTTGTCCGTCACGTTGGTGCCGAACACGGAGAACGCCCATTTGTCGTCTGCGGTTGTATAGGTCGCCCGCAGATTGAGCAGCGCATGTTTGTTCTGGTAGAATTGCTCGACCGGATCAAAATAGATGCGCGTGGTGTAATAAAGATTGGCGTTCAGCAGAAGTTGCCCTTCCCACAACGGCATCGTGTAGTTCACGTCTGCCGATCCGGTGAATTTGGGCGCGCGTTGCATCGTCAGGCCGCTGGCGTCGACCGTCTGGACAGCGAAGAAGCCGGACGGCTGCTGTACATAGGCAACGGCGGTGTCGAAGTTCTTGTACTCGGCGTGCGTATAGGCGCCACCCAGCGAAACGCTCAGTTGATCCGTAAGATCGGCCGCCAACTGGGCTTCGGCGCCGTAGATTTCAGCCGAGGCAGCGTTACGAACGATCGACCCCGGCGACAGGAATGCCGTTACCTGCAGATCCTTGTAATCGTAATAATAGGCCGACAGGTCGAGACGGATACCGGCACGCGCCGTCTTGTAACCGATTTCAAACGCGTCGATCTTTTCCGGGTCGACCGGCATGATGCGGTTCGAGCCTGCCGGTAGCTGGCCGGATTTGAAGCCTTTGCTGTAGGACGCATAAACGCTGGACCGGTCGCCCACTTCATAGCGGATGACGGCGCGGGGCGTCAGGCTCTTCCAGGTTTCCTTGCCATCGTTAATGCCGTCCGTTGGCATATCGAGGTGCAAGTCGGCCTTTTCGATGCTGTAGCGCAAGCCCCCCGTCACGAACAGACGATCGCCGATCTGATAGGTGCCGTCGGCGAACAGCGCATAGGCATTGGTCTTGTTGACCGACCCTTGCGTTTTTACGAAAGGCCCACCCTGAAACGACACATTGACCGACGGATAGGCGATATCGTTCCAGAAATAATAACCGCCGACGAACCAGTCCAGCCGGTCAGCGATATTGCCGGAGAAGTTCAGTTCCTGGGTGAAGGACTTGTCGATCGAGCGGTAGTTCGAGTGGATAACTGCCGCAGAGGACGAGTCATTATCGTTGGCGATGAAGGTGCGTTCGTCCCGATACTGCGTCTGGGATTTCACCGAAACTGCACCGAGCTCAAACTCTCCCGTCAGATAAACCGCATCGCCATTGATCCGGCTTTCGGTTTCATAATCGTTGGCGACCTTGCCGCGTTCCGACGGCGTAAGCGCGCCCGGCACGACCGAACCGGCAGACAGCCCATTGTAGCTGTTTTTCGCATTGAAGGTGGGATCGTCAGAAAACTGGTGCGAATAGGCAAGGGTGATCTTCGCCGTGTCGCTCAATTCCGCGAGAATCTTGGAGCGGACTGCCCATTTTTCGAAACGGGCTTCCTGATGGTCGTCGATCAGGCTTCTGACAAAGCCGTCGCCCCGCTCATAATAGCCGGTTACATCCATCGCGATCTTGTCGGTCAGGCCGGTGGCGCCATAAAAACCGAGGTTCAGCCGGTCAAAGGACTGGTAGCTGGCTTTCGCCGTCATTGTCGGGGTGAAAGATGGCTCTTTGGTGGTGACGAGGATCGCGCCGCCGGTCGCGTTACGGCCAAACAGCGTTCCTTGCGGACCTTTGAGCACCTGAACATTCTGCACGCTCATGAAGGAGAGGTCGGACGTCAGGCTGTTCGGAACGTAGAAACCGTCGATATAGGTGGCGACGTTCGAGCTGAGGCCCGGTCCGGCCACCGAGCTGCCGACGCCGCGAATGGTCGGCTGCGAAAACGCGCCGGACTGGTCGAGACGCAAACCGGGGACGATGCTCGGCAGCTGTCCCACCCGGGTGACGCCGGCGTTTTCCAGCGCCGCGCCGCTTACCGAAGTGATCGAGATGGGAACGTCTTCCAGGCGTTCCGAACGGCGCTGCGCCGTGACCACGATCTCCATCCCGGCGGAACCTGTGTTCGCTTGCGGCGCGCCGGCCGAATCATCCACGGGCTGCGCCATGGCGGCGCTTGCCAAACCCGTCAGCAGCAGGGTGGAACCGGCTACGCAGCAGCGTAATTGCGTGTTGAAGCTGGTCAAGGACATGAGCTTTCCCCTTTAAAGTACGATTACCGTACTATTGTAACAAGACTGTCTTTAGACGCTGATATCAGCTTGTCAACCGGATGTGCGCCGGATGGTTCGTGCTCACAGCGGGAGGCAGGCCCAATTGCCAGCGCATTTCGTCTGCGTCCGCCAGTTCAGCACCCGGATCCTCGGCAATCCGCCGGGCTTTCATCACCATCGCGGCATTTGATGGAGCCAGTTCCCCTTGGCGAGATAGACGGCATCCTCCAGCCCTGGACGGACATTTCCACCCGCCAGAACGGATTGGGCCATATGGTGCCTGAGGGCATAAAGCAGCGTCGCTATCGCTGCAGGGAAACCATATTTAATGCGGGTACGATGGAACATAATGGCGCGGGCGCAATCGTTCCGTCTGCAATCAGGGCCCTGGTCGAGGTATCCCAACCATCAGCAGCTCCTGTATATTATGATTGATCAGGTGATCGGACTGCAACGGACAGTGTCGCCATCACCGCCCGTTGCCAGGGTATCAGTCTGCCGCCCGCCTTAGCGAAGTCAGGCGCTGATCGATCAGATCGGCTGCTTCGGACATGATCCGCTTTATGAGTTCGTCGCAGGTTGGAATATCGTGGATCAACCCTTGCACCATTCCACCCCAGATGATGCCGGCTTCCACATCTCCGGTCTCAAGCGCACGACGACCGTCCGCGCCCCGCACCAGATGCGCCACATCCGCGAAGGTTGCACCTGGTTCGCTGGCGATGCGGACAACCTCATCCGAAACGCCGGTCCGCACCACGCGCGCGGTGTTGCGAAACGGGCGGAAGATCAGATTCGTCGCGCGTTCGTCATTACGGACCATCAACTGCTTGATGGCGTCGTGGATCGGCGCTTCCACCGTGGCGCAAAACCGCGTGCCCATGGTGATGCCTTCGGCTCCAAGCGCCAGCGCCGCAACGAGGCCGCGTCCGTCCCCGAAGCCGCCGCTGGCGATGACCGGTATTTTCAGGGCATTTGCCGCCGCCGGAATCAGGATCAGACCGGGAATGTCGTCTTCGCCGGGGTGGCCCGCACATTCAAACCCGTCGATGGAGATAGCGTCCACGCCCATCCGCTCGGCGGACAGGGCATGACGCACGGCGGTGCATTTGTGAATGACGGTGACGCCAGCGGCCTTCAGTTCATCCACATGTTCCTGCGGCTTGTACCCGGCCGTTTCCACAATTTTCACGCCGCTGTCGATGATAGCCTGCCGGTATTCGGCATAGGGCGGCGGCGTCATGGTGGGCAAAATTGTGAGGTTCACGCCGAAAGGCTTGTTGGTCATCGAACGGCAACGGTCGATTTCCCGCCGCAGATCGTCCGGCGTCGGCTGGGTAAGGGCGGTCAATATGCCGAGGCCGCCGGCATTGGAGACGGCAGAGGCCAGTTCGGCCCTGCCAACCCACTGCATCCCGCCCTGGATGACCGGGGCGGCGATGCCGAGCATTTCCGTAATGCGCGTTTTGATCACTGGGCCGCCTCTTGCTTCGCGCGATGGGACGGCATGTCATCCAGCAACAGCGTTTTGGTTTCCAGATAGGGCCGCAGGCCTTCGATTCCGCCTTCCCGGCCGACACCGGACTGCTTGAAGCCGCCAAAGGCGATCGAGAAATCCATCCGGATGCTGTTGTGTCCGACCGTACCCGAGCGAAGTTCGCGGGCGGCGGCATAAGCGCGGTCGATATCATTGGTGAAGACCGAGGCGTTGAGGCCGAACGGGCTGTCATTCGCGATGCTGATCAGGTCCGCCTCGCTGTCCGCCGGGATCACACTGAGAACCGGCCCGAAGATTTCTTCCCGGGCGATGACGGCGCTATTGTCGACATGACCGAACACCGTCGGCTCGATATAGAAGCCCCGGTTCAGATGCGACGGACGACCGCCGCCCGTACCGAGCGTGAATCCGCCGGCTTTACCTTTGGCGATATAGGATTCAACGCGGTCGCGCTGCACGTCCGTTGCCAGAGGCCCCATCTGGGTCGCAGCATCGAACGGGTCGCCGACCCGCACCTTGCCCATTTCGGCGCTGAGCGCTTCCAGCATCCGGTCATGGCGGTCGCGGCTGACGACGACGCGCGTCAACGACGCGCAAACCTGTCCGGTCATATCGGGCGCGCGCTGTGCGATGGTGCGCGCCGCCGTCTCGATATCATAATCATCCAGGATGACTGCAGCGGATTTGCCGCCCAGTTCCATCGTATAACGCGCCATGCGGCTGCCGAGGATGGAAGCGATATTCTTGCCCGCCACCGTCGAACCGGTAAATGCGATCTTGTCCACGCCCGGGTGCCGCACCAGCGCTTCGGATGGTCCGCGGTGCGCGGTCACCACATTGATGACACCGGCCGGCAGCCCGGCCTTTTCCGCGATTTCCGCCATCACCAGCGCATGGCCCGGCGCTTCCGGAGATGCCTTGATCACGACGGTGCAACCGGCAATCAGCGCCGGAGCCAGCTTGAATGCGATCAGGGAAATGGGGCCGTTCCACGGGATGATGGCGCCGACAACGCCAACGGGTTCCCGAACGAGCAGTCCAACCTTCGCGCCGGAGAATGTCCGGTGTTCCTCCTCGAAGGGGAAGCGCGTCGCAAGGCTGGCATAATATCTGTAGAGGCCGCTAACCGTCCCCGACATGGCTTCGGCAGCGCTGTGCAGAACGCCCATTTCGTTCGGCCAAATAAAGGCAATATCCGCCGCCCGTTCATCGAGCAGGCGCGCCATTTCCTGCATATAGCCCGCACGCTCGACATGAGACATGCGCGGCCACGGACCGTTATCGAAAGCATCCCGCGCGGCGGCGACCGCGCGGTTGACATCTTCCTCTCCGGCTGCGGCCACGCGCACGAAAACTTCTTCCGTGGCGGGAGCGATCACGTCGATGGTATCGCCGCTGGATGCCGCCACCCATTCACCGTTGATGAACAGCTTGTCCGGGTGTGCCAGCGGCACGGCTTTTGCTTCCTGCGTCATGATCTTCTCCCTTATGTCCTGTCGAACCGGTCCTGACGCTCAGCCCTTGTAGCCGGCCGCCGTCAGGCAATCTGTCACAGCATTCTGGAACATGCGAATCTGCACCTCCATGCCACCCAGATGCACTTCCTTCAACTTGCCCGACCGCAGACCGGAGTCGCACATTTCCGCTGCCCAATAATCTTCGCGGCCAAATGCCTGACCCATCAGATCGAACGAGCGGCGCATGCGGTTTTCGGTCTTTTCGTCCTGCGGCTGCTGGTTGACAAGCATGTAATAATCGACTTCGCACCGATCGGTAGCGATCGGGCGGACGATACCGAGGCTGATAAACTCGGGGCTGACGACGAGAATCCCGTTGGGGAAGGGGATGTAGGAGAAGACCATGATCTTCCGCACTTCCTCGAAATCGTCCGACAGCAGCTCTCTCTCGAAGTTGCCGCGGTGCGCGGCGTTCCGGATGTGCGGCCCGATCCGGTCGATTGTGTTCTGGGAATCGACAAAGAAACGCGCCAGCGAATCCTTGTGGAGGCGGGTCACATGGTAGGAATCCAGCATGGAATCCATGACCAGCTTCCAGTTGGCGGCCACCTTGAAGGTGGTGCGGTCGTAAACCGCCATATCGCGCAGTCCGAGGGCGTTGAAATCGGCCTCCAGGTCCCCCTGCACTTTCGAGAAATCCGGATTATTTTTGGGCTCTATGCCGACCCACACGATCCCCCCGGCTTCCACACACGGCAGTTCGAACAGGCCGAGTTCCGATTTGTCGAGGCCCGGAAAGGTTTCGGAGCGGGGCATCCCGATCAGTGCGCCATCCATGTCGTAGGTCCATGCATGGTAGGGGCATACCAGCCGGCCGGCGTTCACCGGATCGTTCGACGTGCACAGCTTCATGCCACGGTGGCGGCAAACGCTGGCGAATGCCTTGACGATGCCTTCCTTGTTCCGTGTAACCAGCACCGGCACGCCGGTGATTTCCACCTGCGTGTAGCTGCGCGGTTCCGGCAAAAGCGCGGAAGGGCAGGCAATAACCGGCACCCGACGGAATACGGCGTCCATTTCCGCGTCGAAACGGGCGGGGTCGACATAATTGGATGCGGGAACCGTATCGCGAACTTCCGGAAAGCGGCAGTCCTTCAGTTCAGGCATCTGTTCAAGCAGTTGCATCTGACCTTGAGTTAGCGGGCGCTTTTTGACAGCCTGGTCCATGATCTGCTCCTTTAGTTACGTATAAGGGAAGGCGGCGCAGGTTCAGCCGCCGGATTGAACGCCAGTCGGGCGACCCTTTCCTTATGCTCGATCGAGCCGCCAAACATTTGCTGGTTAAGCTTCGCCCGTTTCAGGAACAGATGACAGGGATGTTCCCATGTGAAGCCGATGCCGCCGTGCAACTGGATCGCATCTCCGGACAGGGACGCATAAACATCGCAGCAATAGAATTTGGCGCTGGCAGCCAATACTTCAGCATCCGCTTCCCTGGAAGCGACCGCGTCCGCGGCATGGCGGGCCAGCGCGATAGATGCCTCGAGCAACACTTTCCAGTTTGCCGCCCGATGCTTCAACGCCTGAAACGAGCCGACAGGACGCCCGAATTGTTCACGCACACCCAGATATTCGATCGTCCGTTCGAATATCGCGGCGGCGCCACCAATAGCATCGGATGCAAGGGCAATGTCGGCGTGGCTCCGCATAACTGCCAACTGCTCCGGGGTGACCGGCATGATCGAACCATGATCCAGATCAAGACCTGACAGCCGAACTTCGCCCAGATGGCGTGTCAGATCGATGACTGTCCGGCGTTCGACCACAACCCCCGGAGTGCCAGCCGGCAATATGGCGTATGCCAGCCCGCCATCGCCTTGGGTAAAGGGCAACAGGAACAAATCCACGCTGTCGGCGAACGGGATATGCTCATAGGTAGCGCTGAGTCCTTCGGCGCCATATGCAGGTGCGCCGCCATATCCCGACGGCAGCAACATCGACACCATCAGTTCGCCGCGGCAGATGCGCGGCAGCAAATCAGCGCGCTGCTGCGGTGAACCCGCAAGGGTGATGAGGCTTGCCGCCAGCAATGTCGTTGTAGCCGGAATCGAGGCAAGGCTGCGCCCCAGTTCTTCGTGCAGCACCGCAACATGGGCTGCTCCAAGGCCAAGTCCGCCAGATTCCTCGCCGATTCCCAGGCCGAACCAGCCGAGTTCGGTCATTTGCGCCCACAGTGCCTTGTCGAGCGGACGGCCATCTTCGCCGGGAATATCGTCGCCGCGCGTCTGGTGATGTTCGTCCAGAACCTGGCGAATGGATTCGCGAAGTTCTCCGAGTTGGATTCCGGTTTCTTCCATCATTGCACCCTTATGCGGCCCGAACGTGCGATTCTGATTCCCTTGAACCGGGCGATGACGGCCAAAGCTGATCGGCAATCGTTTGACCCGCCGCATATACGCCGCCAGCTTCTGCCTGCAGCGCCCTTATCCGGTAAGTCCAGAAGTGCAGCAGATGTTCCGTGGTCACGCCCATGCCGCCGTGGAACTGATGGAAATCAAACAGTAATTTCTTGACGCCCTGCTGCGCGTGGCAAGCGGCGAAATCCGCGTCCACCGACGTCTGGCTCCATGCAGCGCGCAACGCCAGATAATGGGTCGCCATGGCGAACGCCTTGCACTGGACGAGGCGATGCTGGACTGCCTGGAACGAGCCGACGGGCCGTCCGAACACCTTGCGCTGGGTGACATAATCTATGGTGAAATCGATTGCGGCGGTGGAAGCCGCCGCGATTTCCAGCGCAATAGCGATCCGCCACCACTGGCGCATCGCATGCCCCCGGCCCGGCAAGATACGGGCGGCGGAAAAGTCTGGCCGGGTGACGAAACGGCCATAGGGATAGGCGTATATACTATCGACCGGTGTCACCATTCCGGGCGTAATCTGGAGCACAGCGACATCTTCGCCCAGATCAACGAGCGCGGTGCGCGCGATGGGCAGATTGCGGTGCGCCCTGTCGGGGAAACGGCCATCCACCAGCGCGACCGGACCAGGCAGGCGTTCCTCCGGGCAGGTCATCGGCGCGACCAGCGCCGTGCCCGAGGTTTCCACCATTACCGGAAGTTTTCCGGCTTCCGCTACCACCAGTGCCGCTTCCAGCGCGCCAATATCATGGGCGGCATCCAGGAATCCGCTTTCGGCGAGCACATCCTGCAGCGCCGCATGATAGAATGCGTAGCTGAACCGCTCCGACTGCGGGAGTTCCGCAAAATCCTGTAATATGGGCTGAAGGGCAGCAACCAGCGCCTGCTGATCTTCGGTCAGTTGGAAGTCCATGCGGTCAGCCTTTCGGCAGGCCCAGGCCGTTGCGGGCGACCAGGTCCAGTTGAATTTCATTCGTTCCACCGGTGATCCCGGCCGGAATATTGATGCGGTAATAATCCTCGAGCAACGGATTGCCGCCGGCCAGCGCGTCGGGGACGAATTCGGCGAGGAAATCCATCAGATCGACAACGGCCTCCAGCGACCAGATGCGGGAAATATTGGCGTCGGTATTAGGTGGCATATGTTTGACCCGCTGATCGACCACCAGATAGGTCAGCATCCGCGCACCCTCGAACCGGGCGGCGATCATGCCGGCCTTCGCCTTCGCCACCGCGTCGAAACGGCCTTCTTCCTGCAATTGCTCAACCGCGAGCTTCAGGGCTTCCAGACCGACATGGTAACGCGGCACGCCTACCCGTTCATAGGACAGCGCATGGGTGATGATTTCCCAGCCCTTGCCTTCCTCGCCGACGCGGTTTTCCACGGGCACGCGTACATCCGTGAAGAACACCTCGTTCAGGTGCCCGTCCTTGATGATTCCCGGAAAGGATGTGACCGAGATGCCCGGCGTGTCCATGGGAACCAGCAGGATGGAAATATCCTTGCGGGCCGGACCGGTGCGCGCCAGCAGGAAGCACCAGTCGGCTTTCCGTGCGTAGGAAGTCCAGATTTTGGACCCGTTCACCACATAATGATCGCCATCGCGTTCGGCGCGCGTACGCAATGCGGCCAGATCCGTGCCGGCGTTCGGTTCGGAAAAGCCCTGGCACCAGATGATCTTTCCGGTGGCGATACCGCGGACATGCTGCGCCTTTTGCTCTTCGGTGCCATACCGCATCAGCGTCGGGCCGATCCAGTTGACATTCATATATTGCGGACCGCGCGGCTCACCCGCCGCCTTCATTTCCTCGCCAAGGATGAAATGGTCCCAGTCCTTGCTGCCGCTGCCGCCATATTCCGACGGCCAGTGCGGGACCAGCAGGCTGCGCTCCGCCAGCTTCGCGCAAAATTCACGCGAAAACTCTATCTGCAAATCCGACGCATAGCTTTCCGGGACATATTTTTCGTCCCAGTCGTCCGGGAGCAGTTCGTCGAGCGCCGCACGTACCCGGCGGCGATAATCGACCTGCTCATCTGTCCAGCCAAATTCCATTCATTCCACCCTGTCGATACCGGTTATCAGGCCGATTTTGCCAGCCTCGGTTCGCGCGGCAATTCGAGCGCGCGTTCCGCGATGATGTTGCGCTGGATTTCGCTGCTGCCGCCCGAAATCGTCCAGGCCCAGGAGTAAAGGTAATCCTGCATCCAGTAGCCCGTTTCATTGCCGCCACCCATCAGAACGGGCTGCAGATATTGGGCCTGCGGGCCGCCGAGCGTTACGCCAAGTTCGGTGAAATCGCGCAGCAGATCGCTGTAATATACCTTGATGATAGAAGGCTCGACACCGGCGCCGACGCCTTCCAGCACCCGGGTCAGCATATTGTTGACCAGCACACGCAGTGCCTGGATACGGGCGTAGATATCTACCAGCCGGCGGCGGATTTCATCGTCGTCGATCAGCCGTCCACCCATGGGAGCGGGCGATTGCGCCGCATCCACCAGCATCTGGAAGCCATGACGCATGCGTTCGGCCAGTTCCAGGATGGTAAGGCCACGTTCGGAAGAGAGGGTCGATTGCGCGACAGCCCAGCCGCCATTTTCGGGGCCGATGAGGTTTTCTTCGGGGATTTCCACATCGTCGAGAAAGATCTCGTTGAAATGCGATGCGCCGGTGATCTGACGGATCGGACGCAACGATACGCCCGGTGTTTGCAGATCGAGGATCATATAGGAAATCCCGCGCGTTTTCGTCGCTTGCGGATCCGTGCGGGTGAGCAGCAGGCAATACCGCGCATGATGGGCATTGGAGGACCAGGTTTTCTGTCCGTTGACGATGTAGCGATTACCGCGTTTTTCAGCCCGGCACCGCAGGCTTGCCAGATCGGAACCGGCGTTGGGCTCGGAAAAGCCCTGACACCAGATTTCATCGCCACCCAGCACCGATGGCAGATGCCGTTGCCGTTGCGCATCTGTTCCCCACGTCAAGAGGGTTGCCGGAACATGATATAACGCAATGAAATAAAGGATCAGGCGCGGTGCGCCCGCACGAGCGATTTCCTCGTACAGGATAATCTGTTGCGCAAAGGAAAAGCCGCTGCCGCCCCATTCAACTGGCCAATGGGGCGCGCCATAGCCGCCCTCCATCATCTTGCGGAACCAGAATTTCTGGAAGGCGACATGATCCTCTTCGGACGCGCCGGTCATTTTGACCTGCCAGTCTCCTGGCAAATTGGCCTGAAGCCAGCCCCTGACCTCGTGCCGGAATCCTTCAAGTTTCTTCAACTCGTCAATCATATAGTCCCCAGACCCGTCACAGTGTCAGGTTTATCATCGGGCGTCAGTTCAAGAGCCTCGGGTTTGTTCACCCGGGGATCTATCAGAAATGTAAAAAATCGTGCGATAAACGATCTCATGTACTATATAGGATCACTTAGGCATTTTTTCGATCTTGTCAAGCAAGCGCCGCCAATACCGATGGAATCGGTGATCGGACCGGAACATCGCCTTTCGTCAAAAACCGTCCGGCGAAAATCCGGTCAAAAGGGGCGTGCGCGCTTGTAGATCCCGCTGCCGCGCACAACCGGTTCACCCGCGCAATGCAGGATGACTTCCAGGAAGCCCATTTTCGCCGTGCGCCGCATGACCGAGATACGACTCTCGATCCAGCTATCCAGTGGCGCGGGTGCGAGATAATCGAGAGTCATGTTAATGGTCGGAACGGAGCCTGCAATTCCGTCAGCTTCCCGCAGGCCGCGCGCCAGGCAAAGGTCCACGAACGTCGCGAGCATCCCGCCATGGCAAACCAGCCGTGGATTACAATGATGGCGTTCTATCCGAAAACCCAGACGGAGCGGTTCGCCGGCAGCGAGACCGGTGCGGCGGACAAAAAATGGCCCGACATAATCCGTGAACGGACCAACATTCTCCAACTGTTCCCAGCGATCTTCACCAGTCCGCGGAGATGGCGGAGTACCTTCAATCCCGGTCAATGCCAGTTCCTTTCGTCAGTATGGCCCTGCCTGTGCCAATAGAGATCGGCAGTCCAAATGCGTTAAATTATAGTTCATATGGCCGATAATTGATCTTCGATAGGGGGGCGAATGGGATCCGGGTTGAATATGCTGGTCCCTGGCGCATCCGTAGAGGGCGGCACCGGATGGGTGACTGCGCAGCGTCTGGCCTCGATGGGCGGTCATGTGACGGTCGGGGCACGACGGCTGGAGCGTGCGGCCATTCTCGCTGACGAGATCGGTGGAACTGCGGTCGCGTGTGATGCGACGATGGAAAACCAGGTGGAAGCCATTGTGGCCGAAGCCGTACGTGTTGGGCAGGGCGATCTGGATGTCGCGGTCCTGGCCGCGGGCGAAGGTGTCAGCGGCACGATTGACGGGATCGGAGACGCTGAATTCGAGCGGTGCATGGCGCTCAACTATACGGCCGCGGTATATTTCGTGCGCCATGTGACGCGCCGTATGAAACCGGGGGGAGGCATCGTGCTGATGAGTTCCATTGCAGCCACGAATCCCTGGCCCGGCTATTTCGCTTATGGATGCGCCAAGGCCGCGTTGCAGACGCTCGTGAAATATGCCGCGCTGGAGTATGCGGAGCGTCCTATCCGCATCAATGCAGTTTGTCCCGGACCGGTTGCGACAGTGCCTGGTGCTCCGGAAATGCCACAAGCGGTCAGTGACGTGATCGACGGGGCCATGCCGCTTCGCCGCCGCGTAACGCCCGCCGAGGTGGCGGATGCCGTGGCATGGCTCGCCTGCGGAGCGACAGCCACCACCGGCGATATGGTGCATCTCGATGGTGGCATGCATCTGGGGCGCCCCTCTTATCCCGCCGAGATCAAGGCCGCATTACAGGGTGTCTAGCGTCAGTCTGCTCCCTTGTCCTCCAGCGGGCGTTGCCGAAAGACTGCGTTGCCACGCATGATCTGGCCACCACCGTTCTGCAACGTCGCCCGAACAAATCCCAGCGTTCTGGCCCGCCGCAAGATGGTGATGCGGCTTTCGATCCAGTCCCCGAGCGCGGCGGGCGCCAGATAATCCAGCGTCATGCTGATGGTGGGTATATTCGCCGAAAGACCGCCGGTCGCCAGCAGTCCGCGCGCCATGGCCGTATCGATAAACGTCGCCAGCATGCCGCCATGGCAAACACCCATGCCATTGCAATGCTGGCGCGTAACACGGAAGCCAAACCTGATAGGCTCCCCCGGCACAAGATTGTTTCGGGTCTGGTAGAAGGGCCCGTTGGCAAGAATGAACTCGCCGGAATCCGGGATCGGTTCCCACTGCTGTTCCGGTGGAGGTCCGTCAGTGTGATGACGCGGGGAGTGAGAAGATGAATCCATGAGCAGGGTTGCGTTCTTTTCCGTATCTGTCAGCGATTATTGCACATATGAGGCAAAATCGTACGTCTCGACTAAAATGTGTGTCGGCGAGTGTCGAGTCACTGCATGCGCATGCCCGCGCTTGACAGAAAGACCATGACATCGCAATGTACCGAAATAGGACATTCGTGCGTTTACCGACCATGGAGGGCTGACTTGTCCAGGAACTCAGCGGCGAGCAGGACGTCCATAGAGTTGGACGTGCATGCGCCAGGCGCCCGTGATAGCGCCGACCAGATCTGGGCGCAGATGCGGGAAGCCGAAGGACTTGCCCATGTGCCGGCCTATGGAGGTTATCACGCGGTTGCACGGTTTGAAGATGTGATGAAGGCGTTGACTACGCCTGATGTCTTCGCCTCTGGGCACGGGATCACCGTGCCGCCACCGACCGGGATCCGCAGCCCGCATATCCCGGCGGAGGTCGACCCGCCGGAACATCGCCATTACCGCGCGTTGCTGATGCCGTTTCTGACGCCGCAGGCCGTTCGCCAGCGCGAGCCCGCCGTTCGGGAGATTGTTCGTGGTCTGCTGGACAAAATTGGCGATCAAACGCATTTCGATTTCGTTGAACATTTTGCCCGGCCTTTGCCGGTGCTGGCCACCGCCAGCCTGCTGGGCCTGCCATCTTCTGACGCCGCATATCTTGATGCGCTTGTCGTCGAACTCCACGATGAGGTTGCAAAAGGCCAGCGCACCGGCGCTGCCCAAAAATTGACCGGTTATGTAGAAAAAATACTGGTAGCCCGCAAGGAAACGGCCACCGACGCGGACGATGATCTGCTCTCGTCGATCGTGCTGGGAACGGTGTCCGGTCGTCCCCTGACACTGGACGAGCAGGTTTCGATGGTGCGTCTGTTTCTGGTTGGTGGCTTCGATACGACTGCTATTGCAATGGCGACTCTCATTTGGTGGCTCGCACAACATCCCGACGACGCGCAGCGCCTGCGCGACGACGCCAGCCTCATGGACCCGATGATTGAAGATGCCGTCCGCTTTTCTTCGCCTTCCACCTATTTGCGGCGTCAGGTTGTAAAAGATACTGAACTGGGCGGAACCGCGCTTAAAGTTGGCGATCAGGTGTTGATTGCATTCGGCGCAGCTAATCGCGACCCCTCGCGGTTTGAAAATCCCGATGAAATCCGCACCGACCGCAAGCCGAATCCGCATCTTGGTTTTGGGGCCGGAAATCATCGATGCGTGGGGTCCTTCTTCGCGAAGCTTGAAATGCGGGTGGCGCTGGAAGAAATTTTCGCGCGTTACAGCAGCCTCCGGCTCGACCCGGAGCGACCGATACAGACCGCTTCCGGCCTCAACCAGGGGATCAGCTTTCTCCCGATCGTGGCCGAATATCGCGACCGGGCGGGCCAAAGCTGATTGCAGGATGAAAAGCAGGGCGCTATATCGCTCAAACGTTCGATAAATGACCGCACGGAGCGCCGCCGATCCTGGTCCGGACCCGGCGCGTCAAAAGGAATCGGCATGGGATACAAGTTCGAAGCGGTGAAAATAACTGGCGGAATTGGTGCCGACGATGAGTATTGGCGTGGATTGGAGCGCGGAGAATTCTGTCTTCCGGCGTGTGCATCCTGCGGTACCTGGATGTGGCCAGCGCATTTTCGCTGCGCCGTATGCGGGGGCTTCGAACTGAAATGGTCCACGCTCGAACCCCGTGGAACCATCTTCACCTGGACCCGCAGCCATTATGCTTTCGACCGCGTTTCCGAACGCCGCGAAGATGTGCCCTATGTAACGGCGGTAGTTGAAATCCCGGCGGCCGGCGGTGCGCGGGTGATCGGCATATTCGAAGGTGGCGACGTGGAGCCGAGGATTGGCGCGGAAGTGGTTGGCGAGATCCTGCTGCCATCGGAAAAGACGAAGGGCTATCCCTCCATCGTCTGGAAACCTGCCCCGCAAGCAGAAGGGAAGGCATGATGACAAAATTGCGTGGCGCGACGGCCGTCGTCGGCATCGGGCAGACACCTTATTACAAGCGCGGATCGTCGCCTGATCCCGAACTGAAACTTGCATTGCGCGCCATCGTTGGCGCGTGCGAAGACGCGGGCCTCGATCCCCGGGATGTGGACGGATTTGTCTCCTATGCATCCGAGCGCAGCGATGCCCAGAAGCTGATGTCGGCGCTGGGCACGCGCGAGGTGCGGTTTGCATCGCTGGCATGGATCCATGGTGGCGGTATCCCCGGCGCGCTGAGCATCGCCGCGATGGCGGTGGCGACGGGCCAGGCGAATGCGGTGGTTGTTTATCGCTCGATGGCAGAAAGCAGTTCGCAGCGCCTGCGGGTGATGGTGGCGCAGGATGATACGGCGGCGCAGTATCTCGTTAACGGCCTGGATTCCCCGGCGCAAATTCTGGCGTTGCGCAGTCAGCGCATGATCGAAAAGCACGGCGTGCCGCGTGACACGCTGAAAGCCATGGCGCAGGCGACCTATTACCATGCCCGGAACAATCCGCGCGCCTATGGCCGTGACACGGTTCTGGACGACGCCACCTACGATAATTCGCGGATGATTGCTGAACCCTATCGGCTGTTTGATTGTTCGCGGGAAAATGACGGCGCATGCGCTGTGCTGGTGGTGTCCGCCGAGCGGGCGCGCCATATGGCGCAGAAGCCGGCCTATATATTATCGGCCCCGATGGGAACGCTGGCGGGGGGCGGTGCGCTGGAGGAGAATATCCGGCCCTATAGCTTCGCAGGCCATGTTGGCGTGGCCACGCGCCTGTGGGCGGAATCCGGTTATGGGCCGGGCGATGTGGATGTTGCGCAGGTTTATCAGAATATGACCGGCATGGGCGTCGGTTCGCTGATCGATCATGGTTTCTGCACGGTGGAAAACGCGGGCGAGTTCATCACGTTTGAAAATCTGATCGTTCCCGGAGGCAAATTGCCCGTTAACACCTCAGGCGGAGATCTGGCCGAAGGCTTTATCCATGGCATGGGTCTGGTGGCGGAAGCCGTTCGCCAGATCCGGGGCGACTCCGTCAATCAGGTGCCGGGCGCGAAATTGTCGCTGATGACGGGCGGCCCGGGTGATACGATGAGCAGCACCGGCCTGTTCGGCAGCGAAGAAACGCTCTGATACACGTAATAATCAAGGTAGGCATATGTCATTCACCTTCGCCAGCGCCCTGAAATGGTGGGCACGGGATATCCCGGATAATGTAGCAATCAGTGTCGATGGCGACCCGGTGAGCTATCTGGAACTCTACGACTGGTCGGCGCGCGTCGGTCATCATTTGCTGGCAAGCGGGGTGAAGCCGGGCGACCGCATCATGGCTGTGGGGGTAAACTCCTTGCCTTACGCGGTATTGATCGTCGCCATGGCAAGGATAGGTGCTGTAGGGACACCGCTGACGTTCCGGTCGAGCGCGGCCGAGATTGCCGAGGCCATCGAGAATTTCGATCCCGTCCTCATCTTTACCGACGACGACAGACGGGCTGTGGCTGCAGAAGCGGTTGGCGACACACATTCAGCCAGACTGAGCAGTTTTGCTGAACTCAACACATTCCGTGAAGGCGAGCGGCAGGATTTGCCGCTGATGGTCGAAGAAGATGCGCCGATGTTCATCATCGGCACCAGTGGTTCGACGGCGAAATCCAAAGGTGTCGTACAATCACAGCGCGGCATGATGACCTATGCTTGCGAATTCGCGATCATGGAACCGCGCTGTGGCAAGGGCGCGCGCTTTTTGTCGCTTGGACCGTTCAGCTCGCAATCCGGTTATCTGCTGCTTCTTCAGTTTCTCGCAACCGGCGTCAGTATTTTTATGGAAAGCCGGTTCGATGCGGAACGTGCGCTGCGCCTGCTGGTAGACGAAAAAATTACCATGATCCTGGCGGTCCCCATCTTTTTTGAACGGATGGCAGCCCTGGATACGTTCAGGGATGCGGACCTCTCAAACCTGTATTTCGGCCAGATCGCCGGGTCGCGCGTCAGCCTGTCGTTGCTGGAAGCCTGGCGGAACAAGGGGGTCATCCTGCGTCAGGCGTACGGTTGCACCGAGGCGGGGGGCGGCTGGGCCGCGCGGGACGATACCGTGCTGGTTGCGCCGGAAAAATGTGGTCGTGGCGGGCTGTTCAATGAATTCGCCATCGCCGGTGAAGATGGCGAACTGGCCCCGCCGGGAACGGTGGGTGAAATTGTATTTCGCGGCGCGTCCCTGATGAGCGGCTATTGGGGTAACCCCGAAGCTACGGAAGATGCGCTGAAAGACGGCTGGTTCCACACTGGCGATCTCGGCGTCATTGACGAGGCGGGAAATGTGACCTTCGTCGACCGGTTGAAGGACATCATCATTTCCGGCGGACTGAATATCTCCGCCGCCGAAGTGGAAAAAGTGATTGCCGAGATCGACGGGGTTGAAGAAGTTGCGGTAATTGCCGCCAATGACGACAGTTTCGGTGAAACGCCGATGGCGGTCATCTATGGCGACAAGAGCAAGCTCGACATTCCCGACATCATCGCACGCTGTGATCGCGCGCTCGCGAGCTACAAGGTGCCGCGATATATCGTACTGCAGGATGAGCATTTGCCTCGCCTCCCTTCAGGCAAGATTTCGAAACCGGCGATCCGCGCGCAGTATCAGGATGCGGCAAAGGGACTGGCTCGCGTGCGCTGATTCAACAAGGACAGGATTGATCATGAAACTTACGGGATGCTCCGCCGTCGTCACCGGTGGCGCCAGCGGTCTTGGTGAAGCGACCGCGCGCGCACTGGCCGCCGAGGGCGTGAAAGTGGCGCTATTCGATCTAAACCGCGAACGTGGTGAAGCGGTTGCGGCGGAAATTGGCGGCCTCATGTGCGAGGTGGACGTGACCAGCGATGAGTCGGTTACCGCCGGCTTCGCCAAGGCGCGGGCGGCGCACGGCCAGGAACGCATTCTTGTCAATTGCGCCGGTCGTGGCAATTCCTTCAAGACCGCATCACGCAATCGGGAAACGGGCGCGATCGAGACCTTCCCGCTGGACGCGTTCGAAAAGGTGATAACGCTCAATATCATCGGCACGTTTCGCTGCATCACCCAGGCGGCGGCGGGGATGATGACGCTCGATCCGCTGGAAGACGGCGAGCGCGGTGTCATCGTCAATACGGCGTCGGTTGCGGCTGAAGACGGGCAAATGGGGCAGGCCGCCTATGCGGCATCGAAGGCGGCCATTGTCGGCCTGACGCTGCCCGTGGCGCGCGATCTGATGCGCGAGGGCATTCGGGTGAACGCCATTCTGCCCGGCATTTTCGACACGCCGCTGTTCGCCACGGCCAAACCGCAGGTGAAGGAATCGCTGGCCGCGAACATCCCGTTCCCGAAGCGTCTCGGACACCCGCAGGAATTTGCCAGCCTTGCGCTGGAAATGTGCCGCAACAGCTATTTCAACGGCGAGGATGTCCGCCTCGATGGCGCGTTGCGCATGGGGCCGCGTTAATGGGCACCGAGTTTATCAAGGTTGAGCGCGATGGGCCGGTTACGACCATCACGCTCAACCGTCCGCAGGCGCGCAACGCCTTGCACCCGCCGGCGCATTGGGAATGTCATGCGGCGCTCGATGCGTTCGAGGCCGATCCCGACCAGTGGGTGGCGATTATTACCGGAGCGGGCGATCAGTCCTTCTGCGCCGGCAATGATCTGAAATTCCAGGCAAGTGGCGTAACGCCGGTGCTTCCGCCTTCGGGATTTGGCGGCATCACCAGCCGTTTTGAAGGCAAGAAGCCCGTGATTGCAGCGGTTAACGGCTATGCGCTGGGCGGTGGTTTTGAAATTGCTCTCGCATGCGATGTGGTGCTGGCGGCGGAGAACGCTTTCTTCAGCCTGCCGGAAGCGCGCATCGGCATGGCGCCGCTGGCCGGCGGATTGCATCGCCTGCCGCGGATTATCGGCCCGCGTCGAGCGATGCAGATGATCATGACGGGTGAGCGCGTGACGGCGGAGGCAGGCCTCGAAATGGGGTTCGTCACCGAAGTGGTTGGCGAGGAGGGCGTATTGAATGCCGCCCGGCGCTGGGCAGCAGAAATCTGCATCGCCAGCCCGTTGGCCATTCAGGCCGCGAAACAGGCGATGCAGTCTGGTCTGGATCGGCCCCTGTCAGACGCGATGGTCATGCAGTGGGGTTGCCAGGCCATGCGGGACTTGCGCAATTCGGAAGACTGGCTGGAAGGTCCGCGCGCTTTTGCAGAAAAGCGCAAACCTGTATGGAAGGGGCAATAATTCGCTGTTCGTGGCGGCGGGGGCGATGTTCCCCCGCCGTCGTTTCAGAACAATCCCTGGTAAGCGCCGCCATCATTGACGATATTCTGGCCGGTTACATAGCCCATTTGCGCCGCCGCCAGCATCGCGATCAGATCGCCGGCTTCCTGAGGATCGGCGATCCGTCCGGCAGCGCAGCGTTGCTTCACTTCATTTTCGATTTCGGAATAGGGTACGCTCCGCGCCTCTGCGCGCTGGCTTAATGCATGTTGCAGCGCTTCGGTGTTGACCAGCCCGGGCAGCACGCTGTTGATGGTCACATTGAACGGCGCGACTTCCCGCACCAGCGACGCGATCGCGCCTGCCAGCGCAAGACGCGCCGCATGCGAATGACCCACGCCCACTTGCGGAAATTTGATGAAGTTCGCCGAGACATTCACGATGCGGCCGAAGCGGCGCGTGCTCATGCCGGGAACATATCCGTAGATCAGTTCCATCGCCGAAAAGAAATGCGCATCGAACCACTGATTCCACGCGGCCCGGTCCAGCGCCCGATAGGATTCGAAGGTTTGCGGCACGCCGGCGTTGGTGACCAGAATATCGCAATCGGGAATAGCGGCCAGTAACGCCGCGCGTCCTGCCTCGCTGGTAAGGTCCGTTGCGAAAAAGTCGACGGACGCGCCGGTATCTTCGGTGATCGCCGTTGCAGCGTTCTCCAGCGTCGCTTCCGTCCGCGCGACGAGCGTAACGCGCGCACCCTCTTTGGCCAGCCGCCAGGCGGCGGCGCGACTGATGCCGCGGCTTCCGCCACACACCACGGCATGTTTTCCGCCGATTCCCAGATCCATTCCTGCTCTCCCGTTATGGCTGCCTGTCACCGGGACGAACGATCGACAGACGGCGCAGTTCGGCGCTTTCGATGGCCCATCCCGTTGGCAGACGTATATAGGTTTCATGATAATGGCCGGCGCCGGAGAGGATCAGGCCACCATCCCGGTCACGCAGTTCGTCGCGCATGGCCCAGACGCCGCGCGCCCGATCCGGCGAGATCAGGTCGATTTCCGGCATGAAGCCATGGTGGACGGTGTGGATATGCTCCACTATGGCGCGAATGCGCGCGACGATCGCGTCCCGGCCTGCGGTGATGCTTTCTTCTGGCAGCGGCGGGTCCCATGCCCCTGTCCGGGGGTCCCGAACCGATCCGCCGTAACGGTGACGGAAGATCGCATCGGGGGCAAATACCCCGGTCAGACCCGCCCAGTCCTTCGTGTCCACATAGCGAAAATAGCGGGCCTTGAGTTGCCGGATTTCTTCAAACGCCATCAGGCGGTCGAGGCTATTCACCATCTGCTCTGGTCGTGGCGAAGCGCAGATCCAGACGGCTGATCGCATGGTGCCGCATTGCGTAGAAAATCAGCCCGATCACACACGGAATGACCAAACCGGCAATAATGGACAAGGATACCGACATCGGGTGCGTAACGCCCTGGAGATTGTCGCTTGTCAGGCCGGCCAGGATAGGCCCCATACCCGTACCGAACAGGGCGGCAATGGCGGCCATCACGGCCAGCGCCTGCGCACGGAGATGCTTCGGCGTAACAAACTGGAACGGCAGGGACGAGAGCGCCGTCACCGAACTCAGCAGGAACAGCGCCACACCCATCAACGCCATTTCCAGATACAATGACGAACCCAGGAGGCCAAATGTAGCGATCGGCCACAAAAGTCCCAGCATCAGGATCATGTAACGGAACACGGCGCGCGCAGGATCGCTGCCGCCCCACATGCTCAGGATGACGCCCGCGGACAAGGTCCCCGTCGCGCCCGCCAGCAGATAGATCGGCCCGAACAGTGTGCCCATTGTGGCTTCATCGACCCCTTTGGAGCGCATGATCGCCGCGGGCAGCCAGGTGACATAACTGGCCAGAACAGTCATCAGCAGGCCTATTGCCAGGGAATAGACGATTACGACGCGCCACTCCGCCCGGAAGAAGCGCAACAGCTCGCCCTTGTCCTTTTCCTCGCGGTTCTGGAATACGGGCTTGCGGTCCCGGATCAGCAGCAATAGCAGCGCGGCGATCAGTCCGGGCGCCCCGACAATCAGGAATACCCACTGCCAGTCTGCCAGCCCGGACAGGAACGATAGCCCCGAACGGTCCCAGCGCCCGACGGCCGCATAAAGCGCGCCGCCACCCGCCAATGCCAGACCGCCGCCCACAAACGGCGCGAGCATGAACATGGAAGTCGCCGTCGCCAGCCGCCGGCTGTCGAAACGCTCGGCAAGGGTCGACAGGGCGGCCGGCGGCAGGCCGGACTCACCTGCGGCGACGCCAATGCGCGCCAGTAACATCTGCCAGAAATTCCCCGCAAACGCGCACGCCATTGTCATCAACGACCAGAAAGTGACACAGGCGCTCATCAGGCGGGAGCGGCGGGTGCGATCCGCGAGCCAGGCGAGCGGCAGCGACGCGGCCACATAGAACAGCGAAAAGCTGATCCCCTGCAGCAATCCGAACTGGGTATCGGTGATGTGAAGCGAAGCTTTGACGGGTTCGATCAGCAGGCTGATGACCTGTCGATCAAGATAGGAGAAAGTGTAACACACCGCGAGGAGGCTCGCGACCAGCCAGTTGCGCCAGCCTGCACTCCTGTGGGGGGGGCGGTGGATACCGCTGTCTTCAGTCAGGATATTGCCGGCCACCCTGTCGATCCTTTTGCCGCGACACCCGCAAAGTGTGTAATTGTCGTACGTTCGTTCGATATTTGACGAAAGTTAAAGGGGCGGTCAACACTTTATTGCGGGGTGGGATCGAGAAATTTCCGGACGGCAACGCGCGGTCAGGGGATAATGGCTCTCAACTGCTCCTTGGCATCGAGCAGGGCAGGCAGAATCTCTTCTTTCAAACGCGTGATTTCAGCACGCACGGCGTGAACGCCAACAGTGATCGCGGCGATCGTTTGCCCTGCGATATTGACGATGGGCACTGCGATGGAGCGGGAGCCGACTTCCATTTCCTGATCAATGATGGCGTAGCCATCAATGCGTACACGATTCAATTCCGCCATAAGATCCGGAACTTCTGTCAGCGTATAGCTTGTGATGGCTGGTCGTTCGCTGTTTTTCAGGATGGATTCCGCCTGCTCGGGCGGCAAGGCGGCCAGCAGGACACGACCGAGAGACGTACAAAATGCCGGAAGGCGGCTCCCCGCGTGCAAACCCGGGCCGACGATCCGATGATGCGCGCCGCGTCCGATATATACAACTTCGGCCGAATCCAGCACGGCTGCCGAACAGGATTCCTGCAATCTGTCAGCAAGTTGATCCAGAGTTGGCTGAATCAGGCGCGGCAATGGCGCGGAGAGATAGGAGTGCGCAAGACGCAAAACGCGCGGTGTCAGTTCGAAATAACGTCCGTCTGTCGTCGCATAGCCCGCCTCGACGAGCGTCAGCAGACAGCGACGGGCGGACGCACGATCGAGGCCGCTAAGGCGTGCAACTTCGGCAATCGTCATCTGGCTTCGTTTTTGTCCGAATGCCTCGATCACCGACAGGCCTTTGGCAAAACCGCCCATCCGGTCCACGCTTTGCAGGTAACGCCCTTCGGGTTTGGCGGCGTCTCCGCTGCCTGCGCTCTGAATATTGGCGGTTTTTGTCACAAATCCCCCTTCGTCCTGAAAAGTGCAAGACATTGTACGATTATAGAACTGCCGGTCTTCGACAACCCGGTCAAGTCACGCTTGACAGCCGTTACGCAAAAGTACAGGTAGTTCGTATATAGCACATATGGATCAAAGTCGCCCGCAAGGGAAGCGGTCCATACGGTGATCTGGACGGGCCGAAGGAGAATAGCGTGGGCGAGGCGTGGATTATTGACGCGGTGCGAACGCCGCGCGGCATCGGCAAGGCAGGCGCGGGTGCGCTTGCCGACATTCACCCGCAACGTCTGTTTTCCACCCTGCTTGTCGCGCTGCGCGACCGCCAGGCCTTCACCGTAACCGATATCGACGATGTGATCGCCGGTGTGAATACCCAACAGGGCAAGCAGGGCCTCAATCTCGCGCGGATGGCGGTGCTGGATGCCGGTTTCGACCATCGGGTGCCGGGATTCTCCCTGGATCGGTTTTGCGGTTCGGGCGTTACGGCTGTCAATCTGGCGGCCATGGGCATCATGTCCGGGACGCAGCAAATGCTGATTGCGGGCGGCGTCGAATCGATGTCGCATACCCGCACGCTGGCGCGCGAATTCATGATGGATTCGGGCAATCTGGATCTTCGTCATCGTGTTCCCCAGCCGCATCAGGGGATTGCCGCCGATCTGATCGCGACGCTCGAAGGCATTGGCCGCGATGAACTCGATGCACTGGCGCTGGAAAGCCAGCGCCGGACCGATGTTGCGATCCGCGAGGGCCGTTTCGCCCGCAGCCTGATACCCGTACTGAACGGCGCCGGCGAAGTCGTACTCGACAGGGATCAATATCCGCGTCCGCAAACCACGGCGGAGGCGCTTGCCGCGCTGAATCCGGCGTTCCCGGCCATGTTCGACAGGGTGATTGACGACGAAGGCAACAGCTATGGATCGCTGCTGCGGCAGGCCTATCCTGATGTGGAAATCAATTACGTTCATACCGCCGCCACCAGCTCGGGTGTTGTCGATGGCGCGGGCGCGCTGTTGCTGGCGTCGCCGGACTATGCACGGGCGCATGGGCTGAAGCCGCGGGCGCGCATACGGGCGGTGACGACGGTGGGTGATGATCCGACACTGATGCTGAATGGTCCGGTACCAGCGGCACGCAAGGTGCTGGATCAGGCGAAGATGTCCGTCGGCGACATTGATCTGTTCGAAGTGAACGAGGCTTTCGCGGTGGTCCCGCTCAAGTTCATGCGCGATCTCGGGGTCGATCAGGATCGGGTGAACGTGAACGGTGGCGCAATGGCGCTCGGTCATCCGATTGGCGCGACCGGCGCAATGCTGATTGGTACGCTGCTCGACGAGCTGGAACGGCGTGACCTTTCTACCGGCCTTGTTACGATGTGTGCGGCCGGTGGTCTTGCCCCGGCGATCGTCATCGAACGTATCTGATTTCCATCAGGTCAATATGGAACCGGCCAATCATAAAGCCGTAATCGTTACCGGCGGCGGTAGCGGCATCGGGGCAGCCACGGCTGTTCTTCTGGGCCGTGATGGCTGGCAGGTCATGGTTGCGGACATCGACGATGCGGGCGGCAGGCGGGTAGCGGGGGAGATCGTCGCTTCTGGCGGTCAGGCCCGGTTTGTCCACACCGATGTGATGCATGAAGACAGTGTCAAGAGGATGGTGGATGCAACTGTCTCCAGCTTTGGCGGGCTGGATGCAGCGGTCAATAGTGCTGGCATTGGCCAAAGGGGCCAATCCATCTGGGAACTGGACACCACCGCCTGGGACCGGGGGCATGGAATCAATTTACGGGGTATGTTCCTGTGCCTGAAGCACCAGTCCGCCGTGATGGTTGCGCAGAAGCGCGGCGCGATCGTGGCTGTCGCCTCCGCGGCTGCCACCAAAGGACTGATCAACAGCGCTGACTATTGCGCCGCCAAGGCCGGGGTAACCGGATTGGTTCGAGGGGCTGCAATCGACTGTGCCCCCCATGGCGTGCGCGTAAATGCCCTGTTGCCGGGAGCGACACGAACGCCCCTTGCAGAACGGTCCAGCGCATCCACTCCCGGTCTCAAGGGGACATTGCGAATACCGCTCGACCGGCAGGCGGAACCGGAAGAGATCGCGGCCACGGCGGCATGGTTGCTGTCCGACGCGGCATCCTACATCACCGGCGCCAGCATCGCAGCGGACGGTGCGATGAGCATTGCCTGAGGGGGTTGGCCCGGAGTTGAGGGAGGAGCGCCTGTGAACAGGATAAAATCGGACGGAGGGGCCGGACGTCTTGCCGGTCGCGTGCTCATTGTCACCGGGGCGGCATCGGAAGCAGGCATCGGCTTTGCGTCCGCCCGCCGATGCGCTGCCGAAGGCGCGACACTGATTCTGACCGATCTCGACAAGGACAAGGTTGAAGCGCGTGCGGCCAGTCTGCGCGCGGAAGGATTTGTGGCCGAGGGCCACGCGCAGGATGTAACCAGCGAACAGGGGTGGGACCAGCTCATTTCCGTGGTCGTCAACCATCATGGCCGGATTGATGGGCTGGTTAATAATGCCGGTATTGTCGTCCTCGCGCCTGTCCAGGATCTTGCCATGGATGCGTGGGAGCGGCAGATCAACGTCAATCTGACCAGTGTTTTCCTCGGGTGCCGCGCGGTCATCAGGCAGATGCGCCAACAAGGCCAGGGCGGGTCTATCGTCAACATTTCCTCGACAGCCGGGCTGGTGGGAATGCCCCGCACCACGGCCTATGCGGCGAGCAAGGGCGGTGTGCGGCTGATGAGCAAGGCGCTGGCCATAGAATGGGCAGCTGAAGGGATCCGGGTAAATTCTGTTCACCCTGGCGTGATCGAAACGGAAATCCAGAATACGGCCCGCAGCGGCGCCGCGCCGGAATCGATCACCATCGCCAATTCCATACCGATGCGCCACACCGGGCGGGCGGGCCATGTCGCCGATGCAGTGGCGTTTCTGCTGTCGACTGACGCGGATTATGTCACGGGGACGGAATTGGTGGTGGATGGCGGACTGACGGCCCAATGAAGTGGATGATTGTATGATGCCCTCGCAGGAAAACAGGTTCGATTATATCGTCGTTGGCGCAGGCTCCGCCGGCTGCATCATGGCTTATCGTCTTTCATCCGACCCCCGAAACCGGGTTTTGCTTGTCGAGGCAGGCGGACCCGATGACCATCCCTTCATCCAAATGCCGCGCGGATTGGCCAAAATCATTGGCGATCTGAAGCTGATATGGCCATTTATGACCGAGCCGGAGCATGCCTCCAACGATGCTGGCGAGTTCTGGGCGAGAGGGCGGACGCTGGGGGGGTCCAGCGCGATCAATGGCATGATGTATGTCCGCGGGCAGGCGGCGGACTATGAAGAACTGGCGGGACTGGCCGGGGAAGATTGGGACTGGCTTCATATTTCCAAAGCCTACAGGGAACTGGAAAACCACGAGCTTGGCGCGGACGCCACGCGCGGGGATAACGGCCCGCTGCATATAACGATGCCGACAGATCGTAGCCCGTTAACCGAAGCGATCATCGAGGCAGGGTCGCAACTGGGTTATGTAAAATGCGCGGATGTGAACGACCCCTCCGATCAGGCACGTATCGGCTATGCGCCGCGCACTATTCACAAGGGTCAACGTGAAAGCGCGGCGACGGCGTTTCTGCATCCCGTCCGCCATCGCCCAAATCTCACCGTTGCGACCGGGTTCACCGTGGACAGAATTCTCTTCACGGGAAAGAAGGCCACTGGAATATCGGGAAAGCATGAAGGCGCGGAGACAGCCTGGCATGCAACCCGCGAAGTCATCGTGGCGGCGGGCGCACTGGCGACGCCGGCCATTCTGCAAAGATCCGGTGTCGGGTCCGCATCGCACCTGACGGCGCTCGGCATTGATGTTGTGCAAGACCTGCCCGGTGTCGGGCAAAATCTGCGGGAGCATCGCGGCATCGTTATGCAATGGCGCGTGCGCGACAAGGATTCAGAGAACCGGCAGTATCAGGGCTGGCGGCTCCTGTTGAATGCATCCCGGTACTTCCTGGGGCGTCAGGGCCCCATGACGAGCGCCGCCTATGAAATCGGGGCCTGGTTCCGGTTGTTGCCGGAAAGCACCCGTCTCGACAGCCAGTTTCTGATCGCTCCTTATACGTTCGATCGTAACAGCCCGAAGCCCCGGGTAGAAACCGCCGGTGGCCTCAATATCTGCGCCTATATGCTTCGGCCTTCCGCGTCCGGTACAGTCATGATCCGCTCGTCGGATCCGACGGAATTGCCCCGTATCTCCCCGGCGTTCGCAAACGAAGCGGATCGTCGCCATATGGTGGAACTGATGCGGGAAGCACGCCGATATGTGCAGCAATCCGCCCTCGCGCCCTTTGTGATTGAAGAAACTGTACCCGGCCCCGAATATCAAAGTGACGAAGAGCTTGCCGAAGCTCACCGCAAATTTGGTTATGCGAATTACCACGCGTGCGGGACGTGCCGGATGGGGAAGGGCGACGATGCGCCGGTGGACTCACGGTTGCGCGTGCGCGGCGTCGAAGGACTGCGCGTAGCGGACACATCTGTTTTCCCGTTCATGCTGGCTGGCAACACCCAGGCGCCCGCGATGGCCGTTGCCTGGCGCGGGGCCGATCTGATCCTCGAAGACGCCGCCACCACAGCAGCGCCGGACACCTTTAATCATAACATGTGCAAGGAGTGAGCATCATGGCCAATGCGAAATTACGCGATCAGGTTCCGGATTATGTCAAGGATGAGCAAATCTTTGACTTTGACCACTTTGACGACTCACGGTTCCAGACAGATTTGCAAAAGGGCTATGCGACCCTGCACAGGGATGCGCCGGACATCTTCTATACGCCGCGCAACGGCGGGCACTGGGTCGTTACACGGTATGATCTGATGGAAAAGGTGTTGCGGGACACCACGCATTTTTCCAATCGCGAACTGGATATCCCGAAATCCAACAGCCCCTATGTGATGATCCCGCTGAATCTTGATCCGCCGGATCACCTCCCGTTTCGCATGGCGCTGATGCGCCATTTCGACCAGAAGACGATCCGGGCGATGGAGCCCAAAATTCGCCATTGGGCCAACCGGCTCATCGATGACGTGATTGCCAACGGCGGGTGCGAGTTTACCGAGGAAATCGGCGCGGCCTTTCCCACGTCCGTATTCATGGAACTCATGGGCCTGCCGCTCGATCGCTTCGATGAATTCCGCGAAATCGTGCTGGAATATTTCGGTATTACCACGCGCGAGCGCCGCATCGAATTGCAGGAAAATATGATGTCGATCATGTGGGCCGAATTCGAAAAGCGAAAGACCGAACCTGAAGATGATCTGATGTCCAAGCTGGTCAATGAAAAGGTTCGGGACCGGTCGTTGACAGACGACGAACTGCGTTCCATGGGTTTCCTGCTTTTTATCGCCGGGCTGGACACGGTGGCAAATACCCTTGGCTTCACCTTTTACCAGTTGGCCAATCATCCCGAGCTTCAGGAGCGGCTGATCGCCGACCCGGAATGCAGCCCGGAATTCGTCGAGGAAATGCTGCGGCGTTGCTCGATCGTGCAACAAACCCGGATCGTCAAGAAAGACGTGGAAATTGCCGGGGCGCACTTTTGCGAAGGCGATATGGTGTCGTGCCCGCTGATGCTGGGGGGTATGGATGATCGAAAAAACCCGAATCCCGAAGTGATTGATGTGGACCGGAAAGATCGAAAGCATATCGCCTTTTCGACCGGCCCGCACATTTGCATCGGCAATTTCCTTGCGCGTATGGAAATGCGCGTTCTGCTGGAAGAGTGGAGCCGCCGCATCCGGCATTTCCGCATAAAGCCCGGTACCCAACCGGAATGGCGGGCAGGGGGCGTTGCGGCGCTGGCCGACCTCTATCTGGAGTGGGATACGACGGAAGCCGCCTGATCCCGTCTGATATCCGAACCTGCGTGCTGCCCGGTCTTGTGATCGGGCGGCATTTTTTTGCCCGAAAGTCCGGTCGGAGAACGCGCGTTATTTTGTTACAAAAAAACCGGCGGTTCACCATCAGGTTCCGGGAGGGAAAGCTGGTGAACCGCCGGGATGGGGGCAGGGTGAATTAAAAGTTTAACGTTATGGATGCACCGACTGCTGCCGGTTCGCCGAACGTCTGCTGGATCGCGTAGGTGCCGGGCAGAACCTGGCTGCGATAACTGGAGTTCGTGATGTTGGTGCCATATACGGAATAGGCCCAACGCTCATCAGGGCTCGTATATGTCGCCCGCAATCCGACCAGCGCATAGGCGCCCTGGCCGAACTGGTGGATCGGGTCATAATAGAAGCGCGTGGTGTAATAGAAGTTGGCGTTCAGATCGAGCCGGCCATCGGCTAGTGTCGTCTGATAATGCGCGCCCGCATTCGCGATGAATTTGGGTGAACGCGGCATGGTCATCCCGCTGGCGTCCGCTGCGAAGGTGTTGAAAAGGCCATAAGTGGGGCTGGCCGGATTGAGGTCTTGCGCATAGGCGACCGCACCTTCGAAATTGCGATATTCCGCGTTGGTGTAGGTGCCGGCAAGGCTGATATCGAAATTGTCGGTGATGTTCGCAGAGACCTGTCCGTCCAGACCCCAGATTCGGGATGTGGCGGCGTTACGGAAGATGCTGTTCACGCCGATATAGGCGGCAACCTGAAGCGCCTTGTAATTGTAATAGAAGGCGGACGCTTCCGCACGAATCGGGCCCTGGGCGGTTTTCAGGCCTACTTCAAAGGCATCGATATGCTCGGGCTTGACTTCCGGAGAAGTGGCAAAGGACGCGATCGGCAGGAAGCCGGCCTTGTAGCCCCGGTTGTACGACGCATAGACGTTGGTCGAGTTGTCGATTTCGTAACGGACGATCACGCGCGGCGACAAATTGTTGAACGTGCGCGAAGCTCCATCCGATGGTCCGGCTGCGAGGTCGTAATGGCCTTTCACCTTGTCCCTGCCATAGCGCAGGCCGCCTGTCAGGAAGAGGCCCGGCGTAATTTCGTAGGTCGCATCGGCAAAACCTGCCCAGCTTTCGTTGGTGATGGTGGTGTCGAAGATTTTAAACCGTGGCGAACCACCGGCTACCGCGCCAAAATCACGATAGGCATTGCGGTTGTTATAATAGTACAGCCCAAGCACCCAGCTCAGCGGGCCACCCTCGTTGGACGACAGGTTCAGCTCCTGGGTGACCGTGCGGTCAATCACCCGCCAGTCCGGCTCGAAGATGGACAATTCCGTCCCGTCATAGTCGGCCTGTTCCGCCGAACGTTCCCGGCGGTATTGCGTATAGGATTTCAGGCTGGCGAAGCCGACATCGAAATCCCCGGTAAGGGACACATTATTTCCACGGAACCTGTGACCGGCCTGAATACCATTGCTGGTGACGCGGCGGCCATCGGCGACCTCCACGCCTGGCACGACATTGCCGGCCGACATGCCTTCGTAATTGCTGGTGACGTACGGAGAGGGGTCATTCACATAGGAGTGGCCGTAGGTGAGTACGAATTCGGCGGCATCGCTCGGCTCGAACAGCAGCTTGCTGCGCACGGACCATTTGTCGAACTGGCTGTCCTTGTTGCCCGTATTTACATTGCGGACATAACCATCCCCCTGCTCGTAAAAGCCGGTCAGGTTGATCGCGAGTTTATCCGTGAGACCCGTCGAACCATAGAAACTGAGGTTAAGGCGATCGAACGAGGCGTAGCTGGCGCGGATGGTCGCTTCCGAATTGAAGGTCGGATCCTTCGTGGTGACGAGAATTGCGCCACCGGTAGAGTTGCGACCGAACAATGTGCCCTGCGGGCCTTTCAGCACCTGCACGTTCGAGATGCCCAGCAACTGGAAGTCCGAACCCAGCTGATTGGGGATATAATAGCCGTCCATATAAACGGCGATGTTCGAGCTGAGGCCAGGACCGCTGAGCGAGCTGCCGACGCCGCGGATGGTGGGAATCACATACGGGCCGCTGCTGTCCAGACGCAGGCCTGGAACATTCTGCGTAAGATTATACAGCGAGGAAGTGCCCGACGATTCCAGCGCCTCGCCGCTGACCGAGGAAATCGAGATGGGCACATCGACGAGCCGTTCCGAGCGACGCTGTGCGGTTACGACGATTTCCGACGAGGCGGATTCCGTCGCGTTGGCGAAATTGTCGGTTGGGCTGTCCTGGGCCGCAGCGTGGGAGGCCAGCGTTACAGCAGCAAGGGCCGTGGAAATCTTCAGCAAATTACGACGTTTCGATTGCGGCATAATGCCTCCCTAGACTGTACCATTATCGTCCACATGGACATTATACGACGCAATGAGCGAGGATCGCACGACCGTCAAGTGTAAATTTTGTGACAGGCCATTCGGAATACCGAACGTTCGAGTGAGGAAGGGCCAGTGAACGGTCGGGCGAAAAAAGAGCGGGAATGCTTGCAAGGGGGGCGGTCAGCGCGCCCGGCGCGAGCGATCCCCGAGATGTGCTTTTCGACGGATCGCCATGCGCGCGAATAAAGGGAAGGCAGGCGGGAGGTTGCCCTCCCGCCCGTCCGACACTTCTGTTGCAAATAAATCAGTCGGCGACTTGCGCCAGGCTGTTGTTCCGCCGGCGACGTGCGGCAACGCCGACCAGGCCGAATACATACTCAAAAGATCGCATCGTTAACAAATTCCAAGCATGCCCGGGATAGAGTAGTCAGTCCCGGGCATGTATTCGCTGCTGGATTTACACGCCGGAGTTGGCGGAACCATCTACGGCTGGCAGGTAAATCTCCGATCCTGAAAGGCGGAATTCGTCGCTTTTCGCGGCCATTCCCTGTGCTGCGAACTCGCGAACTTCCTGCGTGATCTTCATGGAGCAGAATTTCGGACCGCACATCGAACAAAAATGCGCCGTCTTCGCGCCCTCGGCGGGAAGTGTCTGATCGTGAAACTGCTCCGCCGTTTCCGGGTCGAGGCTAAGATTGAACTGATCTCGCCAGCGGAATTCAAACCGGGCGCGCGACAGCGCGTCGTCCCGCATCTGCGCCGCCGGATGACCTTTCGCCAGGTCCGCCGCATGCGCCGCCAGTTTGTAGGTGATAACACCCACCTTCACGTCATTACGATCCGGCAGACCCAGATGTTCCTTGGGCGTAACATAGCAAAGCATCGCCGTACCGAACCAGCCGATCATCGCGGCGCCGATACCGGACGTGATATGATCGTAGCCGGGTGCGATATCGGTAGTCAGCGGCCCAAGCGTATAGAAGGGCGCTTCGCCGCAAACGGCCAGTTGCTTGTCCATATTGGCCTTGATCTTGTGCATCGGCACATGCCCGGGGCCTTCGATCATCACCTGACAATCCATATCCCAGGCGGTTTTCGTCAGTTCGCCAAGCGTTTCGAGTTCGGCGAATTGCGCGGCGTCGTTGGCGTCGGCGATGGAGCCGGGACGCAGACCATCGCCCAGCGAGAAGCTGATATCATAGGCGCGCATGATCTCGCAGATTTCCGCGAAATGCTCGTACAGGAAGCTTTCCTTGTGATGTGCAAGGCACCATTTCGCCATGATCGAACCGCCCCGGCTGACAATGCCGGTAACGCGCTTTGCGGTCAGCGGAATATAGGGCAGGCGTACCCCGGCATGAATGGTGAAATAATCCACACCTTGTTCAGCCTGTTCGATCAGCGTGTCGCGGAAAATCTCCCAGGTGAGTTCTTCGGCGACGCCACCGACTTTCTCCAGCGCCTGATAGATTGGCACGGTGCCGATGGGAACAGGGGAATTACGCAAGATCCATTCACGTGTGTCGTGGATATTCTTGCCAGTGGAAAGGTCCATAACCGTGTCGGCGCCCCAGCGGATCGCCCAGACCATCTTGTCCACTTCCTCGGCGACCGACGAACTAACCGCCGAATTACCGATATTCGCGTTGATCTTCACGAGGAAATTACGGCCGATAATCATCGGCTCTGCTTCGGGGTGATTGATGTTGGCCGGGATAATGGCGCGACCGCGCGCGATTTCCTGGCGCACGAATTCGGGCGTTACATGATCGGGGATTTCCGCGCCAAAGCTCTCTCCATCGCGCACCTGGCCTTCGACGGATGCGCGGCGGCCAAGATTTTCACGGATGGCGACATATTCCATTTCCGGCGTGATAATGCCCGCTTTCGCATAGGCCATTTGTGTAACGGCACGCCCCCCGGTTGCACGCAAGGGGCGGAGATTGGGTAGCGGGAAGGGCAAAACCTCGCGCTTGCCCGCCTGGGACAGGCCATTATCTTCCGGTTTGCTCTGCCGGCCATCGTAGCTGGCGGTATCCCCTCTGGCTGTAATCCAGGGGGCGCGCAGCTTCGGCAAGCCCTGATCGATGGCGATGTGCACCGCCGGGTCGCTATAGGGACCCGACGTGTCATAGACGCGAAGCGGCGGTTCGCTATCGGTATCCAGATTGATTTCGCGCATGGGTACGCGGATGTCCGGGTGAATTGTGCCGGCGATATGAATTTTTCGGGACGCCGGCAGCGGACCAGTCGTCACCTGCATGGTTTCGTGCCGGGAAGGGATGTCAGCCATAATCTTGCCTCTCGCGCCAAGGGTCATTCAGGCGCAAGGCGGGCGTTGCGGGCAAAGCAATCCCTCCCTACGCCGGTACGGACCGGATCAGGTTCGACGGGTCGCAGACTTGCCTGTCTGCCTCTCAGCCACGGACTCAGTGGCCCCCCGGGGTAATGACCGACCATGGACGGAAATCCGGGTGCCGTCAAAGGGGTTGTTTTGCGCACGACTCAAGGGTAGCCCCCTGTCATGCTGGTTGGGCACCCGGATCAACGGAAACAGTTTGAGGCAGCGCTGGCCAGCGGGCGGTTGCATCATGCCTGGCTGTTGACCGGTCCGCGCGGCATCGGCAAGCGCCGCTTCGCAGATCTGGCGGCGCTGCAACTGCTGGCGGGGCAGGGCGCTGACATTTCGGAAGAGCATCCGGTGGCTCGGCTGGTGGCGGCGGGGAGCCATCCCGACCACCGGGTTTTGGCGCGCGAGGTTGACGAGAAGGGCAAGGTTGCCGCCGAGATCAAGGTCGATCAGGTTCGCGCATTGCAGGCGCTGTTCCGCTCGACGCCGGGGCTTGGCGCGTGGCGCACCGTTATCATTGACTCCATCGACGATATGAATCGTGCTGCGGCAAATTCCTTTCTGAAGAGTCTGGAAGAACCACCTGTACAAACGGTGTTTTTCCTGATCAGTCACGCGCCGGCAAGGCTGTTGCCGACGATCCGGTCGCGGTGCCGGTCGATGGGATTTCGCAAACTGGGCACGGAGCAATGCCGGGAGGTGCTGGAAGCGGCAGGAGTCGAGCCGGAGCGGCTGGATGCGCTGACGGCTCTGGCGGATGGCGCGCCGGGGGAGGCGTTACGCTTTGCGGGGGAGGGCGTGGATGGTCTGGGAGACGCCATCGAAAGTCTGTTGCGTGGCGGCGATCTGACGACCTTCGCCCGGCAATTCCAGCCGCAATCGGCTCAGGCCCGCATGGAGGCGCTGACGATTTTGGCCCCGCGCCGGCTGGCGCAGGCGGCCCGGCGCGCACCGTCTGCTGAACTGCTGACATTATATGAGCGTGCGGATACATTGGCGCAGGATGCTGTAAGGCTTGCTTATGACCGGGTGCAGGTGGCATTCGCATTGGGTCAGCTTCTGGTCCGCGCGGGCCAGCTCGAAGGAAAATCTCCACGCCCATGACCGACAAGAATCGCTATTATGTTACCACAGCCATCAGCTATCCCAACGGCCGGCCGCATGTTGGCCATGCCTATGAGGTCATCGCGGTCGACTGGCTGGCGCGGTTCGCGCGTCTGGACGGGCGGGACACCTATTTTCTGACTGGCAGTGACGAACATGGGCTGAAAATCGCCCAGGCCGCGCGCAACGCCGGTGTGGAACCAAAAGCGTTCGTTGACGAAATGGTGCAACATTTCAAGGAAATGGATGCACAGCTCGACATCAGCTATGATCGATTTATCCGCACCACCGACCCGGATCACAAGGCGACCGTACAGGCGCTGTGGCAGCGTATGGTGGATGCGGGCGATATTTATCTCGGCCGCTACGAAGGCTGGTACTCCGTACGGGACGAAGCCTATTATGACGAAAGCGAACTGAACGTCGCCGACGATGACACGAAGCTCGCGCCGACCGGAACGGCGGTCGAATGGACAGTAGAGGAAAGCTGGTTTTTCCGTCTGTCGCGCTTCCAGGAGCCGTTACTGAAATTATATGCGGAACGGCCTGAATATGTGCGCCCCGCGAGCCGTCTGAATGAGATGCGGGCGTTTGTTGAGCGCGGGCTGAAGGATTTGTCGATCAGCCGCACCAGTTTTGACTGGGGCGTGCCGGTGCCGGGGTCGCCCGATCATGTCATGTATGTGTGGGTGGACGCGCTCACCAATTATTTGACCCCGAGCGGCTGGCCAGCGGAAGGCTGGGAGAAACTTTGGCCGGCCAATCTGCACGTTATCGGCAAGGATGTCGTGCGCTTCCATGGCATCTACTGGCCGGCTTTCCTGATGTCCGCCGGCTTGCCGTTGCCGGGTGGTGTGTTCGGGCACGGATTTGTGCTCCACCGGGGGGAGAAAATGTCGAAATCGCTCGGCAATATTGTCGAGCCCGGGGCACTGGTGGAAAGTTTTGGCGTCGATCCGCTGCGCTATTATATGCTGCGCGCGATCCAGTTCGGTCAGGATGGCGAGTGGAGCCATGAGGCGATCGGACGGCGCATCAACGCCGATCTCGCCAACGATCTCGGCAATCTGGCGCAACGTACGCTATCGATGATCGCCAAAAACTGCGACGGCAAGGTTCCGCCTGCCGGGCCAGCCACCGACAGCGACCGGGCGTTACTTGCGGAACTGGGTGGCTTGCTGGAGGAATGCCGCGTGGCGCATGCGGCGGTTCGACCGGATCAGGCGCTCGACGCGATCTGGGCTCGGGTCTCTGCAACCAACCTGTATCTGAACGATCATGCGCCCTGGGCGCTGCGGAAAACGGATCCGGCGCGAGCGGATATTGTATTGTATCACGCCGCCGAAGCGGTGCGGCAACTGGCGTTACTGGTGCAACCTGCCATGCCCACGAGTGGCGCGAAACTCCTGGATCAGTTGGCTATTCCACAAGATGCCCGCAATTTTTCATCATGGGGCACAAGGTTGCGGTCGGGAACGCCGCTGCCGGCTTCTGTTGGCGTATTCCCCCGTTGGGTGGAACCGGAATCCTGATGCTGATCGACACCCATTGTCATCTCAATTACCCCGGCCTGGTAGAGGATGAGGCCGGGGTGCTGGCACGTGCCGGGGAAGCCGGAGTGGGCACTTTCATCTCCATTTCGACGCGCGAAAACGAATGGCTCCAGGTGATTGCGAGCGCGGAGCGCAATGAACAGGTCTGGGCGACCGTCGGCATCCACCCGCACGAGGTCGACAAGCATACCGGCATCGACACGGCGAAACTGGTTGCCGCGGCCAGGCATCCGAAGGTAGTGGGCATTGGCGAGACGGGGCTGGATTATTATTACGACCACTCCGATCGTGGCCAGCAACAAACGAGCTTTCGCGCGCATATCGCGGCATCCCGGGAAACCGGGCTGCCGTTGGTTGTGCATACACGTAATGCGGATGAAGATACGGCAGCGATATTGCAAGAGGAAATGGGGAAGGGCGCTTTTCCCATGGTGTTGCATTGCTTTACCTCGACGCAATGGCTGGCGGATGCCTGCCTGGAACTTGGGGCTTATGTTTCACTGTCTGGTATTGTCACATTCCGCAATGCTGCCGCGCTGAAGGAAACTGCCCGAACCCTGCCAATAGATCGCATGCTGGTGGAAACCGACGCGCCATTTCTCGCACCGGTTCCGGTGCGGGGGAAAACCTGCGAACCCGCCTATGTGGCGCATACGGCCCGCTATCTCGCTGAATTGCGCGGCATGTCTTTAGATGCTTTTGCTGAATGCACCACCGCCAACGCGCGGCGACTGTTCACGCGGATTTCTGCCTGATGCGTGTGCGGATGCTCGGTTCGGGTGCTTCCTCGGGTGTGCCGCGCGTCGGGAACGACTGGGGCGCCTGCGATCCGTCCAATCCACGCAACAATCGCCGCCGCGTATCGATCCTGGTGGAATCCGGGGATACGCGGCTTCTTGTCGATACGTCGCCGGATTTGCGGGCGCAGTTACTGGACGCTGACGTCGGCTGGCTGACCGCTGTGCTGTTCACGCATGATCATGCGGATCACACCCATGGCATCGACGATTTGCGGGCATTATTCTATTCTACGCGCAAGGAAGTCGATTGCTATATGGATAGCAATACGCGTGAACTGTTAACGCGCAGATTTTCCTATGTGTTCGCCGGGAAGGGCGGATATCCGGCGACGGCGAAAGCCCATGCATTGTCGGATGAAATGCGCTTCGGCGCGATTACTGTGCGACCATTCCGCCAGCATCATGGTTCGATCCAGTCCGTCGGCTATCGCTTTGAAGCCGGTGGCAAGGCGGTGGCCTATTCAACCGACGTAAACGCGCTGCCAGAGGAAAGCATGACCGCGGTGCAGGGCCTGGATCTATGGATCGTCGACGCACTGCGCCGGGAGCCGCATCCGACCCATAGCCATCTGGCAAAAACGCTGGAATGGATCGCAGCGGCAAGGCCCGCCGAAGCCTGGCTGACCCATATGGATCAGTCGATGGATCATAATGCGCTGTTGGACGAACTGCCCCCCACAGTGACGCCTGGTTATGATGGCCGGCTATGGGAGGCGGGCTGAAATGCCGCCTTTGTGGGCAATTTCAGTCTTGGCGGCGACACTTTTCGTCGTTCTGGCGCTGAACAGGTCTTATCTGGCGCGCCTGGGCTCCCGGCAGATTTTCCGTCTGGCGTTGATCTGGGGCGTGATTATTGCTGCCGCAGTGCTGCTGGTTCGAATGGCGGGATTCTGATCTTTCATTATCAATCATTTAACATAATATATATTATCAACATATTGGATGGCGCAATGGAGGCAGCCCCATGGTGAAAAATCAGACTGGTGCAGAGGCGCTCTTTGGTCGGCTGATTGCGGTGATGGACCGG
>JBAYSX010000019.1:0-48422 GCA_041675905.1 Sphingomonadaceae bacterium | reverse complement strand
GATTCGCTGCTGGAAGCCGGTGATGGCGGGCTTGCAGGGCGGCAACTGGCGGAAGCGGTGCCGGAATTCATCGAACTGTTCGATACAGCGCGGGGTGGCGGCACGACCGCGGCCGATATCAGCCGGCGTACGCTTTCCGGCGAAACGCAAACGCTTGCGGTGCGCTTCACGGCGGATAGCGGGCCGATACGCAACTATATCCTGACGTTCGACGATATCACCCAGCAAATTGCCGATCAGCGCCGCGCCGCCTGGTCCGATGTGGCGCGGCGTATCGCGCATGAGATCAAGAATCCGCTGACGCCGATCATATTATCTGCCGAGCGGCTGAAGCGCCGCTTTGGCAAACAGATTGGCGACGGGCGCGAAACCTTCGACCAGTTGACGGAGACCATCATCCGGCAAGTTGGTGATTTGCGGCGCATGGTTGATGAGTTTTCAGCCTTCGCGCGGATGCCGGCCCCCGGCTTCCGCCCCGAGAATATAGGGGAAATTGTCAGCCAGGCCGTGTTTCTGGCGGAGGTTGGCAATCCGGATATCCGTTTCTGGCTGGAAGTAGAAGAAGATCTGCCCGAGTTTGTTTGTGATCGCCGTCATATCGCGCAAGCCGTTGCCAATCTGATCAAGAACGCCGCCGAATCCATCCATGAAAAGCCGGGCGGCCCCACCGATCAGGATGAAGTGGCGATCATCGTCGGGATTGACGGCGGGCGCTTGCGTCTGACCATCAGCGACACCGGCATCGGCATCCCCGCCGAACTGCGGGAGCGGCTGTTCGAGCCTTATGTTACCACACGGGCGCGCGGCACCGGTCTGGGCCTCGCCATCGTCAAGCGGATCGTGGAAGATCACCATGGCCGCCTGGAGCTGGTCAACCGCGAAAGCGGCGGCGCAATGGCGCGCATGGACTTCGATCTCGCCCTCAATCGCGGACTCGTTTTGGCGTCCGCACCCCCTCCCACCGAAATCGAACGGGTCTGATATGTCTCTCGATATTCTTGTCGTTGATGATGAAGCCGATATCCGCATGCTGATTGCCGGCGTTCTGGAAGATGAGGGCTATCGCACCCGCACCGCCGCCAACAGCGATGAAACCTTCGCGGCCATCGCTGAACGCCGGCCGGCATTGCTGATCCTGGATATCTGGCTGCAGGGGTCGAAACTGGACGGGCTGGAAGTGCTGGACGCGGTGAAGGAGCGCGACCCGACCCTGCCGGTGCTGATCATTTCCGGCCATGGCAATCTGGATACGGCGGTAGCGGCGATCCGGCGCGGCGCCGAAGATTTCATCGAAAAGCCGTTTCAGGCGGATCAGCTGTTGCTGGCGGTCGATCGCGCCACCGAAACAGAACGCTTGCGCCGCGAAGTCGATGAATTGCGATCATTGGCCGGAATTGAAAGCGAATTGACCGGCAGCAGTCACACGATCAGTACCGTGCGTGCGACGATCAAGCGGGTGGGGGCGACGGGCAGCCGTGTGCTGATCCAGGGACCGGCGGGCAGCGGCAAGGAAGTGGCGGCGCGGCTGTTGCACCGCTGGTCCACACGGGCGGAACGTCCGTTTGTGGTGGTGGCGGCGGCGCGCATGGCTCCCGAACGGATGGAAGCGGAACTGTTCGGGGAAGAGCATGGCGGCGATCTTGTGCGCCCCGGTCTGCTGGAAGTGGCGGATGGCGGCACCCTGTTCCTCGATGAAG
This sequence comes from Sphingomonadaceae bacterium, assembly GCA_041675905.1. GTDB lineage: Bacteria > Pseudomonadota > Alphaproteobacteria > Sphingomonadales > Sphingomonadaceae > Sandaracinobacteroides. The sequence goes on along the minus strand of JBAYSX010000019.1, from coordinate 46,725 downwards.
TCGCGGACATGCCGTTGACCACCCAGGCCAAGATCTTGCGCGTTCTGACAGACCAGACGTTCCAGCGCGTCGGCGGCGTCCGCTCGGTAAAGGTGGATGTGCGGCTGGTCTCGGCGACGTCCCGCGATCTGCCGGAGGAAATTGCCGCCGGGCGTTTCCGTGAAGATCTCTATTACCGGTTGAATGTCGTGCCGGTGCGCGTGCCGGCGCTGGCCGAACGGCGCGAGGATATCGGCCAACTGGCCGAATATTTCCTTGCCCGGCTGGCGACCGAACGGCGCATACGTACGCCGGTTTTATCGGAGGACGCGCTGGTGGCGCTGCAATCCTATAATTGGCCGGGAAATGTCCGCCAGCTGCGTAACGTGATGGAGCGGACGCTGATCATGATGCCGGCACACGCCGGAGATACAATCGAACTCGATCATCTGCCGCCCGAACTGACCGCCGAATCTGCCAAACTGCTGCCTGGAGAAACATCGCGGTCGATTATGGCGACGCCCTTGCGCGAGGCGCGCGAGGCGTTTGAGCGCGAATATCTGCGCGGGCAAATCCGGCGTTTCTCGGGGAATATCAGCCGCACGGCGGCGTTCATCGGCATGGAACGCTCGGCGCTTCATCGTAAACTGAAGGCACTGGGCATTACCGATGCCGAACGGGAAGACGAATAAAAGAAAAGGGCCGGGAGATATTTCCCGGCCCCGTTTGCTCAGGCCTTGTCGCCTTCGATCGCAACGCTCGCCGGTTCGGCGGAACCGATGGCAATCTTGCGAGGTTTTTTATGCTCGGGAATCTCGCGGACGAGATCGACGTTGAGCAGCCCGTTTTCGTAGGACGCGCCGACCACCTTGATTACATCGGCAAGCTGGAAGCGCCGTTCGAAATCACGGCGGGCAATGCCGCGGTGCAGGAAGCTGCGGCCTTCGCCATTGGCTTCCGGCGCGCTCTTGCCAGAGATCACGAGGGCATTTTCCTGTACCGTAATGTCCAGTTCGGCTTCGGAGAATCCGGCGACCGCCATGGTGATCCGGTAACGATCCTGATCGAGCTTTTCGATATTATAGGGCGGATAGGCGCTGTCGCCATCGGATGCGCGGGAGGCAAAATCGACGAGGCGATTAAGATTTTCAAATCCGACAGACGAACGGAGAAGGGGGGCAAAATCAAATGTGCTGCGCATGTTCATCCTTTCAAAGCAATGACATAGTAACACCCGCCAACAGGCCGGGCGAAAATGGAAAAGACCCCGATTCCGGCGATCCTTCCCGGAAGAAAATATGGGACCGGGCGAACTGCGTTTCAAGATTGCCGCAGACAGGCCAACCCCTGTATGGCAGCGCTTTCGCCCTGTTTGGCGATCCCGATGTATATGCATCAGAGATGGAAGATTGAGGCAGACGGAATGACATCCACCAACGACATCAGGCGCTCGTTCCTCGAACATTTTGAGGCCGCCGGTCATGTTGCGGTTCCGTCCGCGCCGCTGGTGCCGCAAAATGATCCCACGCTGATGTTTGTGAACGCCGGGATGGTGCCGTTCAAAAATGTCTTCACCGGGCTTGAGACGCGGCCCTATACCACAGCCGCATCCTCGCAAAAATGCGTGCGCGCGGGTGGCAAGCATAATGATCTGGACAATGTCGGCTATACGGCGCGCCACCATACTTTCTTTGAAATGCTGGGAAATTTTTCCTTCGGCGATTATTTCAAGGAAGAGGCGATCAAACTTTCCTGGGATCTGCTGACGCGCGCGTGGGAAATTCCCGCCGACAGGCTGACCGTTACCGTCTATCACACCGATGATGAAGCCTTTGATCTGTGGCGACGCATTTCCGGCCTGCCCGAACAACGGATTATCCGCATCAGCACGAACGATAATTTCTGGTCGATGGGTGATGTCGGCCCATGCGGCCCCTGCTCGGAAATTTTCTACGATCATGGCGCGCATATCCGCGGCGGACCGCCGGGATCGCCGGATGAAGACGGCGACCGCTTCGTCGAAATCTGGAATCTGGTATTTATGCAGTTCGACCAGTTGCCGGATGGCCGCCGGGTCGATTTGCCGCGACCGTCCATCGACACCGGCATGGGGCTGGAGCGTATCGCCGCCGTATTGCAGGGCACGCACGACAATTTTGAAACGGACATCTTCCGCGCGTTGATCGCTGAATCCGGCGCGCTGACCGGGACCTCGACGGACGCGCCGGAAACGCGTGCATCCCATCGTATTATTGCCGATCATTTGCGTGCTTCCGGTTTTCTGGTCGCCGATGGCGTGCTGCCGGCGAATGAAGGGCGCGGCTATGTGTTGCGGCGGATCATGCGGCGGGCGATGCGCCACGCGCATCTGTTGGGCGCGAAGGAACCGCTGATGCACCGGCTGGTGCAGGTGCTCGTTTCCACCATGGGTGCTGCATGGCCGGAACTGTCGCGCGCGCAGCCGCTGATCGAGGAAACGCTGAAGCTGGAGGAATCCCGTTTCCGGCAGACGCTCGACAAGGGGTTAAAACTGCTGGAGGAGGCGACTGGTGGCCTTGCGCCGGGCGCGGTGCTGCCGGGCGACGTGGCGTTTCGCCTCTATGACACCTATGGCTTTCCCTATGATCTGACCGAAGACGCGCTGCGGGCGGAAGGGCGCGGGGTCGATCGTGCCGGTTTCGATGCCGCCATGGCCGAACAGAAAGCCCGCGCCCGCGCCGCCTGGGCCGGCAGCGGAGCAAGCGCGACAGATAGCCTGTGGTTCGATCTGGCCGAACGGCTGGGGGCGACGGATTTTATCGGTTATGCCGCCCATGAGGCGCAAGGCCAGGTAACGGCCCTCATCGTCGATGGCGTGGAAGTGCAGTCGGCCAAAGCAGGCGATGCGATTACGCTGCTCGTCAACCAGACGCCTTTTTACGCTGAATCGGGTGGGCAGGTCGGCGATAGCGGGGTGGTAACAGGCGAGCAGGGCTTGCGCATCCGCATCGACGACACGGCCAAGCCACTGGGCAAGCTCCATGCCCTTCGCGGAGTGGTGGAATCCGGGGAAGTCCGGGTTGGTGAAGCTGTCACCCAGATTGTCGATAGCGAACGGCGCTCCGCGATCCGCGCCAACCATTCCGCCACACATTTGCTGCACGCGGCGCTTCGACAGGTGTTGGGCGAGCACGTCACACAGAAAGGCTCTCTGGTCGCCGCAGACCGGTTGCGGTTCGACTTTTCGCATCCGAAAGCGCTGAGGGCTGACGAAATCACGCAAATCGAGACGCTGGTTAACCGCGAGATTCGCGCCAATGAGCCGGTTTCCACGCGGTTGATGACGCCGGAAGCCGCGATCGAGGCCGGCGCGATGGCGCTGTTCGGTGAAAAATATGGCGAGGAAGTCCGTGTGCTGTCGATGGGGACGGCGAATGACCTGGGTCGCAACTGGTCGGTGGAATTGTGCGGCGGCACCCATGTGTCGGCGACCGGCGATATCGCGCTGTTCCGCATCATTTCCGAATCGGCGGTGGCGGCAGGTGTGCGGCGGATCGAGGCGCTGACGGGCGAAGCGGCGCGGCAATATCTGCTGGAGCAGGAGGCGCTGCTGAAAACCGCAGCCGGAACCCTGCGTATCCGCCCGGATGCCGTACCGGAGCGAGTGGCTTCACTAACGGATATGGTCAAGCGGCTGGAACGTGAACTGGCGGATGCCAAACGCGCGCTGGCGCTGGCAGGTCCGGCGGCGGATCAGGCGGCTGCGCCGGAAAAGATCGGTGAAATCGGCTTCCTGGGCCAGGTGCTGGAGGGCGTGGAAGCGAAAGCCTTGCGCGGCCTGGTGGACGAAGCGCGGGCGCGCGTCGGTTCGGGCGTCGCCGTGGTGATTGCGGTGAACGAAGGCCGTGCATCGGTAGTCGTTGGCGTAACCAGGGATCTGACCGGCAATCTTTCGGCGGTCGATCTGGTGCGCACGGCAGCGGCGGTGCTGGGCGGGCAGGGCGGCGGCGGTCGGCCCGACATGGCGCAGGCGGGCGGGCCGGATGGCGCGGCGGCCCAGGATGCGCTGGCGGCGGTGCGCGAAGCAGTGGCAGCAGCCACGGGAATAGCCGCATGACCATGGCCCAGGGGGGGCTTGCGGAAGGAAAAGCGGCGGTTGTCCGGCGGCGTGTGCCGCGCACCGCCATCATCGACATCGGCTCCAACTCGGTGCGGCTGGTGGTATACAAGGGGCTGGCGCGCGCGCCAGCGATCCTGTTCAATGAAAAGGTGATGGCCGGTCTCGGTCAGGGGCTGGCGGTTGATGGCTGCCTGTCGGCACGATCGATGGATATGGCGGTGACAGCCATCGCGCGTTTTTCGCTGTTGTGCGAGGCGATGCAGGTCGATTCCCTGCGGGCCGTGGGCACCGCTGCGGTGCGCGAGGCAAAAAATGGGCCAGCATTCGTCGATCGGGTCCGCGCGGAAACGGGCATCGGCATCGAAACCATCTCTGGCCAGACCGAAGGGCTTTGCGCGGCGCTGGGCGTGATTGCCGCCATTCCCGACGCAGATGGCATTGTCGGCGACCTGGGCGGCGGTTCGCTCGAACTGGCGCGGGTGGCCGGTGGCGAGGTGCATGAGCGCATGTCCCTGCCGCTGGGGTCCTTGCGCCTTGATGCGCAGCGGAAAGCGTCGCCGCAATCCTTCGCCCGCAATCTCGACCGCGCGCTGGAAGCAGTGGAATGGGCGGGGCTGGGCGCGGGCAAGCCTCTCTATGCGGTTGGCGGAAGCTGGCGGGCGCTGGCGCATTTGCATATGCACCTGAACGACTGGCCGCTGCCCGTTATTCACCAATATAATATGCGCGTGGATACATTGCCGCGCCTGGCGCGGACGCTCGCGCATATCTCGCCCAAGGCGCTGAAACAGATACAGTCTATCCCCACCGCGCGCGGACCACAATTGCCAGGCGCGGTCGCGCTGCTGAAGGCGGTAACGAAACGGCTGGACAGTAGCGGGATTATCATGTCGTCTTACGGACTAAGGGAAGGGCTGTTATACAGCGACTTGCCGGAGCCGGTGCAGCGGCAAGATCCTCTGCTGGCCAATGCGCGGGACGAAGCGATGCGGTCGGGCCGGTTTTCCGATGGCAGCGATCCCGAAATCGGTGACGCGCTGCTGGCTTTCACCGACCAGCTTTTTCCCGGCGAACCGGCAGCCCAGCGCCGTATACGACATGCGGCCTGCCTGCTCGCCGATACCACATGGCGCGCACATCCGGACATGCGCGCCGAAGACGGCCTGTATCTGGCGCTGCATGGCAATTGGGTGGGCATAGACGCCGCCGAACGGGCGATGCTGGCGATGACGCTGTTTGTGGTGAACGGTGGCAGCGCGCCGGGGCCGGAAACGCAACGGCTGCAACGCCTGGCCCCGCCGCATCGCTTCGAGCAGGCGATGCACTGGGGGCTTGGCGTGCGCTTCGGTCAGCGCCTGGCCGGCGGATCGACCGTTTTGCTGGAGGGCACCCGCGTGAAGCGCACGAATACGGAACTGGTGCTGAAGCTGGATGGGCCGCTGGCTAGTCTGTATGGGGATTCGGCGCGGCGGCGGCACCGGATTCTGGCCCAGGTTCTGGGGCTGGAACCGGCTCTGCGGGTGGATGGGGCGTCAACGACCGCATCCTGAGCTTTCCGTCCGCCACCACGAAACCCAGCCGTCCTTCCACCAGCGCCAGCGCATCGTCGCCGAATAATCCCCGACGCCAGCCGGAAAGCAGCGGCAAATCGTGCGCCCCCCCGGCGAGCGCCTCCAGTTCATCGCTGCGCGCCACCAGACGGGGCGCGACCCCTTCTTCCTTGCACCGGATTTTCAGCAATAATTTCAGCAGGTCCGCAATCAACGACGCGTCACTGCTGAGGCCCGGGCGATGCTCCCGCGTCGGGATTTCGCTGACGGGCAGCGGCTCCGCCCCCGCAAGCACGGTCATCAACCGGGCGCCAATGGCGTTTTGTGACCAGCTTGTGGCGAGTCCACGCACCCGTGCCAGATCGGCCTGGGATTGCGGGGGCGCCGCCGCCAGATCCGCAAGCGTTTCATCCTTCAGCAATCGCCCACGCGGGATATTGCGCTGCTGCGCTTCCAGTTCGCGCCAGCGGGCCAGCGCCTTCAGCCGGCCCAGCACGTCGGGTTTGCGATTGGGCAGTTTGACGCGCAGCCATGATTGCTCCGGATCAACCCGATATTGCGTCGGATCGGTCATCCGCGCCATTTCTTCGTCCAGCCAGACGCCGCGCCCCGTCCGCCGCAATCTGTTCAGCATTTTCGGAAAAATCCGCGATAAATGTGTAACATCCCCGATGGCGTAGATAATTTGCCGCTCGGACAGGGGACGCCGCGCCCAGTCGGTGAAGCGTGCGCCCTTGTCGATATGCTCGCCGGCGAAATGCGAAACAAGATTGGCGTAGGAAACCTGTTCCCCCATGTTCAGGGCCATCGCCGCGATCTGCGTATCGAAGAGGGGTTGCGGCACTTTTCCCGTCAGATTCATGATGATTTCGAGATCCTGGCCGCCGGCGTGAACGACCTTCAGAATCGATTCGTCGGTCAGCAGGTCGAAGAACGGAGAGAGATCCATATCCTCGGCCAGGGGGTCTATGGCGAAGGCCTGTTTGTTGTCGGCAACCTGGATCAGGCAAAGCTCTGGATAATAGGTGCTTTCCCGCATAAATTCGGTATCAAAGGCGATATAGTCGCTTTTCGCCAGTTGCGCGCACAAATCGGCCAGAGTCGCGCTGTCGGTAACAAGGGGGTGAATATGCATGATCTGCGCATAACGGCTGAACGCGCGCTTGACAAAAGACTTCCGAACCGTCTGAACCGCCGACCATGACACATGCTTATCGCACCAATGATTGCAGCGCGCTGACCGCTGCCGATGTTGGCCGGAATGTTCGCCTGTCCGGCTGGATTCACCGCAAGCGCGACCATGGCGGCGTTTTGTTCGTCGACCTGCGCGACCATTATGGTCTGACGCAACTTGTCGTCGCCGCCGGATCGGAACATCTGGATACGCTCGACTCGCTTCGGCTGGAGTCGGTGGTGACGGTGGATGGTGAAGTGGTTGCCCGAGAGGCCGGGGCCGTTAATCCGAATCTGTCTACCGGGGCTATCGAGGTTCGGGTGCGCGACGTGATCGTGCAGTCGGCGGCGGAAGAATTACCGTTGCCGGTTGCCGCCGACACGGATTACCCGGAAGACATCAGGCTGAAATACCGCTTCCTTGATCTGCGGCGGGAGCGCATCCACCGCAACATGCTGCTGCGGTCGAATGTCATCGCCAGCCTGCGCAAGCGCATGATCGATCAGGGGTTTGTCGAATATCAGACCCCGATCCTTACCGCTTCCAGCCCGGAAGGTGCGCGCGATTTTCTGGTGCCCAGCCGTCTGCATCCCGGCAAATTCTATGCGCTGCCGCAAGCGCCGCAGATGTTCAAGCAATTGCTGATGGTGGCGGGCTTCGACCGTTATTTCCAGATTGCTCCCTGTTTCCGGGACGAAGACGCCCGTGCCGACCGTTCGCCGGGTGAGTTTTACCAGCTCGATTTCGAAATGAGCTTCGTCACCCAGGAAGATGTGTTCGCAGCACTGGAACCGGTATTGCACGGGGTGTTCGAGCAATTTGCCGGATGGAATCGCGAAACGCCATGGGAGGTAACGCCCGCGCCATTCCCGCGCATCTCCTATGCCGATTCCATGCTGAAATATGGCAATGACAAGCCCGATCTGCGCAATCCGCTGATCATTTCGGACGTCACCGAACATTTCCGCGATGGTGGCTTTGGCGTGTTCGCACGGATGATTGCCGACGGCGCGGTCGTGCGCGCCATTCCGGCGCCTGGTGCAGGTTTGCGGCCCCGTTCCTTCTTTGACGGAACCAACGAATGGGCGCGCAACGAAGGCTGGGCTGGCCTCGGCTACATCAATTTCAAGGGCGGCGAGGCCGGTGGCCCTATCGCGCGTAATCTTGAACCTGAACGCGTCGCGGCCATCGTCCGGCAAATGGGTCTGGGACCGGATGATGGCGTATTTTTTGCGACCGACAAGCCGTTACGTGCCGCGCGTCTGGCGGGTCTTGCGCGGACACGGGTGGGTGAGGAACTGGGCCTGATCGAGCAGAATGTCTATCGCTTCTGCTGGATCGTCGATTTCCCGATGTTCGAAGCGGATGAAGAAACCGGCAAGATCGACTTTTCGCATAACCCGTTCTCCATGCCGCAAGGCGAAATGGAGGCGCTGGAAACGCAAGATCCGCTGGATATCCTCGCCTGGCAATATGATATTGTTTGCAATGGCGTCGAATTATCTTCGGGGGCGATCCGTAATCACCGGCCGGATATCATGTACAAGGCGTTCGGTATTGCCGGATACAGCAAGGAAGAAGTAGATCGTAGTTTCCCCGGAATGCTCAATGCATTCCGTTACGGCGCACCGCCGCACGGCGGTTCAGCGCCGGGTGTTGATCGTATTGTGATGCTGCTGGCGGATGAACCGAATATTCGGGAAGTGACCCTGTTCCCGCTCAACCAGCGGGCGGAGGATCTGATGATGAACGCGCCATCCGAAGTTACGGAAAAACAATTGCGCGAACTGCACATTCGCCCGGCGCTGCCGGCAAAGTCTTGATGAAATCCCCTCTCCTCGCGCAGGAGAGGGGATATCCTGTCGTTTCAGGCGATGGCTGTGCGGCGGCGACGCATCGCGCTTCCGACAATGCCAAAGCCGGCGATAAACATCGCCCATGTGGCCGGCTCGGGAATCACAGATGGCGGTGGCGGCGTGTAACCCTGCGGGACAAGGTAAACACGGTCGATCACAATGTCCCGTGACAACAGGTCATCGCGTTCGAACACCAGCGACAGATCGAAAGCTCCTGTGGTGGTCACTTGCGTGCTGCCGGAATAATGTAGCCAGGTTCGCGCCGGCTGGGTTGTTATGTCGAGGGTGAGCAGGGGGTTCAGCAAGAACTCGAAGATCAGACTGGCGTTACCGGCATTATCCGGATTGTCGGAAGGCAAATAGATGGAGAAGCCGAAATCATAACGTCCTGGCGTCAGAGCCGAAAAGCCACCGATAAATTGCAGGCTGCCTACAGCACTGGTAAAATAAGCCGCCTGTTGGCCCACAGGATCCGGACTGCGCGAATCGCTGTTATCCGCCGGGATGCCCGACGCGCCATAGGTGACAATCGCGGGTGACAGGCTGGTATCGTCGCTAAAGGCTTCCCAGCCATCAAATCCATTTTCAAAACTGCCGTTGGCGACGAGATTGGCGGCTGTGGCAGGAGATGCCGCCCCAACCACACCCGCGAGCGCGGTTATTATAAATTGACGCATAAATTCCCCTCTGTTGAAGTGATCGCGGCCACTGGTCAGTCAGGGAAAATCTATTCGCCCCATGCTTGGCAATGGCGTGCAAGTGCACCCTTGGTACAGTAAAGAAAAACCTGTTATGCGCCAATTCACAATTAAGGTTAAGGGGAGATAATATTTGTCAATACTTTACCGAGCAACCGTAAGCGCGTGACGTCGGATTGGCGACAGGTTTTCCGGCTTCGAGATCCGCGAGCGCCAGACTGATAAAATTACGCGCCTTGCCAATATCCGCCGGGTCCGCCGACGGAATATCGTCGATTCCACCCATATAGGCGAGAACGCCCTTGCCATCGATGACATACATATGCGGCGTCGTCCGCGCCCCATAGGCCTTGCCTATTTTTCCATCCGTATCAAGCAGATACGCGGTCGGTGCGGCACCGGTGCGCTTCATGATGCTGTTGGCTCCGGCGCCATCGACATGGCCCTGCTTGCCCGCCGCGCCGCTATTGATGGTGAGCCAGACGATATTTTTTGCTTTGGCCGCAGATTGCAGATTTTGCATATTGTCGCTGTTATAATGTTTTTGCACGAACGGGCATTCGGCGTTCGTCCATTCCAGCACCACGGTTTTGCCGCGAAAATCCGATAAATTGACCGCATGACCATTGCTGTCGGTGGCCGTGAAGGCCGGTGCCGGTTGCCCTATGGCGGCGGTGGCGAGAGCGGGCGAGGCGATGAGCGTCGCCATGGCGATCAGGGGAGCTTTCAACATCTGCATCATCATATATCTCCTGAGCGGGAGGGGGTGCCGAGACGGACCAGGCGTTCGACAGTGAGCAGTTGCGGCAGTTCGGTGATTTCGCCATCCCTGCCATAGAAAAGATAGAGGGGAATACCCGCCCTGCCACGTTCGGCGATGAAATGGGCGATATCCGGATTGGCGCGGGTCCAGTCGCCGACCATCACCTTGATACCCGCCGCGTCAAATGCTTGCATGACTGCGTCGCTGGCGAGCGCGCCGCGCTCATTTACCTTGCACGTGACGCACCAGTCGGCGGTGAAATAAAGGAACACCGGCGCGCCGGTTGCGCGTAATTCCGTCAATGCCGCCGGGCTGAAAGGCTGGCCATTCAGGCCATCGGTGGTAACGGCGCCGGTTACGGGTTGTGGAAGGCGGGCAAGCGCCGCCGGCGCGATCAGCAACGCCAGTATGGCCACCAGCCCCGGGATCAGCGCCGGCCGTTGCCGTTGCTGGCGCAACCCGACCCACCACAGGCCCAGCCCCAGCAGCAGCGCAAAGGCGAGGCCCAGCGTCAGACCGCTGGCACCGGCCTGGCGCCCCAGCACCCATGCCAGCGCCAGCGTCGTCAACAGCATCGGGATCGCCAAAATCCGCCGGAACGTCAGCATCCACGCACCCGGTTTCGGCAACAGCCGGCGTAGTGCCGGCACGAAACCGATCAGCAGGAATGGCAGCGCCAGCCCCAGGCCAAGCCCGGCAAATACAGCCAGACCTGCCGCCGGTGGCAACAACAGGGCAGCTCCCAGCGCGCCGGCCATGAACGGGCCGGTGCAGGGCGTGGCGACGAACGCCGCCAGTGTGCCAGTCCAGAAAGCGCCCTGGGCGCCAGGCCGCGCCGCCAGCGACTGGCCTGCCGACACGTTGCCCGGATTGACTTCGAACAGACCGGCGAAATTAAGACCAATGGCCAGCGTCAACAACATCAGCAGGAGAATGACGCGCGGGTCTTGCAACTGAAAGGCCCAGCCTGCGCCAGCACCGGTCCGCGCCAGTAGCAATACAATGCCGCCGAGCGCTACACAGACAAGTACGACACCCGCCGTATAGGCCACGCCTTCTACGCGTGCCTGACGCTGCGATTCCCCGGCCCTTGCCAGAGACAGCGCCTTCAGGCTGAGGATCGGAAAGACGCACGGCATAAGATTGAGCAGCAAGCCGCCGGCCAGCGCCAGTGCGAAGGCTGGCAGAAAGGCAACAGTTGCCGGGGGGGCGCTGGCGGCCAGCGGCTGACCGGCAGGCACCGCGCCAGGTTCGGCGGTAAATGCGATGCCTATCGGGCCGTCGTCACGCTCAACGCGCAGCACGCCACTGATCGATTGCGGGCTGGCGTCAGCTACGGCTTCTGTCTCGATAATCAGCGCATTGTTGGTGTAACCGATGCTTTGCGCGGCGGAAAAGACGCTGGAATCATCGCCATGCGGGAAGAAATGGACAGCTTTTACATTTGCTGCATCCGCGAGCGGAACAGCAAGGCGCAGCCGGCCTTCCTCCACCGCAAAGCTGGCGGGCTCGGCGAGCGCGCGGGGCAGGGCCTCCCGTGCGGCAGCAAAACGCTGGCGTTGCGCGGGGGCGGGCGTGCCGTCACCCACCGCGAGCGTCAAATCCAGTGTTGCGCTTTCCGGAACACATAGCTGATCGTCGCAAACCAGCCAGTCCAGCTTCAATGCCAGCGGCAACGATCCTGATTGATAGGCGGGCATCTGCACGTCGACGAGCAGGGTTGCCTCGCCCTTGTACACATGGTTCATAATGCCGGCCACGACGAACGTGTCCGGCGTGGGATAAATCAGCGGACCGGCCTCAACCCCTGCGGGCAGCGTCCATCGCGCCCGCGTGGGCATACCGGAATCGCCGGGATTTTCCCAATAAGTGTGCCAGCCGGGCTGCGGAGTCATGATGATACCGAGCGTGAATTTCTGGCCGGGAGCCGGCGCCGCCGTGTCGGAAACAAGCTCTACCCGTGTGTGGGGGAGTTGCGCGGAGGATTGGGCCTGGGCCGCAAAACTTCCGGCCAGCAACGCCAGCCACAGAATGAGGCGTCTCATCAGCATGGCCGGGGTTTTGCCGCATCACGTCTGACTGTGCAATGACCGAGTGGATGTTTCGGATTTTCAGAACATAAAACGCGAATTTATCCGACTTTTTCATTCATCAAAATGGCATACATTGGATCCAGCTATTATTTCTTTCGCCAGGGACTACACCATGATCGAAGTCAGGACGTTTGAATCGCTGGGTGGAGACAACCACGGCTGGCTGGATACGAAGCACCATTTTTCGTTCGCGAATTATCATGATCCCGAACGGGTGCAGTGGGGCAATTTGCGCGTGTGGAATGATGATATTATCGCGCCGCAAACCGGTTTCCCGCCGCACCCCCACCGCGATATGGAAATCATTACCTACGTGCGCGAGGGTGCGATTACCCACGAGGATAGCCTTGGCAACAAGGGCCGCACCGAAGCCGGCGATGTGCAGGTGATGTCTGCAGGTACGGGTATCGTCCACTCCGAATATAATATGGAAGATGTGACCACCCGGATTTTCCAGATCTGGATCATCCCGACGCGCCAGGGTGAGAAGCCGGGCTGGGGCACACGGCCGTTTCCAAAGGCAGACCGGAGCGGGAAATTCGTTGTGCTGGCCAGCGGATTCACCGAAGATGGCGATGCGCTGCCCATCCGCACCGACGCGCGGGTTGTCGGCGCGAGGCTAAGGGCCGGTCAGACGGTCGAATACCCGCTGGGCCGGGAGCGCCGTGGCTATCTGGTGCCGGCGACGGGCGTGATCGAGATCGATGGCGTGCGCGTGAATGTACGGGACGGCGCCGCAATCCGCGATGTGGAAACGCTGAAAATAACCGCCATCGAAGATAGCGAGATTGTTTTGGTAGATGCTGCCTGAGAAATCGTGAATATCAGCCAAAGAAAAAGGGGCGTTTCCGCCCCTTTTTCCTGTTCGATATCAGCGCTTCGAGAACTGGAAGCTGCGGCGGGCCTTCGCCTTGCCGTATTTCTTCCGCTCGACGACGCGGCTGTCGCGGGTCAGGAAGCCGGCGCGCTTGACGGGCGTACGCAACACCGGTTCGTAGCGGGTCAGGGCCTGGGCGATACCATGTTTCACCGCACCAGCCTGACCGGAGAGACCGCCGCCCACAACGGTGGCGATCACATCATATTGACCGCGCCGATCGGCAATGTCGAACGGCTGGTTGATGACGAGACGCAAGGTCGGGCGGGCGAAATACACCGACTGGTCGCGGCCATTCACCTCGATCTTGCCGGTGCCGGGCTTCAGCCAGACGCGGGCGACCGCGTCCTTGCGGCGACCGGTAGCATAGGCGCGACCGAATTTGTCGAGGATTTGCGGACGCAGCGCCACCGGTTCAGCGGCGGGCGCGCCTGCATCTGCCGGCACGGTGGGGGTGGCCGTTTGCGCGGCTGGCTGCGCTGCGGCCTGTGCATCCGCTTCCGCCTTGAGGCGTGCGAGATCGGCCAGCGACTGGCGGGTGTCTTCGCGGGGTGTATTCTCACTCATTACGCGCTCACCTTATTCTTGCGATTCATGGCGCCGACATCGAGGACTTCCGGCGATTGTGCGCCATGCGGATGGTCCGGACCCTTGAACACGCGCAGGTTGCGCATTTGCTGCCGGCCCAGCGGACCACGGGGAATCATCCGCTCAATGGCTTTTTCCAGCACCCGTTCCGGAAAGCGGCCTTCCAGAACCTTGTCGGCGCGGACTTCCTTGATGCCGCCGGCATAGCCGGTATGACGATAGTAGAATTTCTTCGATGCCTTGTTGGCGGTAAACCGTACCTTTTCGGCATTGATGACAATCACATTATCGCCGCAATCGACATGCGGTGTGAAGCTTGGCTTATGCTTGCCGCGCAGACGGTTGGCGATGATCGTTGCCAGACGGCCAACGACAAGGCCGTCTGCGTCGATCAAAATCCATTTTTTCTCTACCTCAGCCGGCTTGGCCGAGGCGGTCACTCTGGTCAACATTTCGTATATCCTGCTCGCAATGGCGGGTGTCGGGCAGGATATACGGGCAACGACCGTGGAAACGCAAGGAAAAACGGTGTGGTATTATGATACCGTTCTGTTTCCGACGGCGTGCGCGGCCCATATCGTCGCGGCCACCACCAGCGCGCCGACGGCCTGGTGCAGCACCGCCAGCACGATGTTCATGTTGAAAACGACCGTGCCGATGCCGAGCAAAATTTGGGTGCCAAACGCTGAATGGAGCGCCCGGGACGCCACCACATTTCCGGCGGTGCGCGCGCGGCGCGAGAGAAGGATAAGGGCGAAGACCGTCACCCAGGCCCACCACCGATGGATAAAATGCGTCAGGAAGGGATCGTTGGCGAAGGTGGAAAAGCCTTCCCAATTTATACCGGCGGGGAAAAACTGGTCGTTCATCGATGGCCAGGTATTCGAAACATAGCCTGCGCCAAGCCCTGCTACCCACGCGCCGAACAATAGCTGGATAAATAATATACCAAATGTAATCGTGGCGGTACGGGTAAGGCGGGCAGGGCGCGCGCGTGGATTTCGATGCAGCGCCAGCAAGTCCAGCGCGGTCCAGACGAGGCCGCCGAGAATTGCCAGCGCCGTCAGCAAATGCACGGCGAGGCGGAAATGGCTGACATCGGTGCGGACCGACAGGCCAGATTGCACCATCCACCAGCCAATGGCTCCTTGCAGCGCGCCGAGCGAAAACAATGCCGTCAGCCGCCAGCCATAGCCGGCGGGAATGGCGCGGCGGGCTGCGAACCACAGGAGCGGCGCGGCGAAGGCCACGCCGATCACCCGCCCGAGCAGGCGATGCACCCATTCCCAGAAAAAGATAAATTTGAACTCGGCCATGCTCATGCCGCGTTTCAATTGCTGATATTCGGGTATTTCCCGATATTTATCAAATGCCTCCTGCCATTCCGCATCGTTCAGCGGCGGAATGACGCCCGTTACCGGTTTCCATTCGGTGATCGACAGACCGGATTCGGTCAGTCGGGTGATTCCGCCAACCACTATCATGACGAAGACCAGGGCGGCGACGGAGAGCAGCCAGATGGCCAGCGCCCGCGGTCTGGCGGAGGCGGGACGGACAGGGGAGATGGCAGGGGTTTGCATGTCTGTTCGGCCCATACCGGCTTAACACAGCGGGCAAAAGCGCGAGATCGTCGCATGGCACTTCGCAATTGCCGCGAAACTCCCTACTATATCGCGCATGAATCATCCCGAAAACCCGGCGGAAGCTTCCGCCCCGCATAGCCCTGCTCCGGTCCCCCCGGTGGGGAACACTGCCGGCGCATTTGGCCCGCCGCAGATTACGCCGTTGCCCGCTGCCCATGCGGCAGGACCCGCGCCCGTCAAATGGGAATGGCCGTCCGTTCATCGAGAAGGCATGAAATTTGCTGGCCTTGCGGCAGTGGCGGCTTTGCTGGCGTTTGCCGTCGGTTGGTCTTTCCCCGGCTGGTTGCTGGTCGTGCTGACAGTGGCGATCGCGGCCTTCTTCCGCGATCCGGTGCGTACCTCGCCCGGTGGTGACGGGCTGTTGTTATCGCCGGCGGACGGGTTGATTTCGCAAATTACGCAGGTGGAACTGCCGCGCCAGTTGATCGGCGAGGGTGCATTGGCCCCCGGCAGCGCCACACGGATTTCGGTGTTCATGTCGGTGTTCGACGTGCACATCAACCGCACACCGGTTGCCGGAACGATCAAGCGCGTCGCCTATGTGCCGGGGCGATTTGTCAACGCCGACCTCGACAAGGCCAGCGACGAGAATGAGCGCCAGTATCTGGTCGTGGAAGCGGCCGACGGCACACGGGTTGGCTTCACGCAAATTGCCGGCCTTGTGGCGCGGCGCATCGTCAGCTTTGTGCGCGAAGGCGCGATCGTGGGGACCGGACAACGGATCGGGCTGATCCGTTTCGGCAGCCGCGTCGATATTTTTCTGCCCGCCGGCTATCGGCCATGCGTGTTGAAAGGACAGCGGGCAGTTGCCGGAGAAACCATCCTGGCCGTGCGCGATGGCGGTGCGTTGGTGGCGGGCGCGCGACAGTGACGGAAATTTCCGGAGGGCGCGTCGCAGGTTTGCCATTACGCGCATTGGTGCCCAACGCTGTTACCATGCTGGCGATGTGTGCGGGCGCAACGGGTATTCGTTTCGCCATCGGCGGGGATTTCGACAAGGCGGCCGCTGCCATTGTAATCGCTGGCGTGCTCGATGGCGTGGACGGGCGCATTGCGCGGTTGCTGAAAGGCACCAGCCGCTTCGGCGCAGAGCTGGACTCGCTTTCGGACGTAACCGCCTTCGGGCTGGCGCCGGCGCTGGTGCTGTATTTGTGGACATTGCAGCATCTGGGAAATGTCGGCTGGGTCGTCGCGTTGCTTTATGCTGTCTGTTGCGCCCTGCGTCTCGCACGCTTCAATGCCGCCCTGGATACGGTGGATCTGCCGATAAAGCGCCTCGGCTATACCACCGGCATACCCGCGCCCGTTGGCGCAGGATTGGTGTTAACACCGCTGTTCCTGTGGCTTTCGGGCGTGTCCGACTGGTTCGATCCCGAAGTGCGCTCGGTCAGCGCCGCTGTGGTGACGGTAATCGTCGGACTGCTGATGATTTCGTCCCTGCCGGGATGGGGGTGGAAATCGGTGCGCGTGCCGCCGCAGGGGCGGCTGTGGGTATTGCTTGCGGTCGCGGTGTTTGCGGCCGCACTGGCGCAAGCGCCCTGGATTACCCTTACCGCGCTGTCGCTGGCCTATGCCCTGACTTTTCCTTTCGCCTCGCTCGTCTATGCGCGGCAGCGACGCATGGAACTCAGGCCGCCCGAAGCAGATTTGTCACCGGACATTGATTAAACATGGGCGGTGGCGTCCGGCGCCGACGGTAATCGGAAAGTGCCGTCACAGCTGTTTCCGAAGGCGGCGTAAAGGGCAGGGCGCAAACGCTCCTTCGGGTCAAGGCCGCCAGCAATAGCGGGCCATATCGCCGGAACATCAGGGTAATACCGCATAACAGCACGGCCAGAAGCAGCAGGTTGAGGCTCGTGATCATTCTCTTCTCCGCGCAAGAGGGTGATTCGTTGGAACATGTTCTCCTTATGTTCCTTTCCCGTCAAGCCAGATTTTCGGGAAGGGTTCCGTTGTAATCGGGTTGGGCCGGTTATGCGGGTTACATTTATCGGTAACACAAGAAGGCTATGGGGCCGCGATGATGGAATGGAATCTGGCAGCCAGACGCAATGCGGTCTGGCCCTTTTTTTTTAATGTCGCGGCGGGGCTGGTTTTTTCGACATTCTCCACTGCGGCCCATGCCGACGCGGCTTATGACGTCTTTGCCGATGTGATCGTCGTCAAAGGGCAATTGCTGCAAGCCGACCGCTCTGCCTGGTCCGCAACTACGCTGGATAATGCAGATATTCGCCGTGAGGCTTTCGCGGATTTCGACGACCTTTTGCGCTTTGTTCCGGGAATGACGGTACGGGATTTCGGCATGGGCGGCGTTGCGAATGGCATCGTCATTCGTGGTTTCGGCAATGGCGGGCATGGTGGCGATCTCGGCGCGGTGCTGGATGGTATACCGCTCAACGAAGCGATGAGCCACGCCGATGGCTATGTCGATCTGAACGTGATTGTGCCGCTGGAAGTGGCGAACCTCACGGTTTTTCGCGGGCCCGTGTCAGCGCTTTATGGCAATTATAATCGCGGTGGCCTGGTGAAGATCGACAGCCGGAAAGGCGGCGATTATCTGCATGTCGACGGTAGCTTCGGGTCCTTTGCCACTGCCGATCTGCAGGTGGCCACGGGCCATGAATGGCGAGGGGGCCGGTTCAATCTCGCCGGGCAATTCTACCTGACCGACGGCTATCGTCCTCATTCCGATCAGGAGCGCCAGACCTTGTCGGGGCGGCTTGCGTTCGATCTGTCTCCGGCCATCCAGGCCGCTGTATCCGGGCGCTATCATCATGCCGACGCCAATAGCGCCAGCTATCTGACCCAGGAGCAATTTGACGCCGACCCGCGCGGCATTGATCCGCGTACGATGAACGACGGGGCGGACAAGAATTTCGTTATGCTGCGGGCGGACGTGAGTGCGGAGTTGTCGCCCGCTGCATCGCTGGTGACATTTGCCTATGGCACCCGCCAGGATTTCACCCGCTGGTTTTCCCGGCCCGTCGGCGGCGATGCCTGGCGTCAGCGCGAGGAAACATACGACCGCGAGATTTTCGGCGCCGGAGCAAGCATCAACGGATCGATAAACGCAGGATGGGCCGCCGACGCTTTCATTTATGTGGTGGGTGCGGAATTGTTCCGCGAGAGTACCGATTTCCTGTTTTTTGACGGTCTGGATAATCGCCGCCGTACCGCGGCCGCCGCCAACGACCGGACGACGAAACTGAACAGCATTTCCGGCTTTGCCGAGGTACAGGCCCCCTTGCATCGCCTGTTCAACGTGTCGCTGGGCCTGCGAGTGGACCGTTTTACCGGCGGCTGCACGCCCAATGGCCCGGAAACCGGCACCGACCCATGCGGTGATCTCGAAACCGTCAGCCGGTTAAGCCCGAAGCTGGGGGCGCGCTCACAACTGACGCCGTGGCTGCAATTGCGCGCCAGCCGGGCCGAAGGGTTCGCGCTGCCCAATAATTTCGTCAAATATTCGGTGGGCGGACAGGCTCTCGATCCGAATATTTTCTGCCAGCTCGAAATCGGCGCAAAATTGACGCCGGTGGGTGGCCTGACGCTGGATGCCGCCGCCTTCCGCCTGTCCTCCACCGGCGAGGTTCGGACGGTCGCCCCCGGCATCTACGAGAATTTCGGCAAGACATTGCGCAAGGGGATTGAGGGAAGCGCCGAATGGCAGGTGACGCCGCGCCTGTGGTTGCGGTCTGTTTATAGCTACACAACCACCAAAATCCGCGAAAATGCCAATACCGGCCTGATCGGCAAGGCGGTGGCCGGAGTGCCGAAACATACGGCCAATGTCGATGCGACCTGGAGCCCGGTGGATCGCTGGTCCCTGTCGGCGAACTGGCGCTATGTCGGTAAATATCAGATCGATGCGATGAACCTTGCTCAGGCGAAAGCCTATGACACGCTGGACCTGTCGCTCGCCTATGAGGGTGTGGCGCCGTTCGGATACCGCGCCTGGCTTCGCGTCGATAATGTTGCCGACAGTAATTATGCCACCTCGGTGTCGATCATCGGCGGCGAGCGGTTGCTTGCCCCCGCCGCGCCGCGAACGGTGCGTGGCGGTGTCCAGATAAGTTTCTGAAATTCAATCCGTTGTCGAAAAGGAATGCAGATGCGTAAAGCCGGAATCCTGTCTGTTCTGCTACTGTCCCTCTCGGGGGGCGCCTTTGCGTCGGCGGACATGGTGATTATCAATGGTCAGGTGAAAACCTTCGACGACAGGATAACCGCGGCATCGGCGGTCGCCATGGAGGATGGCGTGATCGTCAAGGTTGGCTCCGACGCCGAAGCCATGGCGCTGGCCGACGACAAGACGCACATCATCGACGCTGCCGGTCGCCCGGTCTTGCCCGGTTTTATCGACTCCCATATCCATCCGCAGCAGCAATTCGATGAAATGGCCCCTTACGGTCGGCTGGATCTCCGCCCTGAAGGCGGGGTGACAAGCCGCGAGGCGTTGTTCGAGAAGCTCCGCCGCAAGATCGCCGTGACCCCGCCCGGCCAGTTGATCGTTGGCTCGCGCTATAATGATAATCTTGTCGGCGGGCATCCAACTGCGAAGGAACTGGATGCGGTATCGCCGAACCACCCGGTTATCCTCGGGCATAGCAGCGGCCATCGTCGCGTCGTCAATACGCTGGCGCTGAAAGGAGCCGGCATCACCGATTCCACCCCCAACCCGCCGGGCGGCATGATCGAGCGTGACGCGGACGGCAAGGCAACCGGCATCATGCTGGAGTCTGTTCCCTGCTTCGGGCCGCTCTACGACACCATTCCCCAGCCGACCGAAGCGGAAATCCTCGACGCCTATCGCAAGGAATTCCGCATGTATTTATCCTACGGAATTGTTGGCATTGGCGATGCGGGCGGTTCACCGGAGAAATATGCCCGATTCCGTACACTGCTGCAGGAAGGCATGCCGATCCATATCTACGCCATGCTGTCTTATGATCATCTCGATTGGCTGACCGAAAACCGGAATTCGGCTGCGTGGCAGGTGCCCGGGCTGCAAATGCGCGCGATCAAAACCTCGCACGGCAATTCCCTGTCTGGCCGCACCGCCTGGCTGTACGAACCCTATGCGCATGATCCCGATTATTATGGCATCCCGCCACGCCGCAGCCAGGAAGAACTGAATGAACGTGTGGCGAAAGTGCACGATGCGGGTCTGCAACTGGCGATCCATTCCAATGGCGATCGCGAGATCGACATGGTGTTGACCGCGATCGAACTGGCGCAAAAGGCCAATCCGCGCACGGACCACCGCCACCGCATCGAACATGCCAGCGTGGTAAACGATCGCATCCTGCGCCGGGTCAAGGCCGCCAATGTCATGCTCGCACCCCATTCCTATGTGTTGAACCATGGCGAAAAAATGGAAGAGTTCGGCGCGCACCGCTGGGATTACATGCACCCGAACCGCAGTGCGACCGAGTTGGGCATCCCCATCGGCGGCAATTCCGATCATAGCGTCAGCCCGGCGCAGGTGATGCAGCGCATTGAAAGCATGGTGACGCGTCGGGCCGCCGGCAACGGCAAGGTCTATGGTGCAGCGCAGCGGGTGCCGGTCGATACTGCGCTGAAAATCTGGACGTCGGGCAGCGCCTTCATCCAGTTTTCCGAAGATACGCATGGTTCCCTCACGCCCGGCAAGCGCGGAGATATCGTGATCCTGTCGCAAGATCCGAACAAGGTAGAGGCGGATGACATCGAGAAGATCGACGTCGACTATACCGTCGTCGGGGGGAAGGTCGCGTTCCGGCGCGGCCAGAATGGCGCGGACGATTATTATAGCTGGTAGGCAGGGAATCGGAGGGGCGGTGCGGGCGGTCTTGACGATAATCGCCTTTCTGCTTATGGCACCCTCCATTCCACACGCGAGGGCTTGAACCTTCCGGTGTGCGGGGCGATTCCCGCACAACCCTCGCGGAGGTCAAACCGGGCAGGAGAATATTTATGGCTCAGGACACCCCGCAGGTGTCGATGGCGCAGCTTCTGGAAGCTGGCGCGCACTTCGGTCACCAGACGCATCGCTGGAACCCGAAGATGAAACCTTACATCTTCGGCGAGCGTAACGGCGTTCATATTCTGGATCTTTCGCAAACCGTGCCATTGTTTGCCCGGGCGCTGGATTTCGTGCGCTCGGTTTCGATGGCCGGCGGCAAGGTTCTGTTCGTCGGCACCAAGCGCCAGGCGCAGGAACCGGTGGCTGAAGCGGCCCGTCGTTCGGGCCAGCATTTCGTCAATCATCGCTGGCTGGGCGGCACGCTGACCAACTGGAAGACGATTTCGACGTCCATCAAGAAGTTCAAGACGCTGGAAGAGCAGCTCGCGGGCGACACGCACGGCTTCACCAAGAAAGAAGTGCTGAAGATGACGCGGGAGCGCGACAAGTTCGAAGCGTCCCTCGGCGGTATCCGCGATATGAACGGCCTTCCCGATCTGATGTTCGTGATCGACGTGAACAAGGAAGATCTGGCGATCAAGGAAGCCAATGTTCTGGGCATTCCGGTGATTGCGATCCTCGATTCCAACACCGATCCGTCCAACATCGCCTTCCCGGTTCCGGGGAATGACGACGCTTCGCGCGCGTTGCAGCTGTATTGCAATGCCGTAGCGGATGCGGTGCTCGCCGGCCGGAGCGGGCATCTGGCGGAAATGGGTGTCGATGTCGGCGCGCAGGAATCTCCGGAACTGGACCCGGCGCTGAACGCCTGACCCGGCGCCGACCCGGTCGGAGGCATGTTTTCCGGCCAGAAGATTATCTGATAACAGCAGGGCCGTGACAGGAGTTGCGGCCCTTGCCCCATCCGAGGAGCATGGAAGCATGGCCGAAATTACTGCAAGCCTCGTCAAGGAACTGCGCGAACATACCGGAGCCGGTATGATGGACAGCAAGAAGGCGCTGGTCGAAAATGACGGCGACTTTGAAAAGGCTGTCGACTGGCTGCGCGCCAAGGGGCTGGCGGCAGCCGCTCGCAAGGCCAGCCGGACGGCAGCGGAAGGGCTCGTCGGCATCGCGGTCTCCGGCAATCGCGGCGCGACCGTCGAGGTGAATTCCGAAACCGATTTCGTCGCCAAGAATGTGCAGTTTCAGGATTTCGTCCGTAATGTCGCGCAAGTGGCCTTGCAGCAGGGCGACAGCGTAGAGGCACTTCTGGTGGCCCCATATCCGGCTGGCGGCGGATCGGTGCAGGATGTGCTGACGAATAATGTGGCGACCATCGGTGAACAGCAGGCGCTGCGCCGGGCCGCCATCGTCGAGGCGACGGGCGTGGTCGCATCCTATGTGCATAATGCCGTGTCGCCCGAACTGGGCCGCATCGGTGTGCTGGTCGCGCTCGACAGCGACGCCGCTGACAAGGAGGCGCTGGCCGCACTTGGCAAGCAGCTGGCAATGCACGTGGCCGCCGCCAACCCTGTTGCGCTGACGGCGGAAGATGTGGACGCGGATCTCATCGCGCGCGAGCGGGCGATTGCCGCCGAGAAGGCCGCGGCGTCCGGCAAGCCTGCGGACATTGTCGAGCGGATGGTGGATGGTGCGGTGAAGAAATTCGCCGGAGAGCAGGCGCTGCTGAGCCAGGTGTTCGTGATCGACGGCAAGTCGAAGGTCAGCGATGTTGTCGCTGCCGAAGCGAAGAGGCTGGGCGCCGGCATCACCGTGTCGCGCTTTGTGCGCTTCCAGCTCGGCGAGGGCATCGAGAAAGAACAATCCGATTTCGCGGCGGAAGTCGCGGCAGCGGCCGGAACTGCCTGAACTCCGTTTGATGTATGCGCGCTGCGGGCTTGAGGCCCGCAGCGCATCCAGCTAAGCCGCTGCGACCGCAAGCGTTAACCGGAGAGCTTTCCATGACCCGTCCGACCTTCAAGCGTATCCTGTTGAAGCTGTCGGGAGAGGCTCTGATGGGGCCGGGCCAGTTTGGTATCGACCCGGATACCACGGCGCGTATGGCCACCGAAATCCGGCTGGCGATGGAAGCCGGTCACGAGCTGTGCCTGGTGGTGGGCGGCGGCAATATCTTTCGCGGACTTGCGGCGGCTGCGAAGGGCTTCGATCGCGCCTCCGCCGACTATATGGGCATGCTGGCGACGGTGATGAATGCGCTGGCGCTGCAAAACGCTCTGGAAGGTCAGGGCGTGGAAACCCGCGTGATGTCAGCGATCCCGATGTCCGCCGTATCCGAGCCATATATTCGCCGACGCGCGGTGCGCCATATGGAAAAAGGCCGTATCGTGATTTTTGCTGCCGGAACCGGCAATCCCTATTTCACGACCGATACCGCCGCCGCCCTGCGCGCCGCCGAAATGGGCTGCGACGCGCTGTTCAAGGGCACGTCGGTGGATGGGGTGTATGATAGCGATCCGAAAACCAACCAGGACGCGCGTCGCTATGACAGAATCACCTTCGGCCAGGTGCTGCACGATAATCTGAAGGTTATGGATGCCGCCGCCATTGCGCTGTGCCGCGACAATGACATTCCGATTATCGTGTTCAATATTCGGGAAGAAGGCAATCTCGCGCGAATTCTGGCCGGCAAGGGGGTTGCAACTGTCGTGGAATCTGGCAGCGAACAAAATTAAGGAGAATGGAAATGGCCGAATTCGACGCAAAGGCGCTGTCAAACGATCTGGATCGCCGCATGAAGGGTGCGGTGGAAACCCTGAAAAATGATCTCGCCGGGTTGCGTACCGGCCGGGCATCCACTGCGCTGCTCGATCCCGTCGTGGTAGAAGTCTATGGCGCGAACATGCCGCTGAATCAGGTGGCGACCGTGACTGCGCCGGAACCGCGCATGCTTTCCGTGCAGGTGTGGGACCGCTCCAACGTCCAGTCGGTGGAAAAAGCCATTCGGGCGGCTGGTCTGGGCCTGAACCCGCAAGTCGAGGGGCAAACATTGCGGCTGCCGATTCCTGATCTGACGGAAGAGCGGCGGCGGGAACTGGCGAAGCTGGCAACGCAATATGCCGAAAAGGCGCGGGTCGCGATCCGTAACGTTCGCCGGGATGGCAATGACACGCTGAAGAATGCCGAGAAAAAGAGCCAGATTTCGCAGGATGATCAGAAACGTCAGGAAGGCGAAGTCCAGAAGCTGACCGATAAGATTATTTCCGAGGTGGACTCCATTGCTGCCGCGAAGGAAAAGGAAATCCTTGGCAAGTGAACTGGTTCTTGCCTGGACGGGCCGGAACGATTGCTGCGGCGGATATGGACGCGGATAGCGCGCCCGTATCCGGCGGGCCGCGCCATGTTGCAATTATCATGGACGGCAACGGTCGGTGGGCAAAGGCGCGGCGTTTGCCACGTGTCGCCGGACATCGGGCTGGCGTAGAAGCGGTGCGCCGGGTGGTGCGGGCAGCGCCTGGCCTTGGGATCACCACGCTTACCCTTTATGCCTTTTCTTCGGAAAATTGGCGGCGACCGGCAACAGAAGTCAATGATCTCATGGGCTTGCTGCGCTACTATGTCCGCTCGGAACTGGCGGATCTATGCGCGAACGATGTGCGTCTGCGGTTGATCGGTGATTGGCGGGGCCTTAAGCCCGATATTGTTGCAGAACTTGAACATGCGCTGGAGGCTACGCGCAACAACCGCCGGCTGACACTGACGATCGCGCTGAATTATGGCGCGCAGGACGAACTGGTGCGGGCCGCCCGGCAGATTGCGTCGAAGGTTGCGGACGGAGAATTATCCCCCGCAGCGATCAGCGGAGAATTGATTGATTCCTGCCTCGATACGGCCGACCTCGACCCGGTCGATCTCATTGTCCGCTCTTCCGGCGAATTGCGCCTGTCCAACTTTTTGCTGTGGCAGGCGGCCTATGCCGAACTGTGGTTCACGCCGACCCTGTGGCCGGATTTCGACGAATCAGTACTGCGGGAGGCCGCACTTGTCTTTGCCACGCGGGACCGGCGGTTTGGCGGTATCTGACCATGGCAGTTGATCGCGCGGGCCGCAAACGCAGCAATCTGCGGGATCGTATGATTGTCGGCGTAATTCTGGTGGCGCTGGCGGCTGCGGCAATCTGGTTTGGCGCGTGGTCCTTTGTGTTGCTGGTCGCTGCAGCCGTGCTGCTGGCTTTTCGCGAGTGGGCGGCGATGATGCAGGTGCGGCGACCCTGGTACAGCCTGGGGCTTGTCGTTCTGGCGGCGGTCACGTTGCTCACCGGGATGGATCGTCCTGAACAGGCGCTGCTGTTGCTATGTGCGGCCATTGCGCTGTTGAGCCTGGTTTCGCGCAATATCTGGCTGGGGGCGGGGCTGTCATGGGCGGGTTTGCCTGCCATTGCGCTGATCTGGATGCGCGCCGAACCGCATGGCCTGTGGCTGGTATTGTGGACAATGGCGCTGGTGTGGGCTACCGATATTTTCGCCTATTTTTCCGGCCGGGCCATTCGTGGCCCCAAAATCTGGCCGGCGATCAGCCCTTCCAAAACCTGGGCGGGGTTGATCGGTGGGATGTTGGCGGCAGCGATTTTTTCCGTGTTATTCGCCTGGCACGTTGGCTGGGGCGGGCCGGTTTGGCTGGCGGCGCCAGCGGCGGCAGGCCTTGCAGTGGTTGCGCAAGCGGGGGATTTCTTTGAAAGCTGGCTGAAACGCCGCGCCGGGGTTAAGGATAGTGGCAATCTGCTGCCCGGCCATGGCGGCGTGATGGACCGGATCGATGGATTGGTCCCGGTAGCGGTCGTCGTTGCAATCGGAGTGGCTCTGGCATGAAACGCATCAGCCTGTTCGGGGCCACCGGTTCGATTGGTGGCTCTACACTCGATCTGGTTGCACGCAACCCGGACGCTTTCACCGTGGAAGTACTTACCGCTGGTACCGATTGGCAAAAACTCGCGAATGCGGCCCGGGCAACGGGCGCGAAACTGGCCGTCATCGCCGATGAAACAGGGTTTGCGCCGCTGAAACAGGCGCTTGCGGGTAGTGGTACCGAAGTGGCGGCGGGGGCCGAAGCGTTGCACCAGGCTGCACGCGAACCGGCAGATCTGATGGTCGCCGGTATCATGGGGGCTGCCGGATTAAAACCGACGCTGGCGGCGCTGGAAGCGGGCGTGACGGTGGCGCTGGCCAACAAGGAAGCGCTGGTTTGCGCCGGGGAGCTGATGACCGGGACGGCGGCGCGGTCCGGCGCGAAGCTGCTACCGATTGATAGCGAACATAACGCCATTTTTCAGGTGCTGGAGGCGAAAGAGCGCATTTCCCGCATTATTTTAACGGCCAGCGGCGGTCCGTTTCGTACCTGGCCGCTGGCGCGTATGGCGCGCGTGACACCGGCGGAAGCGGTAAAGCATCCGAACTGGTCGATGGGCGCGAAAATCTCGGTCGATTCCGCCACGATGATGAACAAGGGGCTGGAACTGATCGAGGGCTATTATCTGTTCGGTGTCCGGCCCGATCAGCTTTCCGCCATCGTCCACCCGCAATCGCTGGTGCATGGGCTGGTTGAATATATCGACGGATCGGTGCTGGCGCAGATGGGCCCGGCGGATATGCGCGTGCCCATCGCGCATGCGCTCGCCTGGCCGGAACGTATATCGACGCCGGTATCCAGGCTCGATCTCGCGGCTATTGCACGGCTCGATTTCGAGGAGCCGGATCGCGCCCGTTTCACGGCGCTGGCGCTGGCCGAATCGGCGCTGGCTGCGGGCGGCTGCCGTCCCTGTGTGCTGAATGCGGCGAATGAAGAAGCGGTGGCGGCGTTTCTGCAAGGCCGTATCGGCTTTCTGGATATCGCCAATATCGTCGCCGCGACGCTCGATCAGGTCTCGTCGCAAACAGTTGACACGCTGGGTGCGGTTGCCGAAACCGATGCGATTGCCCGGCGCGCGGCGCGTTCATTTGCTGCTCATCGCCTGGCCGGATAAGGAGAGGCATGGAAGCCCTCGCTGCCCCTGGCATTCCCTTTACCCTTGCGGCGTTCGCAGTCGTTATCGGTGTGCTCGTGTTCGTGCACGAATATGGCCATTATGGCATGGCGCGCCTTTTCGGCATTCGTGTGGAGGCGTTCGCCATCGGATTTGGCCGCGAAATTCTCGGCTGGACGGATCGCCGGGGCACGCGCTGGAAGCTCGGCTGGATACCCCTGGGTGGCTATGCAAAATTTGCCGGCGATATGAACGCCGCCAGCCAGCCCGATCCGCTGCTCGCAAGCCTGCCAGATTCGGAAAAGGCCGGGCTGTTCCAGTTCCGCCCGCTATGGCAACGGGCGCTGGTGGTGGCGGCAGGGCCGGGCATCAATTTCCTGTTTGCAATCCTGCTGTTCGCCGGGTTTTTTATGACCTGGGGCCATCAATATACGCCCCCTGTCGCGGGACAGATCATGGAAGGCTCGCCTGCGGCGGTCGCCGATATTCGTCAGGGCGATCACTTCATCGAGATTGACGGACGCGGCGTGCAACGGTTCGAGGATGTGATGCGGATGATCAGCATCAATCCCGGCCAGCCGGTGCATTTGCTGCTGGAGCGCAATGGTGTCGAGCTGGAAAAGACCGTGACGCCCAGAGTCATCCAGGAAGAGGATCGTTTTGGCAACAGCTATCGCCGTGGCATGCTGGGCATCGCCAGCGGTCCGCTGGTAGTGGAGCGGCGCGGGCCGGTGGCGGCGCTGGGCGCGGCGGTTCAGGAAACCTGGGCGACGGTGCGGATGATGGGCGATACGCTGGTGCAGATCGTCTCCGGGCGGCGCACGGTGGAGGAATTGGGCGGGCCCATCGCCATCGCCAAATATTCCGGGCAGAGCGCGAGCCTGGGGTTGCCGGCGCTGATCGGTTTTGTCGCGCTCATCTCGATCAATCTCGGTTTCATTAACCTCCTCCCCATTCCGATGCTGGACGGCGGGCATTTGTTGCTCTACGCGGTCGAAGGCGTACGCCGACGGCCGCTCAATCCGAAGGTGCAGGAATGGGCGTTCATGTCGGGGTTTGCGCTCCTCATGTCGCTGATGCTTTTCCTCACCTGGAACGATCTGTCATCGCTCGGACTGTGGGACAGGCTGGCGCGCTGAGCGGGCCCAGGTCGGATTGCAGGATTTATGGGTTTCAGGGAGACACGATGCTAAGGAGTCCATTGGTTCGGGAAGGTTGGCGGCAAGGTTCCCGGGCCTTTCTCCTGTCCGGCCTTCTGCTCGGCGTCGCGCCGGCGGCATTGGCGCAACAGGTCCCGATCGAAACCGCGGGACCGCAGGCTGCGGTTCCGCCCGTCATTGTGGAGCGACCCGCAAGCGGCACGATCAGGTCGCTGACGGTATCTGGAAACGAACGGCTGGAGCCGGACACCGTACGCTCCTACATTGATCTGAAACCGGGTGACAGCTACGACCGCGAGCGGCTGGATCGTGCGCTGAAGGCGCTGTTCGAGACGGATTTGTTCGCTGACGTGCAAATTCGCGACGACGGGCAGGGCAATATCACAATTGCCGTGCGGGAAAATCCTGTGATCAACCGTGTGCTGATCGAGGGAGCGAAGCGGGTCAAGGAAGACAAGATCCGCGA
This sequence comes from Sphingomonadaceae bacterium, assembly GCA_041675905.1. Classification (GTDB taxonomy): domain Bacteria; phylum Pseudomonadota; class Alphaproteobacteria; order Sphingomonadales; family Sphingomonadaceae; genus Sandaracinobacteroides. Next base: position 17,915 of record JBAYSX010000019.1, on the reverse strand, counting down.
GGAAATTCGCATTGCTCCCCGCCAGATCTTTACCCGCGCCCGCATCGGCGCGGATGTGGATCGCATCCTGGAATTGTATCGTCGCTCAGGCCGTTTCGCTGCTCGCGTTGAACCGAAAATTGTCCAGCTCGAACAAAACCGGGTCGATCTGGTGTTCGAGATTTCCGAGGGGCCGAAGTCCAAAATCCGCCAGATCAATATTCTGGGCAATCGTGAATTTTCCGATGGCGATTTGCGCGACGAAATGGCCAGCCGGCAATCGCGCTGGTATCGGCTGTTCACTTCCTCCGACACTTACGATCCGGATCGTCTGGCCTATGACCAGCAAAAACTGCGACAATTTTACCTGACAGAAGGCTATGCCGATTTCCGGGTAGCATCGTCTGTTGCGGAACTGACGCCCGACCGGCGCGACTTCATCGTCACCTATGTGGTGGAAGAAGGCGACCGCTATAAATTCGGCGAAGTCGATCTGACGAGCCAGTTGCGCGACGTCAATGAAGCGGAATTCAGCAAATATGTGACCATCCAGCCGGGCGACTGGTATAACGCCAAGCGGGTGGAAGACACGATCGACGGCCTGACCGAAACGCTCGGGCTTTTGGGTTACGCGTTTGCCGATGTTCGTCCGAATTTCGACCGCGACAAGGACGCGCGGTTGATGAACGTGACCTTCGCGATCCTTGAAGCTCCACGCGTTTACGTGGAAAGCGTAACGATCAACGGCAATACCCGTACACGCGACAATGTTATTCGTCGCGAATTCAGGCTTGCCGAAGGCGACGCCTTCAACTCGGTGAAGGTGAAACGCTCGCGGGACCGCATCCAGTCCCTCGGCTTTTTCCAGGACAAGCTGGAAGTGCAGCAGCGCCCGGGCAGCGCGCCGGACAAGGTGGCGCTGCAAGTGGATGTTGAGGAACGACCGACGGGCTCGCTGCAATTATCGGCTGGTTATTCGTCGCTCGAGCGCTTTATTCTCTCCTTCTCCATCGAAGAGCGCAACTTCCGGGGTCGGGCGCAGAATTTGCGACTGTCGGCCAGCCTGAGTTCCTACTCCAAATCTGTTGAGGTCGGCTTTACCGAGCCATATGTGTTTGACCGCAATCTGGCGCTGGGCTTCGACATTTTCCGGCGGGATTATAATAGCTGGCGCTGGGGCGTCGATAATAGCCGTGAGACGACTTACGAACAATTATCGACCGGTTTCCAGGTTCGTGTTGGTACGCCGATCACTGAATATTGGAGCGCGGTTCTGCGCTATGGGTTGACCGTGGATGACGTGTCTCTGGATGACATTTATTTCACGAACGGCGTTTGCGATCCGCTCTATGCCGGTCGCTTCCTGTGCGACGCCATCGGCAAATATACGACTTCGGCGCTAGGCTACACCATCGCCTACGATACGCGGGATAACCGCATGCGGCCGACGCGTGGCCAGAATTTCACGATCAACCAGGATATTGCCGGCCTTGGTGGATCGGTGAAATATTTGCGTAGCGTGGCGCGTTATGATGTCTGGTTCCCGCTGCCAGCCGGATTTATCCTGAACGTAGGTGGTGAGGCCGGTAACATTTTTGGCCTAGGCAACGACGATGTCCGCCTGACCGACCGCTTTTTCCTCGGTGAGCCCAGGATGCGCGGCTTTGCCATTCGCGGCGCGGGTCCACGGGTGATCCGTAAATATTTCAATGGTCCGGATGGTGGCGAAAATCCCGACCGCGACCAGTGGCTGGATGACTCCATCGGCGGTAAGAATTACTACCTCGGGCGTGCGGAGATCGAGATTCCACTGGGTTCGGGGGGGCGCGAACTGGGGCTGCGGCCATCGGTTTTCGTGGATGTAGGCGCCCTGTGGAGCGTCCGCCAACCGGAGTTGATCAACAGGCAGACGGAACAGGTTCCGGTTCTTGACGAGGCGGGCAAGCCGGTACTGGACGAGGACGGCAAACCGGTTACACGCACTGAAACCGGCTTCAAGGAATATTTTGTCGGCGACTCTTCCAGTCCGCGTGTGTCGGTTGGATTCGGTGTGTCGTGGAATTCTCCCTTTGGACCGTTCCGTTTCGATATTGCCAAAGCACTGCGAAAGGTCGAAGGCGACGACACAAAGGTTTTCCAGTTTAACGTAGGGACCCAATTCTGATGATGAAAATGACGAAGGTGGCTGCCGCCGCGTTGCTCCTCTCTGTTTCGGCTGCGCCGGTCATGGCGCAAAAATTGTCTCCGGCGGTTATCGCGATCGTCGATATGGACCGCATCGTGAATGAAAGCGCAGCCGGCAAGCAGGCAGGCACCGAACTGCAAACGAAAATCAGTGGCCTTCAAAGCCGCGCCAGCAACCTGCAAACGCAACTGAAAACAGACGCGGACGCAATTCAGCAGGGGCAGGCCAACAAAAGCCTGGCCGGTGCGCAACTCGAACAGCGCGCCCGCGCGTTTCAGGAAAAGCAGCAAGCTGCCCAGCAGGAACTTGGCCGGTTGGAAAACGATGTCCAGCGGAGCCGCCAATATGTGATCCAGCAGATTGATGCCGCAGCACAGCCGATCATTACCCAGGTGATGCGCGAGCGTGGCGCGTCCATCGTGCTGGCCGAAGGCGCAACCGTACAGCATAGCGCCTCGCTCGACATCACGACGGATGTTATCACCCGCCTGAACACCAGCCTGCCGCGCGTATCCACAACGCCGCCGGCTGCGCCCGCGCAACAACAGCAGCAGTAAACACCAGCAGACGGGGTGGGGAAAGTGACCGAAACCGGCGACGCAACTTCGCTTGATATTCGCGCGGTAATGGAATTATTGCCGCACCGCTATCCGATGCTGATGGTCGATCGCGTCGAACATCTTGAGAAGGATGTCTCGATCCGCGCCATCAAGGCGGTATCGATGAACGAGCCGTATTTTCAAGGTCATTTTCCCGGTCGTCCGATCATGCCTGGCGTGCTGATTATTGAAGCACTGGCCCAGGCCGCCGGGGTCCTGGCGATTGAATCGCTTGGGCTGCGCGGCTCCGGCAAGCTGGTCTATTTCATGGGCATCGAAAATTCGAAATTCCGCCGTCCGGTGGAACCGGGCTGTCTGATGGTGCTCGATACGCAATTTGTGCATCGCCGCGCCACCATCTGTAAATTTTCAGGCACGGCATCGGTCAATGGCGTCACCATGGCCGAAGCCCAGTTTACCGCGATGGTCGCTGACCCGCCGGCCTGAGCCGTTATTTCGATTCGATAAAAAGGCCGGGATCACTCCCGGCCTTTTTTGTATCTTCAGGCCGCAATATCCGATGCCGCGAGTGCAGCCAGCGTCATGATATCGCTGGCACCCGATGTCATCGACGTAATCTGAACACTGCGCGACATATTCATCAGCAATGGACCGGTAATCCGGCCACCGCCCATTTCCTTCAGCAATTTTGCAGAAATGTTGGCGGATTGCAGGCCTGGCATGATCAACACATTGGCGGGGCCGGTCAGGCGGTTGAACGGATAGACTTTTGACATCTCGCGATTGAGCGCCACGTCCACCGATACTTCACCTTCATACTCGAAATCCTGCGGACCGGCCTCATCGAGTATCCGCACGGCGTCGCGCAGACCTGTGACAAAGCTTCCTGGCGGATTTCCAAAGTTGGAGAAGGACAGGAATGCGACCCGTGGTTCCATCCCGAGACGCCGCGCAGCGTCGGCGGATTTGGTGGCAATGCTGGCGAGGATCTCGCCGTCAGGCCGTTCGTTTACCGTGGTGTCGGCAATCAGGATTACGCCCGAGCGGCCCGAATAAATATGCAGCCCAAATGGAGTCAGATTCTCTTTCGGGTCTACCACCAGCCGGATCTGCGCCATGACTTGATGGAAATGCCGGGTCGCACCGGAAACAAAGGCATCGGCCACGCCCATTTCGACCAGCAACGGTCCGAACACATTGCGTTCATTGTTCACCATACGCTGCACATCGCGCCGCAAATAGCCCTTCCGTTGCAGGCGGGCATACAGCCACTCCACCATGTCGGGCACCAGCGGACTGTTGGAGCTGTTGTGGATGGGATAGGTTTCCGGATCCGTCACGCCGATATTGCGGAAACCCGCCAGAATCGGCTCCTCGCGGCCGACGAGGATCGGCTCGCCATAGCCGGACTGGCGGAAGGCAACCGCGGCACGCAGCACAACTTCCTGCTCGCCCTCGGCGAAGACCACGCGGCGCGGATTGGCACGCACGGAATCGAGGATGGTGGCAAGCGCCGACGCCGCCGGATTGAGGCGGGCGCGCAGTTGACGGGTGTAGACTTCAAAATCCTCGATCGGCTTTTGCGCAACACCCGTTTCCCCGGCGGCACGCGCCACCGCTACCGGCACCCATTCGATCAACCGCGGATCGAAGGGCGCGGGGATGATATATTCCGGCCCGAAAGTCTCGTTATGGCCATAGGCGATAGCCACTTCATCAGGTACGGATTCACGGGCAAGTTCCGCAAGCGCATGCGCTGCGGCAATTTTCATTTCCTCGTTGATGGTGGTGGCGCGGCAATCGAGCGCGCCCCGGAAAATATAGGGGAAACCCAGAACATTATTGACCTGGTTCGGATAATCCGAGCGACCGGTGGCGACAATCGCATCAGCCCGCACTTCCTTCACCTCTTCGGGGGTGATCTCCGGATCCGGATTTGCCATGGCGAAAATGATCGGTTGCGGCGCCATCGACGCCACCATTTCCCGCGTGACCGCGCCTTTTACGGACAGCCCCAGGAAAACATCCGCACCATCCAGCGCTTCCGCCAGGGTCCGGGTATCCGTTTTCACGGCATGCGCGGATTTCCACTGGTTCATCCCTTCGGTGCGCCCCTGCCAGATCACGCCCTTGCTATCGCACATGATGACCTGTTCGGATGGAACGCCCATCGCTTTCACCAGTTCGGTGCAGGCTATGGCGGCGGCGCCCGCGCCGTTCACCACGACGCGCACATCCTCCATCTTGCGGCCTGTCAGATGCAGCGCATTGATAACTCCGGCGGCGGTAATGATTGCAGTGCCATGCTGATCGTCGTGAAAGACCGGGATATTCATGCGCTTGCGCAATTCATCCTCGATCATGAAACATTCGGGGGCCTTGATATCTTCCAGATTAATACCGCCGAAACTTGGCTCCATCAGCTCGATGGCGTCGATCAGGCGCGTGGCATCGTGGGAATTCAGTTCGAGGTCGATGGAATCGATGTCGGCGAAACGCTTGAACAAAACGGCCTTGCCTTCCATCACCGGTTTCGCGGCGAGCGGCCCGAGATCGCCCAGTCCGAGGATGGCGGTGCCATTCGTGATAACGGCGACGAGATTGCCCCTGGCCGTATAATCATAGGCAAGCGCAGGATTTTCGGCGATAGCCCGTACGGGCACCGCAACACCGGGCGAATAGGCGAGGCTGAGGTCGCGCTGGCTTTCCATTGGCTTTGATGCGATGATTTCAATCTTGCCGGGCCGCTGCCCGGCGTGGAACAGCAATGCCTCGCGGTCGGAGAATACTGGCCGCGTATCTTTTTTCTTCGTCACGTTCCTGCCTCTTTCATCGCATGTGCTGCAAGCTGTAGGGCGATAGAATGAACTCCGCAACTTTGCAGACAACCCCGATGATGGCGCAATATCTGGTGCTCAAGGCGGAAGCCGGTGAGGCGCTTTTGCTGTTCCGTATGGGTGATTTTTACGAAATGTTTCTGGAAGACGCTGTTGTTGCAGCGGAAATTCTGGAAATTGCCCTTACCAGGCGCGGTATGCACCGGGGCGAACCGGTTCCGATGTGCGGCGTGCCCGTTCACGCGCATGAGAGCTATGTCGCGAAACTGGTGAAAGCGGGAAAAGCCGTGGCGCTGGCGGAGCAGATGGAAGACCCTGCGGCGGCAAAAAAGCGCGGCGGCAAGGCTCTGGTAGAACGCGCCATTGTGCGAATACTGACGCCTGGAACGCTTGTTGAAGAACGATTGCTGGACGGTGCGCGGGCGCGGCATTTGCTGGCGGTTTTCCCGTACGGGAGTGAGGCGGGGCTGGCCTGGGCGGACGTATCCACAGGTGAATTCTGGTTGGCCGCGATGTCTGAAGCTCAGGTCGCGGATGAACTGGCACGCATTGCGCCGGCAGAGATCCTGTGGCCCGACGACCATGTGCCACCATCCGGGTTGCCGGCTCCCCTGACACCAATGGCGCGCACGCGTTTTGACAGTCGCCGCGCCACGCGCGAATTGCTGGGCCGTTATCAGGTCGCCAGTCTTGATGGCTTTGGCCAATTCGGGTGGGCCGAACTGGCGGCGGCGGCGGCGGTTCTGGCCCATATCGACGATACGCGCCGTGGCGCGCCCGTGCGGCTCGATCCGCCGCGGGCCTGGCTTGCCGGATCGGCCATGTCTATCGACCAGGCCACCCGCAGGTCGCTGGAATTGACCGAGGCCGCCAGCGGCGGTCGGGCGGGCAGTTTGCTGGCCAACATCGACCGCACGGTGACGGCGGGCGGCGCAAGACTGCTGGCAGCCGAGATCGCAGCGCCACTGCAACAGATCGAGGCAATTCATGCGCGTCTGGATCTGGTGCAATGGCTGCTGGAGCCGGGCGTGCGCGTACCGCTGCGGGAAGCGCTGCGCGCTGTCCCGGATCTGGCGCGGCTGAATGGTCGCATTGCGGCGGGCAGGGGGCAGCCGCGTGACCTCGGTCTGTTACGGGATGGGCTGGCGACTGCGGGTAGTATCGTTTCGCTATTGAATGACGCGGCGACCGCCGGCGCGCCAGCGGCGCTGATGCCGATCGTTGCCGATCTTGCGCCGCCGCCGCAATTACTTGCGGCCTTGCGTGCAACCCTTGCGGAAAATCTGCCGCTGGTGGCGGGTGATGGCGGCACGATAGCCGGGGGGTTCGATCCCAAACTCGACGAGCTTCGGCGGCTGACACGCGACAGCCGCACAGCGATCCTGGAACTGGAGGCAAAACTCCGCAACAAAACTGGCGTCAACAGTCTGAAGATACGCCATAATAATATTCTCGGCTATCATGTGGAGGTGCCAGGCCACAATGCGGATCCCCTGATGGCGAACCCGCGTTTTTATCATCGGCAGACCATGGCCGCCACGATGCGCTTTGACACGGAGGAATTGCGCGCGCTGGCGGCGCGTATCGCTGAAGCCCAATCACATGCGCTGGTGGTCGAGGCCGCGCATCTGGAGGAATTGCATGTGCAAATCATTGCCGAGGGAGACGCTATCGGCAAGGTGGCACACGCGGTCGCGCGGCTGGATCGTTCGGCGGCATTGGCGGACCTGGCCGGGCAGGGCGGCTGGGTACGCCCTGACGTGACACCGGGCCTGGATTTTCACATCGTTGCTGGCCGGCATCCGGTGGTGGAGGCAGCGCGCAGGGGGGCGGGCGAACCATTTGTTCCCAATGACTGCCGGCTGGAGGCAGATGGCCGGCTATGGTTGGTAAGCGGCCCGAATATGGGTGGAAAATCCACCTTTCTGCGGCAGAACGCGCTGATCGCCGTGCTGGCGCAGGCTGGCAGTTTTGTGCCCGCCCTGGCGGCGCGCATCGGCATCGTCGATCGCCTCTATAGCCGCGTCGGCGCGTCGGACAGCCTGGCGGAGGGGCGTTCGACCTTCATGGTCGAGATGGTCGAAACAGCGGCGATCCTGAACGGCGCAACCCACCGCTCATTGTTGTTGCTGGATGAAGTGGGGCGCGGCACCGCCACATGGGACGGGCTGGCGCTGGCCTGGGCGATCGTGGAAGCCATCCACGACCGCATCGGCGCACGGGCGCTGTTCGCTACCCATTATCACGAACTGACCGGGCTGAAGGGGCGGCTGAACGGGTTGGCGCTGGCTACGATGAAGGTGCGCGAATGGCGCGGCCAATTGATCTTGCTGCACGAAGTGACAGAGGGTGCGGCGCCGGGAAGTTTCGGACTGGAAGTGGCGCGGTTGGCGGGCGTACCGGCGGATGTGCTTGCCCGTGCCCGCGAGATATTGCAGCGGCTGGAAGCGGGCGACGCTGGCCGGGGGGCGCGCGACGCACTGGCCGATTTACCGCTGTTTGGCGCAGTGGCGTCGGAGCCTGAAAGCGCCCAGCCCGACCCGTTGCGCGCGCGGCTTGCTGAAGTCCATGCGGACAGTCTCAGTCCGCGCGCGGCGCTGGATCTCGTGTATGAATTGCTGGAACTGGCGCGGAAAGACATGGAGGAAGGCGCAAAATGATCCGTATATTGGCGGCAATTTCCGGCCTGCTGGGCGTCGGCATCGGGGCGTTCGGCGCACATGGCGTCAGCGACCCGCAGGCGCGTGCCTGGATCGCGACCGGTGCTGTCTATGGCCTCGTTCATGCCGTGTCGGCACTATGGGCAAGCGAGCGCGAACCATGGGTTGCACGCCTGTGGATCATCGGCGCGCTGCTGTTTTCAGGGAGCCTCTATGCCATCGCATCAGGTCTGCCGCGCTCGGTAGCGATGGTCGCGCCGGTCGGCGGGACATTGATGCTGGCAGGCTGGGCGTGGTTTCTGGTGACGGCGGTGCGGCGAAAATAATCATCGCATCGTCATCAACAGACTTTCAGCTTTCCACCGAATTGTCACAGAGCTGCTCCTTCGCGCCAGGTCCGCGGATAATTCGCATAGCCGATGACGTCGCGAAAGAAGCCGAACTATAAGCTTTCGTCTTCGTCCGGCTCGGGGCCGGGCGCGATATCGCGCGCCACTTGCGGATTTCGCATCAAGGCATCGATCCGCGCGGCTTCCGCAAAGCTTTCATCGATACGGAAGTGCAGCTCGGCGGCATATTTGGTGTTCACCCGCCGCGCGACTTCATGGCGGAACTGTCGCGCATGCGCGTTGAGCGCCTGCAGCACTGCCTTTTCATCTTCGGCGGTGCCGCCAACGGGCATGATGAACACCGTTGCGTGACGCAGATCGGGCGACACCCGCACTTCCGAAACGGAAACGATGCGGCTGTTGAGGGTGTCGTCCTGGATGTCGCCACGTGCCAGCAAGTCTGCCAGCACATGGCGCATCGATTCACCGACGCGCAGGGTGCGTACCGACGGTGCCCGCGATTCCGGTTTCTTGCGCATTACAGGGTACGCAGCTTTTCCTCGACCTCGAAGGTTTCGATTACATCACCCTTCTGGATGTCCTGGAAGTTTTCGAGGCCGATGCCGCATTCATAACCTTGACGGACTTCGTTCACATCATCCTTGAAGCGGCGCAGCGACGCAATCGAGCCATTGTAAACGATGACATCGTCACGCAGCACGCGCGCCTTGAGGTTGCGGCGGATAATGCCTTCGGTGACCAGAACACCGGCGGCCTTGCCGAACTTGCCCGCCTGGAACACTTCGCGGACATCGGCACGACCGACGACATTCTCGAAATATTCCGGCCCCAGCGCGCCGGACATACCAGCCTTCACTTCATCGATCAGGTCATAGATGATGTCATAATATTTCAGCGGGACGCCGGCCTGATTGGCGGCTTCGCGCGCCTTGGCATTTGCGCGCACATTGAAACCGATGATCACGGCACCCGAGGCGCGCGCCAGCGTAACATCGGATTCGGTGATCGCACCGACGCCCGAATGCAGGATGCGTAACCGGATTTCATCTGTCGACAACTTGTTGAGCGCGACGACAATCGCTTCCATCGAGCCATGCACATCGGCCTTGATGACAACCGGGAACTCGATAGCCCTGTTCTCCTTCATTGCAGAGAACATGGTTTCAAGGCTGGCTGGCGCTGAAGTCGTGCGCTTGGTGAGCGCGACTTGCTGGCGATAATCGGCGATTTCGCGCGCCCGGGCTTCATTTTCCACCACTGACAGCATATCGCCCGCCATGGGGGCGCCTGAAAGCCCAAGCACTTCCACCGGAACTGACGGACCAGCGGTTTTCACCGTCTGGCCGCGATCGTTGACCAGTGCGCGAACCTTGCCCCATTCTGTGCCGACGACGAAAATATCGCCCTGGTTCAGCGTGCCACGCCGCACCAGTACTGTCGCGACCGGACCACGGCCCTTGTCGAGCCGGGCTTCAATCACCGTTGCTTCGGCGGCGCGATCCGGATTGGCCCGCAGTTCAAGCAATTCGGCCTGCAACAGGATTTTCTCGGTCAGTTCGTCGAGGCCCGTTTTCTTCAGGGCCGAAACCTCGACATCCTGCACATCGCCGCCCATTTCTTCCACCTGCACGTCATGCTGGAGCAAGGCGGTACGGATACGATTGGCGTCGGATGCCGGTTTGTCCATCTTGTTGATGGCAACGATCATCGGCACACCCGCGGCCTTGACGTGCGCGATTGCTTCGATGGTTTGCGGCATCAGGCCGTCATCGCCGGCCACAACCAGCACGACAATATCGGTCACGGTCGCGCCACGGGCGCGCATTTCGGTAAAGGCTTCGTGGCCTGGCGTATCCAGAAAAGTGATTTTTTCCCCGGATTTCAGCTTCACCTGATAGGCGCCGATATGCTGGGTGATGCCGCCGGCCTCCCCCGCGGCCACACCCGTTCCACGCAGCGCGTCGAGCAGACTGGTTTTGCCATGATCGACATGGCCCATGATGGTGACAATGGGCGCACGCGGTTGCAGATATTCCTCACGGTCGGCCACGCCTTCGAGGCCGATTTCGACATCGGCGTCCGACACGCGGCGGATGTTATGGCCGAATTCGGTGACGAGCAATTCCGCCGTGTCCTGGTCGATTGTGGCGTTGATCGTGGTGGGCATGCCCATTTTGAACAGCGCCTTCACCAGATCGGCGCCGCGCTCGGCCATACGGTTGGCCAGTTCCTGAACAGTAATGGCTTCGGGCACCTGCACGTCGCGCGGTGTCTTCGCGGTGGCTGCACCGCCGCCATGGTGGGCGCGCTTCTGCTTTTCGCTGGCGCGGCGCAGCGACGCCAGCGAACGGGTGCGTCCGCCTTCCTCACTGCCCAGCGCGCGATTGATGGTGAGCTTGCCATGCTGGCGGCGCTCGTCGGTGCGCGTCCGGCTCGGACGGGCCGGTTCCGGTGCGCGCGGGGCACGACCGGGGCCGGGGCCGCGCGGCGCATCGCTGCGCCCCCGGCCTTCCTCAGCAGCAGCCGGGGCTTCGGCGGCTTTCCGGGCTTCGGCGGCGGCTTTTTCTTCGGCACGTTTTTTGGCGGCGGCAGCTTCCGCTTCGGCTTCTGCCTCGGCGCGGGCTTTCTCCTCCAGCCGGAGTTTTTCGGCTTCGACGGCCTCGGCCTTCTCCCGCATTTCGCGGATACGGGCTTCCTCGGCGCGTTGCAGTCGCTCTTCTTCCGCGAGGCGCAATAGCAATTGCTGCTTTTCACGCGGCGATAATTTCGGGTTTTGCAGCGCGCGTGCAATCGGCGACAATTGCGGCTTTGGTTTCGGAGCAGGAGCGGGCTTCGGCGCGGGCGCCGCTTCCTCCTTCGCTTTCACTGCCGGTTTCGCCGGTGATTCCGGTTTCGGCGCAGGGGCCACAGGTTCGGCGGGTTTTTCTGCGACCATCGGCTCCGGGGCAGGCTTCACAACCGGCTCCGGCTCCGGCTTTGGTTGCGGTGCAGGCTCGGGCTCAGGTGCTGGCGCCGCTACAGGCTCAGGTTCCGGCGTTGGTGCGGCGACCGGTTCTTCAACTGGCAGCCCGGCAGTTGGCTTCGGCTGTTCACGCACAATTGGTACAACGGGTTCATCCGATGTCGTGCGGAAGGGCGGCGGCGGGGCCACCGGCATTTCAGCGCGCGGCGCGGCGGCGGCGGGGCGGGGCGCTTCCGGTTCGGCCACAGCAGTTGCGGCCTCCGGCGCGGCCTCTGCCGCCGGAGCTTCACCTGGCTTGCGGAAAGTCCGCGCCTTTCTGGTTTCGACCACGACCTTGTGGGTCCGGCCATGGCTGAAGCTCTGCTTGACCTGGCTCACCTCGGTCGTACGCTTTATTCCGAGTTGTGGTCTCAGGCCCAGCTTCGGCTTCTCGTCGTCGCTCATTCCCGTCCTTCTTCGTATGGGACGAAAGCTTGCGCTCCGTCGCCTTCAATCATCTTCGCGTCGTGCGTGTAAGCAGACCAGCGGGTCACATCCGTTGCGATCCGCGCTGCAGCCCTGCCATCCGTGACACCGGAATGCACCATATTGGCACGCCCCAGCGCTGCCGACAAGGACAGACGCCCCGCCGGTAATATCGCGACCGTCTGCATGGAGCCGCCACCCGACCGGTATGCCTGGTTCAGCTTCGCGACTCCATCGGGCGCCGCGTCACACGCGTGCAATAGCATAAACAACCGACCGGCGCGCGCCCAATCGGTAATTTTCTCTGCGCCAAATATAAGATGCCCGGCACGTAATTCCAGCCCCAGGCGATCCAGCGCCCGGCGCTGTAATCCGGCAGCGATCTTTTCTGGCAAATCTTCGGGTATTTGCGGTGGAGACGTGCGGAACGACCGCGCCAGCGGACCTTTCAGCTTTCCGCGCGCAATTGCATCGGTCAGCACGGCACGGTCAGCGGTAATCCATGCGCCACGACCAGGCAGGCGAGCCCCCAGATCTGGCCACAGCACATTATCCGGTCCGACAGCCAGCCGGATCAGTTCCGCGCGCGGACCATGCGCGCCCGTCAGGATGCACCGGCGTTCAGGAGCGGCTCCTGAAACCGGTTCATCCGTCGTCAGTCGACGACTGGGGTTCTCATCGGGGGGTGTGCGCATCAGCGCCTCCCCGGGTTTTGGGAAACAGCATGGCCATCAGGCGGCGTCCCCCGTATTTTCATCTTCGAACCAGTGCTGGCGTGCGGCCATGATGATGGCGTTGCCATCGGCTTCGGAAATGCCAAAACCGGCCAGCACGCCCGGCGCAATCTCCCGGCGCTTGTCACCCTTGCCGATCAATTCATCGGTGGACAGATCGGCGAGATCGTCCAGCGTCCGAATACCCTTCGATCCAAGGCGCACCAGCATCTGTTCATCGAGGCCCCGAATTTCCGCCAGCGCATCTTCGACGCCCAGCGCCCGGCGCTGCTCGCGATAGCCAGCCTCGCGACGTTCCAGCGCCTCTTCGGCACGGCGCTGCAGTTCGGCGGCGGTTTCCTCGTCCAGACCCTCGATGGAAGCGATTTCCTCCACCTCGACAAAGGCGACTTCTTCCAGGCTGGTAAAGCCTTCGGCCACGAGCAATTGTGCCAACGTTTCGTCCAGTTCCAGTTCGCGCTCGAACAGTTCCGAACGCTCGACAAATTCCTTCTGCCGCTTTTCGCTTTCGGCGGCTTCGGTCAGGATATCGATCTGGTGGCCAGTCAACTGGCCCGCCAGCCGGACATTCTGGCCGCGCCGGCCAATCGCCAGCGACAATTGATCGTCCGGCACGACCACTTCAATGCGATTGTCTTCCTCGTCGATAACCACCTTGGCAACTTGCGCCGGCTGCAACGCATTCACCACAAAGGTGGCCGTATCCGGCGACCAGGGGATGATGTCGATCTTTTCACCGGCCAGTTCCTGCACCACCGCCTGTACGCGGCTGCCGCGCATGCCGACGCATGCGCCGACCGGGTCAATGGAGCTGTCGTGCGACAATACGCCGATCTTGGCGCGGCTGCCCGGGTCGCGCGCGCAGGCCTTGATCTCGATAATGCCGTCGTAAATTTCCGGCACTTCCTGGGCGAACAGCTTCTTCATGAATTCGGGATGTGCCCGGCTCAGGAAGATTTGCGGCCCGCGATTTTCGCGGCGAACGAGCGTGATGATCGACCGTACGCGGTCGCCAACGCGCAATACTTCGCGCGGGATTTGCTGGTCGCGGCGGATGACACCTTCGGCACGGCCCAGATCGACGACGATATGGCCGAATTCCGCCCGTTTCACGACGCCGGTGATGATCTCGCCCTGGCGGTCCTTGTATTCTTCATATTGCCGGTCGCGCTCGGCATCGCGCACCTTGGTGACAATCACCTGCTTGGCGGCTTGCGCCGCGATACGGCCAAATTCGATGGGGGGCAGCGGATCGACGATAAAATCGCCTATTTTCGCCTCCGGATCCCGATCCTGTGCGTCAGTCAGGCTGATCGTTTTAAAATGATCTTCCGGCTCTTCCACAACTTCCAGAACCCGCCAAAGGCGCAAGTCGCCGCCGCGCGGGTCGATACGGGCGCGGATGTCATTTTCAGCGCCATAGCGGGCGCGGGCGGCGCGCTGGATCGCCTCTTCCATCGCCTCGATCACGATGGTGCGGTCGATCGACTTCTCCCGCGCCACGGCATCGGCGATGGCGATCAGTTCTGCCTTGTTGGCGGCAATCGGGTTCATGCGTTCGTCCTCACTGCACGGACGGCGAGCCGTCCGTCTCCTCGTCTGCGTCGGTTTCGTTGTCCGCATCCAGCGGCCGGGTCATGGCGATCAGCGCATCCGTCAGCAGCAACCTGGCCGTGCGGATATTCGCGAAGGGCAGGGCGATGGGGCCAACACCCTCGGCGTCCAGCCGGATATTCTCGCCGTCTGTACCAATCAGCGGCCCCTGAAAACGTTTGCGATCCGCTCCACTCATTACCAGCGGCTCGGCCAGTTCGACGCGGGCCAGATGCCCGGCCCAACGGTCGAAATCGGCAAGGCGCGTCAGCGGGCGATCAATGCCGGGAGACGAAACTTCCAGAGAATATTCCGCGTCGATCGGGTCCGCCTCGTCCAGCATGGCGGAGATACGCCGGGACAGGCGGGCGCATTGGTCGATGGTCATCTGGCCGGTTTCCGGGTCTTCGGCCATCACCTGCAATGTCATGTTGCGGCCACCGATGATCGCCACCCGCACGAGTGCGAAACCGGCGGATTCCACCACCGGTTCGATCAGTCGCTGCAAATGTGCCACATCGGACAGGGCCATCACTCCGTCATTTCACTCTGCTTCCCGGCGAATCGCCAATGCCGCGTGACCCCGCAACCAGTGGCCGCGGGCTTCGGGAAGGCTTGGCGTTCGGGAAGCACCCGTCATATATGCCAACTTCCCCGCCTTCGCAAGCGCTCACATGCACGCTCGCACCTCTTGCGAAAACCGGCGGGGATCGCCAATAGCACTATTTTGTACGCGAGAGCCTCAGCGGCTGTCGCGCCGGTGGTTATTGGCGCCGGATAACGGGAACCCCCTGGATGTTTGAACTGGGAAAACAATTCCGCTTCGATGCGGCGCACACATTGAACCGGGCGATCGATACGGCGTCAAGCCAGCGTATCCATGGCCATTCCTATCGTGCCGAAGTGGTCGTGCGCGGGGAGCCGGACCCGCGAAGCGGCATGGTCATGGATCTTGGCCTGCTGGAACGCGCGCTGGAGCAGACGCGCGCTGATCTCGACCACCATTTTCTCGATGAAGTAGAGGGCCTCGGCCCGGCAACCATGGAAAATCTCAGCCGCTGGATATGGAACCGGCTGTCGCCTGATATCCCCGGTCTTGCCCGTGTCAGCGTTTTTCGGGACAGCAGCGGCGACGCCTGCACTTATTATGGCGACAGCTAACCCTTGCGGTCGGCGTTCCCAGGCGGCAAAGGCTGTGCGATGACCGATCTCGTCTTTGCCCTGCCCAAGGGCCGCATTCTCGAAGAAGCGGTACCGCTTCTGGAACGTGTGGGTATCCATCCCGAAGCGGCGTTTTCCGATCCGGACAGCCGCGCGCTGCGGTTCGCCACCAACCGGCCCGATCTGTCGCTGATCCGCGTGCGCGCCTTTGACGCTGCCACATTCGTCGCCTTTGGCGCGGCGCATCTGGGCATTGTCGGTAATGATGTGATCGCAGAATTCGGTTATTCGGAACTATATGCTCCGGTCGATCTCGGCATCGGGCGTTGTCGCCTTTCCGTTGCGGAACCGGAAGATGCGCCCGCGATCGCTGGCGAATCGCATGTGCGCGTGGCGACCAAATATCCACACCTTACCCAGGCGCATTTCGCCCGCGCCGGGATTCAGGCCGAATGTGTGAAGCTGAACGGTGCGATGGAACTGGCGCCCTTGCTGGGGTTGACGCCGCGCATCGTCGATCTCGTGTCCACGGGCCGGACATTAAAGGAAAACCGCCTGATCGAGCGCGAGACGCTGCTGGAGGTCACTTCGCGTCTTGTCGTCAATCGCGCTGCATTCAAGCGGATACCGGCTATCGGGGAGTTGGTGGAGCGGTTCCGGGAACTGGTTGCCTGATGCAACGCCTGTCTTCCCGCGATCCCGGTTTTGCCGCCGCCTTTGCAGCGCTTGTCGCAGACACGCGCGAGCCGGGCGAGCGGGTTTCCGCCGATGTGGCAACCATTATCGCGCGGGTGAAACAGGAAGGTTTCGCCGCGGTCGCCGAATATACGGGCCGCTTCGAGCATCGTGAGGTTTCTGCTGAAACGGCCCTGATCACCGCAGATGAAATGCGCGCCGCAGCCGCCCTCGTGCCGGCAAAAACGCACACCGCGCTGAGACTGGCGGCGGAGCGTATCCGCGCGTTCCATGTTGCGCAAAAGCCCGCCGATGGGGCGCTGACGGATGCCACCGGCGCGCGGGCAGGCTGGCGCTGGACCCCGGTGCAACGCGCCGGCCTCTATGTGCCAGGCGGGCGGGCAGCTTATCCATCGTCCGTATTGATGAACGCCATTCCGGCGACGGTTGCCGGCGTCGATGAACTGGTGGTCTGTACGCCTACTCCGGGTGGAGAGCTCAATCCGCTGGTGATGCTGGCGCTGGAACTTGCAGGGGTGGGCCGGGCGTATCGTGTCGGCGGCGCGCAAGCTATTGCCGCCATGGCGCATGGTGCGGCGCCTGTTCCGGCATGCGATGTGATCGTCGGCCCCGGCAACGCCTGGGTGGCGGAGGCCAAACGGCAGCTATACGGCGTGGTCGGCATCGACATGGTGGCCGGCCCGTCGGAAATCCTGGTTATTGCCGACGCATCGGCGCGCCCTGACTGGATCGCCGCCGATCTGCTTTCGCAAGCCGAACATGATCCGGTGGCGCAATCCATCCTGATAACGGATAGCGCAACCCTTGCGGATGCAGTGACGGCTGCGGTTGAGCGGTTGTTGCCGACGCTTCCGACAGAGGCAACCGCGCGCGAAAGCTGGGATCGCTATGGTGCGATCATCACCGTAGACGATCTGACGGAGGCGGTTTCCCTGTCCGATGCGCTTGCGCCGGAACATCTGGAGTTGATGGTAGCAGACCCGCAGCCGCTGTTTGCTGCCATCCGTCATGCCGGTTCGATCTTTCTGGGCAGCTATACGCCTGAGGCCATTGGCGACTATATCGGCGGCCCTAACCATGTGTTGCCAACGGGTCGGCGGGCGCGTTTTTCCGGCGGACTTTCGGTGCATAATTTCATGAAACGCACCACCTGGCTGGAAGCTGGCGAGCAAGGTTTTGCGGCGCTGGCTGATGCGGCGGCGACGTTGGCGGATACGGAAGGACTGGCAGCCCATGCGCTTTCCATCCGTACTCGATATGGAAACGCGGATGCGCCGCAGGAGTAGCGGCGTTCTGCATCCGATTCGGATGCGGTTCCTTTAGCAAAAATCAGAAAATACGCTCCCCCTGATTTAAGAAAAAGATGTCCGCATGTGCGGACGCTATCATCCCCGATTGGGCGCAAAAACGTCAGAGTTTGGGGGGAGGCGGAGCCCGGCCTTTGGCGCACTCTGCTTTCTGCAAACTCAAGGAGAGGTTGCCCGTCCTGACTCGTCATCCGATGCCGGCAGGCCGGACTATAGTCCAGAATGACAGGGGATATTGTCATGAAATCTACACTCTTTGCGACCTGCTCGGCTATTGCGCTGGTCTTCGCTGTGCCGGCGATGGCTGAAGGAACCGACGTTCAGGCCAACGGCAACGCGCTGGCTGGCCAGACGGCGGCTGCCGGTGATGCGACCAACACCAACAAGTCGAACAACACAACGACGGTGACCAAAACCAACGACGTG
>JBAYSX010000018.1:0-54307 GCA_041675905.1 Sphingomonadaceae bacterium | reverse complement strand
GTTCATTGCCAGGCGGCCTCGCCGGTAAAAACCCTCGATCGTCTGGATGTGGAAGAACAGGAGGGACTGGTGCTGATCCATGCGGCGGCACGCTCCTTTCTGCATCATCAGGTCCGCTCGATGACGGGCGCGCTGGTAACGGTGGGTGAAGGTCGGTGGACACCCGCCGATGTCGCGGCGGCGCTGGCAGCACGCGACCGCGCCGGTTTGCGGCTGAATGCCCCGCCCGACGGACTATGGTTTGCGGGTGCGAAATATGCGGAAAGTGTCGAATGATGGAAGCTGTGGAGATCGTCGTCAACGACCGGATGCAACAGGGATACCGCTACACGCGCGTTGCCCCGATGGGCGCAGGGTTCGATCCCGACTTCCAGCCCGAACTGACGCCGGCGGACATGCTGCGTCTGGGTGTTTTCTGCGGTAAATATATGACCGATTGCAGGGCGGAGTTCCCCGATAGCTGGTTTCACGAAGCGAAGCTCGCGGCTGGTCCTCCCGATTGCTCGCTGAACTGGTTTGGCGTGCGGGCAAGCGTGCCGCTTCGTGTCTGGATTGAAAAGGGCTGGATATATCCGGACGATCCGCGCGGCTGGTTTCAATGGTATTGCCGCTATTATGCGGGGAGGAGATTATCCGAAGAGGATCGTCGGCAGATCGGGCGCTGGAAGGCATTCCGGCGTCATGCGGCGCAGGTCCGTAAACATTGCCATCCCGGCGATCCGTTCTGTCGGCCAAGGCAACGGCAGGCGCTTCTGCAGTGGGCCTACGATAGCCGGACGCTCTGACGTGCGGGAGAAGCCCGCACACCGCGATCTGTCCCGCGAACGATTCCACCGGTAAATGTTCAGCATGCACTGACCGTCAGGCTGTTGTCAGCAAGCTGTTCTATGGGGACGAGGCAGGGGAATTCCGATACTGTTGGCGAGGCTTGCCGGTTCCGTTTCATGCGTATCCTTATCATCGAAGACAATGATCGCCTCGCAAGGCTGGTGGCGGACGGCCTCGCGCGCCGGGGATTCGCGTGCGATGTTGCCGGTACGCTTGCCGATGCCGACATGGCGATGAGCAGCGCAATTTATGACGCCATCGTTCTCGATCTGGGCCTGCCCGACGGGGACGGGATAGACTGGCTGGCCGAGCGGCGGCGCTATCGGGACATTCCGCCGGCGATTATCCAGACGGCGCGCGGCGGGCTGGAGGATCGGGTGACCGGGCTGGATGCGGGCGCGGACGATTATGTCGTAAAGCCGGTGGAGATCGACGAACTGGCGGCCCGCATCCGCGCGCTTTTGCGCCGCCCAGGCCCGCGCGCCCATACCGTTCTGCACCTGGGATCGTTGCACTTCGACACTGTGGCACGAACCGCGCGCCATGATGGCCGGGAAATCGACCTTTCCCGCCGGGAAACCGATCTGCTGGAATATCTGATCCGCCATGCGGGCACGGTCGTCCGCCGCGACGCCATCGAAAATGCCATCTATAATTTCAACGAGGCGGTCACTCCCAACGCCGTAGAGGCGGCGGTTTCGCGGTTGCGACGCAAGCTGGAAGAGGCGGGCGCGGGCGGCAACCTCCACACCATCCGGGGCGTCGGCTATATGTTGCGGGACGATGGACCATGACCCGCCGGCGTTCTGTTTCCCGTCGGCTGACGCGCGGCCTGGGGCTGGTCGCGCTCGCCGGCACGCTGCTGCTTCTCGCGGCTGTCCTCGTCATGTACCGGCTCTCGTTCATTGACGTCTCAGCGGGAGAAGCGACCTCGCGCGCGCTCCATGAAATGCTGAACCATGTCGCCCTGCCGGTGCTGGTGCTGATGGTTCCGGTCGCCTTCGTTGGTCATCGTGTCATCCGTCAGGCTTTC
Source organism: Sphingomonadaceae bacterium (assembly GCA_041675905.1). Taxonomy (GTDB): domain Bacteria; phylum Pseudomonadota; class Alphaproteobacteria; order Sphingomonadales; family Sphingomonadaceae; genus Sandaracinobacteroides. Next base: position 52,446 of record JBAYSX010000018.1, on the reverse strand, counting down.
GCCCCGCTGGAGGCCGCGGCGGTGGAGATCGAGGCGGCGCGCGGGCATGAGCGCGGTTTCCGGATCGACACCTCGTTTATGCCCGCCGAGGCGCTGCCCTTCACCGATGCGGTTAACGATCTGCTCAACAGGCTCGATGAGGCGGCGATACGCCAGGAAGCGTTCGCTGCCGATGTGGCCCATGAATTGCGCACGCCGCTGGCGGTGCTGTCGCTCGAACTCGACCGGCTCGATCATGATGATGCGAACCGGCTGAAGGGCGACATAACCGCGATGCGACGGCTGATCGACCAGCTTCTGCTGCTGGCGCAGATCGACGCTGCCAGGGCGGCCCAACTGGCACCGGAGATGGTGTGCCTTACCGATGTCGCAACCGATGTCGTCGGTTTCATGGCGCCGGAAATCATCGCATCGGGCAAGACCATCGAGCTTGATCCGGGCGAGCAACCCCCGGCTGTTCGCGGCAGGCGGGAGGCCATTGCGGCGGCGCTGCGTAATCTGATCGAAAATGCCGTGCGGGTCACGCCCTCAGGCGGCGCTGTTCATGTACGTGTCGGCCCGGGTGCGACGATAGCGGTGGCGGATGAGGGGCCGGGCCTGTCGCCTGAACGCCTGTCCGATCTGGTGCGCCGCCACCGGCGGGCCGATCAGCCCAGCAAGAATGGTGCAGGGCTGGGGTTGGCGATTGTCGACCGGATCATGGCGGCACATGGCGGCAGGCTGACGACGGACTCGGCCCTGCGCGAATTGTCGCTGCGCTTTCCCCGCGCCTGATCGCCCGCTAACGTCAGGAAATTGTCAGCTTCTTCTGTTAGGTGCCAGGCCATGTCGAACCGAAGCCTCTTCCGGGCCAGCGCCGCCGTGATCGCGCTGACGCTTGCCGCCGCATGCGACAAGGGGGGGGAACCTCCCGCTGAACCGACCGCGGCGGCGACAGCGGCATCGGACGATTTGCAGGTCGATGCCGACCAGGCCGCGCAAACCGGCATCCGCGTGGAGACCGCCACCGCTGCCACCGAAGCCCCGCTCGCCACCGTTCCTGCCCTGATCCAGCCACCGGCCAATGCCCGTGTAGCGGTGGCGGCGACCTTTCCGGGCGTCGTGGTTCGCACGATGGTCGTGGAAGGAGACACCGTGCGAAAGGGCCAGCCGCTGGCCGTCATCTCCAGCCGGGATGTGCTGACGATGGGCGCGGATCTCGCCCGCGCCGAGGCCCGGCTGGGCGTTGCCGCCGCGAATGCCGCACGGCTTGCACAGCTCAGCAAGGAAGGCATCATCGCCGCCGCCCGCGCCGACGAGGCGCAGGCGCTGGCGGCGGAAGCGCGCACCGATGTTTCCGAAAAATCGCGCATCCTGAAACGGGTCAGCGGCGATGGCGCGAAGGGAGTCTATACGCTTACCGCGCCGATTGCCGGGCGCGTCACCGCCGCCGATATCCAGACGGGCAATCCGGTCGATGGCGGCACTGCGCCTTATGTGATCGACGCGGCAAACCGCTATGAGGCCGTCGGCCAATTGCCCGAGCGGCTGGTCGGAATCGTCCGCCCCGGCATGACAGTGCGGATCGGGCAGGACGTGCAGGGCCGCGTAACGTCAGCAGGCTCGACCATCGACCCGACGACCCGTTCGGCCAGCCTGAAAGCCGAAATTCCCGCTGGTCCCGGCATTATCGCCGGGCGCACCACCAGCCTCGCCATCTTTGGCGCAGCACCCGCAGGTGCTGTCAGCCTGCCGACGTCGGCGGTAACCGGCATGGATGGCAGGACGGTCGTTTTCGTGAAGACGGTCGATGGTTTCGCCATCCGCGAAGTGACAGGCGGCGGCTCCGGCGGGGGGCAGACCCTCATCCTCTCCGGCGTGCAACCGGGCGAGCAAATCGTCGTCACCGGCACGAGCGCGCTCAAGGCGCTCGCGCTGTCCCGGTAAGCCGCGATGCTGCGTTCTCTCGTTTCCTCGGCATTATCTGCCCGGCTGGCCGTTATCGCCCTTGCCATGATGGTTGCAGGGCTGGGAGTCTGGGCGTTTGTGAATCTGCCCATCGACGCCTATCCCAACATCGCCCAGACGCAGGTCAAGATCATCCTGAAAGCGCCGGGCATGACGCCCGAGGAAGTGGAAAGCCGGGTCATCACGCCCATCGAGATGGAGATGCTCGGCATCCCCAATCAGGCGATCCTTCGTTCCACCGGCAAATATGCGATTGCCGATATCACCATCGACTTCACCGATGGCACCGACATTTATTGGGCGCGGCAACAGGTGGCCGAACGGCTGTCCAACGTCATGCCGGACTTGCCGCCATCCGTCAGCGGCGGCCTTGCGCCGATTTCGACGCCGTTATCCGACGTTTACATGTTCACCATCGAAGGGCCGCTTTCGCTGCAGGAAAAGCGCGAACTGCTGGACTGGACAATCCGTCCGGCGCTGCGGACGGTGCCGGGCGTCGCCGATGTCAATGCGCTGGGGGGCTATGTGCGGACGTTCGAGGTGCAGCCCGATCCTGTCGCGCTGGCGAGCGCGGGGCTTGCCATCGCCGATCTGCAGGGGGCGATTGAAAGCGGCAACCGCAACGACGGCGCGGGACGGCTGACGAGCGGCGAGGAATCGCTGATCGTGCGCGCGGTGGGTGCGATCTCCACCATGGACGATCTGCGGTCGCTGGTGGTGACAAGCCGCAACGGGCGTATCGTCCGGCTGGGCGATGTCGCTGAAATCGGCACGGGCAGTCTGACGCGCTACGGCGCGGTAAGTAAAAATGGCGAGGCAGAGGCCGTTCAGGGGCTGGTGATCGCGCTGCGCGACACCGACGCGCGGAAAGTGGTCGATGGTGTCGCCGCACGGCTGGCCGAGATCGAGCAGAACCTGCCCGCCGGCACCCATATCGATGTCTTCTACGACCGTTCCGACCTGATCGAGCGCGCGGTTCTGACGGTGGAAAAGGCGTTGCTCGAAGCGACGGTCCTCGTCGTGGTGCTGCTGATCCTGTTCCTCGGCAACTGGCGCGCGGCGGCCATCGTCGCGCTGACCTTGCCCATGGCGGCGCTCATCACCTTTGTGTTCATGCAGGGCGTGGGCATGTCGGCCAATCTGATGAGTCTCGGCGGGCTTGCCATCGCCATTGGCCTGCTGGTCGATGGCTCCATCGTCGTCGTGGAAAATATTGTCGAACGGCTCGGTCGCGCGAACGAGGAAGAGCGTCCGCGCCTGAACCTTATCTTTCAGGCGACGAGCGAGGTCATCGTCCCCGTATCGGCGGGCATCCTGATCATCGCGCTGGTGTTTCTGCCGTTGCTGTCCCTGCAGGGTCTGGAGGGCAAGCTGTTCGCACCGGTGGCGATTACCATTGTTTTCGCGTTGGCGGGTTCGCTGTTGCTGGCGCTGACGCTGGTGCCCGTGCTGTCCTCCTTCGGTCTGAAAAGCGGGCAGCATGATGAACCCTGGCTCATGCGGCAGCTTGCGCCGCGCTACCGCAAGCTGCTGTCGGGGGCATTTTGGCGTAAACCGCTGGTTTATGGTCTGGCGGCGGTCGGGCTGGTGCTCGCCGGTCTGGCTTATGGTGCGGTCGGCAAAACCTTCATGCCGACGATGGACGAAGGCGCGGTGATCGTGCAGCTCACCAAGCTTCCGACAATCAGCCTCGACCAGTCCGTGGAGGGGGATATGGCGGTGCAGCGCGCGCTGATGACCGTACCCGAAGTCAGCGACGTGATCGCCCGCGTCGGTTCCGACGAGATCGGCCTTGATCCGATGAGCCCGAACGAGACGGACAGTTTCGTCCGCCTGATACCGGAATCCGAATGGCGCGGCGACAAGAATTTCATCGTCAGCGAAATGCGCAAGGCTATAGAAGGCCTGCCCGGCATCGAACCGAGCTTTACCCAGCCGATTGAAATGCGTGTCTCTGAAATGCTGACCGGCGCGCGCGGCGATCTGGCGGTGAAGATTTTCGGGCCGGATCTGGATACGCTTGCCGCCCTCGCCGGCCAGGTACAGCACACGCTTTCCGGCATCGATGGCGCGGCGGAAGTGTTGACCGTCGCGGATGACAGCGTCGATTATCTGCAACTCGATATCGACCGCGCTGCCGCCGGGCGCTTTGGCATGCCGATCGACCGGATGCAGGATGCGTTGCGCGCCCAGGTGGAGGGGGTACATGCGGGCATTGTCGCGGAAGGTCAGAAGCGTGTGCCCATCGTGATCCGCGGCGACGAAAGCCTGCGTTCGGACCCGGCGCGATTTGCCGACCTGCAACTCCATACGCCCGATGGCGTTCTCGCCCGCGTCAGCGATATGGCGCAGGTCGAACGGACCCAGGGGCCGGTGAAGCTTGACCATGAAAATGGCTCGCGTTTCGCGCTGGTGCAGGCTTTTGTAGATGGCCGCGATCTGGTGGGCTATGTGGACGAGGCGAAGGCGGCGGTGGCGGCGAATGTGAATCTGCCGACCGGATACAGCATTGTCTGGGGCGGGCAGTTCGAAAATCAGCAACGCGCCTCCGCCCGGCTGGCTTTGGTGGTGCCCATGGCGCTGCTGATGATCTTCTTCGTGCTGATGGTGACCTTGCGTTCTTTGCGCGCTTCCATCCTCATCCTCATCAACATCCCCTTCGCGATGGTGGGCGGCATCGTCGCTCTCTGGGCGTCGGGGGAATATCTGTCGGTGCCAGCGTCCGTCGGGTTTATTGCTTTGCTGGGCATTGCGGTGTTGAACGGCCTGGTGATGGTGTCCTATTTCCGCCAGCTCCGTACCGAAGGCCGGAGTTTGGCCGAATCCGTCCGGCTGGGTGCGGAGCGGCGGTTGCGCCCGGTGCTGATGACGGCGACGATCACCGCCTTTGGTCTGGTGCCCCTGCTGTTCGCCACCGGACCCGGCTCGGAGATTCAGCGTCCGCTGGCGATTGTCGTCATCGGCGGGCTGATCTCCGCCACGCTACTCACCCTGATCCTGCTGCCCATCCTGTACGAACGGTTTGGCGAAAGTCGTGAAGAGGCCGCCGATGCCTGAAATCCTGCTGACCTTCCATTGCGCGACCGCGGATCGGGAGACGATTGCCGGGACGCTGGGATCGGCATCGCGCGCGCCCGTCCATATCCGCAACGAATCCGTGCGCGGCCATGATTACAGCGACGCCCGAACAGCCGAACAGGTGACAGGGAATCTCCAGCGCTGCGCGCTCGAACTCATCGTGGAAGAAAGCGCGCTTGCGGAAATCGTCCAGGCAGTGAGCCAGGCGGGATGCGGGATGCCGGTTCGCTGGCGGGCCATTCCGGTGCTCGCCCACGGGAGAATCGCATGAAGGCCGCTGTTCTGCTGCTGGCAGGTTTCGCGCTGCTGCTGCCCGGCGCGTTGCAGGCGCAGCGCACGGATCTGCCGCCGGCGGCAAAGGTCATCGAGGCACTGGATAATCATCCCGTTGTCAGTGCGGCGGCGGCACGGGTCATGTCCGCGCGCGCGCATGGCGATATGCTGCGCAAGGGGTCGCAGGAAGTAACGGTCGAAGGCAGTTATGTTCGCCGCAGTGTCGACCGGGAGGGCGATTTCGACGAATTCGACGCAACCATCTCCCGACCGTTCCGTTTGCCTGGCAAGGCCGCGCTCGACCGCAAGGCGGGTGTGCTCGGGGTAGAGGTTGCCGAAAATCTCATGGCGGACGCCCGTCACCAGACCGCCTTGCAGTTTTCGGACCTGTGGCACGACTGGCTGACCGCCGGCAGCCTCCACCGCAACGATCTGGATACGGTCAGTGCGCTGGATGCGGCGCTGACGGCGCTGGAGCGGCGGGTGGCGCTGCGCGACGCCGCGGCGCTCGATATCGATCAGGCGACAGCGGCGCTGGCGCAGGCCCAGGCCCAGGCTGCATCGTCGCTGGCGGCACGGGAGCAGGCGCGCGTGACCATCTCCGCCCATTTCCCCGAAATTCCACTGCCGCCCGAGCCGCCGGAACTGCCTGCGCCGGAACTGCCTGCGCAGGGGCTGGCCGCAATGCGCGACAGGGTGATCGAACACAGCCACGAAATCGCTGCGGCTGAGCGCGAAGCGCAACGCCTTGGCGTCGTGGCGCAGCGCGTGAAGGCGGATCGGATTGCCGACCCATCCTTTGGCGTGCGCCTGTTCAGTGAGCGCAGCGGCATGGAACAGGGCGCTGGCGTCGTCGCTTCCATTCCGCTCGGCGGCGGCTATCGCCGCGCCGCCACCGACCAGGCCAGCGCCGAAGCCCATGCCGCGCGGCTCGATCTGGCCCACACGGTACGCGCCATAACGGCGATAGCCGACGCTGATCTCTCCAACGCCCGCACCCGGCTGGAGGCGTGGCAGCAGGCGCAAGTCTCGGCGCAAAGCGCCTCCGACGCCATCCGGCGCACGGCGCGGGGATATGAGCTCGGCCAGATCGACTTGTCAGACCTGCTCTATGCGCGCCGTCAGGCGAACGATACGCGCCGCTCCGAGATCGAAGCCAGATCGGAAGCCAATCGCGCCCTGCTCAAGTTGCAGATCGATTCCCACAGCATCTGGTCCGCCGAACATGCGCAGTATCCCTGAACGGGAGGCGTCGCGCCGGGCATATGAATCCGCTATGCCGCTTGCATGAATCTTCATCGCCGTAGAAACCGGTGTGAAAGGCGGGCGATGTGAGCGACATGGACCTGATCCTTCCTGGTCTGGCGGGGAGCGCCGCCGCCGGTTCCATGACGCTGGTGGGCGCTTTGCCCGTCCTGTTCGGTCGCGGTATGTCAGCGCGTCAGGAGGATGCGTTGCTCGGTTTCGCCGCCGGGGTCATGCTGGCAGCGAGCATCTTTTCCCTGCTGTTACCCGCGATCGACAGTGCATCAGCCATGTTCGAATCGCGGTTTGCGCCGGCGGGTATTGCCGCTCTGGGTGTGCTGCTGGGTGGCGGTGCGATGGTAGCCGCGAATGCGCTCATTCCGCACCGCCATTTCGTTCAGGGCGACCAGGGCCCGGTGAAGGCGAAAATGGACAAGATCCGCCTCTTCGTTGCCGCGATCACGATCCACAATTTTCCGGAAGGCCTGGCAATGGGCGTAGGCTTTGCGGGTGGCGACATCGAAAAAGCAGTGGTGCTGTCAGCCGGCATCGGTATCCAGAATTTGCCCGAAGGACTGGCAGTTGCACTGGCCTTGCGTGCAAACGGCGTTTCCAGGTGGAAATCGTTTTTCATCGCGGCGGCGACCGGGATTCTCGAACCCGTCGGCGGATTGATCGGTGTCTCGGTCGTATCGCTGGTCCAGCCGATTTTGCCATGGGCGCTGGCTTTTGCCGCCGGCACCATGCTGCATATCGTCAGTCATGAAATTATTCCCGAAACCCATAGCCGGGGCTTCCAGCGGCAGGCGACGACCGGAATGGCGACCGGTTTCGTTTTGATGATGTTCCTCGATGTTTCTTTCGGCGGCTGAAACAGGTTTGCGACCTCCACAAGCGGGAATCCGGCTTCTGTCCGGCAGGTAATAATCGCTGCTTGACTCTGACATGATGTCAAACGCCACCATATGCCGGATTGCAGGAGACTCCGTCACCCATGGTTTTAACGAATCGCGATAATCGGCTGGCGCGCCGCGCCCTGCTGCGCGCGGGTATGTTCGGAGCGGCGAACCTTTACGCCGCGAGCCTGTTTCCCGCCTGGGCGCGCAGCGGATCGGCCGGGCTGGCGCCCGGCCTTCCGGTGCTTTCGGGTGAGGACATTCATCTGAAAATCGCCAATACGGATTTCACCGTCGGTGGCCGCACCGGGCATGCGATAACGATGAACGGCGTACTGCCCGCACCGCTGCTACGGCTGCGCGAAGGGCAGAATGTCCGCCTGCATGTCGAAAATACGCTGAATGAGGACAGTTCGATCCACTGGCACGGCTTGCTCGTGCCGTTCCAGATGGATGGCGTCCCGGGTCTGAGCTTCCCCGGTATCAAGCCGCATTCGACGTTCGTCTATGAGTTCCCGATCGTTCAAAGCGGCACCTATTGGTATCACAGCCATTCCGGTTTGCAGGAGCAGCAGGGGCACTATGGCCCCATCGTGATCGATCCCGCCGAACCCGATCCCGTCGCTTATGACCGCGAGCATGTGATCGTGCTGAGCGACTGGACCTTCCTGCATCCGCACCAGCTTGTGGCGAAATTGAAGGCGGAAGGCGGCTATTTCAACCGCCAGAAACAGACGCTGTTCGGCATGATGCGCGGCGGGCCGGAAGAGCAGATGTCGGCGGCTGATCGCGCCATGTGGGGTCAGATGCGGATGGACCCGACAGATATCGCCGATGTAACCGCCTCGACCTACACGTATCTGGTCAACGGCCATGGCCCGCAGGAGAACTGGACGGGCCTGTTTCATCCTGGCGAGCGCGTGCGGTTGCGCTTCATCAATGCCGCCACCATGACCATTTTCAACGTTCGCATCCCCGGTCTGCCGATGACGGTAGTCAGCGCCGACGGGCTGAATGTCCGGCCCCTGACCGTCGATGAGTTCCAGATCGGCAATGCCGAAACCTATGATGTCCTTATCCAGCCCGCCGAAGATCGGGCCTTTACCGTCGTGGCGGAATCCATCGACCGGTCCGGCATGGGCCGCGCAACGCTGGCGCCGCGCATGGGCATGACCGCGCCTGTCCCACAGCTGCGCCCGCGCCCGACGCTGTCCATGAAGGATATGGGCATGGGCGGGATGGACCATGGCAGCGATCATGGCGGCGGTAGCGATGGCCATTCGATGAGCGGCATGAACATGCGCGACAAGTCGCGTGTACCCGATAGCGTGAAGGTTGGTGTTGGTGTGGATGCCATCGCCATGTCGCCGGTCGACCGCACCGGTGATCCCGGGCTCGGGCTGGAAGATGTCGGCCACAAGGTGCTGACCTATCGCGATCTGATGGCGCTGACCCCCAATCCAGATACGCGCCCGCCACAGCGCACCATCGAGGTGCATCTGACCGGCAATATGGAACGTTTCATGTGGTCGTTCGATGGCGAGAAGTTCAGCGACGGGGTCGAGCCGATCCGTTTCGAGCGCAATGAACGCGCGCGTGTCGTGCTCGTCAACCATACGATGATGACGCATCCGATTCATCTGCACGGCCATTTCTTCGAAGTCGTGAATGGCCATACCGGCAGCTATCCGCGCAAACATACGGTGAATGTGTTGCCCGGCGGCAAGGTCAGTTTCGACCTGACGGCGGATGCGCCGGGAGACTGGGCGTTCCACTGCCATTTGTTGCTCCACATGCACGCCGGGATGTTCCGCGTTGTTACGGTTCGCCCTCTGGACGGAGGCGATGCATGAAATATCTTGTGGCGATCTGTCTTGCGGCGGCGAGCGTATCGGCATGGGCGCAGCATAACCATCATGCACCCGCCGATCCCCATGCCGGGCACAATATGCCATCCCCGGATGCGCACGCGGCGCATGCAGGGCATGAACCGGGCGTCCCCGACCCCCCGGTCGCACGTCCATCGGCGGCGGCACGATCGGGTCCGGCCCATGCCGCTGACGCAATCTTTGGAGCCGGTGAGATGGCCCCGGCACGCGAAATCGTCCGCCGGGAACATGGCGCGATCAACACCGGGTCCATCCTGATCGATCAGCTGGAGGTCGTGACGGGCGATGGCAAGGACGGCTATGCGTGGGACGTGCAAGGCTGGTATGGCGGCGACATCAACCGGCTTTGGCTCAAAAGCGAAGGCGAAAGCAGCTTCGACGAATCCCCGGAAAGCGCCGAAATACAGGCCCTGTGGAGCCATGCGCTCGATCCGTGGTGGAACCTTCAGACCGGGGTCCGGCAGGATTTCGCATCGGGGCCGGATCGCACCCATGCCGTCTTTGGTGTGCAGGGATTGGCGCCTTACTGGTTCGAGGTGGACAGCGCATTATTCCTGTCGAACAAGGGCGATCTTACCGCCCGGTTCGAAGTGGAATATGATCAGCGCCTGACCCAAAAGCTGATTTTGCAACCCGCCGTGGAACTGAATATCGCCGCACAGGATATTCCTGAACTGAAGGTGGGCTCCGGCCTGTCTACCGCCGAAATTGGCCTGCGCCTGCGCTACCAGTTCGTGCCGGAATTCGCGCCCTATATCGGCGTGCAATATGAACGCGCCTTTGGTGATACGGCGGATTTCCGCCGCGCCGAAGGAGACAGGGCAGGCGGGTGGAATTTCCTGATCGGCATCCGGTCCTGGTTTTAACGCCACTGCAGGAGTGTGGCGCGCATATTGCGCGGATTGTACAGAAAGGATTTTTGGGCCACTTCTGTAATATACCGTTGGAAAAGCAGGTGAAGATGAACAATCAGCCAGCCACCCGGCGCGCGGAATATCGCCTGCTGATCCGGTTCATGTATCTGTCGGTGGCCGCCGCCATCGCCACGATCATCCTGAAAGGTCTCGCGGCATATCTCACGGGTTCGGTTGGCTTTCTGTCCGATGCGCTCGAATCTGTCATCAACCTCGCCGCCGCCGCTATCGCCATTATCGCGCTGAACATTGCTTCTCGCCCACCGGATGCGGAACATAATTTCGGGCATGGCCGGGCGGAATATTTCTCGGCGCTGATCGAAGGCGTGCTGATCTTCGTTGCCGCAACCGCTATCATATATTCCGCCGTCCAGCGCCTGTTTGAACCGCAACCGCTGCAGGAACTTGGCATCGGTCTGCTGTTGACCACCGTCGCTTCGCTCCTGAATCTGGCGGTGGGCGTATTTCTGATCCGGAAAGGGCAAGCGCATCGTTCCGCCACGCTGACGGCAGACGGCCACCATCTGCTGACAGATGTGTGGACATCCGTGGGCGTACTCGTTGGCATCGCCGCTGTCTGGCTGACAGGCTGGCTATGGCTCGACGCGGTGATCGCGCTGCTGGTTGGCGCGAATATCCTGTTCACCGGCTATCGGTTGCTGCGCGCCTCCGCCAGTGGGCTGCTCGGCACGTCGTTGCCGGATGGGGATCTGAAACTGCTCGATAAAGCGCTGGACCGCTTCCGGACGGGCAATCCTGTGTCGTTCCAGCCGACCCGCACCGCATTTTTCGGTCGCGCCCGCTACGCGTTCGTGGTGATGGAAGTGCCGGCGGAGTGGTCTGTCGGCCAGGCTCACCGGTTGACGGAGGAACTGGAAGCCGAAGTCCACGAAATCCTGCCCGGCACCGAAACCTTCATCCATGTCGAGCCGTCATTCGGATCAGGGAGCGGCCAGGCTTGAGTTCATCTGCGGCAAGCGCCGCACCGTCATCACTTCACAGTGGATGAAAGAAGTCCGTCAGTCTTTGTGTAATGTTTTCGTAATATCATCGCCACCACGCCCTGTAAATCTTGATAGCCATTGAATGGTGCAAGCTGTAGTGATAGGTTGCTACATCAGCATTGTTGCTGCCTGGACATTGGAGTCGGGCGATGAAACATGCATTCCGTATTACATTCGAATATGATGGTGAGAAATTTGCCCTGAAATCGACGCGGCGGGTCACCATGCGCGTACCGCGCGGGCAATCTCCAGCCGAAATCGGACGCGATCTGACCGGGCGGTTCGTGGAATTGCGCGGGGCACGCGATGAGTTGCTCTACCGTCGCACGGTCGCCGGCCTGATGGAGCCCAAGGTGGAATATCCGACCGGCGATCCGGCGCGGCCCTTCGGACATGCGAAACCGCCAAAAGGCATGATCGCGTCGGTGCTGGTCCCCGCCAGGGACGGCGCGCGCAAGGTCGCGGTGGTGGAAACCAAAGGCCGGGAAGCCGGAAAGAGCGAGGCCAAAACCACCAGCCGTGATCTTTTCATCGTCGATCTTCCAGCCGCGGAGGCCGGACAATGACTATCGCAGATGGAAATGTTCTTGGCATCACCAAGATCGTCGACGCCGGAACCCCCGCGACGCGGTGGAACCTGGTGCTTGTGTCCGATGGCTATCAGGCGGCCCAGATGGCGCAATTCGCCACCGACGCGCAGGCGGTCGCCGACCGGCTCGTCACCATGCCGCCGTTCGACCGGCCCGAAATCGCCTGTGGCATCAATGTTTATCGCCTCGATGTCACCTCCACCGACGCAGGGGCGGACAAGCCGGATTGCGACGATGGCGGCGGCAGCAACAGTTTCGTCGATACCTATTTCGACGCCACTTTCTGCGCGGGCGGGGACACCCAGCGCGCGCTCGCCGGCAACAGCGCTCTGGTACAGGACACGGTGGAGGACTGGCTGCCCGAATGGCACCAGATTCTTGTGATCGTAAATGATCCCGAACGCGGCGGCACCGGTGGCTCCGTCGGATGGACCAGCAACAGCAGTTCGGACTGGCGTGAGGTCGCCATACACGAAATCGGCCATTCGGCTTTCGGGCTGGCGGATGAGTATGATTACGGCGGGCCGGACGATTTTCCCGGTGGCGAACCGGCGGAGCCGAACGTCACGATCGAGTCGAATCCGGCTTCGGTCAAATGGTCCGCGCACGTCACCGCCGGCCCGGATAATCCGACGCGCGCCAATCCGGATTGCACCACGACCGACCCCGGCCCCAGCCCGGTTGCCGCCGCAATCGTCGGCACGTTCGAGGGCGCGAAATACAGCCATTGCGGCGCGTACCGCCCGGTGTGGAACTGCATGATGCGCGACACGGGCGCGGCCTTTTGTCCGGTGTGCACGCAGACCATCCTGGACGAGCTGGCGCCGTTCGCCCAGCCCGCGCCGAGCGGCGACGTTACGCTTGCGACGTCGACGGTGGACTTCAACGACGTGCCCACCGGTCTGACGGTGGTGCGCGCCGCGCGTTTCGATGTGCATAGCTGCGTCGGCGTGACATTCCAGGCGATAACGATGCCAACCGCGCCTTTCGCGCTGGAAAGCCCCGCCGTCGTGGTGGCGTCACCCGCCGGGCCCGCGCCATGGCCCGGTTATTTCTGGTTCCGGATGACTGCGGGCGCGGTCGGGCCGGTGGCCTCGCAAATGGTGACGCTGCGCTGCCTGGAAACGGCTGAGGATTTTGTCGTCACGCTCACTGGCAATGTCATCAACCGGCCAACGGTTGCGACGCAACTGGTGTTCGACAAATCCGGCAGTATGCTGGGCACGACCGACGAGGGTCGCACCAAGGAGCAGGTGCTTAAAGACGCAGCAACCGTATTTGCCGATCTGATGTGGGACGATAACGGCGTTGGCATCAACGCCTATGACGAGGACCCGCATCCGATCATGGATGTACAGGTCGCAGGCGCTCCGGGCAGTGGCGGCGGTCGGGACGATGCGCTGGCGGCCATTGGCGCGCACGCCTCGAACCCGAACGGCTGGACGGCAATTGGCGACGGCGTCGAACTTGCGAAGCAAAAACTCGACGCCGCGCCTGGCGCGTGGGACCATAAGGCAATGATCGTCCTGACCGACGGCATCGAAACGCGGCCCAAATATATCAGCGAGGTGGCGGATAGCGTCATCAACAACAAGGTGTTCGCCATCGGCATGGGCACCGCCGAACAGATTCAACCATCGGCGCTCAATGCGCTGACCAATGGTACCGGCGGCTATTTGCTGATGACGGGCAATCTTTCTACCGACGAAACTTTCCTGCTCGAAAAATATTATATCCAGATACTTGCCGGCGTGAACAATAATGATCTGGTTCTCGATCCGGAAGGCTGGGCACGAGCCGGTGTGATTGAGCGCATACCTTTCGACGTGACCGATTCCGACGTTGAAATTACCGGCATGGTGATCGGTCGCCCGGCCTGGTATCTCATTATGGCGCTGGAGGCCCCCGACGGCAGCACCGTTGCCCTTGGCAATCCGTCGCTGATCGGCCGGACAACGCCGCGCACCCTGTACATGCGCGCCGGGCTGCCGCTGCTTGCCGGTGGCGCATCCGCCCATGCAGGGCGCTGGCATCTGCTGCTCACCATCCATCCGGAATTCTGGAAGCGGCTTTCGTCCACCGGCGCAGCCGGCGGATTGCCGGGTCCGGGTATCCGCTATTCCGCGAGCGTATCGGCCTGGTCGAACTTGCGGATGGCGGCGGCGGTGCACCAGAACAGCTATCAACCCGGCGCCATCCTGACGCCACGCGTGCTGCTGACCGAATATGGCGCGCCGTTCAAGGGCCATGCGGTGGTACGGGCGGAACTGACCCGGCCCGACGCGACCAAATCGCTGCTCCTGCTGCCAGCGGTGGCGGGCGAGCCGGGCGCGTTCCAGAAAACGCTGACGGCGACGCAAAGCGGCATCTATCGCTTCCGCTTCCTCGCCTCTGGCCGTACCGTTCACGACCAGCCCTTCACGCGGGAGACGACGCGCACCGCAGCCGTCTGGCATGGTGGCGACAATCCCGGCGGTGGCGGCAACGGCGGCGACGGCGGCAGGCCCGACTGGTGCGCCTGGCTGGAATGTCTGTTCGGCCATGGTGTGCTGTCCGACGAACTGATCAAGCGGTTGCAGGAATATGGAATCAACATCGAACGGCTGCGCGCGTGCCTCGGCCGCCTGTGCCAAGAGCCGCAAGGCCCGATCCTCACCGTTGCAGCCCGCGACCGGCTGGTGGCGTTGCTCGACGAACTCGCCGCGAGCCGACCGATACGCTGACGAAAGGAAATGAGCGATGCCTGCCGAACATTCGCATGACGAGCAGCGGGAAGGCACATGCAAGCTGGAAGGCTACACCGTCGAAATCCGCATCCTGGACGGAAAAGAACAATTATGGATCGACGGCATGCGACGGAAATTCTTCGTCACGCAAGATGGCTACACCTTGCATGCTGATGCCTTTGCGCCGCCGCAAAAAACGCTGCTCGGGGCGGTGAAACAGTATCTGGAAAAGAAGCCGGAGCTTGGCCACGAACACTGAACAGGAGAAAGCAGATGTCCTGTCGCAAGAATTTCACCGCGCTGACCAGCGACGAACGCGACTGGCTGGCCGATGCCCTCAACGCGCTGGAGGCGGATGGCGACATCGCTCACCACGCGCACCACCATGAGATGTATTTCAACAACGGCATCCATCGCGGCCCGGCGTTCCTGCCCTGGCACCGTTATATGATCCTGGAGTTCGAAAAGGCGCTGCAGGCTCATGATGCGCGCGTGATCCTGCCATATTGGGACTGGAGCCGCGCCGATTCACGCGACCTCGATGCCGAGCCGTGGAAATCCTTTTTCGGCGGTCGCAACAACAGCGGCGGCAGGTTCGATCACTGGAGCTACACGCGCGCCGCGATTCCGCCCGCAGGCCAGGTGCTGCCGTCTCTGGATGCAGTCATCAACGAACTGCAACGCGCCACTTTTGCCGAATATCGTGCCATGGAGTTTGGCAGCCATGTGCCCGGTCACACCTGGACGGGCGGCACCATGCAGGGCACCAGCTCCCCGCTCGACCCGCTATTCTATCTCCATCATTGCAACGTCGACCGGCTCTGGGCGATCTGGCAGCGCAATCATGCGACCGCCGCGCAATATTCGCTCGACGATTGCAGCGGTTGCCCGCGCATAGACGCTACCTATGTGCCCCTTGACGATCCGATGGTCGGCGGCGCGACACCCGCGTCGATGCTCGATCATCTCGCGCTCGGCTATTTCTACCCCCGCGATGATGCGATGGAATCGCGCGCGCTGGCGCTTGGCCTGCCCGCCATCATTTCCGGCGACGAGACGCAAATCGTGCTGGAAACGCCGCAGATCATCTTCAACGATGTCCCCGAAGGCGATACCACCCAACGCGCCGCGCTGTTCCGTGTCTCCGGATGCGAGGCGCTGAACTTCTTTGTCACCAGCGGACCGGGCGCGCCCTTCTCCCTGTTTGCCCCAGGGCCGTTCGGGCATCCTTCCGGGCCGTTGCATACCGATGAATTGCGCGTCTGGCTGATGTTCACCGGACGTGCGCCGGGAACTTCCGACAGCAGCGCCATCACCCTTGTCGCCCGCAACGGTTTCGACGATGAAGTGCAGCGCTGGGAAAATATTCCGATTATCGCCAATTCGGTGGCACGGCCCAAAGTGGCGGTTACGCTCGTGCTCGATGAATCGGGCAGCATGCTTTATGATGCGGGGAATAACCGTACCCGGCTGGAAGTGCTGAAACTTGCGGCAACTACGTTCGTCGACCAGCTCTATGACGACAACGGCCTGGCGATGGCTGCTTTTGCCAATACAGGAGAAGAGGTAAAAGATCTGGTCGTTGCGGGGCCGCTCAATTCAGGCGAGCGCGACGACGCCCGCGCCAAAATCATGGCGCATGGGCCGCCCGATGTTTATCAGCACACCTCCATCGGCGCGGGCCTGCAAGTGACAGCCGATATTTACGCAACCTCGCCCCTCACGGCGGACTTCGATATGCATGCAACCGTCGTCTTTACCGACGGCTTCGAAGACCGCGCACCGCTGATTGCCGATGTGGGGCCGCTTATCAACGAACGTGTCTATGCGGTCGGCGTGGCGGACGCCGCCAATGTGCGTAACGATATCTTGCGCGCCCTTGCCGATAACAGCGGCGGGTTCATGCTCGTCACCGGCGCTATCGCGCAGGATGACGAGTTTCTGCTGGAGAAATTCTTTATCCAGGTGCTGGCCGGCGTGGTGAATCGCGATATCGTGCGCGACCCCGATGGCTGGGTGGTTCCCGGCAAGATTGCGCGGGTGCCCTTTTCCATCACCCGGTCGGATATCGCATTCGACACCGTTGCCCTGTCGCGCGCGCCAGGGTTTATCGCGATGGCCCTGCAAACGCCGGACGGCACCATCGTCGGTCCGGCGCAACTTCCCGCCGGAGCATTCCGTCCCGGCACGACTTCCGGCAATTTCCGCATCACCTTGCCGGTGGTGGTCGACGGCAAGGAGCATTGGGAAGGGGAGTGGCAATTGCTGCTGGCGCTGCAATGGCGCGGCGATACGATCCATCTGGCATCCATGCCCCAGGGTTCGGTGGCGGGCGCGCAGGCGGCCTTGCGCTTTCACGCGCTGGTCCATGCGCGCTCGAACCTGCGGCTGCGCGCCAGCCTTTCACAAAGCGCGCTGACACCGGGAGCCGACATCCACCTGCGCGCCGTCATCACCGAATATGGCCAGCCGATTGCAACACATCCGCATGTTTTCGCAACGATGACGCGCCCCGATCACACGACGGACCATGTGATGTTCATGGAAACCGCAATGGGCGAGTTTGAAGCTATCACCGCCGCGACGCAGGCGGGCGTTTACCGGTTCCACATTCAGGCCAGCGGCCTCGCCGCGCGGGGCCATGCGTTCACCCGCGAGCAACTGCTCTCCGCGGTGGTCGGCCATCCCGGTCGCGATCCGACCGGCACCCGCCCGGAGGACGGACGCGATACATTGTGCGAGTTGTTGAAATGCCTGGGAGAAAAAGGCGTCATCGACGACCGCCTGATCCGCCGCCTCGAAGCCCTCGGCGTCGACATTCGACCGTTGTTGCGCTGTCTTGGACAGCTCTGCCATGCACCTGACAAACCCCGCCCGGACAACATCATACGTTAGTGCCGAATGTCCGCCCTCCCTCAACAGCTGCTTGACGTCAGGGGAATCTCACAAATCGCACTTCTACCAAAGTAGCGCTAGAATTTCATGTCCACCGTGACGCCATATGTCCGGGGCGGGTTGACGTGCGTGTAGATGAAGCCGAGACCGGAAGCATCGATCTTGTTGGTGCGGTAGAAGGTGTTCGTAAGGTTCTTCACCCAGAACGCCACCCCATAACGGTCGTTCTCCGGGTGGAACCGGACTCGACTGTTGACCAACGCGTAACCGCCTTCGGTCGTCGTCTCACGATTGAGAATGTCGTAGTGCTGCTTCGACGCATAGGACAGATCAACCCGTGCGTCGGCGGCGCCCCAGGCTCCGATGGGAACCATCCAGTCAACCGATGACGTCAATGTGAAGGATGGCGCGCTCACAAGTCGGTTTCCGCGGACATTTTCGCCCTGCACGGTCCCTTGCAGAACCTTGGTGTCTATGAGCCCGATGCCGGTCGAGAGCGTCAGATACTCGGTCGCCCTGACCTGCAGGTCGAGTTCGCCGCCAAATATCCGTGACTTCGGCAGGTTGAGAAGACGTTGGACCTGCGTCTGCGGGTCGATGTCGAAAACCTGCTGGTTCTTGTAGCCATACCAGAAGGCAGCGCCGTTCAATCGCACGCGGCGGTTGAACAGTTCGGTCTTGAACCCGGCTTCGGCAGCCTGGAGTTTCTCCGGTTTCGCCACGCTCAGTTCGACAGGGGCATAGAGAGCCTGCGCATTGAACGCCGCCCCCCGATAGCCGCGGCTGTAGCTTGCATAAAGCAACACGCGGTCGGTCGGCTTGTAGTCAATTCCGATCTTGCCCGAGACATTGTTGTTCTTGAAATCCCGTGACGTGGTTGCAAACAGGTCGGTCTCGCTGCCCGGAATCGTGTTGATGAGCGGCGTGCCGTCAGGCGCGCGTATCTGCGCCATGAAGTCCCTGAGCTTGCCCCGGTCATGGGTGTAGCGCAGGCCGCCGCGGAGGGTGAACTGATCGTCCAGGTCAAAGGTGACATCGGAGTATGCGGCGAAGCTGGTCTTCTTCTGGTTGAACTCATTGTAGACGTTGCAGGCTATAAACCCGCCGCCGTCGAGGCAATCCTGTCCGTCTACGCCGCCGTCACCATTGAAATCGATCTGGCTGAAGTAATTGATACTATTAAAGCTGTTGACCTTTTCACTGCTAAAATAACCACCGACAATGAAATTGAAAGGCCCTTCCAGGCTGCTCGTCAAGCGCAGATCTTGCGTGATCTGCTTTGTCTTGCCGTAGTAATCAACATCCGTCGTGAACACGGGCGTTCCATCGCCGTCTTCGGTATAGGAGATCGTCCCGCGATCCCACGAGGTGATCGACGTGAGCGTGATGGCGTCGCTTAGCTGGAAGTCGGCATTGGCCGCAAGCGAGTAGGTGCGCAGGCGCCGCCGAGTGATGTCCGGCGTGTTGAACTCACGCTTTCCAAGCCCCGTGCGAAAGTCCGGGGTGAGGCCGAAGGCCTTGAAGAACTCCCCGCCGATGCCCTCAGCAGTCGGTATCGCGACGATGCCATAGTTCCAGGGGTTCTGGAGTGTCGTTGCCGCCCGGATCGTGATGTCGACGATATCGTTAGGATTGTAGCGCACGCTCCCGCGGATGCCATATTGGCGCACGGCGTTGCCATCCGGCGCCCCGGGATAAGCGTTCTTCATCCAGCCGTCGGCGCGCTCGAAGGTATAGGCGACGCGCGCGCCAAGCGTATCGCTGAGCGCCGCCTCGACCGCGCCGTCCGTCGTGATGCGGTCGTAGTTGCCGTAGCCAAGCGAGAGATAGCCGCCGGTCTCGAAGCTCGGCTTGCGCGTGATGAGGTTGACCGCGCCGCCAGTGGTGTTCTTGCCGTACAGCGTGCCCTGTGGCCCCTTCAGCACCTCGACGCGCTCGAGATCGAACATCCCGAGCCCCATGATGGCGAAGTTGCCCTTGTAGACCTCGTCATAATAGACGGCGATCGGACCATTCTGCGCCAGGCTGAAGTCCAGCATCGAAATGCCACGCAGCGAGAAGATCGGCAGTCCTTCTCCAAGCGCATTATTCACTTGAAGGCTTGGAACGCCGGTAGCCAGATCGCTGGCGCCGCGGATCTGCCGCTGCGCAAGTTCGTCGCCTGACATCGCCGTGATCGAGATAGGCACTCGCTGAATGCTTTCAGTGCGCTTTTGAGCCGTCACCACAATTTCCGAGAATGCGGAATCTCCGGCTCCGGCAGTCTGCGACGCCTGGGCCGGTACGTCCGCGCCCTGTGCAAGCGCGCCGGACGCCCACGTCATCGCCAATAAAGATGCCGCCCCCATCAAGCCGAGACTGGCAGTTGATCCCGCACTCATATTATCCCCCCGTAATATCGGATTATTATACACCGAGGCAGCAACTATTTCAGAGTGCCGCCCGACGCCAGATTGTGCCGCAAACCGTCTATTATGACAATCAGCCTTTCGATCTACGAACGCGGCGGCATGGGCATTGGATAACCTGGCTTACGGTTGAACCCTGACCGCACGGCGAAGCGGTCCCCACCGCGGGTGCGGTTTTGTCGCAAGGAGCAGGCAGCCTATTATTTCAAGGCGGCTGCCGTCTTTAGCGAGGCGTGGGAAGCTGAATATCGTACCTGTCTGGACGGGCGCGCGGCATCGCGTATCGAGGTCGCCGTGGTCCGGACTATTCCCGCGTCCATCACGATCTGGCGGCGCGCTATTTGCACCCGGATGGCTACGGCTGGCACCTGCGATCCGGCGCAACTTTGGACGCATTATCGGAAATTTCCGGGCGAAGTTTGGCAAGGGACCGGTTAAAGGATTCCGGTATCGGCACGTGGCGGCCACCCGCGAACGGTTGGCGTTTAAATTGATGGACACCACCGGGCAGCGCCGCGGCGATGCTGTGCGGTTGGGGCCGCAATACATCCGGGGCGACCGGCTTGAGTTTGCAGCACAAGACCGGCTCACCGACCCCGACCATTTAGCCATCTCCCATCTCAACCCCTTGAGACGGAATAATGTTTATGTCACGCATGGTGACCCCTACGGGAGGGGAAATCTTGCCGATTAATTCACCATATTTCAGTCACTTATCTGCGTCTGGTTCCTGACTTGTATCACAGGGTTGATGTCCTATCTAGTGGGATTTAATGTCTATTCCCGATGGCAGAAGCAGAGGAGTTGATACGACGAATGAGCCCTGAGACATGGGTGGCCGTTCCCAAGTTTGGTCTTTTTCGAGAGCAGCAATGATCTGGGGGCAGAACCCGTCTTCCCCCTTCAACGCCTGCGCATCACGCATCTACTTTTTGCCCGCACTGCCCTGATTGGGCGGATTTCCGGACGGGCCTTGGCCAGTCGTGGGCTGGTGACCGCCCTGCACCTTTCCGACGCCTGAAGGGCGAATGGCCGTGGGCTGAAAGCCTCTACTTTCTCCGGTTGGCTGATACCCATCGCTCATAGGACGCGCCGGAGAGGAGGGCGGCGGTGAAGGCTTCTTGTCGGACATACTATTCTTCCTTCTTGTCGGGCCAGAATTCCAAGGATTGAATTTCACCATGTGCGATCCAGACGCTGCTGGTGCGCGGCGTCCAACTGTTGTCGTCGCCGATCTCATAGACCTGCTGAATGTAGATATCGCGTTCGCCGGGGTCGGATGATATGAACGACTGCTGGCCCATGAAGCCGGCCCATCTCGTGCCGTCCTTTAGGGTTGCGAGGGTCCAGCACGCCTCGCATTCGGAAAAGCGCCAGTCCCATGCACAGTTGATCGGATGCACGGTATTGAGTCTGGCTTTGGTGAGAAGCCGTTTCGACCATCCTTTTCGGACGTTCAGGCCTAACAGCAAGCCCAAGATGGCCGGGGCAACAAATAGTAAAACGATCCAGCCAACCCACGCCAACGCCGATGCACAGGATGCGGTGTAGAAGCTCGACGCGAGCGGATATGTGATCGCGTGGTAGATCAGGGACAAGGTGACATAGGTGGCGATGCCTTCCGCGATCGGCGGCATCCGGCCTGTCAGGAATTGGGCGCGAACGTAAAGCGCAATGATGCCCGGCACGGCGAAGAACAGGAAGGTTTGCACCTTCTCCGTGTCGAGCAGTGCCTCCATCCCTAGCCTCGGGCGGCCTCGGCTGCGACGTGGCCGGCGAAAGCGGTCACGAACGACTTAAGGCTGGTCAACTCCGACATATCGGCGAAGGCCCCTGTCGTCGCCGCTTCGCGCGGTGACGCCAAGGTGCAAGCGGCCGTGTAGAGGTTCTCCCGAACGAGCTTTTGGCACAGAAGATCGTATCTCTGTAAATACGACGCGCCCTTGAACTCGGGGAAGATCGGGTAGTGAAGCGAGGCCTCCCGCTTCGCGGCGCAACGCGACGCCGGCGCGTCCTCCACCATGACAAGCCAGCCGACGAACGGGCGGGCGGTATTAGGACCGAACGCGCCTTCGCGGTAGGCAGTCCAGAAATCGTGGGCCGTGCCGATCGCTTCCTCGGCACGATTGTTGGCGTTGTTGCCGAACGATGGTCCGACTTGGCTTTTCATCTCCACGGCCGCGACAAGGCGGCCCTGATGGATCACGAGAATATCCCACAGCTTCGTCGGTCGAAAGAAGCCGGGCAGGGTGAGAACGCTGCGCTTCTTGTGAATGTCGGCGTGGCCAAGACCGTTGGCCTCAACAAGGTCGATCATCATGGCGGTGAAGCCGTCCATCGTATTGCCGGCCGTGACCGCCCCACGCTCGCCCGTGTCGGACTTGCCGGCCTCGGCCTTCGCCTCGAGCGCCTTCTGGCGGTTGCCCCAAAAGGCCATCGTCGCCGCACGCGCTTTTTCTTCGTAGTTTGCAAGGTCCAGAGCCATTCAGTCGCCATTCCCCCCAAGGACCGCGCGTTCGGCAGCCGATAACCCATAGAGCGCGAAGACGGCCCGGTTGCAGGCAGCGAGATCGCCTCGCTCGGCCGCGTCGTTTAGCTCAATCTGGAGCTTCGGTGGCACCTGCCTCCACTCGGGAAGCCGAATGCGCCGGAGATATTGCGCTTGGAATCGCAGATAGCCGCCCCGCATCCGTGTCGAGTAGATTGCAACGAACAGACGCGCAATGCCCGACATGAGGACGGCCTGCAATGCGCGAATATTCCATATTTCGGACGTAATAAAGTAAAGATTATGATGCGGGTAAAACTTTCCATCCTCATAAACTATATGTGCCTCGCCCTTGATGTCAGGGATAAGCAGTTTTGGCTTGGTCGCGATTTCGGGATAGATGCGGTCAATTGTACGATACCAATTCTTGGGCGATTTCTGGGCGACATGGCGCTTGCCGATCTGGTCGCGCCGTGCCTCAAGATACGCTTCAAGCCGGGGAAACCGCTTCAAGTCCACAAGGCGACCATCGTCGCCGAAAGGGTTGATGACGCCGAGGCCACGCCATTCGACGTGCCCCCTCTCAATATCACGCGTCATTACCAACGAGAGTTTCCGGCTCGGTTCGACGTCCAACTCGTCGAAGCGACCGATAAAGGCCTTGTCGGCCCCAGTAGCGACGCCGATCCCGATTTTGCAGCCGGTATCCTCGATCACGGGAAAAGTCGCCTCCAAGCGGCGCACAAGCGCGAGTTGGTCGGACGATTCCAATATCCAAGGTTCCGCTCCGGCTGTCACGCCTTGCAGTTCGCGCACGCCACTCTCAGGGGGTGGTGCGGCATCTCCCGTCAGCGCCGCCGACAGAGCAGAAAGCGTGGCACGCTCTATCTCCGGGTGATGCGCGATGCGGGTCGGTCCCGGCTTCTCACGGGTGATGATCGTGATGGCTGGATAGGCCACAACGTTGGCGTGGAAGGCCGGCGTGTCCACCATGTCCACGTAGACCTTAAGCTGAAACTTGCGCGCGACATGCTCACGGAGCGGTCCGCCATAGCGGTTTTTCATCCAGCGGTCGGAGCAAATGAAGCCGCTACTTCCGCCCTCGGTTAAAAGGCTCAGGGATCGTTCGATGAAGGGTACGTATATATCGGCCCGATCGTAAATGGTGCGGTACCGCGTGCGATACTCGGCCATCAGAGCGTTCGGGATCAATTCTTGGCGCACATAGGGCGGATTTCCAACCACGAAGTCGAAGTGGTCGTCCAGGGGCACTAGCAGGAAGTCGCCTTGGATGAGCCATGCGTCGGTTAACGCAACCGCAGCGTTAGAGGATATACCGGCGGCTTTCAGGTGGCTGATGATCTTGCTGCGTACGATCACGGCGGAACTGCGATGCAGCTCGACAGCGCGAACAGCGTCGCGCAAGGCTGTTGAAGGCTCAGGTGCGCCAGCAATGCGCCATGCGCGTAAGAGCCGATCCAACGCAGGCAGGAGGAAATCGCCGACACCAAAGGAAGGTTCCAGAAGTCGAAGCTCGTGAAGCGGCCTATCGGCGGTATATCCAACTAAATCGAGAATGAAATCAACAATCTCTCGTCGGGTAAAAACTGCGCCGCGCTCTGCTACTCCCGCCTCGGCCATCGCCTCTATGGCTGATGTCAGAGGGCAAAAACTCGGAAACGAAGGCTGGTGGAGGATCGTGGCTGTATTAAGAGGTGCGTTCATAGAAGCCTCGCTTGCCGCTGCACTGGCGCGCTTCCAACGGGGAGCACGTGCATCTTGTGCGCGCGCTTCTTAGCCTGCGACAAGCCATAGACAAGCTGATGCTGTAGCCAACCTTCCGCATCACCGTGGAATGCCTTGGCGAGCCGTAACGCCATTTCAGCGGAAATACCGCAATGACCATTGACCAAATTGTTCAAAGTCTGACGTGTGACACCGAGAAGGCGCGCGGCTTCGGCAACGCTTAAGCCGTGCGGGTTCAGACATTGGTTACGGACGATTTGCCCCGGATGTATCGGTTCAACTGCTGACATTGGAACAAAACAAGATCATAGTTTGAGGCGGTCGTCAATAGACACTTGTCTACTTACACCCCCGGACGACCCCAATCTTTTTGGGCATGGGCAATAAAAATTGCAATTAATTGCACAACGCGGCGGAAGTCTTGCAGGCCCGCTTTGTAGGCTCTGATAAGTGGGTGTTATCGGGGGTTTGATCTGTAGCCGCTACCCTGTGACATCCACCAGACGCTCTCCCCGCAACGTCAAGCGATGCTTGCAGGTTGGACAATTCATCGAACCGTTTTCCACGTTTCTAATGAGCACCGGACCGTCACAATGAGGGCACTGCCCCGATCGGGCAGCATTCTTCTCTCCGACGAGTGCTTGCCATGTTGCCTTCAGGCACAAATAGGCGAAGGCGAGCACAGCAATCGTCAAGCCCACCGGACCGGCGATAAGGCTTCCGACCGGGGCGCAGACAAACAGCACGAGCAACGCTTTGCCGAACGTTCCCATCCCGCTGCCAAGCGTCGCGGCCTGTTGGGGTTGGGTAGGACTGCCAGGAAACGTCTTTCGGTGTGGCTCGCCCATTATTGTCGCCCCTCCTGACGCTTCTGATGTATATCGTCATCGTTGCGCACAGTTGTCGATCGCTCGTTTGATCAGGTTGTCGACGGGGGCAGCGTAGGTGCCATACTCATTGCGACGCATTAATTCACTCACATTCTGCATGTTCTCTTTGCCCAAGGCCACTCCATTCAAACCATACATCAGGCCTCCATTATTGAACTCAATCGCTACCAAAGGGCGGCCATAGTCAGTTATTTTGCAGTATACGGTCGCAGAATCGTGGATAAAGGGCCACTTGTCGCCCATTTCACTGGCGGATACCGTGTAGCTATTACCCCAGTCACTCTGATAACGGATGCCGTATTCGGCGGCCGTGGCCTTGAGTTCCTCCTCTGACGGTTGCTGCTCCTTCAGAGCTTTCTCTGCCTGTTCTTGCTTTCGTTCCTGTTCGCGTTTGGCTCTCTTCTCCACCCGCTGAGCCCTTTCCTCTGGAGTCTCTGTCGTGAGACTACATGCTCCGAGCGCAAGAATGATTCCGAAGCATCCGACGGTCAAAAGCGCCTCCCATTTGATGGCCTTTCGAAAAATGCTGCTCGGTTGCTGTCGTCCGGTGGCGTTGCGGCGAGCGCCCGCTCCTTGTCGTGACATGGTGTCCCCCCGAAGATGTGTAGCCCTCATGAGGGCGTAAGCTAATTACCTAAAACTGCCTGATAATTACCAATAAGTCAATAAATCGAATTAACATCCCTCACCGTGAAGCCCGCTCGCGGTTACGCCTCGACCGGGAGACATCATGGTCGATTTGCGCACGAGATTTGGCAGGCTGGTAAAGGCGCATCGTATGCGCATGAGGCTGACGCAGGAGGCCCTTGCTGAACGTGCCAACATCAGCACCGACATGGTTTCCAAGGTCGAGAGTGGCAGTAGTGGCGCACGTTTCGGGGTAATCACGCAGCTTGCCGCTGCACTTGAGGTCGATCCGGCAGAACTCTTCACGCCCAATCTGCCCTCCGGCCAGTTGCAACGGGCGATGCTGGCCGACATCATGAGTCGACTAGGAAGCCTCAGTGACAGTGAATTACGCTGGCTGAGCGGGGTGATTGAAGCGGCACTTCAGCCCAAAAATTAAGCGGGAGCCGCTTACAGGACGACTCCCACCGCATTGTCAGTGAACATGTCGCCATCGCGGATATAGCGATTCAGCATGGTGTCGCTCTTATGTCCGGTTTGCGCCCTGATCTTGAAGGTCGATGCCCCAGCCATGGCGGCGCTGGTAGCGAGACCGGCACGCAGGCTGTGCCCCGAATAGCGGTCGGGGTCAAAACCCGCTGCCGCGAGGTGCCTCTTGATGATGATCGAGACAGCTTCCCCGGACAGGCGGTGGGGTGAGACATGCCCATGCCGGTTGATGCTGCGGAAGAGCGGCCCCCGTTCGATCCCGGCATGGGCAAGCCAGTCGGTCAGATGCCGAACCGGACACCAGCGGGTGCGCCCGAACGGAATGGCGATCTTGCGCCCTTGTCCCGCCTGATCGGTTTTAGAGCGCCGCAGATGCAAAACCAGACCTTGCCGCACATGCTCGACATCATCGCAGTTCAACCCGACCAGTTCCGAGCGGCGGAAGGCTCCGGCAAAGCCGATCAAGAGCAGCGCCTTGTCCCGGATGTCGAGGGGGCGATTGCCCATGCGTTCCAGCACCATGAACAGGTCATCGCGTTGCAAGGCTTGCGCCTCCCGTTGGGCCATGCCCTTTGTCCGCCGTATCCCGCGCATAGTCGCTGCCACAATCTCGGCCTTGGTGGGATCGTCATGGCCGGACGCGCGATGCGCCTTGGCGATGGACGTCAGTCTCCGCTGGATCGTGGCGGCGGCATGAGTCTGGGCCAAATCCGCGAGATAGCAGGCGATGGCGTCGGGCGTGGAGGGGATATATCCACCGGATGCCCTGAAATGGCGTAAATCCGCTGCGTAGGCGCGTTTGCTGCTGCTGGAGAGGGAATGAGAGCCGATCACGACTTTCCTTCCCGTTCTGTGGGCAGCAACCATGAGGAGTCGGCCCTGCCCTTCAATCCGGGTGACAGAAATTCCGTCAGCGCCGCGATGGCATGGCGTCCCGGTTTTCCGCGCAAGCGATGATAGATTGCTGCTGCACGGGCGGCCAATTCCGGCTCGCCGCGTCGGATGGCTTTCTGCATGATCGACGCAGCGATCCATGGATTGAGGGGCAGCGTATCTTTGGCAGTCATTCGAACCTCCATTTCCGGGAGGCCAAAATGCTTGGAACCCACTATGATCATTAGCTGGGTGAGCGGTCGAACCAAGCAAAATACGGAAAAAATACGGGAAATGTCGCTAATGAAAATAGGCGGCTGGTCCCCGTTTTGCGGGAGGCGTTGGCTAGCCCGGTTATCGCCATCGCTCCAGCCGCTGAAAGATCATGAAACGCTATGTCTCCGGGTCGGTCCCCCGGCCCACTTTTGGGGTGCAATTGTCTGCGAGATGTCGCTCAACAGACACTGGCCCTGAACGCCGGTCGGTAACCGGTTGACCATCTGCAAATCCGATTCACGGGGCTGGTTCATGTGGGCAACGGTCTGGAGCCTGGTCCAGCCGACATGCTCCGTCTGCTCCCCGGAAACATCCAACGCCCGGCGTTTGTCCCCGCGACCCGCTCCACCTCGTGCAGGAAGCCGCGATCTTCCCCAATGCGCGGTATAGAGGGCACGCGCGAAGGCGTGGAAGCTCTTCGAGAGCTTCACCGCCAGCGTCAGCGCCCCATTCTTCAGCCGGGCGATATGCGTGTCGTCGGCATCAGCCATCTGTCCTACTCACGAGGAATTTTTCCCTCCAAACGGGCTGAACACAGACAAATTATCTGCGTGCAATTAATTGCACGCACCTTGTAAAATCATGCCCACGACCCCGGCGAAGCGATCTTCAACTCATGGAGCGTGGTCGGCCAGTTGCCCCAGATCGCATCCACGTCCCACCATGAGACGTTCTGGGTCTTCAGATGTGCGCGATAAAGTGTCCGCTTTTCGACTGGCAGGTGGCCGAGAGCGGCGGGCAGAGTCATATGCTCCGCGGCATTGAGGAACAGCGTCCAGATATATTCTTTTGCCTCCTGTGGCGGCTTGTGGGGATAACGCGTCACCAGCTTCATCGACACAAAGGGATTGGGTAGCTTCACCAACTCCTTCAGGGGCAGCTGCTGCTTGATCAGCCGCCTTTCGACCCGCACACCCTGCTTGCCTTTCCATGACTTCCCCTGAAGTGGGCGGCACGGCGGTCATATCGCGTAGCGAAGCGGCGGAAATGCTTGAGGCGGCCGAAGCATCGTTCGATCTGATTTCGATGCTTGTAGATGGCGTATCATGCGGGATGAAGACCTTGCGATTTCGCTTCGAAGGGATCACTGCCGTGGCTTTCATGCCTGCGGCCCTCTCACGTAAGTCATTGCTGTCACAGGCTTTGTCGGCGAGAACAGCTCCGCCTTTCTGGCCTTCCAGGAGGTCGGGAGCCGCGCCAATATCGCTGGCTTGCCCTGGCGTGATGCAAAAACGCAATGGCCGCCCGAATGTGTCTGCCAACATGTGGATTTTAGTCGTCAGTCCACCTCGGGAACGCCCCAGCGCCTGATCCTGCGCCCCCCTTTTCCGGTCGCTGCCTGCTGGTGGGCGCGAACGATGGTGCTGTCGAGCATCAGATACTGATTGTCCCGGTCAGTCGAAAGTGTGTCGAACACCCGCTCCCATACACCGGCATGGCACCATCTGCTGAAACGCCGATGGACCGTCTTCCAGCGGCCATAACGCTCCGGAAGATCGCACCAGCGCGCCCTCGATCGCAGCACCCACAAACATCCGTTCACGAACAAGCGGTTATCCGATCCAGTTCGCCCCGGATCACCCGCCTTGCCGGGAAGAAAGGGCGCAATCCTTGCCCATTGCGCCTCGTTCAACTCGTAACGCTTCACGCCCATTCAAAGACCCCCCAGAAAATCGCGGAATCCTATGAATTAGACATCAAGCTATTTGGGAATCCTGAATATCGATCGGCGCTAGGTCTGCGCGTCAATATCCACCGTCAATTCGCGGGCCCAGTAACGCAGGGTTCGGCATGCGGCAACGAAGGCATGCGCATCTTCGGCCGTCCGTAGCGGCAAACAGGCTTCATCCAGGTTTTGTGCGATCCTCGATTTCACAAGAATGGCTTCTGCCTCCCCACTGAAGCCGATATATTTGCAGTGCGCAAAGGAATCCGACGCAAAATCCTTCGCCGTCGCGTCGCCGGACAAAAGCGTCGCGCCATCCGCCGAAACGACGATCGCGACCGCATCGAACAGCACCGACGGCCCTCCGTCGATCTTGTGCTTCGCAGCCACCTTTGTTCCATCCGACAACGTCACGCCGCCGATCTTCGGCGCGACCACTTCATAAACCGCACCTTCCGCAGCTGTCGCATCGATCAGTCCCCGGACGATCGCCGCGTCCGCACCATCACTCAGCAATATACCGAGCTTGCGGCCCTTGAAGCTGACCGGGCCATTTTTCAGGATGCTGAGTGGATCGGACGGCGGCAGACCGGTGATCGTCTCGCGCGCGGCTTTGGCCGGGGCGGGCAACGGCAGGCCCAGCCCGTCGGCAACCTTGTTGGCGAGTTCCGCGTCGATATGGATCAGATGCGACACCATACGCGACCGAATATCGAGCCGCTCCACCTTGGAAAGCTCGAACACCAGCGCGTCGACCAGATGTTTCTGTTCGATGGGTGTCTGGCTGATAAAGAATTGCCGCGCCTGACTGTAATGATCTGCGAAACTCTCGGGCCGGATGCGCAGCTTCACGCCATCGGATGTATCGGTATGGCTGGTAAAGCCGCGTGCCGGATCTTCGCGCGGGCCGCCATCTGCCGTACCCCAGCTATTCGGTTCATAATTGGCGCGGCCCTTTGGGTTGCGCATCGCCATATGTCCGTCCTGCTGGAAATGTGCCATCGGGCATTTCGGGGCATTGATCGGGATATGGGTGAAATTAGGACTTCCCAGGCGTTTCAACTGTGTATCGAGATAGGAGAAATTGCGCCCCTGAAGGAGCGGATCATTGGAGAAATCAATGCCGGGCGGCACATTCTGGGTGCAGAAGGCCACCTGTTCGGTTTCGGCGAAGAAATTATCGACCACTCGATCCAGAACCAGCCGACCGATGATACGTACCGGCACCAGTTCTTCGGGAATGATCTTGGTGGCATC
The DNA here is from genome assembly GCA_041675905.1 of Sphingomonadaceae bacterium. Lineage (GTDB taxonomy): Bacteria > Pseudomonadota > Alphaproteobacteria > Sphingomonadales > Sphingomonadaceae > Sandaracinobacteroides. The sequence continues at coordinate 22,269 of JBAYSX010000018.1, read as the reverse complement.
CAGAACATCGAAGTCGAAACCTTCGGCGAAAGCCTCGTCAAACAGTTGCACCCCCAATTCCCATTCCGGGAAATCGCCGCCATTGATCGCGTCCCAAAGGTCGCGGCGGTGGAAATCGGGGTCGGCGCCATTGATTTTGACGGCCTCGTTCCACAAAACCGATTGCAGCCCCTGTTTGGGCTTCCAATGGAATTTGACAAAGGTAGATTTGCCCGCCTCGGTGACGAGCCGGAACGTATGGACGCCAAATCCCTCCATCGTCCGGAACGAGCGCGGAATCGCCCTGTCAGACATCAGCCACATGATCATATGCGCGCTTTCGGGCGACAGGCTGATGAAATCCCAGAAATTATCGTGCGCGGATTGCGCCTGCGGAAAGTCCCGGTCCGGCGCGGGCTTTACCGCATGCACCAGATCCGGAAATTTGATCGCATCCTGAATGAAAAAGACCGGCATATTATTGCCGACCAGATCCCAATTGCCCTCTTTCGTATAGATTTTGACGGCGAAACCCCGCACGTCGCGCGCAAGATCGAATGAACCCTTGGACCCGGCAACGGTCGAAAAGCGCACGAAAGCCGGGGTGCGTTCACCGACGCGCTGGAAAATATCGGCGCGGCTGATGCCGGCCAGGTTTTCGGTCAGTTCAAAGTAGCCATGCGCGCCATAGCCGCGCGCATGCACAACACGTTCCGGAATGCGCTCATGGTCGAAATGAAAGATTTTCTCGCGAAAGTGAAAATCCTCCAGCAAGGTCGGACCGTGCGCGCCCTGCTTCAGACTGTTCTGGTCGTCGGCTACCGGTATTCCCTGCTGGGTCGTCAGGGTCCCGATGTCACCATGCGCAGTCTGGTGTGTTTCGCCGCCAGTACCTTGCGGTTCGTCGTAGGCGAAGGAAACACCGTCCGCAGGTACCGGAGAGGCTTTTGCCGGCGTTTCACCGCCAATATCCGCGCCGGCTATATCGGAAGGTGTGAGTTTTCCATCAGCGCGGGATGGCGTTCCGGGTGATATCGGTTTCATGGCCATGTAGATATCCTCGTCATTTTCGGGTGGATCGAAGATCGTAAATCTCCGGAGGTAACTGCGTCCGCGGCCGAATGTTGCCGCGTGCTGCGGGCCTTTCCCCGAACAATGCCATCGGGGAGGCCTTCTGGCGGGAGGCTTGGAACGGGTAAAATGACTTTTCATTTCTCTTTCGATGTGCGCCCGAGAAAGCGGGGTTCGACGATCTCGTGGCGCTGACGCAGGTTAAGGTGCTCGCGTCCGCCAAGCTGGAGCTGGCGCGCAATCCACGCCCGCTGCGACAATCAGGGGCGCCCTGTCGGCTTTCATCCTGACCGGCGGCGAGGCTTCCCTGTACGGATCGCTGGACGACGTACGCGCACTGCAAGCCCGGGTGTTCCCGACGGACCTGATCGAGATCGATCGGACGGCGGTGCCGTGGCTGGGGCGAGCAAGTGCGGCATCTCTGCTGTAGCGTTGCACCCTTGCTGGCCTGCATGCTGAGGTGGAATCAATGAAAATTCCGCGATTTCAGCCGAAGCGGTGAACCCGGATTGCCGGAAGGCGCATCGCCCTCGCGATTAGCGAGCATGGACAGCATCGGGGTCAGATCGAACAGGCGTGCGCAGATCAGGTGGATGACGTCGCCCTCGCGCTGCACCGTGCCCTGCATGCCGAGCACGGTGGCGTTCATCACGATGCGTCGCTGTTTTTCATACAGGTTCGGCCAGATGACGAGATTACTGATGCCAGTCTCATCCTCGATGGTGAGGAAAGTGACATTTTTGGCGCTGCCTGGTCGCTGGCGCACCAGCACCAGCCCGGCAGTGCGCACGGGCCGTCCGTCTTTCAGCGCATGGGCCTCGGCGCAGGAGAGGAAGCGCTCTCGCCTGAGATCTTCGCGCAGGAAGGCTACAGGGTGGCGCCTGAGCGTCAGGCCGGTATGCTGATAATCCTCGACCACTTCACGGCCTGCCGTCATGGCTTTGAGGCGCACGGCCTCCTCGACGATCTCGGGCGCGGGGCGATCATCCCTGCGGGCGACGGCCGCGAACAGCGGCAGCGGCTCGTCGCGCAGTGCCTTGATGGCCCACAGGGCTTCGCGCCGTGCCAGCTTGAGTGCAGGCCGGAACGCATCGGCTTCGGCAAGCCGTACCAGAGTGGCGGCTGGCACACCGGCGCGGCGCCAGACATCATCGATATCGATGAACGGCTGCCCGCCTCGTGCCGCAACGAGGGCCGCAGCATCGGCATTGGACAGGCCCGCAACCCGGTTGAACCCGAGCCGCACGGCAAAACGGCCATTTTCCATCGGCTCCAGCGTACAATCCCAGCGCGAGGCGTTGATGCAGACGGGACGCACCTCGACGCCATGTTCTTGCGCATCGCGCACGATCTGTGCCGGCGCATAGAAGCCCATCGGCTGGCTGTTGAGAAGTGCGGCGCAGAACACATCCGGATGCCAGCATTTGAGCCAGCTTGACGCATAGGCAATAAGGGCGAAGCTTGCGGCGTGGCTTTCAGGGAAGCCATAGGAGCCGAAGCCTTCCAGCTGTTTGACGATCCGCTCGGCGAACTCCTCCGTGTATCCCCGTTCGATCATCCCGTTCATCAGGCGTTCGCGGAAGTTCACCACACCGCCCGTATGCTTGAATGTCGCCATGGCGCGTCGAAGCTGGTCGGCCTCCGCCGCCGAAAACCCGGCGCAGACCATCGCCACCTGCATCGCCTGTTCCTGAAACAGCGGCACACCCAGCGTCTTGCCCAGCACCCGCTCCAGTTCGGGTGTGGGATACTCCACCTTCTCCAGACCCTCGCGCCGGCGCAGATAGGGATGCACCATATCGCCCTGAATGGGGCCAGGTCGCACGATCGCTACCTGGATGACCAGATCATAATATGTGCGTGGCTTCATGCGCGGCAGCATCGCCATCTGCGCGCGGCTCTCGATCTGGAAGGTGCCGAGCGTGTCGGCCTTCCGGATCATCGCATAGGCGGCACGATCGGTCGGATAGACCAGCAGGTCCGTGCCATCGGCAAGGATCAGCCGGCAACCGACGATGAGGCGCACGCCCGTCGCCTTCGCCGCCATATGAGCGCGCACCATTCCGGCAAGGCTGTTGCGGTCGGTGATCGCCAGCGCCTCGATACCCAGCGCAGCCGCAGTGGCGAACAGTTCGTCGGCGCTGCTCGCACCGCGCAGGAAGGAGAAGTGCGAGGCGCATTGCAGTTCAGCATAGCGGCTCATGCGAAGATGCCGTGCAGATACCAGCGATGGCTGCCGGTGGCGCTGTCCTCGCCGTCGCCACGCCGGAACAGCCAGAAGCGCTCCCCTACTTCATCCTCCACCTGAAAATAATCGCGCACCGCTGCCAGTTCGCCATCGCGCACCCACCATTCGCCGAAGATGCGCTCCGGACCGTCGGCACGCTTCACGCAGCGGCGCACGCCCATCCATGTGAAGCTGGCAGGGGGATGATCGGGCAGCAGCGCCATTGCTTCGACGGGTGCGGGTGGATCGAGCAGTCGTGACGGGCGCGGCCAGTCGGCAGGCCAGGTGACACCGACCGGCGGGGCCAATGGTTCGATACGTTGAACGCTGCGTTCGGGCACTTCGCTTGGCAATGGTGCGCAGGGATAGAGCCGGCCATGCGCCATGCGGTTGGCCAATGTGTCCACCAACTCGGACAGATCCGGCGTTCCAGCTTCGATCAGGCTGGAGGCGTTGCGATAATTCAGTGGCTCGGCGATGCTGGCGGTCAGCACCATCTGCTCGATGCCAAAGCCGGGGGCGACGGTCTCGATCCTGTCACACAGCAGTCGGGTCATGCGCTTTACATCGCGCAAGGGTTTGGCGGTGCCGGCGCGGATCGCTTCGATGCGGTTGTCGACGCGGTGGAACAGCAGGTCGAGCCGCCGCGCACCCAGACCCCGTTCCTCCAGCGTCGCACACAGCCGGACCACCAGCTTGCCGGTATAGCGCGCCAGCGTTTCAGGTGCTGCAATCGGTTCGGCGAAGGCACGGCGCACCCGGACCAGTTCAGGAGCCTCGACCAGTTCGAACGGCTCAGCCGTCCGGCCAAAGGCCTGATCGAGCCGACGCCCGACCTCCGGCCCGAAGCGCAGCGCCAATGGCGCGCGCGGTAGCGCCGCCAGTTCACCGACCGTCTCGACACCGAGCCGCCGCAGCCCGTCGATGGTGCCTGCGCCAAGCCGGAGCGCGGCGATGGGCAATGGTGCAAGACTGCCTTCCAGATCGCAGGGTTCCACAATGACCGAGGGCGACTGCCCGAAGCGCGCCAGCCCATGTGCCGCACCATAGGTGGGCGCCATCGCGATGCGTGCGGTGATGCCATTGTCGGCAAGCCGGCGCGCCAGATCGGCGATAAATGCCGCCTCGCCGCCGAGCAGATGTGCCGCACCCGCCATGTCGAGGCGCAGCCCATCGGGTGGATCGGCGGCGACCACCGGCGAATAGCGTCTGAGCGCCCAGACCGCGAGGCGTTCAAGTGCTGTGGCATCGCCCGCCGGATCGGCGTCTTGCACAACGAGGTTGGAAGTAAGTGCCTGCGCTTTCGCAACCGCCATGCCAGATATGATGCCGCCGGATCGGGCGACGGCATTGGCTGCCATCACTGCGCGGCGGCGACCATTGCGACCGGCCAGCACCACTGGCGTATCAGGCGATGGCGCGGAAGCGCCCAGGCTCCGCATCCGCCGATCCATCGGCCATTCCGGCAGGAACAGCGAGACGGCCCTTGTCATCGCAGGCCTCCAGTTCGAAATCGGCGCAATCGCCGGCCCGCGCCCGGACCAGTTCGACCAGCCAGCGCGCCCGGCCGATACCGGGCACCGGCAAGGGTTCGGAAGGAAGCGCGGTCACCCGCCACCGCGTGACGCTGGCCGTAGGCTGTCCGAAGTCCGCTGCATCCGGCATCCGCCGCCAGCGCCGGATGGCCAGGGTAATCGTGCCCGTCTCTTCCGCGCACAACTGCAAACGACGCGAGGCCACCATCGGCAGCCGCGCCACCTCGCCCACGATCGCCGACAGGCCGCCATGGCGCAAGCCTTCCTCCATACAGGCCAGCACCGCCTTGTCGTCGCCGACTTCGGCATGGATCACCCGGTCGGGGTGAAGACCAGCCTGCGCGAGCGAAGGCGCAAACAGATCGCCGCGCGTCACGCACCACAGCACCTGGCCGGATGTGCGCGCGGCAATCCCGGCGGCAAAAAGTGCTGCCGCCGCACCATGCACCGCGCCATTGCCACCATCCGCCACCTCGTGCAGCGCGCCCAGCGCAAGACCGCCGCCCGGCACCTTGTGGTCCACTATCTCCACCCCGAACGGCAACACACCGCGCACCCGTTTCCCACCCGATTCCATGCAGGCAATCTGCGCGCGAAGCGTGGCAATCTGCGGGTTTGCGGACGTCGACATGCACCCCGGAACACTTGTGAACAACCAGATGTTCCCTGAATGTTCCACGTCGGAAGTGAAGTCAATCCGTGCTTGCACGATCTGGCCCTGAATATCGTCGTCGATGCGGTTCCACACCCGGCTCGGCGTCGATGACCGATCTTCCAGTGCCTCGGGCCCACCTTCGAGGAAGCGATCATACCAGCGGTAGAAGGTCCGGCAGGCGATGCCGAGTTGGTCCAGCATGTGCTTGGCGGGTAGGTACGACTGTTCGACGATCTGGATGATCTCGAGTTTTTCGAATGCGGGATAACTGCGGTGCTCAGGCCACGCTTACCGGAAAGTCTCCGCCTTGCGCGTTGCGGGTTAAGATCAGACTAGGGAAAGCCCTGCACGCTTGTTGAATTTGGTGAGGCTGTCACGAAAGGTGGCGCTCAATGAGACGCATTCATGCAGCAGCCTTGATCGGAGTGTCATTGTGTTCGATGGATATGCTCGGCAAGGAAGCGAACGCCCGGCACCATGACCCCGTCGCCGGTGAGGTGATAGGCTTTGTTGTGTTTTTTGGGCAGCTTGTATTCGTCGGCAGACCCATAAGGCGCGCAGTTTCGCGGCTGGAAATCAACCTTGAACGAACCTTGTCGCCGTCTACAACAAGAATAAGCTGGCGGCTTGAGCCGCCAGCGGGTGCGCAGACATTCCGCAATATCATCGAAGCGAATTTTGGGAGGTCAGAAGACCAGAGTAATTCTCGCCGATAAAGCCTGTGACAGCAATGAGTTGCGCGAGCGCATCACCCGGATGAAGGCGAAAGCGCTGATCCCGTCAAAGCGAAATCGCAAGGTCTTTATCCCGCACGACACCAACATCTACAAACACCGCAACCAGATCGAGAGATGCTTTGGTCGCCTCAAACATTTCCGCCGCTTCGCCACCAGATACGACCGCCGCTCCATCCACTTCACCGGCTTCATACACCTCCCCGCCGCCATGATCTGGCTAGGATGAATGTCGATTGGCGCTAGAAATTGAATCCGACCTGCAACTTGACGGTCCGGGGAAGCGACACCAGGCCGTTCTGGAGGGCTGGCACACCATTTGCCGTGCCGGTTCCTCCACCCGTGCCAGCAACGTCGTTTGCCCCGGTCAGCACGAACCGGTTGGTAAGATTGCGCCCGATGAGCGCAATTTCCCACCGCCCATCGGCAGTTCCAAGGCGAATCGCGCTGTCGAGGCTGATATAGCTGTTCTGCTGCGTAATCAGATTGGCGAAGGCGCTGGCGAGGTAACTGTCGCTATAGCGGGCGTCAGCGGAGATGCTGAGGTCCAGGCTGGACGAAACCGGCGTTTCGAATGTAGCCCCAAAGGAGCCGGTCCATTCCGGGGCGTTGGCGGTCGGTTGTCCGCTGATATCCTGCATAGGGACGCCACCCAGGTTCATGGTGCAGCCCTGAACCGGAGTCTGGCCAGCATAGCAAGGCGCGATGTAATCCACATATCTGGCCTTGTTATAGTTGATGCTTCCCCGCAGATTGAGCCCCGGAAGAAAATAGGGCGCCATTTCCAGTGCAAGCTCGACACCTTTGGTGCGCGCGGAACCCGCGTTGGTTGTGATGAAGGAAAATGCGGCCGCGTTGAAATAATCAACCTGTAGATCGCTGAACTTATAGGTATAAATTCCCAGATCAACGCGCAATTGCCGATCGAACAGATAGCCCTTTACGCCACCTTCGAAACCGGAAGCCGATTCGCCGTTGAAGGACAAGTCACCCCTGGATGACCCAGTGGTAAATATTGCAGTATTGGAAAAGCCACCAGATTTGTATCCGGTCTTATAAGCAGCATATATATTCATATTTTCGACGGGCTTGTAGGAAAAAGTGACTTCAGGAGACCAGTTATTGAAGTTCTGGTCCGACGTAAATGGATCATTCTGGATGAACAAAGAAGTCATCCCGGCATTGATGTATGGCTGGTTGAAATAGGAGGATTTGGTTTCATGCGTATAGCGCACGCCTCCGGTCAGTTCTACTTGTGGGACAACGTTCCAGATGATCTGGCCAAAGCCGGCAATGGTTTCGCCCTTTGTGTTGGAATCCTTGTCAAAGGCCACGTAACGCAGTGCGGCCGGGGCGGTGGAATCTTCAACACCACCCAAATTGAAATACCCCCGCACCGAGAGCTTGGTTTTCTGGTAATATGCCCCGGCCAACAGGTTAACCGGACCATCATAGGTTGTCAGGGCACGAAACTCGCTGGAAAAGGCGCGGAACTTGTCACGCTCTGTTCCCCAGATATTTGTCTCTGCGCTGGAGAAATAATCCCCGTCGATCACAAAAATATTCTTGTTTTCATTATAATTAGTAACGGAGGTCAGCGTAACCGAGTCGAACTCATAGTTCAGCGTCGCAGTAACGCCCTCGGAATTATAGGTGTTTCCCAACCCGCCATCCTCTTTGGCGTAAGGAAAATTTTCGGCGACTTCGGTCGGGAAGGCGTTTTGTGCATTACGAAAATCGCGGGTACAGGGCGAGCCAGGCTCCAGCACCGGGCCGACCCCGGCGGCGCATCCGAAGATGATATAATTCCAAGACGGATTTTCGTTGCGGCTGCGGGTGATGGACGCCTTGACCGTTGCCGTAAACTCAGGAATTGGTTGCCATTCAAGAGTAGCCCGTGCCAGCAACTCTTTCTCGCGCGGACCCCAGCCGACGGCCGGCGCCGCATCCAGAACATGTATGTCACCGGTGGCAACATCGAACGACGTCAGACTGCTCGGCCCCGCAACGTTGCGGACATAGCCATCCCACATTTTCGATCCGCGGGCCGCGACGCGAAACCCGAGCGTGTCCGAAATTGGCCCGGAAACCGCGACCTCCCCGACAAGCTGATCCGCCCGGAATTCGTACCCCACACGACCACTGACCTCAAGAGACTCGGTCGGACCAGCCGTTGTAATCGAGATCACGCCGGCTGTACTGTTTTTGCCGTAGAAGAGCGACTGGGGCCCTTTCAAAATCTCGATCCGCTCGAGATCGAACATGCCTTCGTTGATGATCCGCCCCTGACCGTAATATACGCCGTCAACCACCGTTGCGACGGATTGCGCGATACCAATGCTGGTAAAGCTGGAGCCGATACCGCGTAGTGACAACTGGGCACCGCTGCCGTTACTGGCGCGCGCAATCGTGAACTGCGGTGTGGAGGCTGCGATTTTTTCCAGGGACGTGAGGTCATTGCGCGCAATATCTTCACTGGATATCGCCGTCATCGATACAGGAATATCCTGCAGGGTTTCCGCGCGTTTACGCGCGGTGACAACAATGGCGTCGAGGCCGCCCTGGGCTGCCGCAGCTTCGCCCGGCTGTTGGGCGATGGCAGGCGTCGAGAGCCCGGCCGAAAGCGCACAGGATATTGACATTGCACTAACGGTTACGCGGAATGCATTAATCCCCATTTTATTGTCCTCAAACTATTTTCTTGCACAAAAGCACAGAATTATAAATTTAAAAAGATCGACGCAATCTAAAGATTGGGCACAAGCTCTGCGGGTATTATTTTCTTGTCGAAGAGCGAGCGTTCCAGAAGGGCAGTATCGCAGAATTCATAGAGTGAAACGATTTTGTCGTCCTTCACCGTGAGGATCCAACAATATTCATTCTTGTATGGGACACCGTTCTTCCCCATTGCGTTTGAATGGCAATGGACCATCACCCGGCCATCTTCCAGGGCAACGAGTTCTTCGATTTCAAGCGGGTTGATACCCACCTCAAAATCCAGGCCTTGTGGGCCGGAGCCAGGACGTCCGTCGCCGTTCCAGCATTTTTCCTGAAAATTGTCGTTGATGTTTTGCAGCCCCCGGTGAGTACCCGAGGCTGGCGTGGTGCCAATCAGGGTCCATGTCATGTCCGGATGCATCGTCTTATAGCTTTCCCATACGGCCTCGCGGTCTCCGCGAACGAGGTCGAGCCATCGTTGGACTACAGCCTTTTCTTCCTCGAACATGTGCACTCCCGATTTTTTATCTGGTTTACCTGCGATTACACTCTCTCCCTAGAGTGTCTGGCAGCTATATGGCTTGGCTGTGCGTCCAGAAAAACCGGATGGGTGTCGCGGGCGCGTTTATGTCAGCTTTGTTATGGAAGTGTTTGCCCGGCGTATCATCGGCTGGCGGGTGAGACGCACCACGCACGCCGGCTTTGTGTTAGATGCGCTTGAGCCGTGTACGAGAGCCGGCCCGCCGACGGGCCTCGTTCATGGCGACGACGGGGAATCGCAATACCTGTCTATCAGGTACAGCGAGAGCCTTGCCGAAACCGGTATCCAACCTTCCGTCGGCAGCGTCGGCGACTCCTATGACAATGCCCTCGGCACGGGGCGACGATCGCAGGGTCATCTCCGGCACCCTTCCCGTCTTGAAGGCTGGTTGCCGATGGCGGGTCTGCAACGGCACATCTGGCACCGCATCTTTGAGAAGATGACACCGGCCCGGTGCCGGAAGCTTTTCGTTGACAGCACCCGTCAAGACATATCATTCGGCACCGGGCTCAAAGGGTGGTCATGGGCGCGATTGGCACGCACGACGGAAGAACAAGAAAAATCCATACTTTGGCCGATGATCGCGACCGACCGGTCCAGGGAAACCCGTGAACCGTTACTGGGCTGTCCATCCCTCATCGACGGGCAATATCGACCCGGTAACGAAAGATGCGTCATCCGACGATATCCACAATACGGCGTTTGCTATCTCTTCCGGTGTTCCCAGCCGATCCATGGGATGGAGACTTTTCAGCACCGCAAATTCTTTCTCATCGGTCACTGCACCGGAGAACATGCCGGTCAAGACACTTCCGGGACAAATTGCATTAATCCGGATGCCGGTCTTTGCATATTCGACGGCGGCAGTCCTGGTCAGTCCCGCCACGCCGAATTTACTTGCAACATATAACCCATTGCCCGGCTGAACGCGCAGACTCATGGTCGAGGCGATATTGACGATAGTTCCCGCACCCTTTTCTGTCATGTGTTGCAGCGCGGCCCGCATGCAAGCCCAGACGCCTTTCAGATTAACGGATAGTACACGGTCGTAATCCCCTTCCTGCGTATCGGCGATAAACAGATTTGGACTGGCTACACCAGCACTGTTAACGGTAATATCTACGCGTCCGTAGCGGGATACAACCTCCTGAAATACAGCATCTACAGCAGGAACCCTGCTAACGTCGCATTGAAGGGCAATACCTGACCCACCCTTTTCCCGGATTCTTTCCGCGACCATTTCTGCTCTATCGCCATCCACATCAATAACTGAGACCGAGGCACCTTCGCGAGCATAAGCCTTCGCGCACGCTTCTCCGATGCCCGAGCCACCACCTGTTACCACCACCACCTTGTTGACAAATCCTGATCGCATGTTTTCTTCCCCCCACTGGCAAAACCTTAAACTACCGTCTTGGAGACCGATTCGAAACTGGCACTTCTTTCGCAGATTTTTTTGCAGGAGGGTCGGAGAGCCTGCATCCGCAGGGCGAACAAGGCTTGTCTGGCGGTCTGAAGAGAGGTCAATGATGACTTGCCTTCGAGTGACTGGAGGAAGGCGAAGGCAATCATGGACATCCGGGCGTGCCGGTGCAGGCCTTTCCCTGAGCGGTCTTCGAAGTGATCGAGGCCGAGTTCCTCCTTGAGCTGTTGATGCGCCTGTTCCCAAACCCAGCGGGCCTTGATGGCGCCGACGAGTTGCCTGAGCGGCGTGTCGGGCGGAGAGGTTGGTGAAATTGTATTTGCGCTCGTCGGTTGAGCGATGTTCGCCGACCACCGGTGGAAGCGGTTGCAGATCGTTGCCGACGGCCCACAGCCCGCCGGCAATCGCACCACCGGCAACCGATTTGCACATATGTGGACGTCAAGGCGGAAGTTCGTCACTTCTCGCTGCAGGAAGAGGCCGGCCTGGGGAATGGATCCACGCCGCGCCCGCAACGGCGATCAAATCTCCGCCTGAAGAGAGCGGTTACACCTGATAGTCCAGCATGTCGTTTTCGGCGTGGGATTGCAGTTCGTAAAGGTAGCGATAGTAGCCGCCGGGGCGCTTTACCAGATCGTCGTGGCTGCCTTCCTCGATGATCTGACCATTGTCGAACACCAGGATGCGGTCCACACGGCGCACCGTTGAAAGCCGGTGGGCGATGATGATGGTGGTACGCCCGCGCGCCAGTTCGTCTATGGCTTCCTGCACCAGCCGTTCGGTTTCCGTGTCCAGGCTCGATGTGGCTTCGTCCAGCAGCAGGATCGGTCGATCGGCGAGCATGGCGCGCGCGATCGCGATGCGCTGGCGTTCGCCGCCCGATAATTTTACTCCCCGCTCGCCGACGAAGCCCGAATAGCCTTTGTCCTGGCGGCTGATGAAATCATGGGCGCGCGCCTGTTTCGCAGCCTCGATAATTTCCGGTAATGTCGCATCGGGTCGTCCGTAGCCGATATTTTCGGCGAGCGTGCGGTGAAACAGCAGTGGTTCTTGCGGCACGACCGAAATCAGGCTTCGCAGCCTTTCCGTCGTCATGCTGGCAATGTCGACGCCGTCAATGGCGATACCGCCGGATTGCGGTTGATAAAGCCGCTGGATGAGCTTGATGATCGTGGATTTGCCGGAACCGGATGGTCCGACCAGCGCGACCTGCTCGCCCGCCCGGATGGTAAACGAGAGATCTTCATACTGCGGCTTGCCGGCAGGATAGGAAAAGCTGACGTGCTGAAAGGCGATTTCGCCCCTGATTTCAGGCCGTGGCAGGGCGGCAGATTCGATACCGGTTTCCGGCGTCACCACCAGAAATTCCGCAGCGTCCTCCAGTTCCGCATAGGCGCGCTGGATGGTGCGGATATCCTGCCCGAGGTTACGCAACTGGCCGGACAACAGCATGGTGGCCGAAATGGCGAATGCGCTGTCCGCAACAGTGGTCTGTCCGGTGAGGCTGAACCAGGCGATGACGCCAATTACGAAAAGCTGTGCCGCCGCCCAGACGAGCATCTGGATGGCATTGGTGTCGGTTGCCCGATCGAACGAGGTGAGCGCCAGCCCGGCCCATTCATCCGATATGGCGCGCAGCCGCTGGTCCTCGCGCGCTTCGGCGGCGAAGGCCTTGACCGACGCATTGTTCCCGATGGCGTCGGCAAGCGCTCCGGTCAGCCGGCTGTCGCGCGCCGCGGACTGCATCGACATCGGGCGCACCCATTTGATCGACAGCAGCAGGCTGATGACGATAAACAGGCCGCACATGATGAAGAATATGACGCCCGCAGCAGGCAGACGCATCGTCATCATTGTACCCAGAACCAGAATGAGTATGGCCGGTTGCAGCAGGCGCAGGATGATGATGTTGCTGAGCATATCCAGTGCCCAGCGTGCGCGTGAAATGCGGTGCACGGTGGCTCCCGCGAAACTGCCGGCGTGCCAGTCGGTGGAAAAGCGCTGTACCCGGGCGAACAAATCCAGTTGCAGACGCTGCATCGAGCGGACAGTGAGGCTGTTCCAATGGCGATCGAGCAATTGCCGCAGCAGGATCGCCGCCACAAGCGAGGCCGCCACCAGCACAAACGCCTGCCCGATATCCTTCTGCGCACTGTCCTGCGCGCCCGTGCCGGCGACAGCGCCGATCAGTTCGCCGAAAGCAACAGGTGTCACCGCCTCGGCGGCGATGAGCAACAGCAGGAGCAGGACGATGATGGTGACGGTGCGGCGTTCGGCCAGCCAGTAGCGTGCGAAAATGGTCAGCGTAGCCCGCCAGCTTAAGGACGTGGTGCGGCGCGGCTGGCGGTTAACGCCGGGGACTCTGCTCATGCGGTTTCCAGTTCGGCAATGATGGCGGGATGATCGCTCGGCCCGGCCTCGGGGTCAGAAGGATCGGGGCGAAGCGCGAGGGTCCGGCTTGCCATCCGCAAGCCGGGCGCGCCGCCAAAGGACAGGATATGGTCGATCACTCCATCGGTTACGCCACCGCGCGGTTGTGACGCGAGGCGCCGGGAGGAGGGATCGAGCAAGGGATGATCGAACAACGGGGACAGCGAAGCATCGTCGCATGGAGCGTTGAGATCCCCCATCAGAATGACTGGCGGGCGGTTCGGCGCGATTTGCAGCGCCACGAGCGCCGCAATCGCCTGTTCGCGGCGGACAGCCTCCGCCTTCCCGTCGCGCAAATGGGTGAAATGGGCACAGGCGACGCGCAACGGACGGTCGGCGATGATCAGGTCCGCAATTAACAGCCCGCGTTCCCCGTCACGCCGATCTTGCGGGAAGTTGATGATGGCTGCCGCCTGAGGTGGCGCACGGGTTAATATGGCCAGGTCGCTATATGAATCCACAATCTGCCCCTGATGCGGCCGAAGCTTTCGCCGCAGCGGAAACCGCGAGAGGACATGACCGGTCGCGGACGCCAGCCGGGCCGCCGCGTCGATACCCCCGGCGGTCGCTCTGAAACATTCCTGCAAGGCGACGATATCGGGATCGAGTCTTTTCAGGCCGTCGGCAATGGCAGCAAGCCGCTGGTCGAAACGACCCTCGTTCTTCCAGATGTTGAGTGTCAGGCAGCGCAGTTTCATTGCGGTTTCAATTTCCCCGCACAGGGTCAGGCCACCCGCTCGCCGGACACCCACACGCTGCGCACCACGGGCAACCCGGCCTCAATGCTGACCCGGAGCACATCCGCGCGCTTCCCGGCGGCGATCTCGCCACGGTCATGCAGGCCGGTCGCGTCGGCTACAGCGCTGGTCACCGTCGCCACCGCCTGCGGCAAGGACCAGCCGTAGCGACTATCCGCCAGCCGGAACGGACATTCGATCAGGCTGCGCGGCACATAATCGGAGGCGAAACCGTCCAGCAGGGTGTCTGCCACCAGATCGGCGGCGCTGACATTGCCGGAATAGGAACCACCCCGAATAAGATTCGGGCCGCCCATGATGTTGACCATGCCCAGGCGGCGGGCTTCGGCGGCGGCTTCGGAGGTCACGGGAAATTCGGCGATCGTCGCGCCCGCCGCATGCGACTGAATGATGTGATCCGCCGTCTCGTCGTCGTGGGTGGCGAGGGTAATGCCGAGGTCGGCAGCCAGCCGCGACACACGCATGCGGTTGGCGGCAACATGATTTTCCTGGTTCTGCTGCCTTTGCACGAGCCGGTCGGCGATTTGCGCGTCGGACAAGCCTTCCCGCCGCCAGGTGCGGTCGAGGTAGAATTCCAAATTCTTGTATTGCCGCTGTCCCGGCGTATGATCCATGAATGAGGCCAGCCGCGTCATACGACGTGGAACGAATTCATCGAGCAAGGCGGGAAGTGCGGGCGACGGCAACTCGCAACGCCAGTGGATGAAATGCGTGGCGCGCAACGCGCCGGCATCGCTTGCCGTTTCCATGCCGTCGATCAGCCGGCGCAGATTGTCGATCGTCCGCGCCTCGCCATTGGCCCATGCCCCCAGCGACATACTGTCAAAAACGGTGGTGATGCCGCTGGCGACGCACACACCATCATGCGCAATGGCGGCGGAAACCGGATTCCAGTCGATGTTCTGGCGCGGGAAATAATGCCGTTCGAGATTGTCGGTATGGATGTCGATAATACCGGGCATGATGAAATCGCCCCCCATATCCTCGGCATTGTCCTGCACGATGCCCTCGTCGACCCGGACAATGTCTCCATCTTCGATCACGACCGTGCCATGCAGGACGGCGTCGGCAAGAATAATCCGGGCATTGGTAAGTATTGTCTGCATGCTGGTGTCCTGTTGCGGGGGTCAGGGGAGGTTTTTTTCGGGCTGGATAACCAGTTCCACACGGTCCGAGGCGAAACGCGCCTCACCATATTCCAGCATCACGCCGTTCATATCATGGTTGATCGCTTCGGTGATGATGAGCGGAACGTGCCGGGGAACATCAAGCAATTCCGCTTCCTCGGGCGTTGGCAACCGCGCGTGAATACGGGTTTCGGCGCGAACATAATCACCGATACCGATCGCCGCGAGCGTTTCGGTGATCGACTGGCGGCGTACATATTCCTTCAGGAATCCCGGCACGCGCTGTTCAGGAAAATAATGCTGGCTGATGCTGGTGTTCTGGCCGTTGACCGTCGCCATGCGTTCCAGAATCACGAACGGCGTGGTCAGTCGCAGGTCGAAGGCACGCGCGACGTGCGGCGGGGCGCGTTCTGACACCAGCCTTATGATCTGCATCTTGCCGGTTGCGTTCGCCTTCCCGACATAACGGTTGAAGCGGGTTCGACGCTCTATCAACAGCGGCAGCGACGGTCGGCGCACGAAACTGCCCCGGCCTTGGTTGGAATGAATCAGTCCGCGCTTCGCCAACCGGGCCAGCGCGGATCGCAACGCGTGACGGGTGACAAAATATCTATTCGCCAACTCTATATTTGTTCGCCAACTCTTGCTCGGTCGGCAGCCGGTCTCCGGGCTTGAGGATATGTTCACGAATATCCTTCTCGATATGGTCGGTGATTTCTTGCCAGGTCATCGTAGTCTCCGTGCAACGCACCCTTTGCAGATTTTTACGACAATCATATTACAGTGTTCAACAAGTTTTACCCGTTTAACAAAAGTATTACATTTATACATTTGAACCTTCTAAAGTAATGATATAGGCGGAATCAATATTCACTGACAAATCCAAAATTTGGCGGAGATTGCGTGACCGAAAGATTTCATCAGTCTGCCGGAGTCGCCGCCCTGGTGACCGCACGGCAAAGGGCGCACGCGCTGGTTGCAAAAAGCCGTGCCGAAGCCGTTCGCGATCTGTTTGACCAACTGTCCGAACTGCCCGGCTCCGACCGTATCCGGCCAACAGAAATCAGCATGGTGCGCGGACGCGTTGGTCTTGAGGTGCGTGCCGGGGAATGCGTGGTGTTGGGCGGGGCATCGGGCGTCGGAAAATCCACCATGCTGCGCACCATCTACGGCAATTATCTGCCGAGCGAGGGTGCGGTGTCGGTGCTGCATGACGGCGCTTATGTCGATATCGCCAAAGCGCCGCCGCATGTGGTGCTGGATATACGCCGCCGCACCATGGGCTATGTCAGCCAGTTCCTGCGCGTCATTCCGCGCATCCCGACGCTGACACTGGTGATGGAGCCGCTACTGGAGAATGGCGTGGACGCGGTCGAAGCGCGGGAGCGCGCGGAAGCTGTTCTGGCCATGCTGAATTTGCCGCAAACCTTGTGGCCGCTGCTGCCCGCGACCTTTTCGGGGGGTGAGCAGCAGCGCGTGAATATCGCCCGCGTGATGGTGCGCGACTATCCGGTGCTGCTGCTCGACGAGCCGACGGCATCGCTGGACGCCGCCAATCGTGAAACGGTCATCCGGTTGATGAATCGGGCGCGGGAACGCGGCACAGCGATGGTGGGCATTTTCCACGACGAGGCTGTGCGCGATGCAATCGCCACACGCTTCTTCGATGTTACCGAATACCGGCGCGCCGCCTGACATGGACAGGGAAACGCGGTTTTTCAGCCGGCAGGTCATCCTTGCCGATTCCGCTGTTCCGGCCGAAATCGTCGTGCGCGGCAACCGGATCCTTGCGGTCGAACCCCGATCGACGGCGACCGACAGCGCCGAGGACTGGGGCGATGACCTGCTGATGCCCGGACTTATCGACATTCACACCGACAATCTGGAAAAACATTATCAGCCGCGCCCGGGCGCAACCTGGGATGCAATTGGTGCGGTGATCGCCCATGACGGGCAATGCGCGGCGGCGGGCATAACCACGGTGTTCGATTCGCTATCCATGCACGGCGAGCGCAACGGGCTGAACCGGGGCGAAGCCTTTGCTGTCATGGCCGACGCAATCACCCGTGCCGGCGAAGACGGTTTGCTTCGTCTCGATCACAAGCTGCATGTGCGCTGTGAAGTGACCAATGACGCCATGCAGGAACGTCTTGGTCCGCAACAGGAAAACAGCCGCCTGGGCATGTTGTCCATGATGGATCACCGCCCCGGCCAGCGCCAGATGGCGAACCGCAGGAACGCATCCGCGGAGGCTCCGGCGCGGGTCTATGACGAAGCGCTGTGCGCGCGGAACCGGCAAGCTGTGGCGGAACTGGCGCGCGGGCGCGATATCGCCCTTGCCGCCCATGACGACGCCACCGAAGCGCATGTCGCCGAGGCGCGCGGGCATGGCGCGACTATCGCGGAATTTCCGGTAACGCTGGATGCGGCGCGGGCAGCGCGGGCAGCAGGCATGTCGATCGCCATGGGCGGCCCCAATCTCGTGCGCGGGGGATCGCATTCCGGCAATCTTTCCGCGCGCGAAGCCGCCAGGCACGACCTGCTGGACATTCTCGCGTCCGATTATATCCCCCTGTCGCTGCTGCGCGGGGCGTTCCTGCTGGCCGAGGAGCCCTTCGGCTGGTCCTTGCCGCGTGCCCTTGCGACGGTTACCAACGCTCCGGCGCGGGCGACGGGTCTTGCCGATCGCGGTCGCCTATCGGAGGGTTTGCGCGCGGATATCATCCGGGTCGCCTGGCAGCCGGGGCAATGGCCGCGTCTGCGTGGCACCTATTGCGCCGGAGAAAGGGTGGGCTGAATCATGGTCGAAGAGCGCTACGCCATTTATTATGCGCCGGACGCCGATGGCGGTATGTGGCAGCGGGCCAGCGCCTGGCTCGGACGCGACGCCGCCACCGGCGAAAAACGCACGCAGCCGACAGATCATGGCCTGACACCTGAGCGCTTCGACCAGCTTACCGCCGACCCGCGTCATTACGGGTTCCACGCCACGCTGAAAGCCCCATTCACACTGGCGGCGGGCAAGTCACAGGACGAACTGATAGCCGCCGCCCATGCATTCGCTGAGGCACGGTCAGCGTTCGATGCGCCCCTCAGCCCGCAATATCTGGGGAACTTTCTGGCTTTCCGGCCCAACGCGCCATCGCCGGGAATTCAGGCCCTCCACGAAGATGCCGTTCGGCAATTCGAACCGTTCCGGGCGCCGCCGACCGAAGCCGACATCGAACGACGTCACCGGAGCGGGTTGGACCCCCGGCAGGAATGTCTTTTGCGTGAATGGGGCTATCCGCACATTTTCGAAAATTTCCGTTTCCATATGACATTGTCCGGCCGGGTGAGCGATACAGACGAGCGCGCGCGGATGCTGGACGCAGCACGCGCCTGGTTCGCTGAAGATTGCGGGCTGCACCGTTTTTCCGCGATCAGCCTGTTTCACCAGCCGGACCGGAAAAGCCCCTTCACGATCATCGCCCATTGCCCCTTCGGCGCGGGCGATGGGGAAAAACCCGCCTGAGGCCGGCCGGGAGATGTTCGCTCCGGATCATCTCTTTCATGCCTCGGAGGAGCATGACATCAAGGCGTTTCATCCACGCCTCCCGCCCGCGCCGGAAGTGGGGCGGGTCGCGCCGTGCGTCTGGGCCATCAGTCATGCATTCCTGTCAAACTATCTGGCGCCACGCGATTGCCCGCGCATCATATTCGGCAGGGGGGAAAATACCTCGGCAGCGGATGCCGCGCGTTTCATGACCGACAGTCATGCCCGGCGCATCATGGTGATCGAGCGGGCATGGCGCGCGCGCATGGAAGATACGCAACTCAGCCTTTATGCATTTACCCTGGGACCACATTGGCAATTATTCGACGCGAATTGCGGTGTGCATGTATCCGATCTGCCGGTCGTTCCGGCAGCGAGACACAGGGTAAACAGCCCTGCCAGGCTGCTTGGCGCGCACGATACCGAACTACGGGAAGTGGATGATCTCCGGCCGCTTGCCCGGGCGGTCCGTGAATCCAGTTTATGCTTTTCGATCATTCGCATCCGCAATGCGGGGCCGCCCGCTGTTCCGCCCGCAGAGCGGCGGTAAATCCGCGAATGGCATCCTCCAGCGATCCGTCGTTATGGACGACGACAACATCGTTTCCCGAAGGTGCGATCTGTTCGGCGCGGCGCAGTCGCGCCTCGGCTTCATCGGTGGTTTCGCGCCCCGATCACCGATACGCCTGGCCAGCGTGGCAATTGGTGCGGTCACCAGAATGATCCTTACCGGCTGATAAAGCGCTCTCGCCTCCGCCACGACGGCGCGCGAGACATTGCACACAACGTGCAGCCCCTGGTCCAGCGCCCTGTCGATTGCGCGGCTGATGCCGTAGCACAGGCCGTGGGCTTCCCAGCACAGGGCATAGTCGCCGGCATCCCTGCGAGACAGAAAGACATCCCGCGTCACTTCATTGTGCAGTTCCCCCCCGGCGCCGGCAGGACGGCTGATTTCGCGGCGCGGAAAAATATGGGTGCCGGCGGCCCCGAGGGTCTGACGCGCGGCATCCAGTAGCGTATCCTTGCCCGCGCCCGAGGGGCCGACCACCAGAAACAGGGTGCCGCGCATTCAGCGATATTTGGTGACGAAGGCTTCCGCGCTCAGAACGCGAAAATCCTCAAGTGCATCGGCGAGACGTTCATGATCCCAGTCCCACCAGGCGAGCGACAGCAGTGCCTGTTGCAACGAATCGTCAAAGCGGAATTTGATAACCCGCGCCGGAACGCCGACCGCGACTGCATAGGGCGGAATATCTTTGGACACCACCGCGCCTGCGCCAATAACCGCGCCGGTGCCGATGGTAACGCCGGCAAGCACTGTCGCGCCATGACCGATCCATATGTCATGGCCCATCTCCACCCGGTCCTGCCGGCGCCATTCGAAGAATTCGGCATCGTCGCTATCCCCCATGGCATAGGATACCGAACGATAGGTAAAATGATGCTGTGCGGCCCGCCAGGTTGGATGGTTGCCGGGATTGATGCGGACATCGCGCGCAATGGAGCAGAACTTGCCGATCGTGGCATAGGTCGCACTGGAGTCGCTGACGATATAGCTATAATCGTCCAGCAATACTTCACTTAGCTGGGTGCGCGCGCCGACGCGGGTCCAGCGCCCCAGCGCACAATCGGTTACCGATGCCTGGGGGTCGATTTGCGGTTCAGGCCCGGCGCCCCCGCGCTGCTGCCGTTGGGGCACCTGTCGTGCGATATAGGTCAGGCCCTCTCGCCCGGCCACTGGTGCCAGTCTCCCGCTCACTGCGCGACCCGCAATTCGAGAACCCGAGGCTCGCAAGGTTCGTCAAAAAAGAGAGGCTCCGCCACGCTTTCCGGGGCTTTGGCGCCATAGATCCGCGCGACGGCAGCATCGGTCAGTTCGCTGACCGGACCATCGAACACGATGCTGCCCTGATCCATGCCGATCACTCGCTTGCAGTAACGGCGGGCAATGTCGAGGGAATGGAGATTAACCAGCACCGTAATACCGCGCGTCCGGTTGATATCGGCGATGCTCTGTATCACCGTTTCGCTGTTGATGGGGTCGAGCGAAGCAACGGGTTCGTCGGCCAGCAGCAATTCGGGGTTCTGCAGCATGGCGCGCGCAATCGCTACACGCTGCTGCCCGCCGGAAAGGAATTGCGTACGTTTAAAGGCGGTATCGGCCATGCCCAGCCGGTCGAGTTCGATTACAGCGCGTGCGCGCTCGTCTACCGGAAAATATTTAAACAGCGACGGCATCAGCGGTCGGCTGGCGAGCGTGCCCAGCAGCACATTGGTCAGCACGTCCAGCCGGGGAATCAGATTGAACTGCTGGAAAATGATGGTGGCTTGCCGCCGCCAGTCACGCAGCTTTTTCCCCTTGAGCGACCTGACGCAGGCACCGTTCCAGCGTATCTCGCCGCTTTCGGCGGTGTACAACCGGTTGATCAGGCGCAGCAGGCTGGACTTGCCTGACCCGGACCGGCCGATAATGCCAACCATTTCGCCGGGCATAATCGTCAGCGACGCCCGGTTCACGGCCACGACGTCGCCGAAGCGGCAATGTACTTCACGTAATTCCAGCATGCGTTTCCCACTTGTTCCAGGCAGGTCCGATCGGACGTCCGACTTTTCGGCAAACCGGCAATTCAGACCAGCCTGGCACGCAGACGGTCTGAAATATGATCGAATATGGCCACGGCGAGGATATAGATCAGCGTGATATAGGCCACTTCGTCGAAGGCGAAGATGCGGATGCGTTCCTGAAGCTCGAAGCCGATGCCACCCGCGCCGACGATGCCGACGACCGCGGCTGCGCGGAAATTCTGTTCGAGAAAATACAGGCACTGGCTAAGCCAGATCGGCAGCACCTGCGGCAAGGTGCCGAAGCGCAGCACGCCCGCCACGTCGGCACCTGTGGCCCGCAGCGATTCCCGCTGGCGTTCATCCACATTTTCCATCGCCTCGGCAAACAGCTTGGCCAGGCGCGGAATATCGGAAAAGGCGAGCGCCAGGATGCCGGGGATCGGGCCGAGACCGAATGCCGCCACCAGAATCAGCGCCCACACGAGCGCCGGAATGCCGCGAAACAGATCCATGGAGCGCCGGACGAGGAAATGCACCAGGGGGTTCGCCACGATGTTACGCGCCGCCACCAGGGCCAGCGGAAGCGCCACGACTGCGCCCAGCAAGGTGCCCAGCACCGCCATCGCCAGAGTCTGCGCAATGGCGAACATCAGCCGGCCGAACTGCCCGCCGTCGGACGGCGGCCACATCGAACCGAGAATGAAGCCAAGCTTGCCAAAGCCGCTGCTGAGCACTTCGAAGGTCAGGTCGAGATCGGCGCAAGCCGCAAGGAATACCAGCAGGAACAGGCCCGAAAAAATCCATGGACGCAGACGTTTGAGCGGCGGGATATGAATGGCGGCGGGGGCGATAACCCGTGCAGCTTCCACCATTCCGGCGACATCGGTGCGGGGGGGGGGGGGGCGTGTACGAGGACTGCACCGCCCGGTTAAAGGCGCCCCACGGCCGCACAAAGAGAGGCGGCCCGCATC
>JBAYSX010000017.1:0-56468 GCA_041675905.1 Sphingomonadaceae bacterium | reverse complement strand
GCGCCATCGGTTACGTCACCCCGCACGAAGCAGAGGAGGCATTCTACGCAAGCTTGAACGTTGAGCAAAAAGCAGCCTAATCATTGAACCAGAAACTCTCCGGTAAACCCGGGGCAGTTCAGACAGCGGCAAGCGTGCTGGCGTGCCGACGGAGATGGCCGAGAAGCTGAAGGCTCTGGAACGCGAGAACCGCGAGTTGCGGCAGGCCAATGAGATCCTGCGCAAGGCGAGCGCATATTTTGCCCAGGCGGAGCTCGACCGCCCGTTCAAACGATGATTGCCTTCATTGACGACCATCGGGATGCCTATGGGGTCGAGCCGATCTGCCGGGTTCTGCCGATCGCCCCATCCACTTATCACGAACGTGTCGCCCAGCGCCGGGATCCAACGCGGCAGTCAGTTCGTGCCAGCGAGATCGGGCGCTGAAGCCGGAGATTCTACGCATTTTCGCCGAGAACTTTGGCGTCTATGGGGTTCGCAAGGTGTGGCGGCAGATGCGACGCGAAGGCTTTGCTGTTGCCCGGTCAACGGTGGCGCGGCTGATGCGTGACCTCGGCCTGCAAGGGGTGATTCGGGGCAAGCCGGTGCGCACCACTGTCAGCGACAGAGCCACCCCATGTCCGCTCGATCATGTGAACCGGCAATTTTACGCGCCAGCTCCAAACAGGCTCCGGGTTTCCGATTTTACTTACGTGGCAACCTGGGTGGGACTCGTTTACGTTGCTTTCGTTATCGACACATATGCACGCCGGATCGTGGGCTGGCGGGCCAGTAAAACGGCGCATGCCAGCTTCGTGCTGGATGCCCTGGAACAGGCGATCCATGAAAGGCGGCCTGTCCATCGCGGCGGCCTCATTCATCATAGTGACCGTGGCTCGCAATACGTGTCCATTCGTTACACCGAACGCCTGGCCGAGGCCGGGATCGAACCATCGGTCGGCAGCGTCGGCGACAGTTATGACAATGCCCTGGCCGAGACCATCAACAGTCTCTACAAAGCCGAGGTGATCCATCGGCGAGGTCCCTGGCGGTCCTTCGAAGCGGTCGAATTTGCCACCCTGGAATGGGTCGAATGGTTCAACAACCGGCGGTTGCTCGAGCCCATCGGTAATATTCCGCCCCCTGAAGCTGAAGAACGCTATTACGCCATGCTGGACGAACGCCTCATGGCTGCATAACTTAAATCAAATAGCCTCCGGCGAACGCAGGGCGGTTCAGATGATATCGAGATCCTTTACAATCTTCCCCGAGATTGGCTCGAAGTCTCCTGGTAGTCCAAAGGCAGGCCGATATGGCGGTTATAGATGCGATCGCGATGCTTCAGGAGGGCCGGATCCAGAGCCGCAGCAACTGCGTCAGGAAGTTCGCTGTAGAGCGGCCACAGGTAATCGGGCATTGGGTTTACGTCGCGAGGCAGCGGACTAAACATGTTCGAAAAGCAGGCCCAGTGGATGTCGAGCACACTGAGACGATCGCCAACCAGATAATCGGACCCCGCCGCGGCCTGGCTGCCCAGTTGTGCAGCCAGCGCGGTCAGGATGTTGGCCATGCGAACAGACGCAGCGGCAACTGCCGTCCGGGAATAGCCATACTGACGTAATACCTCGTGTTGGCGCGGAGGTGCGTCGTCGGAAAGAGGAGCGTTGCCGTAGACCTTCTCCAGGATCGGAATTCGACGCTCCCAACCCAGGCCGCCTCGTCCGCAGATCTCGTTCGAGAAACCGATGCAGAGCGCACGGTCTCGTCCTGCTTCCGGCAAAAGCGAAGGACCGGATCCGAGCCGTTCGGCCAACATTACGATATCCAGCCAGCCGGTCAACGGAGGCTCATCGTCCAGTATCGCAATGGGGGCGTTCCGGTAACCTGTCCAGGCGAACAGATCATCGTTCGCCTCCATCGCTACCTGGGCAACAGCCGCGTAGGGTACGTTCCGGGCTGCGAAGATTGCCTTGGCGGACTCGCCCCAGGGCCCCGGCACATTGGCCGTAAGCACAAGCCTGAGCCCGCTCAGCTTTCGCCCTTCGGCAACAGAGAAATATTCCATATAAGCCGCTTGACCTCCCGCTTTATCTGCAACCCGACTGTCCAGCTTCGGCAGTACTTTATCCCATTAGCAGCCAGCCGCTTTCTCGATATTTTTGACAAGGCAGGCGCATTGAATGATGCCGCCTCCCATAACTTCTTTAGCCCCTTGCGTTTTGCAATAATGGCATCACAAGATCAAGGAATTCCCGTGGAGTCCTTTTATCCATGGGGGTGGTCTCGTTATTGCGGCGCCAGGTGGCGGCGCGTGGGGGAAATTTCGCATAACTTACATCAGGATGGGAGTTATCTTTTATGCCTGCACCCGTTACCGCCCGCGATGCCGCCTTGTTACCTCGCCTGGCCGTGCTGGTATTTGCGGTGTTACAGGCGTTGACGCCCCTATTGCCCAGGCTTGGCATCGGCCAGCCGATCGGGGAGCGTTCGGACAATGTGCAAACCCTGATCACCCCGGCGGGATGGGCATTCTCGATCTGGGGGCCGCTTTATGCGGGTTCAATTATCTTCGCGATCTTTCAGGCCTTGCCCTCACAGCGGCGAAGCGCGCTTCTGGGGCGAATCCGCTGGCCCGCTGCCGGAGCATTTCTCGGCAACGCCCTGTGGGCAGCCTACGCGCAACTGTTCGGGCTGGGCTTTATTTCGGTGCTGATCATCCTGTTCACGCTGGTCTGTCTTCTCATTGTCTATCGCGACTTTTCGCGCTGGCCGCCTGATTTCACCAGGCAAGAACGGTGGCTGGTGCTCCTGCCCCTGAGTGCCCTTGCAGCGTGGCTGACGGCAGCTACGATCGCAAACGTCGCAGCCACCCTGCGCTTCCACGGTGTAGAGGCAGGCGATGCGGCGCCGGCCATCGCCGCTGCTGTTTTGATTGCCGGCGGGTCGATCGCAGCTGCCGCCCTTTACCGGAGCCGGGGAAACCCTGCCTACGCGCTGGTATTCTTGTGGGCGCTCGCCGGGATATATATGGCGGGTGGGCAGGTTCAAATGTTGGTTGGGGTTTCGGCCGGCGTTGCGGCGGCCCTGGTAATTGGCGGAATGGTAGCGGGACTGCGCCGGAAAAACCAGGTTGACGGTCAGAATGATCACTCAGCCGAACGCCATCGAGGCCACTGATCGTGATGGCGCGGCGCAGGGTAGGGGGGGCGGGACTTCGTGCCGGGTCGGGGCCTTCGACGGGATCGACAAAGACGATCCGTCTTCCTGCCTGTGGCGGATGCGGGAACGATGCTGCAGCAGATCCTCGGGGTTTCGTGATCTGATATAACTTCAGTGGTCGACGGCCAAACAAGGCTTCCGTCCAGCCCAAAGGTTCGATAATAGCCGAATCATGGAATCATCAGCTGCCACGGAAGCGCTCGGAGCCTTGGCCCAGATCACACGCCTGGAGGTGTTTCGCCTCCTGGTCCGGAACGAGCCTGAGGGCCTCGCCGCCGGAGAAATTGCCCGGCAACTCGACGTTCCCGCCAACACCCTGTCAACCCATCTCGCCATCCTGTCGCGGGCAGGTTTGCTGACGTCGGAACGGCGCAGCCGGTCTATCATCTACCGCGCCAACGTCGCGACCTTGCGGGAACTGATGCTGTTTCTCGCCCGGGATTGCTGCGCGGGCGATGAGGAGCTTTGCGCCCCGCTCGTCGCGCAACTCACCTGCTGAAATATCCTGCGGAGACAACATATGCCTGTCGACATCGTCATCTACCACAACCCGGAGTGCGGCACGTCGCGCAATGCGCTGGCGATGATCCGCAACGCCGGAATCGAGCCGCATGTGATAGAATATCTCAAGACGCCGCCGTCGCGTGCGCTGCTTGTGCAGTTGATCGAGCGCGCCGGGATCACCCCGCGCGCCCTGTTGCGCGAAAAGGGAACGCCTTATGCGGAACTCGGTCTCGAAAACCCCGCACGGACAGATGACGAACTGCTCGACGCGATGATGGCGCATCCCATTCTCATCAACCGCCCGCTGGTGGTCTCGCCGCTGGGCGTGAAGCTGTGCCGGCCTTCGGAGGCCGTGCTCAACCTGATCCCGGCCGCGCAGCAAGGCGCTGTTGCCAAGGAAGACGGCGAACAGGTGATTGACGCCAACGGCAATCGCATCGGCTGAACCACCTTCCGGATAAAGGAAAAAAGACAATGTCGCAGGAACTTGCCGCGGATGCCCCGCCGGCTTCTCCGCTCGGCCTGTTCGAGCGTTATCTGTCGCTGTGGGTCGCGCTGGCGATCGTGGCCGGCATCATTCTGGGGGTCGTGATTCCCGAAACCGTCGGATTGCTGGCGAGTCTGGAGTTTGCCTCGGTCAATCTGGTTGTCGCCGTGCTGATCTGGGCGATGATCTATCCGATGATGGTCAGCGTCGATTTCGCCAGCGTCCGCGATATCGGCAGAAAACCCAAAGGCCTGATCCTGACGCTTGCGGTGAACTGGCTGGTCAAGCCCTTCACCATGGCCGCCATCGCCGTCTTGTTTTTCAACTATATCTATGCCGGGCTGATCCCGCACGCCGAAGGCCAGCAATATATCGCCGGGCTGATCCTGCTGGGAGCCGCGCCCTGCACCGCCATGGTTTTCGTCTGGTCGCAGATGGTCCGGGGTGACGCCACCTACACCCTCGTGCAGGTCGCGGCGAACGATCTGGTGATGATTGTCGCCTATGTGCCGATCGTGGCGCTGCTGCTGGGCGTCACCGATATCGTCATTCCATGGGAAACGCTGCTGCTGTCGGTCGTGCTCTATGTGGTTATCCCGCTGCTGGCGGGCGCCATTACGCGGCGGCGGGTAATCGCGCGTCATGGCGGCGACGAGGCGGCGGTGAACGCTTTTACCGCCCGGCTGAAGCCCTGGTCGGTCATCGGCCTGCTGGCGACGGTGGTATTGCTTTTTGCCTTTCAGGCCGAAACGATCCTCGCCAACCCGCTGCTCATCGTGCTGATCGCCATTCCGATCCTCATCCAGTCCTACGGTATTTTCGTGCTGGCCTATGCGGCGGCGAAGGCGTGGAAGGTACCGCATAACATCGCCGCCCCTTGCGCGATGATCGGCACGTCCAATTTCTTCGAACTGGCGGTCGCGGTCGCCATTGGCCTGTTCGGCCTGTCGAGCGGCGCGGCGCTGGCCACGGTCGTTGGCGTGCTGGTGGAAGTGCCGGTCATGCTGACGCTGGTGGCCATTGCCAACCGCACGCGCCACCATTTTCCCCAAGGCTGAAAGCCACGTCACCCATGTCCCGCCTCCGTACACTCTCCAACCCGCACTATCTGCCGGCCCTGCATCCCGAATATGCCGATCGCCATCCGGCGCGCGGTCTCGGCGAACCGGCTCCGCCGCCGCGCATCCTGTTGCTCTATGGCAGCTTGCGCGAACGCTCCTATTCGCGGCTTGTGATCGAGGAGGCGGCGCGCCTGCTGCAATATTTCGGCTGTGAAACCCGCATCTTCGATCCATCTGACCTGCCATTGCCCGACCGGATTCCCGATGATGACCATCCCGCCGTCCACGAGCTGCGCGAACATGCGCTATGGTCCGAGGGGCAGGTCTGGTGCAGCCCGGAACGCCACGGCCAGATAACCGGGATCATGAAAGCCCAGATCGATCATCTGCCGCTCGCCTATAAAGGGCTGCGGCCCACGCAAGGCCGCACACTGGCGGTGATGCAGGTCTGCGCCGGTTCACAATCGTTCAACAGCGTCAACACACTGCGGATTCTCGGCCGCTGGATGCGGATGTTCACCATTCCCAACCAGTCCAGCGTCGCCATGGCCTACAAGGAGTTCGACGAAGAGGGGCGCATGCTGTCCTCCGGCTATTATGACCGCATCGTCGATGTGATGGAGGAGTTGGTGCGCCTCACCATCCTGCTGCGCCCGCATGCGGAACAACTGGTGGATCGCTATTCTGAGCGAAAGGCCACGGATAAAACGGTCGCCGGGGCAGACCATCTGGCGTCGATCGCGACCGTGCAACAGAAGGACCCGGCATGAGCGGACCCGATCATGATGTGGTGGTGATCGGTGGCGGTCAGGCGGGTCTTGCCATCTCCTGGTATCTCCATCGCGCCGGTATCGACTTTATTATCCTCGACGCGGAAGACCGCCCCGGTGGTGCATGGTTGCACACATGGGATTCGCTGAGCCTGTTCTCGCCGGCGGCTTACAGTTCACTGCCAGGCTGGCCGATGCCCCCGGGCCAGTCCGGGGGTTTCCCGGCGCGCGACGAGGTGATCGATTACCTGACCCGCTATGAACGTCGCTATACCTTTCCAGTCGAGCGGCCATGCCATGTGACCGCCGTGGAACGCGATAGGGAATGGCTTTGCGTGCGGCTGAAGGACGGGCGCAGTCTTGCGGCGCGCGCCGTAGTCAGCGCTACGGGCACATGGAGCGCGCCCTTTGTTCCGGATTATGCGGACCAGCAGCTCTTCCGGGGTGTGCAAATCCATTCGGCGCACTACCGGAATCCACAGCCCTTTGCGGGAAAACAGGTGATGGTCATCGGCGGCGGGAACTCGGGCGCGCAGATTCTTGCGGAGGTCAGCAAGGTTGCCGCAACCATCTGGGTCACACGCAGGGAGCCTGTATTCCTCCCCGACGATGTTGATGGCCGCGTCCTGTTCGAGCGGGCCAGCGCCCGGGTCCGTGGGGATTTCGAAGAGGATGCCACGACGACGCTCGGGGATATTGTTATGGTTCCGTCTGTGAAGGAAGCGCGGGACCGGGGCGTCTTCAAATCCGTGCGCCCCTTCACGCGATTCACCGAAACCGGCGTCGAATGGGAAGACGGTTCAGAGACGCAAATTGACGCGGTTTTGTGGTGCACGGGCTTTCGTCCCGCGACGGAGCATTTGCGATCCCTCGGGGTCGTTGAACCCGATGGACGCGTCAGGGTCGCCGGGCAACAAGCTGTGAAGGAACCGCGCCTGTGGCTTGCCGGTTATGGCAACTCGACGGGTGCGGTATCCGCCACGCTGATCGGTGCCGGACGCACGGCACGCGATCTGGTGCCCCGGATCCAAAAAGCGCTCGCTGACGCAAAACGGGATTGACGACGCCACCTGGTGACAAACAGCGAATAGAGGAGGCGCATAAAATGTGCCTTGAACATTGAGCTACTCCCCCGAAATCGGACAGTGACGGAAGCTGCGATCTGACGTTTGCTGATCTTCAAGGGCGAGGAGATCAGGACATGAAGAAGCGCAGGAATAGCACTGGAAGCCGTGAAGGGCGAACGCACGGTGTCGGAGCTTGCCGCTGAATACGGCGTGCATCCGACGATGATCCATCAGTGGAAGTCATCCCCGACCGAGCCCCCGGCGCCGAAGGCATCGCGCAGGATCGCCAGCTTCTGCTCCACCGTCCAGCGCCTCCGGCCCGCAACAACTTCGATCCGAGTGCTCATACGACCGCTCGCTGGCCCGCCTTCGATCTCGCTATCCATCGCCGCTCCCTATCCGAGCAGCAATCAGCCCTTCATTACGCAATCGCGCAAGGCGGCCTCGGCACCACGGTTACGTCAGCCCAATGGGTTGGCGGCTTTTAGTTTTTTGGGTGGCGCGTTCCGATTTTTTCCATGTCGGAATTCTGACTTTTATCTGGGATTGATGGTAGTCGGGCGACTAACGCGCGTGCTGCGATTGGCTTGCTGTCGGTTTCGAATACCAGATTAAGATTAAGCCCCACATGGGTTTCTGCTCGAACTCAACTGGCTGAGATAGCCCAGTGTCGAGTGCGTCGCCGGAGATTGTAGGAGCGTTCGGTGTAAATCGAACATATCCGCCTTGACGGAATTTCCCGTCCTGTAGACATTGCGGGTTGTCCGCTCGGTTTTCAGTGATGAGACGAAGCTCTCCATCGCAGCGTTGTCCCAGACATTGTCCCACCGGCGCATTGAGCAGGTGGGGCCGTGATCGGTCATCAGGGCTGGAGCTGAAAGCCGTCTTATCGAGAACCAGGCGCATGTCCGCCGCCCTGATGGTTAAACCTGCATTGATCCGGATCAAACACTTGATTGTCCCTCGTCAATGTGCAGCCGGACGAGGCAGTCCAGGAGTCGTGTCGCCTCAAAGCACTAACGGTCGCAAGGGGCGGCCACTGTAACGAAGGAATTGATTATCATGCGTATGGTGACTGCTGCGGTCGCAATTGCTGCAGTTCTCGGCATCAGTCTCCCGGCCAATGCGGGTAGCCCTGACGGCAGGATTCAGGTCAAGGTGCTCGCCACGGCCGTCCTGCCCAGGGGCAGCCTGAAAGAGGTCAGGTTCGCCACGCCCGCTATCGCCGCCGCCCTGCCTGTCGGCGCCGACACGAGGGCCGACAATAATTATGTACCGACCATCGCCATCGAATATTTCCTCAAACCGAATATCTCGCTGGAAACGATCTGCTGCGTGACGGAGCATGATATCGACGGCGCGGGCGCTCTTGACGGGGCCGAGGGGTTTGTCGCGGATCGGAAGATCGTACCGGCAACGCTCACCCTGAAATATCACGCCGCCACCGGGACCGCGATCAAGCCCTATGCCGGCGCCGGCCCGGCCTATTTCCTGATGTTCTCTGAAAAGGTTGGCTCAACCGCCAGGGCGCTGGGCGCCACCAGGGCGAAGGTGAGCGACACGGCGGGCGTGGCCCTGCAGGCAGGCATGGACATCGCGCTGAACGACAAGGGTCTCGGCTTCACCCTGGATGCCAAGCGGTATTTCCTCGGCGACGTGAAGGCTCGCTGGTATGACGACAATCACGCCATGGTCCTCGAAACCCGGCACAAGCTGGACCCCTGGGTACTGAGCGCCGGCGTCGCCTGGCGATTCTGATCCTTGCCGAGGAGCATCCGGAGCGGGTGCGCCCTGCGTACCGATGCGGAAATTCGGGCTGGGAGGCAGGCGGCGCTGGAAAGCGCTGCCTGCGCGAGTGGACTACGCTGCCCGGATATGCGGAAAACCGCATGGCTTTCCGGATAAATGTACATGGCCATGTTTTGGGGCAGCAGAGACAGGATATTTCAGTTCGCATGCACAGGTGTGGATCGAGCAAAAACCACTCTAGAACTTGATATCGACCGTCACACCGTACGTTGGCGGATCGTTGACGTGCGTGTAAACATAGCCAAATCCTTCAAGGACATCGATGCGATTGGTGCGGTAACAGGTGTTGGTCAGGTTTTTGACCCAGAGTGCTACGCCAAACCGGTCCGATTCGGGGTGTAAACGCATGCGGGCATTCATCACCGTGAACTGATCCTCGAACGCCGCCGCACTGTTTGCCAGATCATAATACTGCCCGGACGAATGAGAGAGGTCGACCCGCAAGTCCGCCGCGCCCCATGTTCCCACCGGTACGACCCAATCCACAGAGGCGGTGAGCGTCAGTTTGGGAGCGCTGATCAACCGGTTGCCGCGAAATTCATTTTCCGGGCCGATTCCCTTTTGCACCCTGGTGTCGAGCAGCCCTGCTCCGGCCGACAAGGTGAGTCTTGATGTCGGCCTGACTTGCAGGTCAAGTTCGGCGCCCAGGATCCGTGCCCTGGGAAGACTGATGAGAAGCTGCAATGCGGTGTCGGGATCGACGTTCAGGGTCTGCTGGTTCAGGTAGCTATACCAGAACGCAGCGCCGTTCAGTGTAACCTTGCGATCGAACCAGTCGGTTTTGAAACCAACTTCAGTGGCACGAAGTTTTTCCGGTTTCACCGTAGTCAGTTCATCGGGTGCAAAGAACGCCTGAGAATTGAATGATGCTCCGCGATAGCCGACACTATAGCTTGCGTAAAGAAGCACGTTATCGGCAGGTTTGTAATCCAGACCGATCTTTCCGGAGACGTTGTCTGTTCGGGCACGTCGAGAGGTGGTGGCGGAGAAATCGGTAACGCTTCCTGGAATCAAGTTTAGCAGGGGCGTGCCATCGACGGCAAACAGTTGTGCGCGAAATCCTGTGAGATCGGCCTTGTCATGCGTATAGCGGAGGCCGCCCCGAACAGTAATCTGATCGGTGATATCGTAACTGGCATCGGAATAAAGTGCATAGCTCGTCTTTTTCTGATTGAACTGGTTGAAGATCGTGCAGGCGACGAAGCCGCCTCCATCAATGCAATCCTGCCCATCGATTGATCCATCACTGTTGACATCGACGTCATGGTAGAAGCGTAACGTCGTATCGTTTTTCAGCTTTTCCACCGAGTAATAGGCGCCCAGGATAAAATTGAAGGGTCCGTCAAAATCACTGGTCAGACGAAGATCCTGTGTGACCTGCCTGGTTCGGCCACCATAGGAGACAAGCGAATCATTGGCCTCCGACCCGTCGCCGTCTTCGGTGAAACGGATCTTCCCGCGATCCCACGACGTGATGGACGTCAGCATCAGAGTGTCGCTGAGCTGGAAATCGGCGTTGGCCGCCACGGCCCAGGTCCGGAAATGGCGCCGTGGAACGTAGGGAATACGAACTTCACGCCGGTCCAGGCCTGCCCGCGTTGCCGCAGGCATCCCGAAGGAGCTGTAGATCGGATATCCGATCCCGTCGGGTCCCTCGATCGGATAAACCGCATAACTTCGTGGGTTCTGCAGCGTGGTCGCGGCGCGGATCGTGATATCCACAGCGTCGTTTGGCTGATAGCGCAGACTGGCCCGAACACCATACTGGCGGGTCGACTCCGGGTCCGGTGCGTCCGCATAAACATTCTTCGCAGTCCCGTCGGCTCGCTCGAACGTGTAGGCGACACGCAGACCCAGCGATGGAGCGATTCCCAACTCGACGGCGCCATCGGACATGATCCTATCGTAATTGCCATAGCCGACCGAGAAATAGCCTTCCGTGTTGAAGCCGGGTTTGCGTGTTATCAGATTCACCGCGCCGCCGGTGGTGTTTTTGCCGTAGAGAGTGCCCTGCGGTCCCTTCAGCACCTCGACCCGTTCCAGGTCGAACATGCCGAGCCCCATGATCGCGAAATTGCCCTTGTAGACTTCGTCGTAATAGACGGCCACCGGCCCGTTCTGGGCAAGCCCGATATCGGACATCGTGATCCCGCGCAGGGAGAACACGGGAATACCGTCGCCGAGCGGCGAGTTGACCTGAAGATTCGATACGGTCGTGACAAGATCTTCCGCCGCGCGGATCTGGCGTTTGGCCAGATCGCTGCCCGACAGCGCGGTAATAGAAATCGGCACGTCCTGTACACTTTCCTGCCGCTTTTGGGCTGTCACGACGATCTCGCCCACGCGGCCTGTATCGGGGCCGGGTTTTACAACCGGGTCGGCAGCAACCTGTGCGGATGCAGCACTCCAGCCGGTCATGAGGATGGATGTCGCCATCAACAGGCGGAATGCAGTCAATTTTGCGCTCATCCGGTTTCCCTCTGCTCCCGTGGCGCAGTTCGCGCCTTTTTTGTCGGTGGTTACGTTGCAGAGGGGTTGGGAGGATGTAATCCATCTTTGGGTGGACGACGGTGGCAAAACTAATGTCATGCACGCTGCCGGGCGGTGCCTGACGGGGTGCGGAGAAAGACCGGAAACCCCTCTTTCTACAGGTGCTTGACGAAAGCGACGAGAGCGCAGCGGCTGTCCACGCCGACCTTGTCCAGCGCCCGGACGACGTGGGTTTTCACTGTCGCCAGCCCGATACCGCACTCACGCGCGATTTCTGCATTCGAAGCGCCCGAACAGATCAGATCGACGACTTCTGTTTCCCGGCATGTAAGCCCGAAGCGATCGCGAAGCGCTATGGCACGGGCTCGCTCCCGCACATCCGGGTGACAGCTTATCGTATGCTGCAGGAATCTGTGGAGATCGTGGAGCGCTTGCAGGCGATCCGTGAAGCTATGGTCGCTGAAGGCCATCAGGTGTGCGAATGGCACGCCGCCATCGCTGAAAACAAGATCGACCTCATCCTTATAACCGTAGCGCGCCAGGAACGTCGCGTAATCCTGTGCTTCCGCCTGGGCCGGCCCGCTCCTTTTAATCGCCGACAGACAGTGGACCTGTCCGGATTTCGAGGCGAGCACCCCCGGATGCAGGGGGTCGAGACGTTGTACGCCGGCGGCGAAATAGTCTTTCTCGATCGCATCGGACAGCCCGAGATCGCCGGCGTCGCGATAATCCCCGCCCTTGTCGAGCCAGACGAGTCCGACTGCCGGCGCATCGAGTGTGCTTCGGACGAAATGAAGCGTCTCTTCGACGATGACGTTGCCGCGAGTCCATGCGAGACCCGATGATCCATCAAGCAATAGTCAACTCCTCCAACCTCCCGGGGCGCGGGACGACCTGGACGAGAGGTTGTCGCATGGGCCCACCTTTCGCTCAGGCGTTTTCCGATCGTCTCACGCGCCTGCGTTTTTATAGCGGAAATTCGCGGGGGTTTCAGCCAAATAGAATGGTCCCGCGCCGGATCGGGCAGGAAAGCTCGTCGCGACCTGACAAGGCTCCGCGAAGCAAGGGCGTAATCTGGCCCGGTCTTGCCCTGGCCGGGTCCACCTCCAGGTGGATTTCCGGGGGACCTTCCGCACTTTCCTGCGCGGTGAGCCGATTACAGCAGTTTTACACTGCGGAATGGCGCGCGATGCATTTTCCGCGCCAGTAACGGTACAATTGCCAGGAAGGTGAGAGTGGCCAGAATCCAGAGCATTCCCCGATAGCCGCCGGCGAGGTCGGCCAGCCCGCCTGCCAGCACAGGACCGAAAGCTTCCGCCAGACCCGCAACGAAACCGGACAGCCCGAAAGCGCGGCCAAGCGCTTCAGGCGGCACCCTTTCGCTGATCAATAACGGAGCAAGTTGCGCAGAGCAGCCACCGGATGCTCCCCAGCCGACGATGAAACCCGCCAGCAGGAAGACCGAAGAGGCCTGCGGGCCGATCAACCGAAGCAGAAGAATGGACCCCGCGTTCACGAAAATGGCGACAAGCATGATCCTGTGCGGGCTCCACCGGTCCGCGATCCAGCCTATACCCAATAATGCGACGGCGCTCACGGCATTCTGGATCGCAAAGAAAAGAACGGCGGTGGAGGGGGTGAATCCGAGTGAAGTAAACAGGGGCACGAAATGAATATACAGTCCCAGGTAGCTCATCTGGAAAAGCATTTGCATCAGGATCACCAGCATCAGTGGCGTCCATGGTATTCTGGCTTCACGAGATGCGGGTCCGGTATGCGGAGGTCGCACGTCGGCATTCGGCTCCCCGTAGGGCACAAGCAACAGGGTGATGGGCAGTGTGGTCAGCAGGACGGTCGCCGCTGTCGTGCCGAGTGCATTACGCCATCCGAAATGCTCGATGACCGACTGCACGGCCACCGGTATCACCGTCGAACCCGTTGAGGCCGCGCAAAGGATGACGCCCATTGAAATCCCGAGTCCGGCGCGGATATACCGCGACGCGACGTAGGTGGATGGAACGATCGTGGCCCCGCCGACCCCGAACCCCGCGGCAGCGAAGGCACCGACGAAGACAACCGGACTGTCGGCCACGGATGCGATGAAATAGCCGATCGCAACCAGAACGCCGCTCGCAGTCATCACCCGACGAGGCCCGAAAACCTCGACCAGCCAGCCGCCGACGGCAGCCGAAATGGCGATCGCGAGGGCAAAAACCGCAGCCACGGTGGATGCTTGGGTTTGTGACCAGCCGAATTCCTGCCGGATCAAGTCCTGATAAAGGCCGAGAGAGCTTAAGGTGGCGCCGAAATGGACGAAGCAGATGAGCGCCAACCCGCCGAGCAGAAGCACGTCGTGGCGCGATGACCGGTCAGCCTCTCCGACAGGGCGGGGCGACCTTTTGCCTAACATTTGTCACGCCCGGACGATTCATTACACCGCCGCAAGGGCAACGGCCTCAGGGAAAAATTCGGGATCGATTAAACCATTGGTTTTGACCACGGGACCAATGTTCATGGAATTGACCGTATCGCATCGGGATTGGAACGATCAGTCACTTCGCCATCCTTGTCGGGTCAGGGCAGGGATTTGTCTGTCTGAGGGATTGCATGAAACCACATACTGGATGTAGTGCCGGGAAAGAATCGTCAATCCACCTTTTGGTTGACTTTGACCTTGTTCCTGACTTGTACGCTGCCTCTTGTCGGTGCCTCTGTCCAGGACGATCTGCCTGATGATTTTGGACGGAACGGACGGACATTCCAGAATAGCCGGGTTACGAAGCAAAAGAAGGACTATCTGTGATCCCCACTGAAGCGTACCGGCGAAACGGGTCGTTTATCCTCCTCGCAACGATCGGTCTGGCCAGTATCGGTCTTCAGCCGGTGCTCGTCAGTTCCATGATAGAACATAGCGGTTTCGCGCCGGGCGCGGCGGGCTATATCGCGTCTGCCGAAGTGTTTGGCATTGCCGCAACCAACCTGGCGCTGACGTTCATGGGTGCGCGCCTGAGCTGGCGGATGCTATCGGCGGTGGGATTATTGCTGATCCTTGTCGGCGGCGCATTTTCCCTGTTTGCCGCTCCGGTTGTCGAGCTTATGATGGTGGCGCGGTTCATTTCCGGCCTGGGATCGGGGTTGCTGATCTCGCGAAGCTACGCCGCGGCCGGGCTGACGCCCTATGCGGACAAGACGCTCGGTTATATATTGGCCGCGAGCACCGCTCATGTTGCCGCTGCGTCCTTTTTCCTCCCCCTCCTGGCCGGGCGCTGGGGTACGGCGGCGATCTTCCTTTACTTCATGTTGGTGGCGCTGCCAGGGTTTTCGGCCTTGCAAGGCATGCCCCGGAGTGCGGCGGACGGCGTGAGAGCGACGCGGAGCGGCTCCCGGACTGCGGAACGGTTTACTGCGCTTGGGGCAGCAAGCCTGCTGTTTCTGGGCCTGGGTGTTCTGTGGCCTTACCTGTTCCAGATCGGGCTCGACATGGGCGCCAGCCCGAAACAGGCGGCGGTCGGGCTGACGCTTTCGCAAATCGCGGCGTTCGTCGGCGCTCTTCTGGCAGGGTTGGCGGGGCGTATCATGCCTGCCTCCGTCATGTGCCTGCTTGCTGTGACGGTGACGGCAGTGTCGGTACTGCTGATGGGGCAGATGACGGGTTCCATACCCTACAGCGTTCTGGCGTCCGGCTTCAACGGCGCGAGCAACGCCGCTATGGTGTTGATGTTGGGAGCGGTTGCGCTGGTCGATACCGACGGCCGCTGGATGGCGGCCGCTGTCGCCGCGCAGACGCTGGGCTTTGCGTTCGGCCCCGCGATCGCGGGCGTCCTCGTGGCGGATGGCGATTATGCCCGTGCGGAGTTTTTGTCGGTTGTCCTGCTCGTTTTCAGTATTATCGTCACCACGGTTTCGGTCGTTCTGACCGGCTGGCGGAAGCGACAGGAGTGGCTTGGAAATCCCGTTATTTGAAGGTGGGTGTGCAAGATGCCCGCTTTGGTCGGCACCGATCATCCCGGGAGTAATGCTGAATGACTGACGAATTCGGGCGGTGACGGAAAGCTGTTCCGGGCCTTGATGTCGAAACTCCGCCAACTAGACCGCGTGCGCCGGCAAATGACTGACCAGGCAGGCAAGCGCCAGCCGGCTGTCGACCCCCATCTTGCCAAGGATGCGCCCCACATGGACTTTCACCGTCGCGAGGCTGATGTCCAGAATTTCTGATATGTCGGCATTGGATTTGCCTTGCAGGATCAACTCCACAACGTCGATCTCGCGCGGCTTCAACTGGAAGCGCGCGGCCAGGCTATGTTCGACATGATCGTAGCGGAAGCGGCTATGCCAGGACAGCGAAGTCTCGATATATCTGAGCAGGGCGTCCCAATTATATGCAGAGATGGAAAAAGGCGGATCGTTTATCCCGCGACAGAGCGACAGGCAGGCAAAGGGCCGGTCACGTCGCCATAACATCAACGCGAGTTCATCGCCGAAGCCAATCGACTCAAAATATGCCCTGTAGCCCGGCTGGACGTGCGTTTCATTGGCGCTCATCAACGCAATCGTGCGCCGCGTCCGTTTGATCCGGCGCGCATGCAACGGGTCCTCAGCACCCAGACCCGCCTCGTAACGCGCCACCATCCCGGCGTCGATGTTGCGCATTTGCGCTTCGACAATCTCGCAGTCGGAACCCAGCCACAGAAACACGCTTGCTTTGGCCTCGACCAAAGTTTCCAGAAATATCATGGTTTCCGCCACGAGGCCGCGTGAAACCGACTCTGCGGTCTGGTCGCCAAACCGCCGCTCGCGCAGTGGCGAGGAGGCCCGCCAGAGATCGGATCCGGTACGTGTGGCGAACTCTGCCGCGTTCATTATTGTCTCCCGAAACTCCCGTAATATAGCCGATAGGATGCTGTCAAAAAACTATGCGACTCTTCAGGTGGACGCCGATGGAACATGGTATCTTCCGTTTCGTTCACAGGGGAGAGGAGTGGAACGAAATGGCCGATAAACGGAAAGACGATCGCGATCTGATTGAGGATGCCGAAACGCTGCATACACCGTCGCAGCAAGGTTCCGGTGGCGGCAATATGGCCCGGAAGGTTGGGCAGCGCGACGAATACAAGACCGCGGAGGGCGGTGACCCCCTCCCAACCACAGTGGACGGGCGGGACAGGCCCGAGGGCGGCGACAGGCCTTCGCTGCCGCGCCGTTCCTGATGGCGCACCCTGGGGAGATTGGCGATGCGGGTAACACATAACACATTGGTTCTGGTTGCCGACGGGCGCAAGATGCTGCTGCTCCGGAATGCGGGCGATGTCGAGCATCTCCGTCTTGAGCTGGAAGACAAGGCAATCCATGAAAACCCGAAGGATTCCGAGCAGAAATCGGATGCCGCCGGGCGGGCGTCGTCAACCCAATCCGGCCCGGGCGCGCCGCGCATCGCGCAAGCAGGGGCGCTGGGGCAGGGCGCGGGTTTTGCGCCTTCGCGAGGAAGCATGGATGAGCCGGACTATCACGCACTGGAGGAAGAACGGTTCGCCGCCGAAATGGCGGATATGGTGAACCGGCGTGCGCTATCCAATGATTTTGATCGGTTGATTGTGGTCGCCCCCGCACGGACGCTGGGCGAATTACGCAAACATTTTCACCAGGAGACCAACGCTCGCCTGGTCGGGGAAATCGAGAAGGATTTGACCAACCATCCCGTTCCGGAGATCGAGGAGGCCCTCACCCGGGCGTAACGGACTGCCTGTCGGAGAATGTGCAGCCGGAACAGAGGTTCCGGCTGCAAAATCCGTTTAGAAGTGGAATACCAGCGCGGCGGTCGGCCGGATGCTCTGGAATTCGTCGAACGTATCGACGGCCAGGCGCAGGCGCACACCGGCGTTGCCGGTAATACCGCCGAGGCCAATGTCTTTCGGGCCGACTTCAACACCGAAACCATAGATTTCGTTCTTGTCGTTCCGGAAGCCCTTGTCGCCCTCGACCCAGTGGTAGCCGCCACGGACGAAGAACATACCGCTGTCGCCGGCACGGATACCGATATGCCCGGTGACGCCATATTCCCAATCGATGTCGCTGAAACCCTTGGCGACATTGCCTTCAACGCCGACCACGAGGAATTTCACCGGAAAATTGACGCCGGCAAAGGCGGTGACCAGCGCGCCGCTGGCGGCTTTTCCATTGTTCCACTGCAGTGCGCCCCGGTTGCCACGGTCGAAGTCATGATAGCCGCCGCCGATGCCGAAATAGGGCTCGATGCCGTAAGCAGGCGTACCATCCGGCGCTTCCTGCGCGATGGCGGCGGCGGGCAGGCAGAGCGCGGCCACAGCCGTAAGTAACAGCTTTTTCATCATAATCTCCTGATCAGATCAGCATCATATTGCGACCGATGCCGATGGATGCCTCCCGATACAACGCAAACGCGTCGATGTCTCCTGTGTTGCATGCCTGCCAGAAATCGGTTTCGAATTGTTGTAAATCTGTCACATGCGTGCTTCCAACGGTGCGGATGCCCGCGCAAACTCTTTCTTTGGGATGCCCTGCAAAAAATGCGTTGCCGGTCGGGATGATTGTCTTCACTCTTGGCCGAGGCGGAAAACTGCCTGTCCGGTGCGCGTAACGAAATCCCGGGAAGGGGCGCAGTGCTTGAAGGTATGACAGTATGACAGGAACGGATCAGGCGGGGAGCGCGCTTACGCCGGAACAATGGCGGCTTGTCCGGCAACTCGGGCAATCGATCGGCCCGGCACAGGCGCAATGGATCAGCGGTTATTTCGCCGGCCTCGAAGCTGGCCTTGCCCGTACTGGCGTGCAACCGGTGGCGGAGGCCGGTCGTCCGGCGGCGCGCAAACTGACCATTCTTTATGGCAGCGAAACCGGCAACAGCGCCGGGCTTGCGCGGATTCTGGGCGAAGAAGCCCAAAAGCGCGACCTTGCCGCAACAGTCGCCGATATGGCCGATTACAAGGTGCGTCAGCTTGGCCAGGAACAGGATGTGCTGATCGTTGTCAGCACATATGGCGAAGGCGATCCGCCGCAACCGGCCACCGGGTTTTTCGAATTTGTCGAAGGGCGGAAAGCGCCGAAGCTGGATGGTGTGCGTTTCACCGTGCTGGCGCTGGGCGATTCAACTTATGAATTTTACTGCGAGGCCGGCAAGCGCCTCGATCGCCGCTTCGAGGAACTGGGGGCAACCCGCCTTGCGCCGCGCGTCGATTGCGATGTCGATTATGATGATCCGGCGGCGAAGTGGACAGACGAAATCCTGACGCTGCTGGCCGCCGAACAGGCCGAACTTGCCGCCAGTGCGCCTGTCCCGGCAATGGCCGCGGCGGGCGGCCCGACCTTCGCGCCGCAAACCGTTTACGACAAGCGTAATCCATTCCCGGCGACTGTCCTCGATAATCTGCCCATCGTCGGGCGCGGATCGACGAAGGAAACCCGGCATATCGAATTGTCGCTGGAAGGATCGGGGATCGTCTATGAGCCCGGCGATGCGCTGGGGCTGATGGCGACGAACGACCCGGAACTTGTGTCCGCACTTCTCGATACATTGCAGATCGATGGTGGTGCGGCAGTAGAGATCAGGGGCGAGCAGGCCGGCATCGCCGACGCGCTGACCCGCCATTATGAAATCACCGCGGCGACCCCGCGTTTCCTCGACCATTGGGCACAGCTGACACAAGCGGAAGAACTGCAGCAACTGCAACAGGAAGACCGCACCGGAGAGCGTTCCGCCTTCCTGAACACCCACCATATCATCGATATCGTCCGCCGTTATCCCGTCACCGGGTTGTCGCCGCAGGATTTCGCCGTCGGGCTCAGGCCCTTGCAGCCCCGGCTCTATTCGCTGGCGTCGAGCCTCGCATATGCGCCGGAAGAGGCGCATCTGACGGTGTCGCCGGTGCGCTATATGCTGCATGATAGGCCGCGCGCCGGAGTGGCCTCCGCCATGCTGGCGGATCGTTCCCCCGAAGATTCGGTGCTGCCGGTCTATATCCAGTCCAACCCGCATTTCCGCCTGCCGACGGATGGTGCGCCGATCATCATGATTGGCGCCGGCACCGGCGTTGCCCCGTATCGCGCCTTCCTGCAGCACCGCGAGGCTGATGGCGGCGGCGGACGCAGCTGGCTGTTTTTCGGCGAGCGCAATTTCCGCACCGATTTCCTTTACCAGATCGAGTGGCAGACCTGGCTGAAAGACGGCACCTTGAGCCGGATGGATGTGGCCTTCTCGCGCGACCGGGGCGAGAAAGTCTATGTCCAGCACCGTATGCAGGAGCAGGCGGCGGACCTGTTTGCATGGATCGAGGATGGCGCGCATATCTATGTATGCGGCGACGCCAGTCATCTCGCGCCGGATGTGCATGAGGCCTTGGTGAATATCGTCGCGAAAGAGGCCCGGATCGGGCGGGAAGCCGCCGAGGATTATGTGCGCACCCTCCAGGCCGACCGGCGGTACCAGCGCGACGTCTATTGAGAGGCGGATATGACCGACACCAACATCGACCGCAGCCATGATATTTCGCAGCCGCTCGACAAACTGAGCTATGACGAAAGCATGAAGGCGCGCAGCGACTATCTGCGCGGCACCATCAGCGATGGTCTGCTGGACCGGATTACCGGTTCTGTACCGGAAGAGGATGATGTGAAGCTGATGAAGTTTCACGGCATCTACCAGCAGGACGACCGCGATATCCGCGACGAGCGCCGCCGCCAGAAGCTGGAGCCGGCGTACCAGTTCATGATCCGCGTGCGTCTGCCCGGCGGTATCTGCACGCCGGCGCAATGGCTGAAGCTGGATGAACTGGCGCGTGCGCATGGCGGCGAGACGCTGCGGCTGACGACACGGCAGACCTTCCAGTTTCACTGGGTGCTGAAAGACAGTCTGCGACCGATCATCCAGGGGCTGCACGACACGCTGCTCGATACCATCGCCGCCTGTGGCGATGATTCACGCGGGGTGATGTGCACGGTCGATCCCGACGCCTCGTCCTTTCACGCGGAGGTGGCGGCGCTGGCGAAAAAGGTCAGCGATCATGTGATTCCGAAAACCCACGCCTACCATGAAATCTGGTATGGCGACGAACGGGTGGCGACCAGCGAACCGGAAGAGCCATTCTATGGCCCGACCTATATGCCGCGCAAATTCAAGATCGGCTTTGCGCTGCCGCCGTCCAACGATATCGACGTGTACAGCCAGGATCTGGGTTTCATCGCCATCGGCGGTCCCGATGGTCTGGAAGGGTTCAACGTGGCGATTGGCGGCGGCATGGGTCGCACCGATTCCGCGCCGGAAACCTATCCGCGCCTCGCCGATGTGATCGGCTTCGTGCCCAAAGCGCAACTGAAAGCCGTCGTGGATGCCGTGATGGGCGTGCAGCGGGATTTCGGCGATCGCAAGGAACGGCTGCATGCGCGCTTCAAATATACCGTCGACGACAAGGGCGTAGATTGGGTCAGGGCCGAGATCGAACGGCGGATGGGCGCGGCCATGGAACCGGCGCGGCCTTATGAATTCACCTCTAACGGCGACCAGCTCGGCTGGATACAAACCGGCGACCGTTATCACTTCGGCCTGTTCATCCAGAGCGGGCGGCTCGATATTCCGCTGCTGGATGCGCTGCGCGACATCGCCCGCATCCATCGCGGTACGTTCCGCCTGACGCCCAATCACAATCTGTTCATCTCCGGCATCCGCGCCGAAGACAAACCGGCGATCGAGGCGTTGCTCGCCGAACATCGGCTGGACGAGCGCGATGTAACGCCCATACGCCGCAACGCCATCGCCTGCGTGGCGCTGCCCACCTGCGCCCTCGCGATGGCCGAGAGTGAGCGCTACATGCCGGAACTTCTGCCGAAAATCGAGGCGATCATGGCCCGCCACGGGATCCGTGACGAGCCCATCACCCTGCGGATGAGCGGTTGCCCCAATGGCTGTTCACGGCCCTACATCGCCGAAATCGCCCTGTCCGGGCGCGCGCCGGGCAAATATAATCTGTATCTCGGTGCGGGTTTCCATGGCGAACGGCTGAACCGCATGGTCCGCGAAAATGTCGGCGAACCGGTCATCCTGGAAGTGCTGGACGATGCGCTGGGCCGCTATGCGAAGGAACGCGAGCCGGGCGAGCATTTCGGCGATTTCACCGTGCGTGCGGGCATCGTCCGCGCCGTTACCGAAGGGCGCTTTTTCAATGACGAAGCGTAACGCGTCTCCGGCCCCGGAAACCATCGCCGTTGCCCATGGCGTGGCGACAGACACAGCTTTTGGCGCGGTTGCCCCGCCCATTTACCTGTCGAGCACTTTCACCTTTGCCGGTTACGGGCAGCCGCGCGCCTATGATTATGGCCGTTCGGGCAATCCCGGTCGCGATATGCTGGGCGAAGCGCTGGCGAAGCTGGAAGGCGGCGCGGGCGCGGTGATGACGTCGACCGGCATGGCCGCCATCGACCTGCTGCTGGGCCAGGTGTATCCCGATGAAGGGGTGCTGGCGGCGCATGATTGCTATGGCGGCACGCAGCGACTGCTGAACGCCCGCGCCGCCCGCGGGCATTTCAAGCTGACGCTGGCCGATCAGGGCGATGACGCCGCCATGACTGCGGCCCTGGCGGAGAAGCCGGAGCTGTTGCTGATCGAAACGCCGAGCAATCCCCTGATGCGCGTGGTGGATATTGCGACGCTGGCGGCGAAGGCGCAT
Source organism: Sphingomonadaceae bacterium (assembly GCA_041675905.1). Classification (GTDB taxonomy): domain Bacteria; phylum Pseudomonadota; class Alphaproteobacteria; order Sphingomonadales; family Sphingomonadaceae; genus Sandaracinobacteroides. The sequence continues at coordinate 34,391 of JBAYSX010000017.1, read as the reverse complement.
GCCGTTGGTGCAAAAGTGGCGGTGGATAACACCTTCCTGTCACCGGCCTTGCAGCAACCGCTGGCGCTGGGTGCGGATTTCGTCATCCATTCCACCACGAAATATCTGAACGGTCATAGCGATGTGATCGGCGGCGCGGTAATCGCCCGCGATCCGGCGGATGTCGAAACGCTGCGCGCCTGGGCCAACACCGTCGGCAGCACCGGCTCTCCCTTTGATGCCTGGCTCACCCTGCGTGGTTTGCGCACGCTGTTTCCGCGCATCGAACAGCAAAGTCGCAATGCGATGGCGATTGCCCGCCGGCTGGAAGCGCATCCGGCGGTGGCCCGCGTCTATTATCCCGGTCTGCCCTCGCACCCCAACCACGCCATCGCAAAACAGCAACAGCGCGGCTTCGGCGCCATGCTGAGCTTCGATCTGGCGGGCGGGACGGATGCGGTAAAAAAATTCATCGACGCGGTGCAGGTGTTTTTTCTCGCTGAATCGCTGGGCGGTGTCGAAAGCCTCGTCGCGCATCCCGCCACCATGACCCACGCCGATATGGGTGCGGAAGCCCGCGCCACAGCGGGCATCGGCGACGGGCTGCTGCGTCTGTCCGTCGGGCTGGAGGCGGAGGAGGATCTGATCGCCGGACTGGAAGCGGGGCTGGCGGCATGCTAGTCTGCTGATCGAGGAGGCGCTGAATGTCGGCACCGCAACCCGCACCGGCCTGGCATGTCAGCCAGTGGTTCAACAGCGAGCCATTGAGTCTGGGAAGCCTTCGCGGCAAGGTTGTTGTGGTGCACGCGTTCCAGATGCTGTGCCCCGGTTGCGTCCAGCATGGTCTGCCCCAGGCGCAGCGCATTGCCCGGCAGTTCGATCCGGCGCAGGTGGCGGTGATCGGTTTGCATACCGTATTTGAACATCATACAGCGATGACGCCGGTGGCGCTGGCGGCGTTCCTGCAGGAATATGGCATCCGGTTTCCGGTCGGCGTCGATACGCCGTCGGAAGATGAACCCTTACCGCAGACGATGACGGCCTATGGCATGCGAGGAACGCCGACGCTGATCCTGATCGATCGCGATGGACTGCTGCGCAAGCACAGCTTCGGCGTGGAGCCGGATATGCAGGTGGGCGCGGATATCGCCATGTTGCTGGGAAACTGACCCATGCGCGCGGACCATGTCCGGCTCAAACGGGCTTATGAACCGCCGGCCAAGACGGACGGCCGGCGTATCCTGGTGGACCGGTTATGGCCGCGCGGCGTCAGCAAGGCGCAGGCGGATATCGACGACTGGATGAAGGAACTCGCCCCCAGCACGGAATTGCGCAAATGGTTCGGACATGATCCCGGGCGCTGGGTGGAATTCCAGCGCCGTTATCGGGCCGAAATCGCCGGCCACAGCGAAAAACTCGCAGAATTGCGCCGGTTGGCGGAGCAAGGGCCCATCACCCTGGTTTACGGAGCAAAGGACGAGGAACATAATGACGCGCTTGTGCTGCGTGACGTGCTCCTCGGACATAAGTCTGTTTGAGCAGGAGGAAATGCGATGCGGGAAGTGGTTGGAATCTTTCACGAACCGAAAGATCTGGAAGGAGCTGTCGACGAACTGTTGCGTTCCGGCTTCGACCGCGTCGACATCAATGTATTGGCGGCGGCGAGCACGGTCGAGGAAAAGCTCGGCCACAAATACGACCGCGTCGAACAATTGACAGACGATCCGGACGCGCCGCGCACCGAATATGTTTCCAAGGCGTCGGTGGGTGATGCGCAGGGCAGCCTGATCGGTGGCCTCACCTATATTGGCGGGACGATAGCCGCCGGCGCTGTCGTGGCGACGGGCGGGGCGCTGGCCGCAGCCATTGCCGCAGGCGTTCTGGCCGGCGGCGGCGGCGGGCTGATTGGCGCCTGGCTGGCCAAAAAACTCGGCGAACGCCGCGCCGAATATGTGGAAGCCCAACTCGATCGCGGCGGTCTGGTATTGTGGGTGCGCACGGCGACGCCGGAAAAAGAAGCGCGCGCGGTGGAAATACTGAAAAAACTGTGTGCCGGGGAAGTGCATGCCCACGGGAGTTTTGAACCTCCTGCTGACGCGCACGCCGAAATCAATGCACAGGCGAGGAGTGCCGGAACCGCGTGAATCCGTTCGATGCGTTGATTGCCGCGTTAAACGCCTGTCGGGTATGCGCGGAATATTTGCCCCTGGGGCCACACCCCGTATTTCAACTGGCTCCCACGGCGCGTCTGCTGATCACCAGTCAGGCTCCCGGCACCAAAGCCCATTTGGCCGGTCTGCCATTTCATGATCGCTCCGGCGAGCGGCTGCGGCATTGGCTCGGCCTGTCGGAAGCGCAATTTTATGACGCGGAAAAGATAGCCATTCTGCCGGTCGGGCTATGTTATCCGGGGCGGGCGAAGAAGGGCAGCGGCGATGCTCCACCACGCCCCGAATGCGCGCCGCTGTGGCGAGAACAGCTGCTGGCGCATCTTGCCGATTTGCAACTGACGCTGCTGGTCGGCAGCCACGCGCAAAATCTCGTGCTGGGGGCCGGCAATATGACGGAGCGCGTGCGTAATTTTCGCAGCTTCCTGCCAGAGTATTTCCCGCTGCCGCACCCATCCTGGCGCACCGGTCATTGGGAAAGGCAAAATCCGTGGTTCGCCGCCGAAGTCCTGCCCGAATTGCGGGCGATGGTCAGCGCGCTTCTGGCCTGATCCGTTTTTACGCCCCGACCCGGATCCGGTTCCGATTTGCGTTCGGCGCAAAGCCGGGTAAGAGCGTGAATGCCCGTCGGACTTCCGGAAGTCGCTGGATGAAGCCAGGTTTTACGCCAGATACGGTGACGACGGCGCGCGCGCCCCGCCGTCCATTGCTGCTGGCCGTGCTGGCGCTGCTCGCCCTGTGTTCCGGTCTTGCATCGCTTGCGCTTGGGGCAGTGGCGATTCCGGCGACCAGATTGCTGGCGGCGCTGATAGGCAGCGGGGATCCGGTAACGAACATTATCCTGTTCGAACTGCGCCTGCCGCGCACGCTATTGGGGCTGGCGGTCGGCGCGATGCTGGGGCTGGCCGGTGCGGCGCTTCAGGGCTATCTGCGCAATCCCCTCGCCGAACCTTCCGTGCTGGGCGCCTCCAACTCGGCAGCCCTTGGGGCGGTCGCCGCGCTTTATTTCGGCCTGGCCGCGCTGCATCCGGCGGTGTTGCCGTTGATGTCGGTCGCCACCGGCGTTGTGGCGCTGGGATTGCTGTTTCTGCTGGCGGGTCGGGTCGAAAGCCCGTTGACGCTGATTCTGGCAGGCATTGCCATCGCGACACTCGCGGGTGCGGGCATCAGCCTCGCGCTCAACCTGTCGCCCAATCCGTTCGCGGCGATGGAGATCATGACCTGGCTTCTCGGTTCCATCGAAAACCGTTCCTTCCAGCATGTGCAGCTTGCGCTGCCCTGCATCCTGATCGGCGCAGCATTGCTGCTGGTCGATGGCCGCGCGCTGGATGCGCTGACGCTGGGAGAGGATGGCGCGCAGGCGCTGGGGGTCGATTTGCGTCGTACACGGGTCCGGTTGCTGCTGGGCGTCGCCATCGGCGTCGGCGGGGCGGTGGCGGTGTCGGGTGCGATCGGGTTTGTCGGGCTGATCGTGCCGCATATCCTCCGCCCGCTGACGGATCGCTCGCCGTCCGCCATATTGTTGCCGTCGATGCTCGGCGGCGCGACCCTGCTGATGCTGGCTGACATTGGCGTGCGGCTGATTCCTACCCACAGCGAACTGAAACTGGGCGTGGTGACAGCGTTTCTCGGCGTGCCGGTATTCCTCGTCTATCTGCTGCGGGAGCGACGGCTTTGGTAGAAATCACGGCAGACGCGCTGACCGTGCAACGGAACCGCCGCACCATCCTCCACGACATCCATGCCCGCTTCACGCCCGGTCAACTGGTGGGTGTGATCGGTCCGAACGGCGCGGGCAAATCGACGCTGGTGCGCGCGCTGCTGGGCTTGCAACTCCCGGTATCCGGCGAGGTGCGGATTAACGGGAAACCGGTCGCCAGCCTGTCGCGCCAGGAGATCGCGCGCCAGATTGCCTATCTGCCGCAGGGCCAGACGTTGCACTGGCCGCTCTCGGTCGAGCGGCTGGTGTCTTTGGGGCGGCTGCCGCATCTGGGGCCGCTATCGCGCGTTACCGCCGCGGACGCCGCCGTTATCGACCGGGCGATGGCGCGCACCGATGTCGGGAGCTTGCGCCATCGCGTGGCGACGGAAATTTCCGGTGGCGAACGGGCACGGGTATTGCTGGCCCGCGCCCTGGCCGTAGAAGCGCCTGCGCTGGTCGCGGATGAGCCGCTGGCATCGCTTGATCCGGGCCATCAGATCGACCTGATGGAATTACTGCGCGATGAAGCCAGAAGCGGCGCGCTGGTGATCACAGTTCTCCACGATCTGACGATGGCGGCGCGTTATTGCGACCGGTTGCTGCTGCTGGATCAGGGCCGGCTGGTGGCCGATGGTGCGCCGATGGAGATCCTGAGCGCGGAGCGGCTGCGCGCCGTCTATGGCATTTCAGCGCTGGTCGTGGAGCACGACGGTTTGCCGATGATCGTACCGCTGCAGCGCGACCCGATCAGATAGGCGCAACCGTCAGCCGACCAGCCGTTCCAGCGGCGGCGGGTGGCCGAGGAAATTTTCCGGACTGGCGGTGCGGCCATAAGCGCCGGCCATGAACACGGCGATCAGGTCGCCGACTTCGCCGCGCGGCAATTCGGCGGCGTCGGCCAGCCGGTCCAGCGGCGTACACAGACAGCCGACAACGGATTGCGTTTCCAGAACCGCTGAATCGCGGCTGGCGTTGGACACCGGATAATTCCGCCGCACGACCGTGCCGAAATTGCCCGACGCCGCCAGTTGATGATGCAGGCCGCCATCCGTCACCAGATACACCGTGCCACGCGACTCTTTACGGTCGACGATGCGCGTCAGATACACCCCGGCCTCCGCCACCAGCCAGCGGCCCAGTTCGATGGCGAAACGCGTAGCTGCAAGCGCTGCAGGACGGGAAGCAAGCGTTTGCGCGAGATCAGCCCCCACCGCCGCGATATCCAGCGGCATTTCACGCGGAAAATAGGGCACACCAAACCCGCCGCCGAGGTTGACCAGCGGCATCGTCGGGGTGAATTGCGCCAGATCGGCGGCGAGCGTCACCGTCTGTTGCTGTGCCGCCGCAATCGCTCCGGCATCGAGATTTTGCGAGCCGGCAAAAATATGCAGGCCGCGAAAATCAAACGGCGGTTGCTGCATCCGGCGTAACAGATCGGGGGCCATTTCCACATCGACGCCAAAGGGCCGCGCCCCGCCGCCCATCCGCATGCCCGACCCTTTCAGGTCGAACGGCGGATTGACCCGCAGAGCCACCCGCGCCCGCTTGCCCAGTTGTGTGGCGATTGATGCCGCGCGCGCCAGTTCGCCGGCCGATTCGATATGCAATGTGATACCGGCGGCAATCGCCGCTTCGAGTTCGCGATCCCGCTTGCCGGGACCGGCGAAGCTGATCCGGTCCGCCGCCATGCCGGCATCCAGCGCGCGCTGCATTTCACCGGCCGACGCGACATCGAAGCCATCGACCAGCGGCGCCATCGCCTGCAACAGTTCCGGCAGCGGATTGGCTTTCACGGCATAATGCAGCGCGATTTCCGCCGGCATCGCCGCGCGAAATTCCGCGACACGCGCCGCCACAAGGCCCGCATCATAGAGGAAGAGCGGCGTATCCCCGGCTTCTTCTACCCAGGATTCGGCAGTGCGCCCGGCGATCAGCAACCGGCCCTGTTCATCGCGGGGGAAGCCGGGTGGCATCATGCGCCAAACTCCAGCCGCAGCGCCGCCCGGTCGAGCTTGCCGTTGGCGGAAACCGGCAGCGCATCGCGCCAGACATAAGAGGCAGGCTGCATATAGGGCGCCCCCTCCCGGCGCAGATATGCGCGCACCTTCGCCTCGGCATCATCCGAAGACATGCCGGCAGCCGGGCTGGCCACCAACCGGATGACCTGGCCTGCAGCGGCATCCGCCACGCCCAGCGCCACCGCCTGCGCCACAGCCCCGCTGGCGTAAGCAAGCTCCTCGACTTCGGTGGGCGAAAGACGCGTGCCCATCGTCTTGATCATCTCGTCGTCCCGCCCGACAAAGCGCAACAGGCCTTGTGCATCGCGCACCACCGTATCGCCGGACCAGACCGCCGTGCCACCGTAGCGGGACGCGGCGGGTGCTGCACGAAACCGCTCTGCCGTGCGCATCGAATCCTGCCAATAGCCTTGCGCTACCAGCGGGCCGCAATGCACCAGTTCGCCCGGCTCATCATCCGCCGTAACGGTACCATCAGGCCGCACTACCAGGATTTCCGCATGGGGGATGGCGCGACCAATGCTGTCGGGGAAGGTATCCACAAGTTCCGGGGGCAGCGTCGTCGAACGGAAAGCCTCGGTCAGCCCATACATCAGATGCAGCCGCGCGGCGGGGAAAAGTGTCCGCAACTGCCGCACCATCGGCACCGGCAAACGCCCGCCGCTGTTGGACAGGGTGCGCATACCGGTTCGCGCTTCATCCGGCCACACAAGGCCGGCAATCTGCATCCATAAGGGCGGCACGGCGGCCAATTGCGTAATACCATGCCGCGCACACGCCTGCACCACATCGCGCGGCGTCAGATAGTCGAGCAAAACCGCCGTCGCACCGGCATGGAGCGCCGTCGTCACCTGTGACAGGCCGAAATCGAAGGACAGGGGCAGCGCCGCCAGGACCCGATCGGTCGCGTCCGTGCCGAGATATTCCGTGACACTTTGCGCGCCCAGCAGCAGATTGCGATGCGTCACCATCACGCCCTTGGGTCGCCCCGTAGAGCCGGAGGTGTAGAGCAGCGCCGCCAGCGCATCCCCGCCCGCCGCATCATCGCTGGCCGGGCCCGCGGCCAACAGCCCCGACCAGTCCTTTTCCACCAGAATCACCGGCGGTGGATCAGCCAGCAGGCGGGCGCGCGGCGCGTGGCTGATTGTCAACACCGCGCCGGAATCGTTTAACACATACGCCGCCTGCGCCCCGCGCAACACCGGATTGACCGGGACCGCAATGCCGCCCGCGCGCGATACCGCCAGCAGCGCCACGACCATTTCCAGCGTTTTGGGCAACCAGATCGCCACCCGGTCCCCCGGCGCGATGCGATTGGCGAGGGCGCCCGCCACGCATGCGACCTGTTCCTGCAACTGCGCTCTCGTCAGTATCCGATCACGCTCGACCAGCGCCGGATCGTTGCTGTTGCCACACGCAATCAGATGGTCGAGCCGCTGCATCAGCGGCCGAAGGGACTTTTCGCCGAGCGCAGCGACAGGCGGATCGGCAGGCCGCCGAGATCCAGATCTTCCCGCATCGCATTCACCAGATAGCGTTCATAGCTGGCCGGCAAATGATCCAGTCTGGTGCCAAAGATAATGAAGGTTGGCGGACGGGTGCGCGCCTGGGTGATATAGCGCAATTTGATCCGCTTGCCGCCGGGTGCGGGCGGTGGATTGCGTTCCTGCGCGCTTTCAAACCAGCGATTGAGCGCTGCCGTCGATACGCGCCGGCTCCAGCGGTCGCGCGTCTCGAACGCAACGTCCATCAGCGTATCCAGGCCCTTGCCGGTCAGCGCCGAGACGGTCAGCACCGGCACATTCTTCACCTGCGAAAGCCCGTCTTCCAGCGCCTTTTTCACGCCATTGAACAGGCGGCTCTGATCTTCGGCGGCGTCCCATTTGTTCAGCACCACGATCAGCGCCCGCCCTTCCGCCAGCACCGAATCGGCGATGCGCAGATCCTGGGCTTCCAGCCCGAGTGTCGCATCGAGTAGCAGGATGACGACTTCGGCGAAATCGACGGCATGGCGCGCATCGGCCACCGCCAGCCGTTCGAGCTTGTCCACCACCTTCGCCTTCCGGCGCTGACCGGCGGTATCGATCAGGCGAACTGGCCGCCCCTTCCATTCCCATTCCAGCGCGATGCTGTCGCGTGTGATGCCGGCTTCCGGGCCGGTCAGCAGCCGGTTTTCACCGATCAGCCGGTTGATCAGCGTCGATTTGCCAGCATTGGGCCGCCCGACAACCGCCAGTTTCAGCGGAGCATCCGGTAGATCCTCATCTTCGCCGGTATCATCCTCCACTTCGGCGGGCAGGATGGGCGCAAGCGCCTCGAACAAATCCGCCATTCCCTCGCCATGCTCGGCGGATAGCGCCACCGGATCGCCCAGACCGAGTTCAAACGCCTCGAACAATCCGGCCTCCGCCGCCTTGCCCTCGTATTTATTGGCGACGACAATGATCGGGATGGGGGCTTCCTGGCGTAGCCAGCGGGCGAAGTGCCGGTCACTTTCGGTCAGGCCGCCGCGCGCGTCGATCACGAACAGCGCAGCCGTTGCACCGCTGAGCGCCGCCTCCGACTGCTGGCGCATCCGCCCGGAGAGGCTTGCCGCTTCCGCTTCTTCCAGCCCGGCGGTGTCGATGATGGTGAATTTAAGGTCGAAAAGCTGCGCCTCGCCCTCGCGCCGATCGCGCGTGACGCCGGGCTGATTGTCCACCAGCGCCAGTTTTTTACCGACGACGCGGTTGAACAGCGTCGATTTCCCGACGTTTGGCCGGCCAAGTATGACAACGCGTGGCAGGCGGCTCATCTATATGCCGTCAATGTGCCGTCATCGGTCAGGATATACAGCATACCGTTGGCGATGACGGGCGGCAGATAAACGGGATTGCCGAGATTCGTTTCTTCCATGACTTCACCCGTCTGCGGCGAAACCTTCACCAGTTTCTGGCGGGATGAAACCAGATACAGATGATTGCCACCCAGAACCGGGCCGAACCATTCGACCGGTCCGGAACGCTTCTTTTCATTCTTGTAGCGTTCCAGTTGTGTCACCCAGCGGATCTTGCCATCCACCCGTGTCAACGCGATCAGTTGCGCATCGACGGTGACGACAAACACCCAGTCCCCCACCGACCAGGGGGTGTTGACCCCGGCGAAATCGCGTTCCCACACGCGTTGCCCGGTCGCCAGTTCCAGCGCCGCCATCCGTCCGCCGTGGCCGACGGCGAATACGCGGCCCCGGTCGATCACAGGGGATGCAACCACGGCGGAAAGCGCGCCCAGCGCCGTTGTTCGCCCGGTGCGCGACAGATGATCCTGCCAGACGGTGCGGCCGTTTTCGACACGCAGCGCAAATAATTCACCCGATGGGAAGCCGGCGACGACTGTGCCCAGCGCCACGGCAGGCGCGCCGGATCCCAGCACCGCCGCCGGTTCGACGGTTCCATGCGCTTCCCACAGGGTTTCGCCGGTCCTGGCATCGAGCGCGCTCAACTGGCTATCCTGTCCGGTTACATAGACCCGGTCGCCATCAACGGCGGGGGCTGCGCGCAAGGGCGTGGGCAATTGCACCCGCCACAGCTGTTCGCCGCTATCCGCCGCGAAGGCCGCGGCGACGCCATAGCCGGTGGTAGCGAAAACGCGGTCGCCCGCCACGCTGACTCCGCCGCCGAAGGCGAGGCGCGTGTTTTCACCGTCGACCGAAATTTGCCGCCGCCATAATTCCCGGCCTGTGGTGGCGTCAAACGCGGTGATGCGCGCGGCGGTGTCCATCGTGAACAGCCGGTTGCCGGCAATGACCGGCGCGGCATTCAGCCGGCGGGTCTTGTTGGAGCCCTGGCCGATCGACACGCGCCATTGCCGGACGGGCGCGGATGAAAGCGCCAGATGGCCCATCGCGCCGGAAGCATTGCCGCCCGGCTGGGTCCAGCTCGCGTTGACCTCTGCCGCTGGCAGCACAACCGCGACATCCTGCAATTCGGCTTCCGCATCAGCCTGGTTTTCATAATTCAGCACGGCAACCCGCTCGCCGGACGTGCGAACATTTTTATTGCTACCGCCGCCCTTGAAGATCCCGCAACCCTGCAAGCCGACGCCCGCCACGGCCAGAATCGCCAGCAGCCGCGCATGACGGCGAAAAAAATTACCCTGCATCCGCTCGTCCTGCATCAATTTGTCTCCGCCGGTGCGGCCTCTGGCGCCAGATCGTTCGCCGCCGCCTGCGCCGTGGCAATGCGTGCCTCGGTCAGTGCCGCCACATCCTGGCCCAGCGTTGCCGCCATCTGCTCGGCGCGCGCGCGCAACGATGGCGGTGCGCGGCCATCGCCGGCCAGCCGCAGAAAGATCGGCCCGGCCTTGTCGTTCTCGCCAGCCTTCATATGCGCCAGCGCTGTCATTTCGGCGGCAATCGGATACCAGGGATTATCCCCGGCAAGATAAGGCGCAAGCTCCTGAATCACCGTCGCCGGTTCCATCGAATCGAAAGTCAGCCGGATGCGCTTCAGCCGTGCCACATCGCGGAGCGCCTGTGGCGCGGCTGCATCGTCCGTCACCGCGCGCAACAAGCCCGCGCCCTTTTCATCCTCACCTGCCGCCGCCGCCAGCCCGGCATCGGTCAGCCGCGCCAGCGCCGTATAGCCGGCGTTATCTCCTTTTGCGGTCAGATCGAGGGCTGCGCGGGCGGCTTCCGTATCGCCGGCATCCACCTTGTTCAAGGCAAGCGTGAACTGCTCCGACAGCGATTCATTCTGCTTGTTCTGCTCCGCCTGCCAGAACAGCCATCCGCCAAGCGCGGCCAGGCCGACGCCGACCGCCAGCAAGATCCAGCGGCCATAACGGCGGGCGAAGCGATTGAATTCATCGCGACGATATTCCTCATCCACCTCGCGCAGGAAGGCTTCATCGCGCGGATCAGCCGGCCGCGTGGCCGAAGGACGGGCTGGAGGAGTGGTGGCCAAATTTTCGTTCCCGACATCAAATCGTTCGGACGCCGATTCCGCCCGCACGCACTTTCACAACCCGGACCCCTTACAGAGGCTTCCGCGAAAGCGCAAAGCCCAGGTTATGCGTTTTGGGAAAGAGTATCTTGCGCAAGGCTGAACCGCCCTTAATCTTTTTTCGGCTGGCCATAAAGTTCCTTGTCCGCCGGGAACGTCCGCGCGCGGACCTCGGCGGCATATGTCCCGGCGGCGGCGGTGATGCGTTCGGCGAAATTATCGAAACGGCGAACGAAGCGCGGCACGCGCTCGAACATGCCGAGCATGTCGTCGATCACCAGTACCTGGCCATCACATGCGGGCGATGCGCCGATACCGATGGTGGGGCAAGGGATGGCGGTCGTGATGGCGCGGGCCAGCGGCTCCATCACGCCTTCGATCACCAGCGCGAAGGCGCCGGCATCGGCAATGGCGCGGCCGTCGGCCTCGATCTTTGCGGCTTCATGCGGGTTGCGCCCGCGTGCGCCATAGCCGCCGAGCGCATTCACCGCCTGGGGCGTCAGGCCGATATGCCCCACCACCGGAATCCCGCGATCCACGAGGAATTTGACGGTCGGCGCCAGCACCTCGCCGCCTTCCAGCTTGACGGCGGCGGCGCCGGTTTGCTGCATTACGCGGGAGGCCGTGGCGAAGGCCTGTTCCGGCGACTGCTCATATGTGCCGAAGGGCAGGTCGATCACCACCACCGCATGCCACGAACCGCGCACGACCGCCGCGCCATGGGCTATCATCATTTCCGTCGTCACCCGCACCGTGGTGTCGAGGCCATAAATCACCTGACCAAGGCTGTCGCCCACCAGCAGCATGTCGCAATGCGGATCGAGCAATTGCGCCATCCGGGCGGTATAGGCGGTCAGCATCACCAGCGGTTCGTCGGTCACGCCATCCTTCTTGCGCCCGGCGATGGCTGGCACCGTCAGGCGGCGCACAGGCTCCGGCACCGGATGTGCGCGGGATGTGGCGGGATCGAGCGTGAAAGTAGTGGACATGGAAAAGCTTGTCGCGCCGGCGCGGGCTGGCGTCAACCGGGATCAATAGGAAACCGGCTGATCCAGTTGACTGGCCCGGTCCGCTTTCTCCTGTTCCTTGCGGGCTTTTTCCGCCCGCTCCTCCGCCTTGCGCATCTCCCTGCCGCGATTGCGGTCGGCCTCTTCCTGGCTGGTGGTGGTGGCGTCCCATGCGGTCTCCGCCACCGTGCCGGCGGCGCGCACCGGCACGGTTACGGCCTTGATGGCGGTGCGCGCGACACAGCCCGCCAGAACCGGCGCGATCAGCACGACGAGCAGCAACGGGGGAAGCGGTTTCCTCACAGCGGTTTGCCATCTTCCTTGACGAAATCCGCCGGCAGCGGCTGTTCGAGCAGATCGACGATGCGCGCGGCGGGCCGGCAGAGCCGCACCCCGCGCGGCGAGCAGACGATGGGCCGCTCCACCAGCACCGGCTGGCGTACCATGGCGGCAAGGATCGTGGCGTCGTCCGCATCATCCAGCCCGGCGGCTTCCGGCTGACGGGCGCGCAGCGCCTCTCGGGGTGTAATACCGGCGGCGGCGAACAGGCCGAGGAGTTGTGGCTCCGTCCAGCCAGTTTGCAGATACTCGATGACCTCCGGTTCGCTGCCAGAGGCGCGAATCGCCGCCAGCACATTGCGGGATGTGCTGCACTTCGGATTATGGTGAATGACGATCATGGATTTTCCTGTAATTGCTGCTGGCGGTTATGGATAGATGCGCAGGTTTCCGTTAATGAGCCGCCATGGGTGAAATCAAACGCGAAATTCGGCACGGCATCAACCGCCGCACGCTGCTGGGCGGCGCGTTTCTGTCAGCGGGGTTGCTGACGGGGCCGGCCATCGCCCGGCGGAAACGCATAGAGGATGCCGCATCGGAAGCTTTCACCCATGGCATCGCCACTGGCGAGCCGGGCCAGACGCGGATGCTGTTCTGGACGCGCTATGCAGGAACGGGTGGCCAGCCGGTGCGTCTGCGACTTGAGCTTTCCACCCGCCCGGATATGAGCCGCAGCCGGGAAATGGCGGAGGCCATCGCCGATCCGCAGCGGGACTGGACGGCGCGCACCATCGTGGAAGGGCTGGAACCGGGGACTACCTATTATTATCGCTTCAGCGGGCCGGACCGAAGCCATTCTGCGGTTGGTCGCACCCGTACGCTGCCCCGCGATATTCCGCAGAGTTTCCGCATCGGTCTTGCGGCCGGCGCGAGCGTTGCCGCCGGCTGGTTCAACGGTTTCGCCCATGCGGCGGATGCGGATGATGTCGATCTGTTCCTGCTGGCCGGCAATCCGGGGCAACTGTTCCCACGCATCGCGCAACCGGTGCGGGCAGCCCCGATGCAGCCGCCGGCGACGCTGGAAGAATATTGGGCCGCCTGGCGCGTCGCCCGCGCCGATCCTGATTTGCTGCGCTTGCAGGCGCAGGTGCCGCTGGTGCCGATGTGGGACCCGTATGACGCCGCCGCCAGTGGCTGGATGGGAATGCAACCGGCACGCGGCCTTCCGGACGTGCAGGCGGCGCTCGCCCGGCGCGCCTTTCAGGATTGGCTGCCGGTTGCCGATACATCCTTCATGCGATTTGATATCGGGCGCCTGGCCAGCCTTTACCGGCTGGATACCGGCGCGCGGGATATGCCGCTGTCTCTCATGGCGGCCATGCAGAGCGCCAATCCGCAAGCTGCGATGGCGCGCCTGCGCGATGAGCAATGGGTTTCTGGCAGCCGCCAGATGCTCGGCCATGACCAGGAACGCTGGCTGTTCGGCGCGATGCAGGATTCCACCCGGCGCGGCATCCGCTGGCAAATCCTGGCGCAGCAACCGATGATGGGAAATCTGCTGCCGCCGCCCGCCGGAATGCTCCCCGGTCAGGCGACGGCGGAGAGCGATCGGTTTTTGCGCACCATAACCGCCGCCGGAAGCGCGCGCCTGCCTTTCTGCATGGCGGCGTGGGATGGCTATCCGGCGGCGCGGGCACGGCTGCTCGCCATGGCGCAACGTACGGGCGGCGATCTGGTGGTGTTGTCCGCCGATACGCATAACAGCTGGGCGCATGACCTGCTGAATAATGGCCGTCCGGCGGGTGTCGGGCTGGGGTGTCCGTCGATCAGTGCGCCGGGCCTGGATGCGAGCCTTGCCGCGCAACCCGCCGATATGATCGCCGGCGCGCTGGTGGGCGGCAATCCGGGTTTGCGCTGGGCCGACCTGCGGCGGCGGGGTTATATGCACCTGACGCTGACGCCGGCGCAGGTGCTGGCCGAATGGCGTTTCACGGCCCCGGTGTCGGCCCGGTCGGAAAAACTGGAGACGATCATGCGCGCCCGCGTTCAGGCGTTGCAGCGACGGCTGGTGATGGGCTAGGAGCCGGAGATGATAGCACGTTATTCCCGCCCCGAAATGACTTCGATCTGGTCTCCGGAAACGAAGTTCCGCATCTGGTTCGAGATCGAGGCCCACGCCGCCGACGCGCAGGCCGAACTCGGCGTCATCCCCAAAGAAGCGGCAAAGGCTGTGTGGGAACGCGGCGCGTTCGAGGTGGACCGCATCGACGAGATCGAGCGGGAAGTGAAGCATGACGTCATCGCCTTCCTGACCAATCTGGCCGAACATGTCGGCGAGGAAGCGCGCTTCGTCCACCAGGGCATGACCAGCTCCGACGTGCTGGACACCTGCCTCAACATCCAGCTGGCCCGCGCGACCGATATCCTGCTCGCCGATATGGATGCGCTGCTGGCCGCAATCCGCCGCCGCGCCTTCGAGCATAAATATACGCCCACCATCGGTCGCAGCCATGGCATCCATGCCGAACCCGTCACCTTCGGGTTCAAGCTGGCGCAGGCCTATGCCGAATTCGCCCGCAATCGCGAACGTCTGGTGGCAGCGCGCGCCGAGATTGCAACCTGCGCCATATCGGGTGCGGTTGGCACCTTCGCCAATATTTCGCCTGCGGTCGAAGCGCATGTCGCGGAAAAGCTCGGCCTCGCCATTGAACCGATTTCCACCCAGGTGATCCCGCGCGACCGGCACGCGATGTTTTTCGCCACCCTGGGCGTCATCGCTTCGTCCATCGAGCGGCTGGCGACGGAAATCCGCCATCTGCAGCGCACCGAAGTGCTGGAAGCGGAAGAATATTTCTCCCCGGGCCAGAAGGGTTCGTCGGCGATGCCGCACAAGCGCAACCCGGTGCTGACGGAAAATCTGACCGGTCTTGCGCGTCTCGTCCGTTCGGCGGTGATCCCGGCGATGGAGAATGTCGCGCTGTGGCACGAACGCGATATCAGCCATTCGTCGGTGGAGCGCGGCATTGCGCCGGATGCGACCATCACGCTGGATTTCGCGCTGGCACGGCTGACGGGTGTGATCGACAAGCTGGTCATTTACCCGGAACGCATGTTGAAAAACATGAACCGCATGGGCGGGCTGATCCATTCGCAGCGCGTGCTGCTGGCGCTGACCCAGGCTGGCGCCGCGCGGGAAGACGCCTATCGAATCGTGCAACGCAATGCCATGCAGGTATGGGATTCGGATGGCGATCTGCAACTGCTCGACCTGTTGAAGGCCGATGCAGATGTAACGGGCAGGTTGACGCCCGCCGAACTGGAAGCGCTGTTCACGCTCGATCATCATTTCTCGCAGATCGATACCATCTTCGCCCGAGTGTTCGGAGACGAGCCGCAAGCGTGAGCCGCGGAATATGAGTTACGCCGTCAAGGAAATCTTCAAGACGCTGCAGGGCGAAGGCGCGCACAGCGGTCGCGCCGCCGTCTTTTGCCGCTTCGCCGGCTGCAATCTGTGGTCGGGGCGGGAAGAAGATCGCGCCACCGCTGTTTGCGATTTCTGCGACACCGATTTCGTCGGCATGGATGGCACGGGCGGCGGGCGTTTCGCTGACGCCGACAAGCTGGCCGACGCCATCGAGGCGGAATGGGCCAGCCCCGCCGCCAACCGCTATGTTGTGCTGACGGGCGGCGAGCCGTTGCTGCAGGTGGATGCGGCGCTGGTGGCGGCCCTGCATGCCCGCCATTTCGAGATTGGCGTCGAAACCAACGGAACGCTGCCAGCACCGCCGGGGCTGGACTGGATTTGCGTCAGCCCCAAGGCCGATGCACCGCTGGTGCTGACGTCGGGGGATGAACTGAAACTGGTCTATCCGCAAAAAGACGCGCCGCCGGAACGCTTCGAGCATCTGGATTTCACGCACTTCTTCTTGCAGCCGATGGATTCGGCGGATGCCGAAGCCAATGCGCAGGCCGCGATTGCGTATTGCATCGACCATCCGCACTGGCGGCTGTCGTTGCAGTCGCACAAGATCGTCGGAATCCGCTGATGCCCAACGCCGACGATGGCGCGCTGGTGCTGTTTTCCGGTGGTCAGGATTCCGCCACCTGCCTCGCCTGGGCGCTGGCGGAATTTCCCCGCGTTGAAACCGTCGGCTTCGATTATGGCCAGCGCCATCGCATCGAACTGGATATCCGCGAGGCTTTCCGCGACAGGCTGACACGCCAGCAACCCGGTCTTGCCGCCCGGCTGGGGCCGGATCATCTGCTGGATCTTTCCATCCTCGGCCAGATGAGCGACACGGCGCTGACCAGCGAAGCGGAAATCCGTTTCGGGGAAGATGGCCTGCCCACCAGTTTCGTGCCGGGCCGCAATCTGCTGTTCTTCACATTCGCCGCAGCGCTCGCCAGCCGCCGGGGTTTGCGGCATCTGGTGGGCGGCATGTGCGAAACCGACTATTCCGGCTATCCGGATTGCCGGGACGATACGCTGAAATCGCTGCAGGTGACGCTGAATCTCGGCATGGCCAGCTGCTGCATCATCCATACGCCGCTGATGTGGCTGGACAAGGCGCAGACCTGGAGCCTCGCCCATGATCTGGGCGGCGATGATCTGATCGAACTGATTCGCACGCAAACCCACAGCTGTTATCTCGGCGTGCGCGATGTGTTGCACCCGTGGGGATATGGCTGTGGAACCTGCCCCGCCTGCGAACTGCGTATGCGCGGCTGGCAGCAATTCGCTGAGTAAGTGGCTCGCCCGGAAGGGGTGGAATCCGCATCGTCGTTTCTGGTACGAAAGCCGCGCGGCACGCTCTTGTGCCGGAAATTTGCGGGAGGTCGGTTTGTTCAGTCATGTCGTGATTGGCGCAAAAGATGTGGATGCGTCGAAAAAATTCTACGATGCGGCGCTCGGGGCGCTGGGCATAGCGCCGGGCAGTGCCATTGGCCCGGAACGTTGTGTTTACGCCACCCCAACGGGTATGTTCATCGTTACCCATCCGATCGACGGCAACGCGGCGACGCACGCCAATGGCGGCACCATCGGTTTCGCGGCGACATCACCCGAACAGGTCGAGGCATGGCATGCCGCGGGCGTGGCAGCGGGCGGCACTGCATGTGAAAATCCACCGGGCGTCCGGGACTTCGGCGAAGGCAACAAGCTGTATCTCGCCTATCTGCGCGATCCGGCCGGCAACAAGCTTTGCGCCATGCACCGGATGGCTGCCTGAACCTGAATGTAAAGCCAGCGGGGGATATATTCTCCGCTGGCTTTTTTATATCGCCTCCAGCGTGCCGTCGTGCAGGCGAACGATCCGGTCCATCTGCCCGGCGAGCGCCCGGTTGTGCGTGGCGATCAGCGCAGCCGACCCTTCGCCCCGTACCAGGGCAAGGAATGCGTCGAGCACCCGGGCGGCGGTCGTCTCATCGAGATTGCCGGTGGGTTCATCGGCCAGCACCAGCACGGGCCGGTTGGCGAGCGCGCGGGCGACAGCGACACGCTGTTGCTCGCCCCCCGATAATTGCGACGGGCGGTGATTCAGTCTTGCGCCAAGCCCGAGGCTGGCCAGCAATTCACGCGCCCGAACATCGGCATGCGTACGGCTGACCCTGGCGATCAGTTGCGGCAGAACGACATTTTCCGCCGCGGTAAAATCAGGTAGCAGATGGTGGAACTGATAGACGAAACCCAACCGGTCTCGCCGGATCGCGGTACGACCCCGGTCGTCGAGCTTTTCGGCGGCTATACCGTCAATGGCGATCTGACCGCCAAAACCACCTTCCAGCAGGCCGGCGGCCTGGAGAAGCGTCGATTTGCCGGAGCCGGACGGGCCGAGCAGCGCCACGATCTCACCCTTTTGCAAGGTCAGATCGACGCCGCGCAGCACGTCTATGGTAGTGCCACCCTGCTCGAAGCTGCGGGTCAGGCCGGAAAGGCGCAGCGCCTCACTCATAGCGCAGCACCGTCACCGGATCGGTGGAGGCGGCTTTCCACGCCGGATAGATAGTGGCGAGGAAGGACAGGATCAGCGCCAGCACAACGATGCTGACCACTTCCACCGGATCCGTCTTGCTCGGTAATTCGGCCAGATAGCGAATGGACGGGTCCCACAGATTGGCCCCCGTCAACCGCGATACGCCGCTGACCAGTTGCTGGCGGAAGTTAAGCAGCAGGAAGCCGAGCACGACACCCAGGGCGACGCCGAGCCCGCCGATCACCGTGCCCACCGTTATGAACACGCGCATCAGCGCCGCACGGCTTGCACCCATGGTGCGTAAAATGGCGATATCGCGGGTTTTCGCGCGTACCAGCATGATGAGCGAGGACAGGATGTTGAAGACGGCGACGACGATGATGATCGACAGCACCCAGAACATCACGACCCGTTCCACCACCAGCGCCTCGAACAGCACGCCGTTCAATTGCCGCCAGTCGGTTATCACTGCCGACTGACCGATTTTTGCTGCCAAAGGCGCGAGAATTTCACCCACCTTGTCGGGGTTGACTGTCTTGATCTCGACCATGCCGACATCATCGCCCATGCCCAGCAGTGTCTGCGCGCGTTGCATCGGCAACAGCACGAAGGCCTTGTCGTAATCGAAAATGCCGACTTCGAAGATCGCGCCGATTTCATAGGAAATCATGCGCGGCACCGTGCCAAAGGGCGTGGCGCTGCCGGATGGCGAGATCAGCGTGATCCGGTCGCCCACCCGCGCGCCGAGATTGATGGCGAGCTGGCTGCCGATCGCCGTGACGGGTTCTTCACCCTCCAGCCGATCCAGCGAGCCGCTGCGGATATTGTCGGCGATGATCGGCGTCCGGCGAATGTCTGCCATCCGCATGCCGCGCACGAGGATTCCTTCCACCCGGCCATTGGCAGACGCCATCAGCGGCTGTTCGATCAGCGGTGTGGCGGCGGTGACGCCCGGTGTTGCACGGGCAAGGTCGACGACGCGCTGCCAATCCGGCAGCCGCCCACCATAGCCCTGCGCCACGGCATGGCCGTTAAGCCCCTGGATACGGTCGAACATCTCGGCACGAAAACCGTTCATCACGCTCATCACCGCGATCAATGCGGCGACGCCCAGCGCCACGGCGAACAGCGAAATCGCCGCGACGAGGAAGATGAACCGCTCGCCCTTGCCCGGCAGCAAATAGCGGCCGGCAATCATGCGCTCGTAGGAAGTGATCATCCGGCGATATGTGAAAGCAGGCTTTCCACGCTCATTTCCTGCTTTTCGCCGGTGGCGCGGCGTTTCACCTCGACAGTGCCCGCGGCGACTCCCTTCGGGCCGATGGTTACCTGCCAGGGCAGGCCGATCAGGTCCATGGTGGCGAACTTCTCGCCACCGCGTGCATCCCGGTCATCGTGCAACACGCTCTTGCCGGCTGCCTTCAGGCGGGCGTGGAGATCATTTGCGGCGGCGGTGCAGGCGTCATCGCCCGCGCGCAGGTTGATCAACCCGATATCGAAGGGTGCGACGGCATCGGGCCAGATGATCCCGGCGTCATCATGGCTGGCCTCGATAATCGCGCCGGTCAGCCGGGACACCCCAATGCCATAGCTCCCCATCACCGGCGTTACCGGTTTACCGTCTTTCCCCTGCACCGACACACCCATGGCGGCGGAGTATTTGGTACCGAAGTAGAAGATATGCCCGACTTCCACGCCGCGCGACTGGCGCAGCAGGCTGCCTGCCTCCGCTTCCCGGGCCGAATCACGCTTTTCGTCGGTGGCGGCATAGTCCGTCGTATAGCCCGATACGATGTGTTGCAGCGCCTCGGCGTCGTCGAAATCGACGCCCGCGGGTTCTGCGGCGCGTTCCCAATTGGCGTGGTAGAACACCTCGCTCTCGCCCGTAGGCGCCAGCACGATGAATTCATGGGACAGATCACCACCGATCGGCCCGGTATCCGCCTGCATCGGGATGGCGCGCAGCCCCATGCGTGCAAAGGTATTCAGATAGGCGACGAACATGCGGTTGTAGCTGTGCCGTCCGCCGGCCTCGTCCAGATCGAAGCTGTAGGCGTCTTTCATCAGAAATTCGCGGCCCCGCATCACGCCGAAACGCGGGCGCACTTCGTCGCGGAATTTCCACTGGATATTGTAAAGCGTACGCGGCAGGTCGCGGTAGCTGCGGGCGGTGTCGCGGAAGATGGACGTCACCACTTCCTCGGCGGTCGGACCATACAGCATGTCGCGGTCGTGCCGGTCTTTCAGGCGCAACATTTCCAGGCCGTAATCATCATAGCGCCCGGATTCGCGCCACAGATCCGCCGGTTGCACGGTCGGCATCAAAATCTCGATGGCGCCGGCGCGGTCCTGTTCTTCCCGCACGATGCGTTCGATGTTTTTCAGCACGCGCAGGCCCAGCGGCAGCCAGGAATAGATGCCGGCGGCGGTCTGCCGGATCATACCGGCGCGCAGCATCAGTTGATGCGAGATGATCTGGGCGTCGCCCGGCGTTTCTTTCAGCACCGGCAATAAATAGCGGGAAAGCAGCATGACGCCCGCATATACCGGAAATGGCGGGCGCGGAAGGGGCATCTGCGATGGGCTTGCGTACGGCTCCGCTGTTGCACGACAGCAACAGCGACCAAGGAAGTTCATGGATATGTCATGCAGCGGATGACAGCCGGAACATTCGCCGGTAGGTTCCGGAGGCTCACGGCCAACAGAACGGCCAGGGTTCAGGGTTACTACGCTACAAGAGGCGCAGATACGAATACGTATCAGAAAACCGCCCGGCAGGCGCTGCCGGGCGGTTTTCATAAGGCCCCGGCGAATTTGTCTGCCCGCTCTTGCAGGCTTGCCTTTCGCCCCTATTAGCTTTCTCCATGTCTGATCCGGTTCATATCATTGGCGGCGGTCTCGCCGGCTCCGAAGCGGCATGGCAACTCGCCAGCCGCAATATTCCTGTCGTGATGTATGAAATGCGCGGAGTGCGGGGGACGCCCGCGCATGTCACCGAAAATTTCGCCGAACTCGTCTGCTCCAACAGTTTCCGTTCCGACGACGCCGATCATAACGCTGTCGGGCTGTTGCATGCCGATATGCGGGCGATGAGCTCCTTGATCATGGCGGCAGCGGACGCAGCCAGCCTGCCCGCAGGCTCGGCGCTGGCGGTGGACCGGGAGCAATTTTCGGCCGCCGTAACCGCGAAACTTCATGCTCACACGCTGATTACCGTCCACCGCGAAGTGGTGGACGCGCCACCTGCGGACTGGGGCGAGGTAATTATCGCCACCGGGCCACTGACGGACGCCGGCCTGGCGGATTATATCAAGGGATTGACAGGCGAGGCGCATCTGGCGTTTTTCGACGCGCTGGCCCCTATTGTGCATGCCGAAACCATCGACATGCAGGTGGCGTGGCGGCAATCGCGCTACGACAAGAAGGCCGATGGCACGCAACATCCACCGGGTGAGGGCGACTATATCAATTGCCCGCTCAATCGCGATGAATATCAGGCGTTTGTCGAAGCCCTGCTCGCCGGCGAAAAGACGGAGTTTCAGCAATGGGAACGCGACACCCCCTATTTTGACGGCTGTATGCCGATCGAGGTGATGGCGGCGCGCGGGGTGGATACGCTGCGTTTCGGCCCGATGAAGCCCGTGGGCTTGCGCGATCCGCGCTATGGCAAACGCCCGTGGGCTGTCGTGCAATTGCGCCAGGATAATGCACAGGGAACATTGTGGAATATCGTCGGCTTCCAGACCAAGCTGAAGCATGGCGAACAGGTGCGGATTTTCCGCATGATTCCAGGCCTTGGGAAGGCGGAATTCGCGCGGCTGGGCGGGCTTCACCGTAACAGCTTTATCCGTTCGCCGGTGCTGCTGGACCAGACCTTGCGCCTGAAGGCCGAGCCGCGCCTGACCTTTGCCGGCCAGATAACGGGTTGCGAAGGCTATGTGGAAAGCGCGGCTGTCGGTTTGCTGGCCGGACGTTTTATGGCCGAACGGCGTCAGGGGCAAACGCCGCGCCTGCCGCCGCCGGAATCCGCCATCGGTGCGTTGCTGGCGCATATTACCGGTGGCGCCGAGGCCGAAACATTCCAGCCGATGAACATCAATTTCGGGCTGTTTCCGCCACTGGACCAACCGGCGCGCGGACGGGATCGCAAGGCGGCGCTGGCCAGGCGCGGAAAACGGTTGCGCGATGAATGGCTGGCCGCCGAAACCTCTGCAAGTGCCTGAAAAGCAAGCCCGCCCGCATCCTTAAGGACGCGAGCGGGCTTTTTCCTCCCCCCGGAGAACTCGTAGACACATAGGCCGCGATTCGCCGGAAAATGTCAACAATGTTGCAAGATTTTTATTGCCTTTACGGATACTAATTCCACAGCCGATCAGCCGCTGGCGAGCAGCAGCACCGCGTGCAGCACGACCCCGATCAACCCGCCGATCAATGTGCCGTTGAAACGGATATATTGCAGATCGCGCATTACCGCCGATTCGAGTTTTTCCGTAATGGTGCCGGCATCCCAGGATTTCACCGTATCGGAAACCAGCGTCACAATGGCGTCGCCATGGTCCGCCGCGATCCCGACAACGGCGCGGCGCACCAACTGGTTAATGGCCGGGGCCAGCGCCGGATCCTGATGCAGCGCCGCCGCCATATCGCGGGCAATCACGCCCGCGCCTTCCCCTTCCAGCGCACCGAACAGCCATTGGCGGACCTGCGCCCACAGACCTTCCACCCAGTCGCTGACGGCCTGATTGGTGAGCAGTTCCTGCTTCACCCGCTCTACCTTTGCGCGCAATTCAGGCTTTTCCTGCAATTCCCGGGCGAAGCTGGCGAGCGCCTGGTCGGCCTTGTTCCGGATCGGATGTTCCGGATTATCGCGCAGATCGGCGAGCAGGCCACGCAAGCCTGCAACGATAGCGTCCGCCACCTTGTCGTCCACTTTCAGCAGGCGCAGCAGCCAGGCCGTGCGCTCTTTCACCATGTCGCGGATCAACCCTTCCTGCGAATCGAGCGTACGCACACCCCAGGCGATCAGCGCGTCTATTACGGGTTGATGGCGGCCATCGGCCATCGCCGCTTCCAGCATCCGGCCCAGAAGCGGGGAGATTTCGGTATCGGCCAGCCGCTGCATCGCGCCCTGGTGCATCCGGCCCAGCACGGCTTCGGCGGCGGGCGTTGCCGCCAGTTGTCGCAGCAGGCGCGCAACGGCGACGCGCACCCGGCCCGCCGCCTGGGGCCGTTCGAGAAAACCGGCAATCGCCGTTGCCGCGTCGAAATTTTCCAGTCGGCGCCCGACGATGCGGGGGGTGAGAAAATTGCTGCGCAAAAACTGCGCCAGGCTCTCGCCGATACGATCCCTCGATCGGGGAATGATCGCCGTATGCGGGATCGGCAAACCCATCGGATGGCGGAACAGCGCCGTCACCGCGAACCAGTCGGCAAGTCCGCCAACGAGTGCGGCTTCCGAAAAAGCCTGCAGCCAGACGAACTCCGGGTGGATCGCCCGCATCGCCCAGGTGGAAAACAGTAGCAGCGCCGCCATAACGACCAGCAGGCCCGTGGCGAGTGCCCGCAGCCGCCGGGCCGAACGTAGCCGCTCTTCCTCCACCTTATTCAGCGGCTTTCATCGCGGGCGGCTCGCTTTCGTTGGTGAAGCGACCCAGACGCCGGCCCAGCCAGCGTTCGATATCGTCGGCAAGGGTGAAGCCCGCCGGAACTATGACCAGCGTCAACGCGGTCGACAGGATCAGGCCGCCGATCACCGCAATGGCCATGGGCGCGCGGAAACCGGTGTCGCCGTGCAGACTCAACGCCGCCGGCAGCATGCCCGCCGTCATCGCCACCGTTGTCATGACAATCGGTTGCGCGCGCTTGTGGCCGGCGTCCAGAATGGCGGCTTCGCGGTCCGCGCCCGTTCGCCTTTCCTCGATGGCGAAATCGACCAGCAGGATGGAGTTTTTCGCCACAATCCCCAGCAGCATCAACAGGCCGATATAAACAGCGATCGTGATGACATGGCCCGTCAGGATCAATGCGATGAGCGCGCCCAGCGGCGCGAGCAATAAAGAGACCATATTCACGAACGGCGGCATGATTCGTTTGTAGAGCAAGACCAGCACAGCGAATACCAGCAATATGCCCGCCAGCGCCGCCAGCATGAAATTGAACACCAGTTCTTCCATCGCCTCGGCCTCACCGAATTTCACCTCACGCACACCTTGTGGCAGATTGGCCATGGTTGGCAATTGTGCGATGGCGTCCATCGCGGTGCTGAATTGCACGCCATTCAGGTCCGCCGCGACCGTCACCCGCCGCGTCTGATTGAAGCGGCGAATCCGCGTTGGGCCGGCGCCGAAATCGATATCGGCCACCACTTTCAGCGGTACCGTGCCGCCACTGGCGGTCGGCACCGGCAAATTGCTGATGGTGGAAAGATCCGTTCGGGCGTTTTCGACCAGGCTGACGCGGATGGGCACCTGGCGGTCGGATAACGAGAATTTCGCCAGATTCTGCTCGATATCGCCGATGGTGGCGATGCGGATTGTCTGCGACAGTGCCGCGACCGACACGCCCATCCCGGCGGCGATGGCGAATTTCGGGCGGATCAATATTTCCGGCCGTTCCAGATCGCCGTCGATGCGGGCATTGCGTAACAGGGCAAGGCCCTGCATTTCGCGTTCGACCTTGCGGACGGTTTCCTCCAGCAATTCCGGGTCGTCTCCGGCCAGCATGATGAGGATGTCCCGGGTCTGCCCCATGCCGCCGAGCGACTGGAAATGGATGCGGGCATCCGGAATCCCCAGTAACCGGGGAGCCATCTGCCGTTCGAAATCGCGCGTGCTGATGCCGCGGTCGGTGCGCGGCACCATATCGATGAACAGATTGGCCCGCCGCACTTCGCCATCAACGCCGATGGACTCATAGATGCTGGCGACTTCCGGGCGTTCCGACAAAATACCCACCGCCTGATCGACCGCCCGCGCCGTGCCGTCCAGCGTCGTTCCCGGGGTCATTTCAATTTCGAGAATGGCGGTGGATAAATCCATCTCCGGCTGGAAAGACTGCGGCATCCGGGCGAACAGGAACAGCGTCAGCAGGAACGACAGGAAACCGACGCCCACCACCTTCCAGCGATGATGCAGCGTCCAGCGCAATACCCGCATATAACGGTCCATCAGCGGTCCGCTGGCATGCTCCGCCGTACCATGCGCGCGCAGGAAATAGGCCGCGACGAGTGGCGTGATCAGCCGCGCCACCAGCAGCGACATGAACACCGCCACCGCCACCGTCAGCCCGAACTGGCGGAAAAACTGGCCGGAAATACCTGGCATGAAGCTGACCGGCAGGAATACGGCGATGATCGAAAAGGTGGTGGCGACAACCGCCATGCCGATTTCATCGGCAGCCTCGATGGCGGCGCGGAACGCCGATTTGCCCATGCGCATATGCCGGACTATATTCTCGATCTCGACGATGGCGTCGTCCACAAGGATACCGGCAACCAGCGCCAGCGCCAGCAGGCTGATGCCGTTGAGCGTAAAGCCCATCATATCCATGAAAAAGAAAGTTGGGATGGCGGACAGAGGAATGGCAATCGCTGAAATGAGCGTCGCCCGCCAGTCACGCAGGAAGAAGAACACTACAACAACCGCCAGCACCGCGCCTTCGATCATCGCGATCATCGCGCTATCGTAGCTTTCCAGCGTATAATCGACGGTCGTGAATAATTCGGTGAACCTTACCGGATATTCGGCTTCCAGCAGCTTCATCTGTTTGTGCATGTCGCGATATACAGATACATCGGACGCGCCCTTGGCCTTGAACAGGCCGAAACTCGTTACCTGCCGGCCATTCAGGCGGCCAATCTCGCGCTGTTCGGTGGCGCCATCATAGACATGGGCGATATCGGACAGCCGCACATCGCGCCCGCCCGGAATGGAGATGCGCGTCGCCCCGAGTTCAAGCGCGGTTTGCGCGCCGCCGAGCACGCGCACGGCCTGTTCGGCACCGGCAACCTCGGTACGGCCACCGGGGGAATCGAGATTCAGTTGCCGCAGGCGATTATTGATCTCTGCCGCGGTAATACCGTGCGACTGCATCCGCGCGGGATCAAGGTCGATACGGATTTCCCGGCTCACCCCGCCGGACCGGCCCACCTGGGCGACGCCCGATATGGAGACCATCCTTTTGGCGATGACATTATCGACGAACCACGAAAGTTCCTCCAGCGTCATCGCGGTCGATTCCACCGCGACATAGGCCAGCGCGCCACCGTCGATATCGATGCGCCGCACCTGCGGCTCCAATATGCCTTCCGGCAATTCCGAGCGGATGCGCGCCACGGCGTCGCGCACATCGTTGGTGGCGCGATCGACATTGGTGCCGATATGAAATTCCACGCTGGTGGTGGAAGAACCTTCCTGCACCACCGAGGAAATATTTTTTACATTGCCGATACCGGCGATGGCGCCTTCCACCAGTTGCGTAACCTGGGTTTCCAGTTCGGTCGGCGCGGCGCTTGGCCGATTAATCGTAACGCTGACCAGTGGCGCGGAGATATCCGGATTGGCCGTAATCTTCATCTGGAAGAAAGACACCAGTCCCACCACAGTGAGCAGCAGGAACAGCAGGGAAGGCGGGATCGGATTCCGGATCGCCCAGGCGGAAATATTGCGCACCGGTCAGTTTCCACCCTCGCGCACGGGTTTCACCGTTTCGCCGGGGCGCAGGAAAGCGCCAGCCCGCACCACCACCTGTTCGCTGCCATCCAGGCCGGACGTAATCGCCACGCCCTCCTTGCCGATCCGCCCGGTGGTGACATTGCGCCGCGTCACGACGTTCTTCTCACCCACCAGCAGCACATAGCTGGCAACGGCGTCGGCCAGCACCGCCGATCGCGGCACAACCGGCAATGGTGTCGCAAGACCGGGGAGCGTCACGTCGGCAAAGCCGCCAGCGCGCAATTCCGGTGCGGCGGGCAACAGGATGCGCGCCACGCCCTGCCGGGATTCCCTGTCGATCAACGGCTCCAGCAGCCAGACGCGGCCTGTATGGTTTTGACCGCTACCCGTGGGCGTGACGACCGCTTCCTGTCCGACCCGCAACCGCGGCATATCCTGCTCGGCTACCTGGGCGCGCAACTCCATCTCGCCGCGTGCGGCCACATGAAACAGCGCGCCGGTTGCCGGCGATACAATCTGCCCCGGTTCGACATGGCGGCTGAGCACCAGCCCGGCTTCGGGCGCGCGAATGGAAAGGCGCGCGATACGCTCCTGCATTTCCCGCACCTGGGCTTTCGCCACTTCAACACGGGCGCGGGCGGCGTCCCGGGCCGCCGTGCGGCGGTCGATATCGGCGCGGCTGATAAACCCGCGTGAAACGAGCTGGCTGGCGCGATCCAGTTCCGCCTGGGCCAGGCGCGCGTCCGCCTGTGCCTGGGCAACGGCAGCACGCAATTGCGCCAGTTGCGCCCGCTCCACCGCAGAATCCAGATCGGCCAGTACCTGTCCCGCCTTCACCATCTGCCCGGATTCGGCGCGAATGGCGACGACCTGTCCGCCCTCGCCCTGGACACCCACGGGCATATCGCGGCGGGCGGCGATGCTGCCATGCGCGACAACCGTATCGGCGACCGGTTGCCGGCCGGGCACCACAACAGTAACGACCGGCGGCCCGTCCGCATCGACAGCCCCTCCCGGTTGCGCCGTACGCCAGACCAGAAACCAGATGAACAGGCCGATGGCGAGCGCGACCGTCGCCGCCAGCAGCCACCCGCGCCGGGTGATGCGGTGCGATGGTTCCATGTGCGTCCTGATTGTCGAATCTTTGGGGGGAGTGTGCAGATTCATGCCGTGCGATAAGCCTTGCGACAGGTTAAAAGCCCTCGCGGGGCTCCCCCTGAAACCGCGACGGACCCGCTCCTTACACGTTTCGGCACGCGGAATAAAGAATGGAAGTAGCGGGATCTTCCATTGGCGCTGCCGATTATTCTGTTAGCATGTGCAAGGCTCTGGCAGTCTGGCCAGAGGAGGGCAGAACAGGAGTATCCAATGGAATATGGATTTATCGGCTGGATCATCATCGGCCTGATTGCCGGTGCACTCGCGAAATGGATCATGCCTGGCCGCGATCCGGGCGGAATTATCGTCACTATTTTGATCGGGATCGCCGGCGGCCTGCTTGGCGGCTTTATCGGCAGCCTGATTGGCGTGGGGGGGGGCGGCAACATCTGGAATCTCGTGCTGGCAACCGCTGGCGCGGTATTGCTGCTGTGGATCTATCGACTGGTCAAAAGTCGTTCGGCCTGAAGGGATTAATCTCCGGGAAAGCCTGACGCGCCCAATTCTGTGGCGGGCCAACAAGGAGAAAAGGCATGAAGCTGAAAATGATCGCCACAATGGCGGCGGCGGTGGCCGCCGCCCCGCTGTTGGCGCAAGTGCAAGGGCCGCAACCCACGCTGGTAACATTGTCCGCCGAGGGCAGCGTCAAGGCGGAACCGGATGTGGCGGACATTGGCGCAGGCGTCGTTACCAGCGCGCCCGAAGCCGCAGCCGCCATGCAGGCCAATGCGCAGCAGATGAGCCGCGTGGTGGATGCATTGCGGCGGGCGGGTGTTGCCGCGCGGGACATCCAGACGGCGGGCATCAATCTCCAGCCGCAATATCGCTACGAGGAAAACCAGCCACCGCAACTCGTTGGCTACCGGGCAGAAAACCGGGTGCAGGCGGTACTGCGCAATCCTGGCCAGGCGGGCCGGGTGATCGATGCGCTGGTGGCGGCGGGCGCGAACCAGATTAATGGCCCCACCTTCCGCGTCGATAAACCCGAACCACTGTTCGACAAGGCGCGGCAGCAGGCCGTGACGAATGGCCGGGCGCGGGCGGAACTATACGCCGCCGCCGCCGGGATGCGGGTGAAGCGGGTTCTCGCCATTACCGAGGCCGGCGCAACGCCGCCGCCGATGCCGATGCCGCGCATGATGGCAGCGAAGGCTGAAGCCATGGACGCCTCCAGCCCGGTGATGCCGGGTGAACTGGCGCTCGATATCGGTGTGAACATGGTGTTCGAACTGGAATAGCCGATGCCGCGGAAAGCCGGCTTGCAGCTTCAAACCTGCGCGCCGGCTTCCACAGCGATAGCGAACGCGGCTGAGAAGCCTTCGACGAAGAATATTTTGACTATCTCTCCACCCAATCCGGCAACACCGGCCTGATCGTCGCCCAGCCGGGCGACCCCCGGACATGGGGCGTGACGCTGAAGACGCGAATCTAGAGAGGGGCCACGGGGCCACCGGCGGGCGGGGGCTTGTAGTCCCTGCACCCACATTATTTCGGGAATTATATCGTTCGCAAGCACAGTAGAATTAGATTAACGCGATAGCGTCTGTTGAGCATCCGACAGAAATCATGACACGGTAACAAATCAGAAATATGAAGCTATATCGAATTATCGACTTCTTTGAACTCATCCAGGCGCTGGAAACCAGAATGTTCAGGGTGCCGAGTGCGAAGCGCTTCTCCGACCCTAACGAGCTGATCAGCCTGCTCTTTTCGGAGCTTATGAATCCCTCAATGAGTCCTCTTACACAGGAGAGCCTTGAGCAACGTCGTCTCGCTCAAGATGATTTGCGACAGGCACTGTATATCTCATGCTGGACAAAAACGCACAACAGCATCGCAATGTGGGAAATCTACTCACCTCACCGAACCTCGGTACAGGTCGAAGTCGAAATGAGCGAGCTAGAACAATCCTTTAACGATTACGCGAGGCAGCGTTGTTATACACAGGCGCACTGTGCCCCCGCCGACCACCCAGAGACATATTTTTATCCCCCTGAAGTTGGATGTTGCAACTATGCTGATATTTCAGCGGTACATAATAAATTGAAGGCAAAGACGGAGGCTTTTCATGCGGCAGCAGGTGCAGCTATAGATGATGGAAAAAAAGATGAATTTGAATTAATCTACAAAGAAGCATGCGGCGAGGCTGAAAAGAACTTCCGAGACCTATTCCTACTCAAGGATTGTGCCTACGATCATGAGAAAGAGGTAAGATTTTGTCTCCGGGCGGTCCGTCGTAACAATCGGCCCTATGAAGAGTGCGCGAAGGACCGCTTTTTTACACTCTTCGATTCTCATTTGAGGCCAACTACGTGCGACGAAACTGGCGAAAATATCTTCATTCCTTTCTCTCCAAGCCTCATCAAGCAAGTCTATCTTGATGGTCGTACTCCGGGGTGGCTTGCCGAGGTTCAAGGGCGCCTTCTCCGCGGACATGGGTTCGAAGTCAGTCGGTCGACAGCTTATGGCGCTTTTTTTGACCGTAACCCGATAAGAAAGTGGTGGGATTGAGAGCTTCACCATAGCTTAAAGTAATGGGGATGCAGGGGCTACAAGCCCCTGCCCGCCGGTGGCAAACTCTCTACGCCGGCTTACCGTTGTGCCTCAGACTTTTGCCCGACGGCGTGGAGTGAGACCCGATTTACCAGCCCATCACCCATGCTTGTCAGGTCGCGCGTTGGGCGGCTGGACGGACCATTCCGCCGGTCCGTCATCCTGGTCGGCGGCATCTTCGGCTTTGCTTTTATGGATTTTTCCGGGCTTGTGGTGCGCCGGGGCGTAGATAACGTAGAGTTGCATGGGCTCGTCGCCAATATTGGTGACGTTATGCCAGCTGCCCGCCGGGACGAATACGCACCAACCGTCCGATACTTCCTGTTCGAAGGTGAGCTCGTCTTTGGACGGGCCGATCTGTGCGCGGCCGCGGCCGGCGTCGAGGCGCAGAAACTGGTCCGTGTCCGGGTGCACTTCCAGGCCAATGTCGCTGCCCACGGGGATCGACATCAGGGTCATCTGCAGATAGCGCCCGCTCCATACGGTGGTGCGGTAATTTTCGTTATCCTGCGTCGCCTTCTCGAGGTCGAACGATTGCGGTTTGGGTCCGATGTCCTGGATCGTCATTCTGCTCTCCTTTCGATGACAGGTTCATCCTATCGCGGCTTTACTGTCCGCCCGAGGGTTTTCTCTGCCAGCTTGTGCAGGGCGGGGTCGATTTGCGGCGGGGTGACGTCCACCCCGCGCGCGAGATGGTCGGCAATCATGGAAAGACCATGTATGCGGGCGTATTTCTTGTGGTCGCCGCCGATAATGCACCAGGGCGCCTCTTTTTTGTCGGTCCGTTCGAACATTTCTTCATACGCTTCGAGATATTCGGTGCGACGGGCGATGTTGCGGAAGTCCTCGTCCGTCACTTTCCAGCGTTTCCATGGTTCCTGCAGGCGATCGACCAGCCGTTCATGCTGTTTTTCTTCACTGATGTGCAGGAATATCTTGATCATGCGAACACCATCGGCCAGCAGCATGGTTTCCAACTGGTTGATTTCATCATAGGCGCGGGACCATTCCGCCTTGGTGGCGAAGCCTTCGATGCGTTCCACCAGGACGCGCCCATACCAGCTGCGGTCGAAGATGGACCAGTCGCCGTCTTCGGGAAAGCCTCTCCAGAAGCGGGTGAGATAATGTTCGCGTTTTTCGCGCGGGTCCGGCGCGGAAATGGGGATGACTTCGAAGAAGCGCGGATCGAGTTCGGCGGTCATTCTTTTGATCAGCCCACCCTTGCCGGCGGCGTCCCAGCCCTCCAGCACAACGACGGCGGAACGTTTCTGGCGCCGGTAGGCGATTTGCAGTTCGTACAAACGTTCCTGCAAGCGCTTTAATTGCTTTTCATAATCCTCGGGCGGCTTTCCGTGCGTCACCGCACCGAGGCGACCGCTCATGCGGCGTGCCGCGCCTGGCGCTGTTTTTCCAGCTTGCGCAGCAGCATATCGCGCTTCAGCCGGGAAAGATGGTCGATGAACAGCACGCCGTTGAGATGGTCCATCTCGTGCTGCAGGCAGGTGGCGAGCAGGCCATCGAGTTGCTCTTCGTGCGGATTGCCATCGAGATCGAGCCATTTCGCGCGCACCACCGCCGGGCGTTCGACATCGGCGACCTGATCGGGAACGGAGAGGCAGCCTTCATTATAGATGCTGTGTTCGTCGGATTCCTGGATGATTTCCGGGTTGATGAACACGCGCGGGTTTTCCGTGCCTTCGCCTTTCGCATCGGGCGGGCCGTCCATCAAGTCCATCACGAGCAGGCGGATGGGCACGCCCACCTGGATCGCCGCCAGCCCTATGCCGGGGGCATCATACATGGTTTCGAACATATCGGGGACAAGCGCCCGAATCGTGTCGGTAATGGTTTCGACCGGCGCGGAAATCTGCCGCAGGCGTGGGTCGGGAACCTCCAGGATGGGAAGAATGGCCATGATGAAAATTTAGGGTGGGGCAGTGCCCCGGTCAAGATGACGCCAGCGGCCGGCGCAGCCGCAACGCCTGTGCCAGAGTGCCTTCATCCAGATAATCGAGTTCGCCGCCAACCGGCACGCCATGGGCGAGCTGGCTGATGGTGACGCCGGTCGGCTCCAGCAAGCGGGCGATATAGTGGGCGGTGGTCTGCCCCTCCAGCGTCGCATTCATCGCCAGCACGACTTCCCGCACCTGATTTCCGGAAACCCGATCGAGCAGGGACGCGGTCGCA
Source organism: Sphingomonadaceae bacterium (assembly GCA_041675905.1). Lineage (GTDB taxonomy): Bacteria > Pseudomonadota > Alphaproteobacteria > Sphingomonadales > Sphingomonadaceae > Sandaracinobacteroides. Next base: position 1,714 of record JBAYSX010000017.1, on the reverse strand, counting down.
AGATCTTCGGGACGGACCCCGTCCAGCGCCGATAACATGCCGCCAAGCACATGATAACGACCGGAAAAAAGTTTTCCACGCTCCAGCGCCCACAGGTCGGCAATGTCCGCCACCACGCATAGCAGGGACGGATCCCGGCGCGGATCGCGGCAGATATGGCAGGGGCTGACGGTATCGAGATTGCCACATTCCGGGCAGGTGACGAGTGCCTTGTCCGCCCGGTCGAGCGCCATCGCCAGCGGCTGCAACAGGGTTTCGCGATTTTTCACCAGATGCAGCACGGCGCGGCGGGCCGAACGCGGCCCGAGGCCGGGAAGCCGCGCCAGAAGCGCCGTCAGTTGCGTTATTTCGTCTGCCACTTTTGTCCTTCGCCTGATCGTGCCAGAAGCCGGGTCATGCGCATTGCCTTCATGGGAACCCCGGAATTCGCCCGAACCGCTCTCGATGCCCTGGTGGCGGCTGGCCATCAGGTCGTTGCCATATATACGCAGCCGCCGCGTCGTGCCAATCGCGGGCGGGTGACGCCGACGCCCGTGCATGTGCGCGGTGATGAACTGGGGATTCCGGTTTATACGCCCGTCAGCCTGAAGGGAGAGACAGAGCAGCAGGCCTTCGCGGCGCTTGATGTCGATGTAGCGGTGGTGGCGGCTTATGGTTTGCTGTTGCCGCAGGCGGTGCTGGATGCACCGCGCCTGGGTTGCATCAACATCCATGCGTCCCTGTTGCCGCGCTGGCGCGGGGCGGCGCCGGTGCAGCGGGCGATTCTGGCGGGGGATGCGGAAACCGGCGTCACCATCATGCAGATGGAGCGCGGGCTGGACACCGGGCCGATGCTGGCGGTAAAAACGCTGCCGGTGGGAGAACGGACGGCGGGCGAACTGACCGAGGCGCTGGCGCGGCTGGGCGCGGGTTTGCTGCTGGATGTGCTGGCAGATTTACCCGATCCGCAACCGCAGCCGGATGTGGGCGTTACCTATGCACACAAGATCGACAAGGCGGAAGCGCGGATCGACTGGAACGCACCGGCGGCGGATGTGCTGCGGTTGGTTCGCGCGATGCAGCCTTCCCCCGGCGCGTGGTATTTGGCGGAAGGGGAGCGGGTGAAGCTGATCGCCGCCGAACTGGCGGAAGGCGAGGGCGCGCCCGGCACCGTGCTGTCCGATGGCGCGATTGCCTGTGGCGAGGGTGCGATCCGGCCCGTGCGGGTGCAGCCGGCGGGCAAGCCGGTGATGGCGGCGCCGGACTGGTGGCGCGGCCGGCGGCTGGAGACGGGCGCGATGGTGGAATGACCCGCTTTCGCCTGACCCTCGAATATGATGGCCGGCCCTATATGGGCTGGCAGCGCCAGGCCCACGGGCCATCGGTGCAACAGGCGCTGGAAACGGCGCTGTTCGCCATCACCGGCGAGGAAGTCGCCGTCCATGGCGCGGGCCGCACCGATGCGGGCGTGCATGCGCTGGCGATGGTGGCGCATGTCGATATCGAAAAGCCACTGCCGGCGTTTCGCCTGATGGAGGCAATGAATGCGCGGCTGCGCATGGCGGGGGAGGCGGTTGCGGTGCTGGCGATGGTCGAAGCCGATCCGGATTTCCACGCCCGCTTTTCCTGTATCGGCCGTTCCTATATCTATCGTATCCGCGTCCGCCGCGCGCCTTTAACCTTCGAGCAGGGACTGGTGTGGCGGCGGCCCGCCCCGCTGGATGTGGCGGCGATG
>JBAYSX010000016.1:0-70198 GCA_041675905.1 Sphingomonadaceae bacterium | reverse complement strand
CGGTCGCCTCAAACACTTTCGCCGCTTCGCAACCCGTTATGATCGCCGAACCATCCACTTCGCCGGCTTCGTACACCTCGCCGCCGCAATGATCTGGCTACGATGAATGTCGATCGGCGCTAGTCCGAACAGCGACACCAGGATCAACGCCCACACGAGCGCGGGTACGCCGCGAAAGAGGTCAAGGAACCGGCGGATGAGAAAATGGACAGCCGGTTCGGGCACGATCGTCTTGGCCCCAATGAGACCAAGCGGGATGGCTACGGCAACCGCGATCACCGTCCCGGCAAAGGCCATGGCGAATGTCTCGCCGAGCCCGCGGAGGATACGTGGGAACTGCCCGCCCGGATGTGGCGGAAAGGCGGACCCGAACATCTTGCCGACTTGTCCCAAGCCCGAAAACAGCCGGTCGGGCATCAGTTCAAGGTCGATCGCCATCGCGGTGAGGATTGCAACGCAGGCAATGGTGGCCGCGACCGTACGAATGCGCGATGGCCAGAGATTTGGCGCCGTGACCAAGCGATGGCTGGCATGGCTTGCCATCAGTGCTGACCTCCGATCCCGATCAGGCGGTGGCGAATGGCCTCGGAGATGAGATCGATCGTCGAAATCGTCGCGACCATCAGCAGAAGGATGGCGAGATAGCTGTCATATTCGGTATAATTGATGGCGCGTTCCAACTCGATGCCGATACCGCCAGCACCTACGATGCCGAGCCCGACGGCGGCCGAGAGATTAGCTTCGAGACGGATCAGCGCGTAGGATATATATTGCGGCAGCATCTGCGGGATGATGCCGAAGCGGATCTTCTGTATCAGGCCCGCGCCCGCCGCGTCGAGCGCTTCGAGTTGGCGGCGGTCGACTTCCTCATTGATCTCGGAAAAGAGCTTGCCGATCGTGCCTGTGGTGGAAATGGTGAGCGCGATGACACCTGCCATCGGCCCGACACCAATGGCCGCGACGAGCATCAGCGCGAAGATGATCTCGGGAAGCGTGCGAATCGCCTCGAGCGTGCGTTTGGCAACAAAGCGCAAGGGACCGTTCCTGTTGATGTTACGCGAGGCAAAGAACGACGCGAGCAAGCCGAAGAAGCAGCCGAAGACCGTGCTGAGGACGGCCATTTCAAAAGTTTCCCAAAGCGCCTTGAGCCAGCGTTCAATGTCATAGAACCACCAGCCTAACGAACCTCTGGTCCCGCGCTCGGCAAGAAGCGTGTCGGCCTTGAGGTCGGGGGTCATGAGGTCGACGAAGGCGAAGAGGCGGCCGATAGCATCGCCCCCGCTGCGCGAGGCGAACATCTCACTGCGCTGCATCGAAATGACGAGCAGAGCCGAAAACCCGGCAATAATGATGGCAGACTGGATGCGGCTTCGACGCAATGTCTGGGCGCGCATGTCCTCGAAGTCGCGAACCGACCTTACAGCATGGGCACCGCTCATAGCGTAGTTTTTCCAGCACTCTTGGTAAGGATGAGCGCATCAGCCTCGGCAGGCTCAAATTCCGCGGCGCGGCCAGCCAAATGGCTCGATCCCCAGTTGAACGCGTCGGGATGGTCGGCGTGCATGGCCACATGGACACCGATGAAGCGGTAGCGGATTTCCGGGACCATGTCGCGGCGCACCGCAATCGCGAGTGCAGCGCGCGGGCGCCCGCGCCAAATCGCGATGAGATCGTCGCACAGCCACGCGCCGGTGCCGGTGCCGGTGCATGCGCGGCGCCATGCCCCCGAATTGAGGAGCGCTACATCCGCACTCTTTTTGCGCACGAGAGCGAGCGCGTCCTCGGCTGATTCGGCGACCGTTTCGCGCGCGAAATGCTCCTTGCCGATGCCCTGGCCTGCGAGCGCGCGCCATTCGTGGTCATAATAGGCAATGCTTTTCCCGCCGAACGCGACCGAACTGCCCTTTAGCGAACCGAGCGTGCGGCGCCGATCATCCTTGCGGACCGCGGCAATGACCGGAACGCGAGGAAGAAGTTCCGGGTCACGGACTGTAAGGATCGCCCTGATCCTCGTTTCATGAGGCCGAAATGCCACGGCATCGATGATTGCGGTGTCGACCGTCCCATCCGCGAGTGCCGCCGCTGCCTCGCTGTGGGTCGCGAAGGGACAGGCAAGGACCGTTGTATCAAGCCGCTCGGCAATGAGTTTATAATAGGCGTGCGCGCCGACCGGATCGCCTGCTGCCGGCGGAGCGCAGGGAGCTGTCGTTGCGGCGGGAATGCCAATACGTAGCGCGGGGTGATCTGGACGAGCCGGTGCGTTGGCTGCGTAGACGCCAACGCCGGCAAGACCCAGCATCGCTGCCGCGACCAGACCATATCCTGTCACATATCTCATTCCGGGACCTGTCCCGAGGCAGCGAGGCGACGCTCGACCAGTTCCTCGTTCCTGAGGTCGATCACTTCGCGATAATATTCGCGCGTGACACCCGTGAGACTCGCGCCGTCGGCCCGGCCCATCGATCGCCAGACATCAGGTTCGTCGTAGGGAAGCGCAGCAAGCGCGCCGCGAATGAGATCCTGGAACTCCTTGGGGCGATCGGTCCGTATGATGACCGAGCTCTGTGGCATAGGGCCCACGGTCAAGAGCGTACGAAAATCGTCAAGGTCGATCAGTCCGCGCCGCGCAAGGGTCACCAATGAGCCCGAGGTAAAACCGGTCTCGGGCGTTCCGCCGCCGACATTGATGATCGTCGCATCGAACTGGTCGCTTCCAAGCGCCATGACCGCCTGGGTATGGCCCCCGGCAAGCGCGACCCTGCCGAAAAAATTATCGGGATTGAAGCCCATCTCGCGCATGCGCTTGCGCGGATAGAGATAACCCGACGTTGAATTGAAATCGACATAGCCGATCGTCTTGCCGCGCAGGTCCTCGAACCGGTGGTACGGACTCGACGCCTTGACGATCAGCGCCGAATAATAGCCCATTTCGCCATCGACGCCCCTGACGGCGAGAATCGGAGCGGCCTTGTCACCGATCTGGGCATCGACATTGGCATAGGAAGCCGCCGGCAGGAAGACGAAGTCAGCCTGACCCGAGGACAAGGCCTGGATCGCGCCATTATGGCTGCCCGACTCGTACATGCGGACGGGGAGGCCCGTGGCCTTCTCGAGATAGTTGCGATAGGCGCCGATCCCCTCTGTCATCCGCGGATCTTCTTCCGATGCGGTCATCGCCGAGCGGATTTGACCCATCTGCGAGCGCCAGTCGCCTTCTTCGCGCCCTGCGTCGCTGCAGCCGGCGACAAGGAGCATCGCAGCGCCAGACACGCCCGCGCCTATCAACGCGCGACATGCGCTTTTGGCAAAATGCATAAGCGGTGGGACATCCATTGCCAACGAATAGCAAGTGTTCGATGTCATTTTCGTGACGATTGATCACCCCGATGAATTTTTTAGAGTATCCACGACAGGTAAAATTCGTATTTTGCATATTGTCGATATATTATTCGTATGACTAGACAGTCTGCTAAATTTTTTTGTTAAATTTTAGTCGAAATGACACATTATTTTCACAAACTTGTGCATAGGATTCGGGCGCAACGCGGCGATGTCATTCGCTGCCAAGAAGGAATCCTAAAATGCGTGCCGGGCGTTTCGCACAACAAATTCATGTCCCCGGCGGCGCGCCTGAGCGCGCCCTTGCGGGCGATTCCGCGAAAGGATTCGCGGCGATTCTGCGAATCATCCGCCTCGCCGCAGACAAGCGCCTTGGTCTCGCTCTCGCGATCGGCTGCGCCATTGGGAGTGCTCTCGCTAATATTGCGCTTCCCAATCTTTATGGCCGCGCCATCGATGAGGTTCAGGAACTGGTAGCGACAGGCGGCGAAGGGGCGGTGCGCATCCTCGCTCTTACCGGCGCGCTGGCCGTCCTCGCGGCGCTGCTGCGCGGCAGCCTCTCAATGGGCGCAAGCTATATGGCCGAGCGGGTGAGCCAATCGGTCGCAAGTGATTTGAGGCTCGCCTTTTTCGACCATCTCCAGCGCCTCAGCTTTACATTTCACGACCGCATGCACTCGGGCGACCTCATCAGCCGCGGCATGTCCGATCTCGAGGCGGCGCGCGCCTATGTGCAGGGCGGCCTGCTTCCGCTCTTCTCGCTTGTCCTGCTGCTTGCCTTCACCACGGTGATGATGGTCAGCGCCAACCCCTTCCTCGCACTGGTTGGTCTCGCTTTCGTGCCGCCGTCGATCGGGGCCATGGTGTGGATGTCGCGCCAGACGCGCATCTCTGCGCTCCGCCAACAGGGCTATATGTCCGATCTCTCGCTGGCCATGGAAGACAGTCTCCAGGGGACGCGCGTCGTCCGCGCCTTCTGGGCCGGGGACTTCGAGCTCGGCAAGTTCGATATCGCCGCGGACAAGCTGCTCGACGAAGGTCAGCAGGGCGTGATGCACCGTACGCGCGGTATCAGCCGCATGATGACCTTCTATTATGCGAGCATGGGGCTGGTGCTCTGGCTCGGCGGCCAGCGCGTGCTGGCCGGCTCCATGACGATCGGCGGCCTCACCGCCTTCATCGCCTATATGATGATGCTTCAGGGCCAGATTCGCCAGATCGGCATGATCTTTGGGCATACTGCGCGCGCCATGTCGTCTGGCGAGCGCCTGTTCGAAGTGCTCGATCGAGAATCCGATATCAAGGATGCGCCGTCCGCAGTGCAAGCCCCCTCTCCAGCGGTGCTCCGCTTTGAAGATGTGAGTTTTCAATATCCGGGGACTTCCGCGCCGGCGCTTGCAGGCATCAGCTTCGAATTGCAGCCAGGCGAGATACTCGGCGTCATCGGCGCGCCGGGGAGCGGCAAGTCGACGATCCTCCAGCTCATCCCGCGCTTCTATGATGTCACGTCGGGCAGGATCACGCTCGGCGGCGTTGATTTGCGCGATATCCGTCTTACGAGCCTTCGCGGTTCGGTCTCGCTGGTGCCGCAGGATGCCTTTCTGTTCGACGGTTCGATCGGTGACAATCTCGCCTATGCTGACCCCTGGTCCGATGAGCAAAGGCTCGTCGAGGCCGCGACCATCGCGCAGATCCAGGACCATATCGAGACGCTGCCCGAGCATTATGAAACGCGCGTCGGCGAGCGCGGTGTGTCGCTTTCCGGCGGGCAGCGCCAGCGGCTATCGATCGGCCGCGGGCTCGTTCCCGACCCCCAGTTCCTGCTGCTCGACGATTCGACCGCGGCTATCGATATGAACACCGAGGCGCGGCTGCGCGAGGCACTGAAGGAGGCGACCCGGGGCAAGACCATAATCATCGCCGCGCATCGCGTTGCGTCGCTGATGCACGCCAACCAGATCATCGTCCTCGCCAACGGGCGGATCGTCGAGCGCGGCACCCATGCGGAGCTTGCGGCCGCAAATGGGACCTACGCCGCGCTCTTCCGCCTCCAGGAGCGCCAGAGCGCCGGGCTAGTCGCCCCCCACCCGGCAGAGGGCCTGGAGATGGCGTCGTGACCGCACTCGCACCCGCAGACCTGAAGACAGCGCCGCCGCGCGCGTCGCTCGGTCATTCGCAGGCCGAGGATATTTTCGGGTCGTTCAACAGCAAGATCTTCGGACGGCTCCTGGGCTATCTTACCCCACACTGGCGTCTGATAGGGCGTGCGCAGATCTTCATTCTCCTCGCTGCGGGCACGCAGCTCGCGATGCCGATGATGATCGGCCGTGTCATCGACAGTGTTGTGGGCAGCGGGGAACAGCTTGACCGGAACGTACTGATGTTCCTCGCAGTGGTCACAGTTGGCGTCATTGCATCGTTCTTCGAGCAGCAGCTCACCACCCGGCTTGCCCTGCAGGTGATCTCCGATATCCGGCGCGCAATGTTCGGCCATCTCCAGCGTATTTCGCTTTCCTTCATGGATAAGACTCATGTGGGTCGCCTGATGGCGCGGCTGCAGGGCGACGTCGGTGCGCTCCAGGAATTTGTCCAGGCGACAAATGGCGCGGTCGCCGAAGTGGTGATGCTCGTCGGGATCATCGTCGTCCTCCTCAGCATCGACCTCGAGCTTGGTCTCCTGACGCTGACAATCCTTCCCGTGCTCGTGGGCCTGCGCGCGATCTGGCTGCCCTGGTCCAAGAACAGCTACCGCGCGGCGCGCGAGGCATCTTCGGTCGCGAACAGCGCGCTGGCGGAGAATATCAACGGCGTGCGTACGGTGCAGGAAAGTCGGCGCGAGGCGGTCAACCTGAGCCTCTATGCGGCCAAGGTCCGCGAGAATGAACACGCCCAGTGCCGCGCGTCATGGGTCAGCAACATCTTGACCCCGATGGTCGACCTGATGACGGGCGTCGGTATCGCGATCGTGGTTGTGGCCGGCGGTCTGTTCGTTCTCGATCAGCGTCTTGAAATCGGCGCGCTTGTCGCCTTCATCCTCTATGTCCAGCGTTTCTTCGATCCCGTGCGTACGCTCTCCAATCAATATACAGTGATGCAGCGCGCGATGGCGGCGGGACACCGGATTTTCCAGGTTCTCGATGTGCCTGTCGAGATCCACGACCGACCGGGCGCAATCGATCTTCCCGACGAGCCGCTGTCGGTCGAGCTTGCGAATGTCACCTTCGGCTACAGTCCCGGGCGGCCTGTACTTCACGACATCAGCTTTCGCGTCGAGCCGGGCGAGATGCTTGCGATCGTGGGACCCACGGGTTCGGGCAAGACCAGCACGGTTGCGCTGATCCGCCGCTTCTACGAAACCGGCGAAGGTTCGGTGCGTGTCGGCGAGCATGATGTGCGTGATCTGACACTCGCCTCCCTCGGTCGACGCATCGGCATCGTGCTCCAGGAGCCCTATCTCTTCTCGGGAACGATCGAGGAAAATATTCGCTACAATACGCCCGGCGTGACCACGGATCAGGTCGTTGCGGCCGCGCGCGCGGTCGAGGCTCACGATTTCATCGCGAGTCTTCCCGACGGCTATCAGACGTTGCTCGGGCAGCGCGGACGCAATCTGTCGATGGGTCAGCGCCAGCTTATCTGCTTTGCTCGCGCGCTCGTCGCCAATCCGCGTATCCTCATTCTTGATGAGGCCACGGCGAATATCGATTCCTTTACCGAGCAGGCTATTCAGAAGGCGTTGAAGGTGCTCTTTGCCGGGCGGACCACGATCGTCATTGCTCACCGCCTTGCGACCGTTCGCGATGCCGACCAGATATTGGTCCTCGAAAAGGGTCGTGTCCGCGAGCGTGGCAACCATTCCGAATTGCTCGCCAAGGACGGGCTTTATGCGAATCTCTGCGCTTCGGGCCGCGCCAGTTTCGACGACTGATGTCGCAGCTGCGCAACCGGCAATTCCTTTACGAATTGGTTTGAAAAATCGGGTTTGCGGGATTCCCCCGCGGCCGTGAAATCTACTTCACGGGGGATGTGGGCCGAAGCGAGCCGTGGCTCGAATTGCGCGCAAGACCAAGCGTTATTCCGCAATTTGACCGGTGTGGACTTGTAACGGTTTTGTGCCGGTCTCCTGAGCGTTTGTTGCTCGCAAGAGGAGACTGACGAGATGACTAAACATTCGGAAGAATTCAAACGGGAGGGGGTACAGGTCTACTTCTGTGAACTGCCCCGGGTTTACCGGAGAGTTTCTGGTTCAATGATTAGGCTGCTTTTTGCTCAACGTTCAAGCTTGCGTAGAATCCCGAGGCGCTTGCTGCTGTGGCTGCTGCAATAAACAGCAAGCCGCGTAAAATGTTAGGCTGGAAAACACCCGCGGAGGCGCTTGACCAGTGTCTTGCACAGATCGAAAAACAAGATGTTGCGACGACCGCTTGAATCCGCCCAGTTCACCAGCAACGTCTTCACCGGCGTTCTGCGCGCCGCCGAGATCAAGGTCGGCATGGATGGCCGGGGACGCAGGATGGACAATGTCTTCATCGAACGCCTGTGGCGCTCCCTGAAATACGAATGCGTCTACCTGCACGCCTTCGAAACCGAATCCGAACTGCGTGCCCGTCTTGGCCGCTGGTTCGCCTGTTACGACCAGCATCGCCCTCATTCGCGGCTTGCAGGGAAAACCTCCGGCGAGGCATATGGGCAAATCGACACTTCAAATCATGGGGGGCATGCTCCCCATGATTTGATCGCCAAATGGCGGCATGAACGATAACCGGGATGAGCTTAACCCAGCCGCAAACCTGCCCAGGAAGGCGACACCACCTCTAATCGAGAAGGCATTGCCGAGAATCTTGCACAAAAGGCTCCCTTTATCGATCAACTGATCGGGTCGGTCGATTAACAAATGGTTCGCTGCTTTGTCGGTGACGGTCCCAGAGCAGCCTGACCATCTGCTGCCCTGATGACCGCCCCATAATCCACGGAGACGTTACCGCAATTCCACTTCGCCGGTAGATTAATAGGTGAAGCGGATACCTGCCAGATATTTGCGACCGAAGGTCTCGACCTCATAGGGACGCTCAGGAACACCCTGGTAGCGTACACCATCTTCGTTCGTGAGATTCTCCCCGTTGAAGAAGATCGTGAACATATCGTTGAGCTGGTAACGCAGCCCCAGGCTAAGCCGCTGCTGCGGCCCCCAGTAGAGGTTACAGCCCGGAGTGCTGCAGCTGCCGCTGCCGAAAGCTTCATCGAGCCACTTCGTACGATGGTTGTACGAAAGCCGTGCCGAAAAGCCGTCCTTCTCGTAGAATATTGTCGCCTTGGTGATGCGCCGCGACGTGCCAGCAAAGCCTTCCTTGGCCCCATCCGGCGTTCGGAAGTTGCCCCAGTTAAACGCTACGCTGGCTTCGACGCCGAGACCCGAAAGCGCCCCCGGCAGGAAGGTGAACGGGTGGCTGTAGGCGATTTCGAGACCTGTGAGGTGCCCCTTGTTGCCGTTCAGCGTCGTCGAAAGCAGATATTGGCTGCGGTCAACACCGTCGGCGTTATAATCGTCACCTCCGACAAGCATCGTCGAGCTATAGAGCACGCCGTCGACCTCGCGATGATAGCCGCTGACCGACAAGATGGCTCCCGGTGCGAAATACCATTCGGCCGATGCATCGAAGCCATAAGCCGTTTCCGGCCGGAGATAGGGATTGCCGCCCGAAATCGTCTCCGAAGTGTCGTTGATGGTGACGGTCGCACGCATGGCGGTGAGACTCGGGCGTGCCGATCCAGTGATAAAGGCGGCGCGCAGCTTCAAATCGTCGGTCGCATCGAAGCTGTAGTGGACGCTCGGGAAGAATTTCGTGTCCTTGCTCTCGAGCGAAAGCGGGATGAGGTCGCTGCCCCGCACCGCGATACCGACCGTATTGATCTTGGTCTGCTCGGCGCGCAGGCCAAGCAGAAGCATGTGCCGGTCCCACTTCCAGCGGTTCTGGATATAGCCAGCGAGAACCTTTTCGACGACGGTATTGGTCAACTTCGGATCATTACCGTAGACTGGGAAATTCCCGCCCGCGGCATTTGCCGCGGCAGCCGCTGCCAGGATTTTGTCGATCTGGTCAACCATCGCCTTGTTGTTGTTGAGCACTGCGGTGAAACCGCGCTTCTGTTGCGCTTCCCATGGATCTCGAGTCAGGAAATCGGTGAAATTGAATGGCACGCCAAGCTGCTGGGAGAGTGTTGCCAAATTGGTGAGCGTGCGGTTGCCGGTCGAAATGGTGCCGTCGGGGCGAACAAAATTCTCTGTTGTGCTAAGCTGATTACGATCGTCCCACTGGATCCCGACCGAAAAGGTCGCATCGGCACCGAAGCTTTCCCAGTCTTTCGCGAGATCCGCCTTGGCCGTCCACGCCTTGGTCTTGCGCTTTGAATTTTGTTCGCCGAAATAATAATTGTTAAGCGAGGTCTGCGGCAAGGCAATGAGCGCGTCGCCACGCGTCGGGACGCCTTGGGCGTTAAGCACCGTCGTGTAAAGCTGGTGATAAGGGAAGCCCTTGTTTACTGCGTTGACATCGACATGCATCGAGGGCAGCAGTAGTGCCTGTGCGCCTGTCGGCGCAGTCGTGAGCGAGTTCGTCACCTGCCCCGTGACCACCGGATAATACTGGCTGAAGAAGGTCTCGGTATAGGCGCCGTGCCAGTTGAACCGCCAACCGTTGCCAAATTCATGCTCGCCGCGCAGGATCGCGGTGTCGAGGCCATTGCGATAATCGCCATAGGCGTGCGAACTGTCCATCGGCACGCCGATGAGGTCGGCCGTCTCGAAATCGCGCGTGCCCGAAAATGCCGAGTCATAGCCGAAGCGGTACCAGTTGCGCTCCTCGAAGTCGGTGAATGTGCTGTGGAGATAGAGCGCTGAAAGCTTGTGCCCCGTGGTCGGTGCGAACTCGATCTTGCCCGACGCCGCCTCGACGACGCGGTTGATGATATATTTGGTGAAACGCTGCTGCCTCAGGCCAATCTCGTCAAAGCGCGGTTCACTGTTGTCGGTCTGTTGCTCGAATGCATAATGCGAGCCTGCGGCGGAAAAGCCCCACTTGTCGTTGCCCCACGAGATACGGCCGGCATATTTCTCGTTCTTGCCGTCGCCAAGATCGACGAAGCCAAGCCCGCCCTCGGCGAAGACATGCAAACCGGGATTGGCCAGCGCCGAATAGGTCCGGATATCCACGCGGCCGGCCAGCGCTTCCGACGGCATTTCGGGGAGCAGCGTGCGGTTGAGCAGCACACTGCTGATCTGCGCGGCCGGAATCGAGTCGAATCGGAACACGCGGTCTTCGGCGCCCAGGATGTTCAGATTGTCGATCGCGACCTGCGTCCAGCGGGTGGGCGCCCCGCGGACCTGAACATAGCGTTCCTGACCCTGGTCGCGCTGCACGGAGACACCGGGAAGGCGGTCGAGCGCGGCAGCGGCTGTTTCGTCCGGAAACTGGCCGATATCGTCAGAAGAGATGCCTACGGCCATGTTGTCGGCGTCGCGCTGCATTTCGATCGAACGGAGCATCGAGTCACGAATCGAACCGGACACGATGATTTCTTCATTGTCATCGCTGGTCGTCTCTGCAGCGACGGGGGTAGCGAAACCGGCAATGGCCAATGCTGTCATGCTGCTGAACAAACGCAAGCGCTGACCATAAAATACGAAAGATGACGTCGTCAGTGGCGAATTCATAACCTGGGCCCTCATCAGTGTCGGAGACGGGCGATCTCTATTATGTCTTTATGACGGATTAACTTCGAATATAAAATAATTAGGATATATTTACATTACAGTTATGTTTAACGCGTCATATTTGTCCATATAACGTCGTGAATGCCTCGCTTGAACATAATGTTTGACGGATTTGTTTCACGGGCGGGGATTGTTGTCTTCCATATGAGAGTGAGTTCGGTAAACTGTGTTTGGACTTGCCCCTGGAAAAGTGGAGAGTTTTCCTGAGATGAAAGGCAAACCCGATTACAAAGCAGCGACGGTTTACGAAGGAATTTGAGGACGAGGCGGTGCGGCTGACCAGCGGGCGCACGCAGCGCGAGGTGGCGGAGGATCCGGGCGTCGGCCTGTCGACGCTGGTGCGCTGGATCGGTCGTAGCCGGGATCGGCTGTCCGGGACGCCGGACGCAGCGCCACAGGCGGATACCCGCCGTCGCCGTCGCCACTCTTCCAGGACGCCAGCCGCGCGCAGTTGACCCTTGATCGCCAGCGGATCGCCGCCGTTGCTGGAATGAATCAGCACGCCATCGGGCGCGCCTTCTGCCAGCGTTGCCCAGCTACCCCGATCTTTCGGACTATGGCCGGGTGTCGGAAACAGTGCGGGGTTGCCCTTGACTTCGCCGTCAAGCGCGCGGGCTATCTCGTGAAGGCTCAGCATCACGCCGCCCCCCCCCAGCCGCTCGACAATGCCAGGGGCAATATCCCCGATTGAACGGAAGGGGCGAATCTGGCTATGAAGGTTCAACCTGTCCGCCGCTATAGAACGGTTTGCGCCCGTCACCGTCCCCACAGTGGCGGGTGCGTTGCATTTTATGGGGGGTGGATCGACGTTACACGGACATAACTCGAACGCGGCCTCCCATCGGGAAGCCGGACCATCGTATAAGTTATTGGAAAATATGGTCGGGGAAAGAGGATTCGAACCTCCGGCCCCTGCCTCCCGAAGACAGTGCTCTACCAGGCTGAGCTATTCCCCGGACCGAGATCGGGCGTCTAGTCGCTTGGTGCGGGGTCGTCAAGGCCCAATTGTTTCCGGTGGCGGTTTCATCTACAGCGCCGCGATGGCTCGCGTTCCGCTTCAATATGTTTGTCAGGCCTGCGGTTCGGCGCAGCGCAAATGGATGGGGCAATGCCCGGATTGTGGCGAATGGAATACGCTGCAACAGGAAGCTGCCGCCAGCGCCACGCCGTTTCAGCAAAAACACAGCCTCAAGTCCGGCGGCCGGACCATCGCCTTAAGCCCGCTGAACGCCGCCGTGGAGTTGCCGCCGCGCATTCCCACGGGCTTTGGTGAACTGGATCGGGCGCTGGGGGGCGGGCTGGTGGCCGGCTCCGCCGTGCTGATTGGCGGCGATCCGGGTATCGGTAAATCGACGCTGTTATTGCAGGCGGCCGGGCGGATGGCGGTCGCCGGGCATGGCGTCGCCTATGTATCCGGCGAGGAGGCGGCGGATCAGGTACGGTTGCGGGCGCGCCGGTTGGGGCTGGCCGATGCGCCGGTGATGCTGGCGGCTGCGACATCGGTGCGCGACATTTTGACCACGCTGTCGGCGCAGCCGCCTCGCACACTGCTGGTGATCGATTCGATCCAGACGATGCATTCGGATCAACTGGAAGGCGCGCCCGGCACCGTAAGCCAGGTGCGGGCGGCGGCGCTCGAACTGATTGGCTGGGCGAAGGAAACGGGCACCGCCGTCATCCTTGTGGGCCATGTTACGAAGGACGGGCAGATCGCCGGGCCGCGCGTGCTCGAGCATATGGTCGATGCGGTGCTGTATTTCGAAGGGGAGGGGCGGCACCAGTATCGTGTGCTGCGGGCGGTGAAGAATCGCTTTGGCGGCACCGACGAGATCGGCGTGTTTGCGATGGAGGCGGATGGTCTCGCAGAAGTGCCCAATCCTTCCAGCATGTTCCTGACGCAGCGCGATGAGCCGGTTGCCGGCGCAGTCGTTTTCCCGGCGCTGGAGGGGACAAGGCCGTTGCTGGTGGAGATGCAGGCGCTGACCGTTCGCCTGCCTTCGGGCGCGACGCCGCGGCGTGCGGTTGTCGGCTGGGATTCGGCGCGTCTGGCGATGCTGCTGGCGGTGCTGGAATCGCGCGCGGGCCTGGGGTTTGGGAATTCGGAAGTCTATTTGAACGCGGCGGGCGGTATTCGCGTGGTGGACCCGGCTGCCGATCTGGCGGTGGCGGCGGCGCTGATTTCGGCGCTGACGGATCGCCCCGTGCCGCCGGAAACCGTGGTGTTCGGCGAGATTGCACTTTCGGGCGAGGTGCGTCCGGCGACGCATCCATCGTTGCGGTTGCGCGAAGCCGAAAAACTCGGCTTTCGCGGGGCGCTGGTGCCGCCCGGCACTTCGGGCGTCGGACGGTTGCAGGCTCAAACGGTTGCCAATATTGGTGCGCTCGTTGACCGCATCGTAGGTAACGCTTAAGCGGCGCACCATGCCTGCCGATCTTACCGGTTTTGATTATATCGTGCTGACCCTTATCGGGTTACTGGCGCTGATGGGCTTTGTTCGCGGCCTGACGCACGAGGCCCTTAGCCTCGCGGCCTGGGTGCTTGGTGGCGTGGTCACCCGTTTTTTCCACGAAGATGTCACCTTGTGGCTTGCTCCGCGCACCGGCGGCGAGGCATCCGCGGCGATCATTGCCTTTTTGTTGCTGTTTTTCGGTACGGTGATCATCGGGCGGATTATCGCCGGCATGGCTGGCGGGGCAACGCGGCGAAGCGCGCTTGGTGCGATGGATCGGGTGCTGGGGTTTGGTTTCGGTGCCGTGAAAGGCGTGATTCTCGCGGCGATCCTGTTTCTGCTTGTGCAATTCGGTACCGGGCTGTTCGATCCGGAACGACGTTCGCCGGATTGGCTGCTGGAAGCGCGATCGGCGCCGCTCTTGCAGATGACCGCGGACGTGATGGTGGATTGGGTGGAGGAATTGCAGCAACCGGCAGTCGAAAAGCCGCATCCGGCGGCGGACCAGGGTTATACCGACGAGGATCGCCGTGCGCTTGATCGTTTGCTGGAAAGCGGTGAGGCGTTGGAAATCTGATGCTGCGGCTTTATGATACCGCCCGCCGCGCCACCGTGGAGTTTTCACCGGCGGACCCGAAGCGCGTTACTATGTATGTGTGCGGGCCAACCGTTTATAATCGCGCCCATATTGGCAATGCGCGCCCTGCGGTGGTGTTCGATACGCTGTTCCGGCTGTTGCGGCATATCTATGGCCCGGAACATGTTTTCTATGCCCGCAACATCACCGATATCGACGACAAGATCATGGCGGCGGCGGTAGCGCGCAATATCAGTCCGCAAGCGGTCGCGGC
This sequence comes from Sphingomonadaceae bacterium, assembly GCA_041675905.1. Lineage (GTDB taxonomy): Bacteria > Pseudomonadota > Alphaproteobacteria > Sphingomonadales > Sphingomonadaceae > Sandaracinobacteroides. The sequence goes on along the minus strand of JBAYSX010000016.1, from coordinate 55,787 downwards.
GGAGTTTGAGGAGCATTATTTCGCGGATATGGCGGCGCTCGGCTGCTTGCGCCCTACATTCAACCCGCGTGCAACCGAACATATCGCCGGAGACCATGGCATGATCGCGATGATTTCCGCGCTGATCGCCAAGGGTGCTGCCTATGAAGCGCAAGGGCATGTACTGTTCGAGGTGGCGAAATTCTCCGGCTATGGCCAGCTTTCGCGCCGTCCGATGGATGAAATGATCGCGGGTGCGCGGGTGGAAGTCGCCCCTTATAAACGCGCGCCGGGCGACTTCGTTTTGTGGAAGCCATCCCGCTCCGAACAGCCTGGATGGGACAGCCCATGGGGGCGGGGGCGACCGGGCTGGCATATCGAATGTTCGGCGATGATCCGCGCCGTGCTGGGTGTGGAGACGATCGACATTCATGGTGGCGGGCTGGATCTGCAATTTCCCCACCATGAAAATGAACGGGCGCAAAGCTGCTGCGCGCATGGTGGCGCGGAACTGGCGCGGATCTGGATGCACAATGGTTTCCTTCAGATGGGGGAGACCAAAATGTCGAAATCTTTGGGCAATATCGTCACCGTTGCGGAATTGCTCGATGCCGGCTGGCAGGGGGAGACGATCCGCCTGGCGTTATTGTCGGCGCATTATCGCCAGCCGTTGCAATGGACGGACGATCTGCTGCGGCAATCCAAGGCGCAGCTCGACCGGTTGTACCGGCGCGACCAGGCAGGGGACCCGGCGCCCGCTGCGGCGCTGTTCGATGATCTGAATACCCCGGCGGCAATTGCCGCACTGCCGGATGGCGCGGCCATTCTCGGGCTCGGCCAGCAGGATGCGACCGGCTGGTTTCATGGCGACGAGGACGCCAGCGGGATAGAGGCAAGCGTCGAACGATTGGCGCAGGCACGCGCCGCGAAAGACTGGGGTGCCGCCGACGCTGTGCGCAATGAACTGAAAGCGGCGGGTATTTCGATTTCCATCGCGAAAGACGGCAAGATCACCTGGCGGCGAGACTGAAAAACGGTGAGGATGCGGCAAATGCGCAGAGGATTCGCCATTATAACCCTGGGCGTGCTGGCTGCGTGTCAGCCGGCTGAACCGGACCAGACAGCGGAGGCGCCAGCGGAAACGACTGCACCGCCGCCCATTCTCGCGAACGATTTGCTGATCCGCCATGATGGCCCGGATCTGGGTTTCCGTTGGTCCGCGCCTGCGGATGCCGCGCTCGAACCGGACCTGTTCCGCGCAATTCAGGCCGATGGCAAACAGGCGCTGCAACATGCGCTGGATGAAGCCAAAACGGGGCAGGAGGAGGCTGCGAAGGCGGGCTTCCCGTATAGCCGCTATGAGTTCGACCAAAGATGGAAGCCTGAGGCGGAAACGCCGCAATTGCTGGCCCTTTCGCTGGAGGGCTACAGCTACACCGGCGGCGCACACGGCATGACCGCCTATGCAACCGCCATCTGGGACCGCAAGGTACACACAAGGCTGGGCAGTTGGGATTTGTTCACCGACCGGGAGAAAGCGCAGGCGGCGCTGACGCCCGTCTGGTGCGAGCAACTGGATGCGGAGCGGGCGCGGCGGCGGATGGGCGCGAAGATCACCGGTTTCGATGACTGCCCGCCCGTTGGTGAAATGGTGCTGGTGCCCGTGGGTTATCCGCAGATTTGGGCGTTGAAAATCATCGCCGGACCGTATGCCGCCGGCCCCTATGCGGAAGGCGCTTATGAAATTTCCATATCACCGCCGGAAACCCTCCTGTCTCTGGTCAAACCGGAATATCGGGATGCGTTCGTCGGATAGCGTCGCGTTTGAATCCGGCGACCCGCGACCCTATAGATAATTCCATGACAGCACCGCTTTATACCGCTGACATCTTGCGGCTGGCGGCGTCTATCCCCGGTCAGCGGCCTCTGAAAGACGCGCAGGCAACAATTATGCGCCGGTCGCCCGTATGTGGCAGCCGGGTGACAACCAGCGTCAACCTGGATTGCTATGGCCGCGTGGTGGACTTTGGGCAGGAAGTGCAGGCTTGCGCGCTGGGCCAGGCGGCGGCGGCGATTTTGGGACAGGCGATCCTTGGTCAAACGCCAGAGAATTTGCGCATGGCGCATGAAGCGCTGGCGTCATGGCTGAAATCCGATGACACGCTGCCTGAATTCCTTGCGGCGCATTATCCACAACTGGCCCTGTTTGAACCGGCGCGCGCCCATGCAGCGCGACATCCATCCATTTGCCTGGCGTTCGATGCCGCCGCCGCCGCCGCCGAACAGGCGATCAGCCAAGCGCCGGGCAGGGCGGCAGTTGACCGCGAACCGGCGGCGCCGGCTTGCCGGGGGGCGCCGGCGCAACGTTGATTTCCCCCGGTAGCCTGCCGGAGAAAGCCAGCAATTCCGGTGTACGGGCGCGCATTTCGTGCGGCGCGGGCTGGCCACTGGCGGCGGCGCGTATCGTGGCGGGGCATACGGTTTCCAGCGTACCGGCAATGCGTAAGCGCCCTTCGCCATCGGGCACAAGCGTTGCTTCCACGCGCAGGATCTCGCCTGTCGGGTCTGTCAGTCGCAAATCCTCGATTTCAACCGTGCCACCGGCAGCCCAGATCGCATAGCTGCGGATCGGCATGGCCGCCGTAATTTCGGCGCTGAGCGAAATATTCAAAGGCGCGCCATCGCCATGGCGCAGATCCGTGCCAGACAGCACCAGTTGCGCCTGGGTCGGCAAGCGCGGATCAGAGGGTTCGGGGGCGGCGGTAGCGGGTGTTTCGCGCAGATGCGCTTCAAAACTCGTGGCGGTGAAACCGGCGGCGAACAGGCCGGTACGAATTTCCGGTTGCTCCCACACGGCGGACAGGCGGGCGATCCGTCCCGGTTCGGTGCGCAAGCTCGCCTGGGCGTGCGGCGCGGCGATGCGGACACGGACATCGGGCAGGGCGACCAGCGCCAGTTCGGCTTCGGGCGCGACGAAATTCAGCACCTGCCGGTCTTTCTGCCACGGCACACGGTGGGCAATCAGCGTGTCCGCCCGTACTCTGGCCGTCAGTGATGGACCCTGATACTGTTGATCCACATTTTGCACATCGACTTCCAGCCGATAGGGAAAGCCGCTGCTGGAAATCTGCGTGGCTGGTGGCAGGATGGCTGCGACTTCTGCCTTGAAATCATTGGCATACCCCTTCCACACCAGGTGCCATATCACCACGCCCGCGACCAGTGGCAGCAGGGTTAGCCATAAGGGAAAGCGGCTCATTTCCGTACCTCGACCTGAACGGGATCGGCGTTGATAGCGATTTGCACGGCCTCTTCGAAAGCCTTGCGGGGAAGCGTTGGGCTGATTTCCGGCTGGAACGCCAGCGTAACGATGCCGGGGTGTTTGCCGGCGAGTCCCTTTTGCCAATATTTCCCGGCATCGAGCGCAACGGGCACTACCGGCAACCGCACGCCCGATGCCAGCGCATAGAGCCCGGCGCGTATAGGCGCGACCTGGCCCGGGGCCACGCGGGTGCCTTCCGGGAAGATGACGATCGGCCGGCCCGAAGCAGCACTGCGCCGCGCCTGCCGCAGCATGTGGCGCAACGCACTGGCTCCCGCCTGACGCTGCACAAAGATGCTGCCGTGGCGGGCGGCGATCCATCCCCAGATGGGAATATGGCGCAGTTCCTCTTTCATCACCACCGCTGGCCGGTCGAACAGCGTCAGAGTCGCGATGGTTTCAAAGGCGGACTGATGTTTGAAGGCGACGATCACGTCACCTTGCGGCACCGCGCCGCGCACCGCCATGCGAATTCCCAATATGCGGCGGCAGCACCACAAATACCATCGCGCCCACAATCTGGACGCAGGTTGCAGCGCCCGGTCCGAAATGGCGACGCTAATGACCGTGGGCAGCGCCAGCGCCATTGTTCCACCATAGAAAATCAGCGCGAATGCGACGCCGGCAATCCACTGTCTCATGCGGGAGTTCGGTGAACCAGCAGCGTTACCCGGGCAGCTACAAATTTGGCATATTCCAGTGCCATTTGCGCCAACGTCCGCTCGCCCGATACAGCATCGGGCAGGATCAGCACGTCGCGTGCCACGCGCGCGCGGATTTCCGCCTCGGCGCGCGGCATATGATAGCCCGCCGTCACCAGCCGGATGGACCTGAACTGATGTTCTTTTACCCACTCCGCCACCTCGCTGGCGTTGGATCTGGTGCTGTCGGACGCATAGCCGAGATCGACGCAGCAATCGAACAGGCGGGCAGAGATGCCGGTGACGGCGATAAATTCAGCGGGGCGCACTCTCGAATCAACGCCGGATACCAGCAGGCGCCTGGCCTTGCCTGCTTCCAGCACGGCAATTGCGCGGGGCATGCGGCCAGGCCCTCCGGTCAATACGGCAATGCCGTCCGTTGCCGTCTGGTCGTTCGCCGGGCCGGGAAGGGCCATCACGAACCAGACGAAGCCGAGCACGGCCAGCACCGCCGGGGCAAGCGCGATCTGGGCGATCCGTGACAGGATGCGGCGGGAACGGGGCAGGGTGCGTACCATGGCTTCAGCCATAATAAGCGTCGCGCAGGTACGCAACGCGGCTTGCGAAGGTTTCGGGCTTGTGGTGAAGTGCGCGCATGTTGCTTTCATGCCCCAATTGCGGTGTTCGTTATGAAGTCCCGGACGCGGATTGGCCACGGGAAACAACTGCGAGCGGCGAACTGGCGCTGAAGCCGCGCAAGGTTCGCTGCAAGATCTGTCAGGAAATCTGGGTTGCCACGCCCGAGCCGGAACCGGTTCTGGAACTTGGGGATCCGCTGCCGCCGCAACCCCCGGAAGAAACGGTCGAAGCCGGTCCGGCTGAGGCTGCGGAAGAGCGCCCGTCCGCGCCGCGGCGCCGCCATCGCTGGTGGCCGTGGATCGTGGCAATATTGCTGTTTTTGCTTGCGGCTGTGCTGATTGCGCTGGCCACCAACCGCCTGCAACCTGAACGCTATGGGTTGCCAGGGTTTCGGCTGGAAATGAGCAATCTGGCCCTGCCAACATTGCCCGGCATCCGGCTGCCATCTGTCCGTCTGCCGGTCTTGCGGGTGCCGGAAGGTCCGGCGTCGCCCTTGCGGCTGGAGCATGAGGTAGTGAAAAGATCGCTTCCCGATGGTGGCGCGGTGTGGGAAGTGTCCGGCACGATCCACAACCCCACCTTTAACCGGGTTCCGGTGCCGCCCGTCGAGCTGACTTTACTGGATCAGCAGGGGGAAGTGCTTGTCCGCTGGACGATGCCGGCGGGCATCCCGAGCATCGCTGCCGGCGGCACGCATATGTTTGAAACCAGTGCGGTCAATCCGCCGGATAAAGCTACGGATATTCGTCTGGCCCTCAGGCCGCCGGGGCCGGGACGGCGTTGACGTCCGGCACAAGACCCAGCAGCCTGTCCCGACGGCGGATGGTGAGATCGGTCAGCCAGTTGGTGAACTGACGGATGCGCGGGGCGTTATGCGTATCCTGATGGGTGACGAGCCAGAAAGAGCGCTGGATTTCGAAATCCGGCAAGACGCGTTGAAGCAGTGGATCGGTGTCACCGATAAAACAGGGCAGGATCGCGATACCCGCGCCGGCCGCCGTCATGCGATATTGCGCATTGATGCTGGATGATCGCAGCCTGGGTTCAAGGCCGGGTGCGACTTCGTTGAGATAATGCAGCTCGGGTGCATAGACGAAATCGGGAATATATCCGATCAGCGTGTGATCGCGCAGGGCATCCGGGGTATATATCGGCGGGTGTTGCGCCAGATAGGTTTTTGCCGCAAATATTTTCAGACGATAATTGGTGAGGCGGCGCGTGATCAGCGGGCCCTTTCTGGGTCTGGCCAGCAGGATTGCGACGTCCGTTTCCCGTTTTGATGGGCTAAGAAAACCACTGTTGGCGACCAGATCGATCTGGATAGCCGGATGATCCTGCATGAATTCGCCCAGATGGTGCGCAACAAACCAGGTGCCGAAACCTTCCGATGTGCTGACACGAACCATCCCGGCCGGCTTGTCCGGCCCGCCCGGTGCGATTTCCTGTAATAACCGCTCGAAAGTTTCGGCGTGACCGATCAGGCGTTCACCGGCTTCCGTCAGTTTCTGCCCTCCGGGATGGCGCTCGAACAGGATCTGGCCCATCGCTTTTTCCAGCCGCCGCAGGTGTCGGCCGACCGTTGTCGGGTCGATACCGAGAACGGGCGCCGCGCGGGCGATCTGCCCGGTGCGCGCGACGGCGAGAAATATGCGAAGATCATCCCAATGCATATACCTGCAATATTGCAGGTGCCTCCTGCGTGTCGACCCCTTGCGCTATCTCCCGGAGTAATGGAAACAGGGTCAAATCTTCAATGGGAGTATATCGCATGGCTACCGCATTACGTGAACTGTCGCATGTCATTGCCGGCGGCGGCGAATCCCGCGCCAGCCGCTATCATGATGTTTTCAACCCCAACACCGGCCAGGTTCAGGCGCGCGTCGGGCTCGGGACCTCCGCCGATCTCGATCGTGCGATGAATGCGGCGCTTGCCGCGCAGCCGGGCTGGGCAGCCACGAATCCGCAGCGGCGCGCCCGGGTGATGTTCGCATTCAAGAATTTGATCGAACAGAATATGGACGAACTGGCGGAATTGCTGTCGTCCGAACATGGCAAGGTGCTGGCTGATTCGCGCGGCGATATTCAGCGCGGCCTGGAAGTCATTGAATTTGCGTGTGGTATTCCGCATGTGCTGAAGGGCGAATATTCGCAAGGCGCAGGACCCGGCATTGATGTCTATTCGATGCGCCAGCCGCTGGGTGTTGTCGCCGGTATCACGCCATTCAACTTCCCGGCGATGATCCCGATGTGGATGTTCGGCATTGCGATTGCGTGCGGCAACGCCTTCATCCTGAAGCCCAGCGAGCGCGATCCGTCCGTGCCGGTGCGCCTGGCCGAACTGATGCTGGAAGCGGGCCTCCCCGAGGGCATTCTTCAGGTTGTTCAGGGCGACAAGGAAATGGTGGATGCGATCATCGACCATCCGGAAATCAAGGCGATCAGCTTCGTCGGCTCTTCCGATATCGCGCAATATATTTACAGCCGGGGCACCGCCAACGGCAAGCGTGTCCAGGCGATGGGCGGCGCAAAGAATCACGGCATCGTCATGCCGGACGCCGACATGGATCAGGTGGTCAAGGATCTGACCGGTGCTGCCTTTGGTTCCGCTGGCGAGCGCTGCATGGCGCTGCCCGTGGCGGTGCCGGTAGGTCAGGAAACCGCCGAGCGTTTGCGCGCGGCGCTGCTGCCCGCGATCGAGGCGCTGCGTATCGGCGTATCGACCGACAATGACGCGCATTATGGCCCGGTGGTGACCGCCGCGCACAAGGCGAAGGTCGAAAGCTACATCCAGATGGGCGTCGATGAAGGCGCGGAACTGGTCGTTGATGGCCGTGGCTTCAAGCTGCAGGGGCATGAAGAAGGCTTCTTCGTTGGGCCGACGCTGTTCGACCATGTGAAGACGTCGATGCAAAGCTATCAGGAAGAAATTTTCGGCCCCGTGCTGCAAATCGTGCGGGCCAATGATTTCGAGGAAGCGCTGCGTCTGCCGAGCGAGCATCAATATGGCAATGGCGTCGCCATCTTCACCCGCAACGGCCACGCCGCGCGCGAATTCGTCTCGCGCGTCAATGTCGGCCTGGTTGGCGTGAATGTGCCGATCCCTGTGCCGGTCGCCTACCACAGTTTTGGCGGCTGGAAGCGTTCCGCCTTTGGCGATACCAACCAATATGGTACGGAAGGTGTGCGTTTCTACACGAAGACGAAGGTCGTTACCCAGCGGTGGCCGGATGGCGGCGACAGCGGCGACAGCGCCTTCATTATCCCGACCATGGGATAAGCAACAGACAGGGGGACAGGAATGAGCCAGTTTGACCTGACCGACGACCAGCGCGCCATTCAGGAGATGGCGCGCCGGTTTACGGCGGACGCCATCACACCGCACGCGGCCCACTGGGATGAAGAGAAAATCTTCCCGCGCGACGTGGTGAAAGCCGCTGCCGAGCTCGGCTTTGGCGCAATTTATGTGTCGGAGGCGGGCGGCGGCATCGGTCTGGGTCGACTGGAAGCTGCGCTCATCATGGAGGCGATGGCCTACGGCTGTCCCTCCACCTCCGCTTTCATCTCGATCCACAATATGTCCGCCTGGATGATCGACCGCTTCGGCGGCGATGAGGTGAAAGCGGCCTACCTGCCGGCAATGGTTTCCTGCGAAAAACTCGGGAGCTATTGCCTGACCGAGCCGGGCTCCGGCTCGGATGCGGCGGCGCTGAAAACGAAAGCCGTGCGCGACGGCGATCATTATGTCGTCACCGGGTCGAAAGCCTTTATTTCGGGCGGTGGCGAGAATGAAATTTATGTCACCATGGTCCGCACCGGCGAAGACGGACCAAAAGGCATTTCCTGCCTCGTGATCGAGAAAGACATGCCTGGCGTCAGTTTCGGCGCGCAAGAGAAAAAGCTTGGCTGGAACTCGCAGCCGACCGCACAGGTCAATTTTGATGGTGTGCGGGTGCCGGTTGCCAACCGGGTGGGCGGCGAAGGCGAAGGATTTCGCATCGCCATGATGGGCCTGGACGGCGGACGACTGAATATCGGCGCCTGTTCTCTGGGCGGCGCGCAGCGCGCGCTGGATGAGGCGCTCGCCTACACCCGCGAACGCCAGCAATTTGGCCAGCCGATCGCCGATTTCCAGACCGTCCAGTTCACGCTTGCGGATATGGAAACCGAACTGCAGGCCGCACGGGTGCTGCTCTATGCGGCCGCGGTGAGGGTGACGGACAATGCCGCCGACAAGACCCGCTTTGCCGCCATGGCGAAACGGCTGGCGACCGATACCGGCTGGTCGGTAGCAGACCGGGCGCTGCAACTGCATGGCGGTTATGGGTATCTGAAAGACTATCCGGTTGAAAAAATCCTGCGCGATCTGCGCGTGCATCGCATATTGGAAGGAACCAACGAAATCATGCGCATGATCGTCGGCCGGGAGATGGTTCGCCAATGACGCAGGAAATCGTCGCGTTTGTGGAAGGGAAGGTCGGTCGCATCCGCCTTAACCGGCCAAAAGCCATACACGCCCTGAACCTCGGCATGTGCGAAGCGATGATCGCGGTACTGCTTGAATGGCGTAACGAGCCAGCGGTCGAAGCCGTGCTGATCGATCATATGGATGGCCGGGGCTTTTGCGCCGGCGGCGATGTGCGGGCTCTGGCCGACAGCGCGCGGGGCGACAAGGTTGAGGCCCGCACCTTTTTCCATACGGAATATCGGCTTAACCATCTGCTGTTTGTCTATCCGAAGCCGGTAATTGCGATTATCGACGGAATCACCATGGGTGGCGGCGTAGGGATTTCCATGCCGGCCAATTATCGCGTGGCGACGGAGCGGACCATGTTCGCCATGCCCGAAACCGGCATCGGTCTGTTTCCGGATGTCGGCGGCGGCCGTTATTTGTCGCGGTTGCCCGGACGCGTAGGCCAATATGTGGCGCTGACCGGTGCGCGGCTCGACGGTGCGGATTGTCTTGCGCTGGGGCTTGCTACCCATTACCTGGAAAGCAGCCGGCTCGAAGACGCGAAAGCGCGTCTGGTAGCCAATCCGCAAGACGTCGAAACCGTCCTTGCCGATCTGTCCAGCGCTCCGCCGGCAGCCGCGATCGAGGGATTGCGCGCCGATATCGACCGGCTGTTTGCTGCGGAGCGTTACGAAGATGTGCTCGTGGCGCTGGCGGCGGATGGTGGCGCATGGGCAACGAAACAACATCAGATACTGGCGACCAAGTCGCCGCAGTCGTGCAAGGTTTCGCTGCGGCAATTGCGCGAGGCAGCGAACATCGACAATTTCGCTGATGAAATGCGCATGGAATATGCCATCGCCTGGCATGTTGTGGCACGGCCCGACTTCCCTGAAGGCGTGCGGGCGCTGCTGATCGACAAGGATAATAATCCGCAGTGGGATCCGTCGACACCGGAGGGCGTGGACGACGCACTGATCGACGCCATTTTCCAGCCGCTGGACGCAGCTGACGCATGGACCCCTATCGAGGAAGGAGCCGCAAATTGACTTATGAAACTATCCTGGTCGAGCGTCACGACGCCGTCACCCTTATCCGCCTGAACCGCCCGCAAGCCCTGAACGCGCTTAATACGACAGTGTTGGCCGACCTGATCGCCGCCTTTGCCGCTTTCGATGCCGATCCGACGCAGCGTTGCGCGGTATTGACGGGCAACGAGAAAGCCTTTGCCGCCGGGGCCGACATCAAGGAAATGCAACCCAAGGGCTTCGCGGAAATGTACGGTGAAGATTTCTTTGCCGGTTTCGAGCGGGTGACCGCGACCCGCAAGCCCTGGATTGCCGCCGTTGCCGGCTTCGCACTGGGTGGCGGATGTGAACTGGCCATGATGGCCGATTTCATCATCGCGGCAGATACCGCGAAATTCGGCCAGCCGGAGATCAAGCTGGGGGTTGCGCCGGGCATGGGCGGCTCGCAACGGCTGACGCGCGCGGTTGGCAAGTCCAAGGCCATGGAAATGTGCCTGACCGGTCGTTTCATGGATGCCGCGGAAGCCGAACGCGCAAGCCTCGTTTCCCGCGTGGTGCCCGCCGCCGAACTGCTGGACGAGGCTTTGAAAACGGCCGCCGCCATTGCCGCGCTGCCCCCACTGGCGACCATCGCGAACAAGGAAATGGTGAACGCTGCGTTTGAAACCGGCCTGAACCATGGCCTGCTGTTCGAGCGCCGGATTTTCAATGGCCTGTGCGCGACGGAAGACAAGGCTGAAGGCATGCAGGCGTTCGTGGAAAAGCGCGCCGGTCAATGGAAAGGACGCTGATGAGCAGGATTGGCTTTATCGGCCTTGGCAATATGGGAGGCGGCATGGCCGCCAATCTCGCCCGGGCCGGACACCAGGTGAAAGCATTCGACCTTGCCGAAGCGGCGCTGGCGCGCGCCGAAGCTGCCGGATGCACGCGCGCGACGTCCGCCGCGGATGCCGCGACCGATGCGGAATTTGTGGTGACAATGCTGCCCGCCGGGCGCCATGTCCGGCAGGTATATGGCGATGAGATTTTCGGCGCGGTGCCGAAATCGGCATTGCTCATCGATTGCTCGACGATCGACGTCGCTTCCGCCCGGGCGGTGATCGTACAGGCAGGCGACAAGGACATCGCGATGGTCGATGCACCGGTATCCGGCGGCATTGCGGCGGCGAACGATGGCGCGCTGACATTCATGGTGGGCGGCGAGACGGCGGCCTTCGAGCGTGCCCGCCCGATCCTGGAGAAAATGGGCAAGGCGGTGATCCATGCCGGCGGCGCCGGAGCCGGCCAGGCCGCGAAAATTTGCAACAATATGCTGTTGGGCGCGAACATGGTCGCCACCTGTGAGGCATTTCTGCTTGCGGAAAAGCTCGGGCTGGACGCGCAAACCTTTTACGACATCACGTCGAAGGCGTCCGGTCAGAGCTGGTCCGTCACCAGTTATTGCCCGGTACCGGGTGTTGGTCCGCAGAGTCCCGCGGATCGCGATTATCGCGGGGGCTTCGCATCGGCGCTGATGCTGAAGGATCTGAAGCTGGCGCTGACGGCGGCGCAGGATGCCGACGCCAGCGTGCCAATGGGCGCAGCGGCTGAAGCGCTTTACCAGGCACTGTCCAATGCCGGTGGCGGCGGGCGGGATTTCTCCGCGATGATCCGTTTCCTGAATGGCCAGCCGGTAAACGACTGAAAATATCCGTAACACCGCCGCTTCTGAACGGGCGGCGGTGTATTTGTTCAGGCCCTGCCGGTGCGTAACCGATTTTCACCAACAGCTATCGTTTGCGCGCCCGGTATGCCGGTTCCGCGCAAGGATTCACCCGCCGTTTCTATCAGGAACAGCAGGGCAATACCCCCGATCGCGCATCCGCCCATCATGATATAGGCGGGCATCACCATATCGCCGGCTGCGCCGATGGCCCAGGCATTGATTGCCGGTGCGGTGCCGCCGAACAGGGATGTCGCGACGTTATAGGCGATGGCGAAGCCGGCGAAGCGTATATGGGTCGGGAACATCGCCGGGAATGTGGCGGAAATCGTTGCCAGTTGTGGTACATAGAGCAACCCCAGCACCAGAAAACCGATGGTGGCGCCAGCAAGTCCTGTTCCCATCAGATTGAACAGCGGCACCGCCAGCACGAATAACCCGGTCAGCGAAAACCACCACAAAGGCTTGCGACCGATCCGGTCCGATAACATACCGGCCAGCGGCAATAGCAGCATCATGAACAACATGCCCAAAATGGGCACAATCAGCGCCTGATCCTGCGACAAGCCGATGTTCATTGCCAGATAGGTGGGCATATAGCTGAGCAATGTATAATTGACGATATTCAGCGCGATAACGAGGCCGGACAGCACCAGCATGGGCCGGCGATATTCGCGGAACAGCAACCCCAGCTTCGAAAACATATTCTCATCGGCATCCACGGCACATTCCCGGAAAACCGGCGTGTCCTGCATTTTCGACCGCAGATACAGGCCAACGAAGCCCATGGGTGCGGCCATCAGGAAGGGCAGACGCCAGCCCCAGTCGTGCATCTGGGCGTCGGTCAGCAGCGCTGAAAAGCCCAGCATCAGCAACGCGCCGAGCGCAAAGCCGCCAAGCGTACCGAATTCGAGAAAACTGCCGCAAAAACCGCGTTTATCGTCCGGCGCATATTCGGCCATGAAGGTGGCGGCGCAGCCATATTCGCCGCCGGTCGAAAAACCCTGCACCATCCGCAAGACAATCAGCAAGGTCGGGGCCCAGAAGCCGATATCGTCGTAGGATGGAATAAGGCCAATGCAGAAAGTCGCCCCCGACATCAGTAAAATCGTGAAGGACAAGATGGACTTGCGTCCGATCTTGTCCCCCAGTGGACCCCAGAACAGACCCCCGAACGGGCGCATCAGGAAGGAAATGGCGAAGGTGGCGAGCGCGAAAAGTGTCGCCTCCTGCGTGTTGCCGGGAAACAGCGCCGCCGAAATCCACACCACGCCATAGGCATAAATACCATAATCGAACCACTCGGTAGCGTTACCGATGGCGGAAGCAGCGATGGCGCGTCGCAGCAGGCCGGAGGGCGCAGGTTCCGGGGGATCTGTCAGTTCATCCGCCATGATCCACCAGCGGCCCGGCGCAGATCGTGAGCGGCTCCGCATTCCGCGCCGCGATAAATGGCGGGCGCGGCGTCGGCGGGCCGAACGGGTCGGCCAGCCGGTTTGACACCGCATTATAGACCATGAAAGCATTGGTGCGTGGCAGCGGCGTGATATTGCCGTTGGACCCATGCATCAGATTGCAGTCGAAAATGATCACCGTGCCCGGTTTGCCAAGCGGTGCCGCAATGCCGAAATCGCGCACCATCGCCGTCAGGCTTTCCGCGTCAGGCACACCATATTCCTGCTTGCGAAGAGATGAGCGGTAATGGTTTTCCGGCGTTTTCCCGACGCAGGTGAGATAGTTTCTGTGCGAGCCGGGAATCAGCATCAGCGGGCCATTATGCGGGGTATTCTCCGCCAGCAGCACCGACATCGACAGCGCGCGCATACGCGGCATGCCGTCCTCGACATGCCAGGTTTCAAAATCCGAATGCCAATAGAATTCCCTGCCACGGAACCCCGGTTTGTAGTTGAGCCGGGACTGATGAATGTAAACTTCATCGTCCAGCAGGAATCGGGCAACGCCAGCCAGGCGGGAATCCGCTGCCAGCCGCGCCATCAGCGGATTTTGTTCGTGGATACGAAAAATGGATCGCACCTCGCCGCTGTTTGGCTCGAGGATCATCGTTTCCGCTTCCAGCGCCGCCGGATCGGCCAGCAGCTGCGCCGTTTCCGCTTGCAACGCCGCCACTTCGGCTGGCGAAAACAGATTCTCCAGCACCAGATACCCCCGGGCATCGAAATGCTCCGTCTGGGCTTCTGTCAGCGGTGCGCCTGGATGCCAGCGTCCATGCACCACCGGATCGATCCGGGGGTGCAACTCCGGGCTGGCCGTCTGGCGGGACGGGTACAAATCTTGCATGCCCTGAACCTCAGCCAGCCGCCGCCATCTCTGCTTCGGCGGGATAGGCGCCATTTTCGTCATGAACCTCGCGCCCGGTAACAGGCGGATTGAACACGCATGCCGTTACGATGTCGGTTTTCGGGCGCACGATATGGCGATCATGATTGTTCAGCACATACAGGACGCCGGGGGCGAGTTCGTGCGTTTCCCCGGTATCCAGATCCTCGATGGTGCCTTCGCCCGCCAGCACAAACACCGCCTCCAGATGGTTCTGGTAATGCATGTGCAATTCCTTGCCAGCATACATGGTGGTGATGTGGAAGGAGAAACCCATTCCATCATCTTTCAGCAACAGCCGGGCGCTTTCCCAGCCGTCCGTCACGATGTTGCGATCCGATTCACGGATCGTGTCAAGTTCACGAATAAGCATTATGATTCTTTCTGTTACGCTTTACTCTGCAGCAACCTTGAAGGCCGGCGTCATCGCGTCGCGGACACAATCGGCGACGATATCCAGACCTTCGGCCAATATGGCATCGTCGATTGTAAGCGGGGCCAACACCTTGACCACTTCATCGTGCGCGCCGCTTGTCTCGATGATCAGGCCACGATCGAATGCCGCGCCCGTTACCCGCGCAGCGATGTCGCCGCAGCCGGTATCGATGCCGCGCATCATGCCGCGTCCGCGCGTTGTCAGGCCGTGCTTTCTGGCGATTTCTTCCAGACGTAGCCCAAGAAACTCCCCGCGCCGCTTCACATCGGCGGCGAATTGCCCGTCGCTCCAGAAATGGCGCAGCGCTGTTGCCGCGGTGACGAACGCATGGTTGTTGCCGCGGAATGTGCCATTATGCTCGCCCGGCTTCCACTGATCGAGATCGGGGCGAAACAGCGTCAGCGCGAACGGCAGGCCCATGCCCGAAAGCGATTTGGCCAGCGTTACGATATCCGGCTCAATTCCCGCGTCCTCAAAGCTGAAAAAGCCGCCAGTGCGCCCGCAACCGGCCTGAATGTCGTCAACGATCAGCAGCGCGCCATGTTCCCGGGCGATGGTTGCGATGCGGCGCAACCATTTGGCTGACGCAACATTCAGCCCGCCTTCGCCCTGCACCGTTTCGACGAGGATGGCCGCCGGCTTGTCCAGCCCGCTGGAGGGATCGGAGAGCCGCTGATCCAGCAGTTCCGCGGTATCCACATGCGGGCCAAAATAGCCATCATAGGGTTCATGGCTCACATGATTGAGCGGCACGCCCGCCCCACCACGCTTCCCGGCATTGCCGGTGCAGGCGAGGGCGCCAAGCGTCATGCCGTGAAAACCGTTGGTAAAGGCGATGACATGCTGGCGCCCGGTGATCTTGCGGGCAAGCTTCAGGGCCGCCTCCACAGCATTCGCCCCCGTGGGACCGGTGAACATCACGCGATACTCAAGATCACGCGGCTTCAAAATCAGCTTCTCGAACGTTTCGAGAAAATCGGCCTTGGCTTCTGTATGTAAATCGAGGCCATGGGCGATGCCGTCGGCGGCGATATACTCAAGCAACGCCTGTTTCAGCACCGGATGATTGTGGCCATAATTCAGCGTTGAACAGCCAGACAGGAAATCCAGATAGCGCCCGCCATGGTCGTCGTACATCCACACGCCTTCGGCGCGGGTGAACTGGCGGGGCATGGAGCGGGAATAGCTACGGACCCGAGATTCCATGCGTTCATAGAGCGAAACATCCGGGGGGATACGCGTGGGTTTTGGGGTCAAAATCATAAAATCTCCTGTTTGGATGGGGAGCCGCCGACGATGGGCCCGATCGAAACCAGATGTTCCGTCTCGTGCAGGCCGGCGAAATGGGCGTCGCGCTCGAAATACGGACGCCGGGTGAGCGATGCGCCGTGGCGGCGCGCGAAGGAACCGAACAGGGCCCAGGAGGCGGCATTCGATTCCGTAATGGTGGTGGTAAGGGTAGTGATACCGGCGGCCGACGGCCGGGCGATCAATGCATCGAGCATTTTTCCGCCGAGGCCGGTGCCGCGCGCATCCGCATGCACCGCAACCTGCCAGATGAAAAACTCTTCGGGCGCGGCGGGCGGGCGATAGCCGGAAATCCAGCCGGCGAGCTTTCTGTCCTGCTCCGCCACCACCGACGTAGCGGCGAAATGCGTGCATTGCAGCAGATTGCAATAAGCGGAATTCACATCCAGCGGCGGGCAATCCGCGATCAGCCGGGTAATGGCAGGGCCATCCCCCGCGCGGGGGAGGCGAAGGACCGGGCCAGCGCTTTCGGTCGCAATATGTGCGGAATCGCCGGGGGTCTCTGCGGAGGCTCGTTTATGGTCGGCAATGCCGATGCTTCATACTCCGAATTATTAAACATTCGTGGCAACGCACTATCAGGCCGCTGCGAGAGCCGTAGTTAGGGATTTATCGCGGTAATTTCAACCGGAAATGGCCGTTTCGGTTTATTTTGCTGCTCAAGTCCCTGAATATTCCTTCGAAATATGAAGCAATATGAGATTTGGCGGAGCTGCGGAGAAAGGTTAGCGTGGGTCCATGCCAGACGAAATTACCAGTGCGGCGTTAAAGGCGATTCGGCGCATCCTGCGCGCCGCCGATCAGGGTAGCCGCAAGCTTGCCGCTGCTACCGGGCTGACGCCGTCGCAACTGCTGGTGCTTCAGGAAATAAGTCGCTTCGACGAGATCACGCCAGGCGCCATCGCCGCGACGCTGCAATTTGGCCAGGCAACCGTCACCAATATCGTCGACAGGCTGGAATCCGCTGGTCTTGCAAGCAGACAGCGCAATGAGCGGGACAAGCGCCAGATGCTGCTACGCGCGACGCCGGCAGGCCGATCCATGCTGGAAAGCGCGCCCGACCTGCTGCAAAACCGCTTTCAGGAAAGTTTCACCACCTTGCCGGCATGGGAACGCGCCATGATTCTCGCGGCGCTGGAACGCCTCGGGGAATTGCTCGACGCAAGTGAAATCGACGCCGCCCCCTTGCTCGATGTCGGCATTATCGACCGTGTGGCACCCGATGGGCAGAAATAGCGGGCCGGCCGGAACCAGCGGAACATCCATGCCTCTGATCGGTTTCCTGTTCGATAAACCGCGAACAAGGAATTCGCCATGTTACAAAAGCTGATGATGTTCTTGCTGGTGCTGGGCGGATTGGCGGTGACGGCCTGCAATACGGTTGAAGGCGTGGGCCGCGACGTGGAATCCGTGGGCGAGGCCACGCAGGAGGCCGCAAACTAGGGTTCGGACCCAATAACAGGGTTTCGCTGTGCGCCTGATCGTGATGCTGAGTGGCATCGTGCATGCGCTTCGCAGCGGTGGCCGTTGGGTTGACTGTGCTGACGTCTGCGGTCCGAAGAAGACGCTATACAACCGGTTCGTTCGCTGGTCCGGGCGCGGTATCTGGGAAGACATCTTCAGCGCGTTGGCGGGAGCAGGAGATATGCCGGACCGGCTGTTCATCGACAGCAGTTGCATCAAGGCCCACCGCTGCGCAGGCGGCGGAAAAGGGGGGCCCTGGCTCATGGTATCGGCCGCACGAAAGGCGGACGAAACACCAAACTTCACGCCGTCTGCGACACGAAGGGCCGCCCATATGTCCTGCTCCTGACGGCCCGGAAACATTCATGATTGCAAGGTCGCCAAACTCTGCATCGAAGCGATGCCGCCGTCTGCCGAACTGGTCGCCGATAAGGGCTACGACAGCCAGGCATTGCGAGAATGGCTGGTCGAGCGCGGCACCGAGCCCGTCATCCCACCCCGCAAGAACCGCAAAATCCAGTATGATTACGACCGCGCGATCTACAAACAGCGCAACGTCGTCGAGCGCATGTTCTGCCGCTTCAAGGACTGGCGCCGCATCGCCACCCGCTTCGATCGTAACATCAAAACCTTCATGGGCGCCATCAGCCTCGCCGCCGCTGTCATCTGGTGGCTGTAGTGAGTCCGGACCCTGGCACTGCCCCCCAATGTCGGAATAAAAAGGCCGCTTCCCGAGAGGGATAGCGGCCTTTTTTGATGGTGGGCGCGGCAAGGATTGAACTTGCGACCCCTGCGGTGTCAACACAGTGCGTCCGCAATCATTGCAATAGGTTAGGTGCTTTTTCAGGGTTCGTTTCGCTCATTTGGTCCTAGGTGGCACCTGGCCCGAGGTTCGGGGTGAACCTGCAGCCCCTGTGTCACCGGTCCGCCTGTCCCCGCACCCACTCCTGCAACGCAATCAGCCGTTCGGTGTTTTCGTCTGCGGCGGCCAGAATTTCCAGAAATCCCGAATTGAGGGCTCTTGCATCAATGCCGCCGGCGGGACAGGAAAGGCCGGGCATATCGCCGGTTCCGGGCGAACCGGGATTGGCTGCGACTTGCCGGCGCATGCGGTCATAGCGAGCGCGCAAATCAGCAAGGCGCTGTTGGTAATCGGTTGCCACTTCATCGCTTATCCTTTGCTGTTCAATCGCAGCCTCAGCCCGCGCCCGCTCGGCATCGGCGCGGGCCTGTTCCGCCGCGCCCCGATAGTTTGCCACCAGCAATTCGCCTGCGGCTTCCGTTGCCTCATGCGCGGCCTGTTCGCGATCCAGCCGCCACGATTGCACGCCAAGCGCCAGCGCCAGCAGGGCCATCGCGCCATATTGCCAGTAGCGGGACAGGAGGGGGAGAAGGGCGGTCATGCGCGCACCCCTTTTTGTGATTGTGGATTATAGTTGACACCCGCCCACCTGTGAACTATAGAACACATATGATCGAAGTCCGCCGCACCGCCGAATTTGACCAATGGCTTCGGAACCTGCGGGACCGTCAGGCGAAGGCCCGGATCGCGGTGCGCCTTCGCCGTGTCGAGGAAGGCAATCTTGGCGACGCCAAATTCTTCGGCGGTATTGGCGAACTGAGGATCAAATACGGCCCCGGCTATCGGGTGTATTTCGTCCAGCGTGGCAGCACGATCATCGTTCTTCTGTGCGGCGGCGACAAGGATACCCAAAGCCGGGATATCGAAATGGCGAAGACACTGGCCAGAGAGGTGGAGTGATGGCGATTGAAACGACAATCTGGGACGTGACCGAATATCTCGAAACGCCCGAAGACAAGGCCGCCTATCTCGAAGCGGCGATGGAAGAAAACGACCCGGCATTTTTCCGCCGCGCGGTGGGCGATGTGGTGCGCGCCATTGGCACGAGCGCCGTGGCGCGCCAGTCCGGTATTTCCCGCGAGGCGCTTTACAAGGCGCTTGGCGATAGCGGCAATCCGACGCTCGACACGCTGACGAAGATATTGCGCGTGCTCGGCCTGCGTCTGTCGGTGGCTCCTGCGGAGATGGAGCCTGCAGAATAGGCGTCATAGCCTGTATCCTATCGCCTTGTCGAAAGCTGGCAGGTCGTTCAGGTAGAGCAGCCGTTCGGCCTTGCGCCGCCGCGTCAACCCGTCAAGCACACGCCCGCCCGCCTTGTTCCAGCGCGGGAACTGTTCTGCCGCACCGGCATAGCTGCCCGAATTGTGCATCCGCAAAAGTGTGGAGCCGGTGAACGCCAACAGCCCGATATTATAGGCCAGCGATACCATCGCGCCGAATTGCGCCGCCGTAGCGACTGGCGCGGCCTTTTCGACGCCCGCCTCGAACCGTGCCACGATCAGGCGGAACAGGGCATCAGCGCGGGCCTGACTGATGCTGTCACCCGCCTGCACGCGGCTGCCGTCCTCGTAGAATGTGTTTCCCCAGCCGATGGTCCAGACGCCCACGCTGTCCTGATAGGCGTTGAGCCGGCACCCCTCGAAATGCTGGATAAGCGCCGTTGCGCGCGGGCCGATCTTGCGGTGTATCGGTTGCAACGTGCGTGTAGCCGCATCGATCATCGCCTGCGATACGCCAGCACCAAGCAGCGCGCTGATTTGCGCTGTGCTGAATGCGGCGCTCACAGCCGCGCCTCCCGCAATAGTTGCAGGCACCCCTTGCCCTGATCCACAGGCCGCCAGCGCCGTGTACCGAATATGGCATAGAGATAAACGACAAACGCGCCTCGGCCCATATTCAGGCCCCACGCATCGAAAGCATGCGCGCCGAAAGCATCCGACAGCATCGAGAAGAACATCCCCGCGCCAACGAACGACAAGGAAACGCGCTCAAGGCAATTATGCGTCTCGAAGTGCCAGCCAAGCCGCCAAATAACAAAACCGACGATGGTCAGCGTAAAGAGCACATTGAACGACAGGGTCATGAAATACATTCTATTTCTCCTGCCCCCAGGTGAATCCGTCCACTACTTTTCGCAGCTTTTCGATTATGAAGGGCATCAACGCCATTGCGCTCATCCCGATGACGAAACACCCCCCGATCATCATTTCGCTGTCCGGTTCCGTTGCCGGAAAGAAGCGATGCACCACCAGCGGCCCCAGAAAGACCGCACACAAAAAGCCGTTGAAGAAGTTGGCGATCTTGCCGCCCGGGCTTAAATTCTGGTGCACCGGCAGGGACAGCGACACGAGCGCGCCGCCAGCAGCCGCCGCCAGCCGCCAGAGGAAATTCTGGTCGAGATCAAAACTCATGCGCGCCCCCGCGCTTTTGGATGGTCACAGCGCCACGCAGGCAGCCATTGCAGGACGGTCGCAACGGTGATGCCCGCCGCCGCTACGTCCAGCCCGGTTTTGGTGGAATCCTGCATCATGCGGCCCCACGCATTTCCGCACACGAGAGCCATTCCGGCGCGGGCGATTGCCCCCGCCGGTTGCGGTTGATGTCCATTGGAATATCCTCTCTGTTATGCCTGACCGGCTACAGCTTGCCCCGGCCAGCCGTTTTCGAGGTCGATCATCAGAAGCGCCTCACTGGTGGTAGCCGCGTCAATGTCCGAACGCAGATCGCGGCCATGCTGGTGTACGGCATCCACATGCAGCGCGACCGCGCGGCCCATCGCCACCAGCATGGGGGCGTCCAGCGTCAACACACTGTTGTCTGCCATTGTCCAGTCGAGTGTGAGCGTATCGCCCGCCGAAATCGCGATACTGGCGGCCTGCACTGCGCCTGTGATGCGAACCAGAGATTCAAGGTCGGTATCAATGCGCCCGAATGGCGTTTCACAGCCGCCGGATTCCGCCGCCGCGCGGTAAAGTTTGGCGCGTTCCCAGATGAGCGGGCGCAGTGCTTCCACGTCTAGCGGATAGTGCGTGGATATGCTGGCAGTAACCGCCATAATTCCTTGCGTCTCTGTCAACTGCTGCGCTTCAATTGTTCCAAGCGGGCCAGACCCACGGGCTAATTCAGCGCCAGTTAGCCTGTCATAAACAATGAAATATTCTTTCATCTCTTGTCCTCAGTCACTTTCAGGTAACGGTAGTCAGTAGTCCATGACCCGCGATTTGTGTTTCTCTGGAACACAATTTCCACGCCATAAGTCCCGGCGGGCATGTCATCGTGCATCGTCCCTATAGACACTACGTCTGCCGACCCGCCGTTATAGTCTTTTTCGAGAAGGTAATTTCTTGTCCTTACCACATCCACAGGTCCGCCCATTCCGCCGGTTCGGATGCGGATATAAACCAGCCCGTCGATTGCGTCGTTTGCGCGCAATGGGATAACTGTCGTGATGTCCAATACAGAGTCATCTTCAGATTTGACGATTGTGAGGCTCAACAGGCTATAAACACCGCCGCTGGTGTCAAAACTGACTTGATTGGACGCACTTGTGTACCAGTTGGTGGTAACAGCATTGTGCGTTATCTTCTGCGTGCCAACCGTCAGGTTCTCAATATTGGCTTCCTTGACCTGAAGCTGCCCGATATTGGCAGATTGGATGACGCCATTTCCAATCTGCGCAGACATGGTGATGACGTTGGTTGCCGCGACCTTCGCCGCCGTCACCGCGCCGGCAAAGATGGCATCTGTGTCAACCGTATTCGCGGCCATCCGGCCATAAACGCGCACCAGCCCGGCGGTCACTTCCAGCGTCTTGATCCAGCCGCCGCCAGACGGGTTGTAGACGTAGAATTTATCCGCCCCCAGCGCGACAGTGCCGCTTGGTGCCTGCCCGTAGGCAGCCCGCGCCTTGCCGGTCATGAACCAGTTGGTTTCGCCGTTGATGCCGCCCTGCGCCTGCCAGTAGGCGATGTTCTCGCCTTGCAGCGTGGCGATAGCACCGGCCTGGACGGAAACGGTGGCGCTTGTCGAGCGGCCCAGTATTTCTTCGTGCGTCGCGGCCCGCACTGAGCAGCGCATGACGACCAGTTCATTCGCCGTTGGTTCCGCGCCGCTATGGGTAAAAAGCTGCAAGCGAAGGTGATGAATGCCCGGTTGGTTCATCTGCACGAGTGAGGCGAAGGTATACCTCTGCCCCACAACCCCGTTCCCCGGCCCTGTTCCTGTGTGATCCGGCGTAGTTGCGAAGTTCTGCGCTGCACCCGGATAAACAATAGCGCCTGTCTGGTTCAGACCGTACAACCAGACGCCAGCACCCTGCAATGTGCCGGCAGTCAACAGAATATCTGCTTCAAGCAAGAAATAGTCGCCGGTTTTTACCCGTCTCGCTGTCGGTGAACCGATGGTCTGATAAAATCCGCCCTGCCCCCCAGCCGGTCCTGTGACTCTGACGGCATAAGGGCTTGTTGAAAGCGCCCCGGTCGTTACGCGGGAAACCGTGCCGCCTGTGAGCGACCAGTTCGCGGGCATGGTCGATCCGGTCGCCCAATTACTGAACACGGGGTTCGCGTTCATACTGTTGTTGGCGACCGATGCGGCCAGAACCATGCTTGTCTGGGCAGACGACGCAGCATCCTCCGCGCTGTCCTTGGCGCTTACCGCCGTAGTGCTGGCAGCCTGTGCCTGTGATCGCGCCGTTTCCGCGTTGATACGCGATGTATTCGCCGCGCTCGCATGATTGCCCGCCGTGGTAGCGGACGCGCTGGCATTGCTGGCGCTCGTGCTGGCGGCGGTTGCGTGCCCGCTTGCTGCATCCCGCGCGGCCTGTGCCTGTATACGCGACGTATTCGCGGCCTCGGAATATTGCGCGGACAGGTCGGTTTCGGTGGCGTCGATCCAGATGCCGCCCTGAATTTCCCAATATCCGGTCGTGCCCTGATAGTTCGGTTGTAAGGCAGGCCGCAGGAATTTAGTTTCCGCCTGCCAATCCGGCGCCGACCACAGGAAGCTGTACAGCCCCCAACCGTTGCCGAACTCGGCTACGTGCTGCGCGCGGGTTCGCCCGCCCGGTTTGTACGGCGCAAGGCCCACGTTGTTCGGTGATAGTGCGCCGGAATCGTCCTGATACTGGCGTAGCGCAAACCAAAGCGAGCCATTCGCATCCGCCGAAGGCCGTGCCCAGAAATTGACGCGATAGACACGGCTACGGTCGAGCGCGATGTAATCAAGCTGTTCAGACAGATTGGCCGCGCCGCTACCAGGCCGCAGCCGCAAAACCTCGTCGCCCGCCACACCATCGCTGATCGTTTCCAACGTATTGACCGCACCAAGGCTCCACTGGCTCCACGGCATCCACATGGAATTGCTGCGGGCGATTTCCAGCGCCGCATCCGTCTTGTCGGCCAGGTCGATCAGCGCAGGTTCCAGCAGGTCTCCGAGATATTCAATCTCGCTGGCCTTCAGATATAGTTCCCACGCGCCATCACGCACGATGTAGCGCTTCTTGTCCGTTTCGAGATAGACTTCGCGGCCCTCGAACAGGTTGGACGCGGGCAGCGAGGATACGATCTCGTAACCGGTCAGCACCTTCGAAACCGAGAAATCCGCCGAATATGTCTTGCCCTTATACTGGGCTGTCATGGTCAGCGTGCCACTGGTCGCCGCCATCGGCATCGCAGTAACGGCATAATTGCCGTTGGCGGTGAGCGAGCCTGTCAGGTTGGTTTCCGTATAGGAAAGCGTGGCGCTTGATGTTACGTCCTGTTCACCCTCGTAAACCGTCAGCTTGCCGCTCGCCTGCGACCAGTCCGGCACATTGCCATTTGCATAGGCAAAGACCGTCGCCGCCGCGCGCGAAAGCCGCATGGTAACAGCGGCCTGCCCCGGCGTCCCCGCACCGGAAACCAGCTTCAAAGACCAGTAAGCCGGATCGCCGAGCGCGATACCCGCCGGCACATCGGCGATGGCCGTCCATAGTTCAGAACCGTCGCTATTTGTGACCTCATCACCAGCCTGATACGCGATCAGACTCGAATGCTCGCCACGGAAGATATTGCGGGTTGCGCCATCGGCTGGCTTGGTGCCGGTCGGATCGGGCAAGCAAGCAAGGCGCTGCGGCGATCAGGCGGGCATTATCGCGCGAGTTATCACGCGCAAATTTCGTGTCGTGATCAACATGGGCGACAGGCGTCTGATTATAGTCCGGGCCAATCCAGAAAGAATTGTTTCCGGAATGGCCGAACTGCCAAGGCCCAGGCGTGAAAGCGCCGCTCATAACGCACCCTCCTGGCCAAGCGCGTATTTCAGCGTCTGGATCGCATTGCAGGGCTTGCAGTCCACCCGCTCCCGCGCTTCCTCGATATCCTCAGGCTCGACACCGGCATCGTATAGCTCTCGGTCGATCAGGCCGTGCAGCGCGTCGCCGGCGGCGTCGAGGCCCAGCGTGTAGGCAATGCGCATGAGGGCGGACAGCGCCTCGGCACCGTTCAGGTCTATTTCGGTGAATGCGTCGGATGGCTCGGGGACCATCGCAGCGGGCGGGATGTAAAGCATTTCCGTTCCTCCATTTCGCCACCGTCTCGCTTGCCGAGGCAGGTCAGGTGGTGTGGGAGGGTTGTACGTTATACACGTACGATAGTCAATTGATTATACGTTAAGAGCGTACATTATTTCTCGCCATTCGCGGCAGGGTGTGGTGTGAGGGAATTATTGCAGGCACAAAAAAACCCGCCGAAGCGGGCTGGGAGATCGAGGGGTGTATCAGAATTTGTGCTTGATGCCCGCGTCTTTCAGAACACCATTTGCTGTGAACTTAGATCGAACGCCGCGATCGACTATAACCGTTTTCCCGGTTTTTGGGTTCGTCCATTTTTCATGATCACCTTTGCCGCCGGAACGTTGGATGTAGCCGTGCTCCCGAAGCAGCCTGATTAGCTGCTTCCCGTATCCATCGACCATTAATCAGCAGTGAGCCAGGTGCGTGCCAACGGTGGAGTGCATCTCTGGAAGGTGGCGGCGTTTTTGCCGGATCCCGAAGCGCCGCAAAATAGCTGATCTGTTCAACTCAATCATCTCGGGCATGGCATCGGAGAGCCGCTGCAACAGCTCCGCGGAACTATCGGCTTCCATCCACAACCCTGGAACATCTGTGCGGCACACATGCCATACGCCCGCGTCACGATCATACGCCACATCAACCCGCAACCGCAGACTCCCTGTGAAGCGGGCCCTCAACCCCTCCCAAAGATAGCGAACTGCCTCAGTCATATGTAAGCTCTGATGTCTCTCCGAATTCGAATCTGAATTCACGGCTATCTAGCCCGAATGTTGCACTGTAGGCAATCCGGCATGAGCGCGGGCTGAACCTGCCTCACCCCCCACACCGCCACCCGAACCGCCGCGCGGCGTCGCACGGGATCACCGTCGGGATAAATCCGCGTTCCCGCCACAGCATCCATGCCGAGCCGTCAGCGCAGACGAAGCGGATGGTTTTATCCTTCCGGCGATTGGCGCGGCGTGAGCGGGAGTGGCGAGCAGCGCAATTACTAGGATAGTGGCGCACAACGTTCAGCGTTCAGACTCAGGTGCCAGTTCCTCAGGCGCTGGTTCTTCCATCACCGCTTCCGATGGACGGTATTCGGTCTCAGGAATGAGACCCGCCGCTTCGACGGTTCGAGGCATGATTTTCTTCCAGTTCGCGCTCCAATCATGACGGTCGATGGAACCTCCCCCGCGATCAGCCTCCATTGTAATCTGGAGGCGTACGCGGGCACCAGCAGGATGGGGCAACGCCACAGTGCGCATGATCATTTTCATCTGGCTGCGTCGTGCGCCATAAAGCAGGGACCCTAGAAATGCGCTCCCTGGCGTATCTTTCGCCTGCGCCTCGCACACCACGATTGAGGGCGATACCTCGACAAGGTTGTCGTTATTGCTCATACACATGTCAGAAATGATCGCGATGACCTCGGCTGGGGTTTTTCCTTCTGCAATAAAAGGATTCGCCATCGCGCTGCCCGACGAAGCGAGAGCTACCGCTGTCATTAAAATCCTAGCAATCCCCCGCATATCAATATGCCCCGAACCAGTTCCTAGCATTCTAAACGCGACTGTCCTCGCCATAAACCCCTGCCATCCATCTATGCAAGATTCTACCGCCCACCCCCATTCACACCTTCGCGCTTTCAAGTGCCGGTCTGTTCTCCTATTGTTCCGCTGAATCAGGAGGAGGTTGGAGTGGTTGATCGAAATACACCAGGGTGCGCCGCGGGCTGCGCCCCATGCAGCGTCAAATGCGCGGTGCTGGCGGCTTCCGTCTCCGCTTATTGGTTGGAAGTTGAGACGGCAATTCGTGAGAATTCGCGCCATCCGTCTTCTCACACGGAGATTCGTCTAGCGCGAGCGCAAAAGCTTCTGGAAGGCGCTTTGCGAGAATTTCAGCAAGCCCGGAGCGGCCTTCCGCTATCGCTTCCGGAGTTAAGAGCGAATGAAACATTTCGCGGAGCGCTGCTTCACTAGGGAATACCCCTGCCAGCCTGTAGACATCCGCCGAATCAATGGGCGGATCTCCTAACCCAACCAGAGCTTCGGCAAGGCGCCGCACCAGAGGGAGAGGCAGCAGCTTATCGTAGTGCGGCTGCAAATATTCCTGCACCCCTGATCCGGTCTTATAACCAGCACCCTCAGCGAGCCCGCGAACAGAAAGACCGGACCGCCCCCGTAAAATCTGAAGTCGCTGTCCTGTCGTAAGCATGTACGTCTTTTGCACACGCCCTCGAACGTTATCTACGTTGACGATTGTACGTTCATCACGTACAACGATGCCATGACAGTACGAACTATCATAGATAGCTTGGGTGGCATTCGCTCGCTTGCAAGCAAGCTTGGCCATCTCAATCATACCACTGTGCAAGGCTGGTGGGAGCGGGATGTGATCCCGGCCCGCAGGCAAGCTGAAGTACTCGCCGCAGCCAAAAAGCATAACATCGACATAACCCCTGCTGATCTTATCCCCACCCTGCCGGAGCGCGGGGAATGAACGGGGCCGAGGCGGAGCGCGCCATGCGCAAGTACGTGCTTGAGAAGCGCCTGGAGGATGGCTTTACGGCCAGCCCGGCGGAGTTCCGCCGCCAGTGTGATGCCATGCTTGCGTTTCTGCTTGGTATCCCCGTGTCGGAGATTTCCAACCTGAAGCTGGTAGCCGATCGCGCCGCCGCGCTGATGCGTTCCGACAAAAATTATATCGTTGGCGAGCAGGGGCCGGAAATATTCATTCCCGATCCGGGAGGCGTGCAATGACGTTTCCCCAAATGCCTTCGAGGTGCTCAACGGCATATTGCAGGACAGGAAGCACCCGCGCCGGGTCCGCTCCGACGAAGCGCGGCGGCAAATCCTCGAACTGGCGCAACATTTCGTGTTTCGTCGCCTCGCCATCGGCCTTGCTGCCGCCGTCCTTGTCGATGAGGTATGCCCACAGGCTTTCAATCGCAAATTTCTGCGCGTTGATGGCGCCAAACAGCTGGTCGAGTTCGGCTCGTAGTTCCGGTTCCATCCCAATTCCTCTCGTGGCGATTCTGGCGAGTCCCACGATAGCGCGGCGGACGGCCAGCGCCAGCGCCGCCGCGCACCCCCCAAAATGATCTGCCCCTTCATCATAGCCCGGAGCATCGCTCATGAGCCTCCCGCAAATCCACAAGAAAAGCCCGCCGTTCTCCGCATCTGACGCGCTGGAAGTTATCGGCAGTTCACTATCCCGCATCAAATTCCGTACCGGTCTTTCCGATGCGCGCCTGGCTGATCCACTGGGAAAATCACCGGATCGGTTGCGTGACTATCGCGATGCCAATTCGGAAATGGGCGTCACAACCTTTCTGCGCGGCGTGCAGGAATGGGGCGTGGAATTTGCCAACCCCGCGCTGGCGCTGGCCGGATACCGGCTGGTCGCGTGTCGTGATGCGGAGACCTGCGATACGGCGAAGGCGGTAAAGCTGTCGAGCGCCTTGACTGCTGTCCTCAAGGCCGCGGCGGATGGCGTGATCGACGATACCGAACTTCGCGCCATGCGCCCGGAGATCGAGGCAGCCGGGCGCGCGATTGATGAGCTGCGCGAGCGCATGGCGAGGGCGGCGTGATGATCCACCCACACAAAAGTTGGAGAACGGGAATGAATAACTGGTTTCGCCGGAAGGTGGTTGCATGGCTGTCGCCGGAAATTGAGCGGAACGTGGAGCGGCCCATTACGGCCGCCCCGATCGACACTCGACGGATGGGGGAATTATCCGGACGACTCAGCCGCCTTGAATCGTTGATTTCAGTGGATCAACCACGTCCTTATGGCCGTCGCACTCCGAGAGAGCCTTGAGCATGGCTGTTTTGATGCGGATGACTGCGCCGACGCCGGTGGATTTCTGGGAGATGATGTGCATCAGCCTGGAGTTGTGGGGCAATGGCTATGCCGAGATCAGACGGCGTAATGACAGGTCGATCCTGTCGCTGACGCCGGTGCGGCCGGAATTCATGGCCGTGGATCGCGCCAGTTCCGGTGCATTGCGTTACCGGTGGCAGGACGACGACGGCCAGCATGAAGTGCTGGAAGACCGGATGCTGCACATTCGCGGCTTTGGCGGGCACCCGCTGGGCGGCATGTCCACCATCACATGGAACAGCAACGCGTTCGGCACGGCACAGGCCATCGAGCGCGCGGCGGGAGTGACGTTCAGGAACGGTGTGCGCTCTAGCGGCGTATTGATGTCGGAACAGCGTTTGACGCCCGAACAGATGGCGCAGGTGGAAAAGGTCATCACGGAGAAATATGCGGGCGCGATGAACGCTGGTCGACCATTGTTGCTGAACTCGGACATGAAGTGGCAACCGATCAGCTTCAACCCGGAAGAGGCGCAGATGCTGGAAAGCCGGGGCTTTTCGGTGGAGGAGATTTGGCGGCAGTGCAAATGGCCCATCCGACGGCCTGGTAAACCGGTGGATACGGATTCAGGACTGCGCCAACCAGTTCACCAATGCTGGTACCACCAACCCGTGGAACCGCCGCCGTCAATGGGTGCTCGACGCGGAACAGCTATCCGGCCCAATCATCGAACACATCTCTGTTGCACGTTGTGCATGGCTGGGGGCCGTTTCCTATTCAAACTCGCTCAATTATCGCGGGAAATATATTTCCATAGAGGATTGTGGTGATACCGGATACCGGTCTGTTGGCGAGACCGGAGCAATCACCGAGGACGTGATTATCCGGGGGCTGCGGGGCGTCCACGCCAACGGCGTGACCCACTACGGCATTTTGAATGGCCCACAATCCGGCCCCACCCAGTTGCGGCGGATCGCAGTGTATGACTCAAACAGACCTTATACCAGCCAAGGGCGAACGGGAGGCGGCGACCGCCTTGATCTGACAATGGACCATTGCATCGGCGATTTGCCGCCGGGCGGATACAGCATTATCGAGCCATTTGGCGAGCGCCGCGCCGATCAGCGCGCATGGCTGAACGTGGCGCTGCACAGCAACATCAACCGCGATCCGAAAAAAGGCCAGCCGGTGGATCTGTCGGCGATCCTGCCGGAATGGACGCCGCCGGTTGAGCCGATGACGCAAGAGGAAATCTGGCTGGCGTTTGACCGGCAGATGCGGGCGATGGCGACTTAGGCAACCACCCGTTCTGCTGCCTCCCGTAACGCAGCTTCGCTCCATGCGTTGAGGCTGACACCGGACAGCCGGGCGGCCTTGGCGGATTTGGCGTGAACGTCAGGATCGACGCGTAACATGAGTTTGCCAGAATAGGGTTTTTCGGGCGTCTTGCCGATCTTTGCGCAGGTTTCGAGATAATCTTCCACGGCTTCGCGGAAGGCTTCGATCAGGCCGGCGACGGTATCGGCATGGAATCCCGCGCCGTCTTCGATATCTGCGATGCGGCCAAAGAAAATGCCATCTTCGGCGTCGAACTCGACACGGGCGGCATAGCCCTTGTGGCGAATAATGTTGCTCATGGTTTTACTCCAAGCCGGGTCAGATATTCACGGGCGGCGCGGACCTGATAGCGCTTTGCTTCCTTTGCCGGGTGCGGGCGATGGAAGCTTTCGATCATGCCGCCTTTTGCGAAGCGGACGCGGGAACCGTTGCCCTCGATCACTTCGCAGCCAGCCGCGATCAGCAGGCTTTCAATCGACGCCCAGGCGATAGTGCCGGAAACCGGGTCTGTGAATATCGCCGTCAGCGTCTTTTGGTGCTTGCTGTTCATGCAAGCATATTATGCAAGCGCGCGCATATTGCAAGCATAAACTGCAATCACATTGAATTTTAGGGGATGCCCTCATGGCACGCATAGGCTCGATGGTCGTCAATCTGGCGCTGGAAGATGCGGCGTTTATCAACGGGTTGAAGCGCGCCAGCGCGCAAAGTGACGATTTCTCGAAAAAGATTGGCCAACTCAGCAAGAGCATGCAGGCATGGGGTAAGAATCTATCCCTGTATGTCAGCGGTCCGGTTGCGGCCATGGGAACAGGTATGGCGGCGGCAGTACAGAATATTGCCCGCACGTCAGAGGAAATCCGCAAGGCGGCGCAGCTTTCCAACGTAGGGCGAGAGCAATTCCAGAGACTGGCCTACGCGGCAAAATCCGTGGGATTCGAGAGTGACAAGCTCTCCGATATTTTTAAGGACGTAAACGACAAGGTTGGTGATTTCATGCAAACGGGCGGCGGCCCGATGGCAGATTTCTTCGAGAATATTGCGCCTAAAGTCGGGGTGACGGCACAACAGTTCCGCAATCTGTCTGGTCCGCAGGCGCTGCAACTTTATTACAACTCGCTCGAAAAGGCCAACGTGTCGCAAGCCGACATGACGTTTTACATGGAGGCGCTGGCGAACGACGCAACCGCGCTGGTTCCGCTTCTAAAGAACGGCGGCGCAGCATTTAGAGAAATGGGCAGACACGCGGCGATCATCACGGATTCCGACGAAAAGCGGCTGCGGGAATATACAGAATCTGTTCGCCGGATGCAGGAGAGCATGAAAGGCGTTGCGATTGCAATTGCGCGATCTGGTATTCTCGACATGCTGGCTGATCTGGCGCGCCGTGCCGGTGAATTTATCAACCGCCTGTCAAAGCTCAACCCGGAAACCGTCAAATGGGGCATTGCCATTGCCGG
The DNA here is from genome assembly GCA_041675905.1 of Sphingomonadaceae bacterium. GTDB lineage: Bacteria > Pseudomonadota > Alphaproteobacteria > Sphingomonadales > Sphingomonadaceae > Sandaracinobacteroides. The sequence goes on along the minus strand of JBAYSX010000016.1, from coordinate 24,461 downwards.
TGTAGCAGCGGCGGCGGGGCCTTTGGTGCTGGCGCTCGGAACGGCGCTGCCGATCCTTATGAAATTAGGGCCGATAGGGCTGGGTGTCGGTGTAGGGTTGGCGGCGGCGGCGGCTGGCGGCTTTGATTTCGCCAAGGCCCTGCGGAAGATTGCTGGTGAGGCATCGGCAGCGGATCGTGCGCTGGAACGCGCGCGGCGCAATGACAAAAGCTATTTGTGGGGCGCGGTCCGGGTCAGGGGAAAGCCTATCCCTGAAGATCCGCGCTTGCAGCATTTCGATGAACTATCAAAGGGTTTCGGACGGTATAACGGCCAGGCGTTTATCTCCAACATGGCCGACGAAATGGCCGTCGCTACGACTCCGGATTTCTCGGACTTCGGGGACCGGCTGGCGGCAGCGATGGCGAAGGCCGGAAAAACCGGAGGCGAAAAGGCCGCAGCCGCCGCCGAAGCGGCGTTCGAGGAAATGGAGCGCCGCCGCATTCAGGCGCTGCGCGACACGCTGGAATTTCAGGAGCGGATGCGGATGGCCCTTGGCGATGGCGATATGCTGCGGCTGGGGGTGCTGGACACGACGGGCCTTGCCGAACATGCGCGAAAGGCTGGCGAGCAGTTCCGGGAAATTGCGGACGGTCCGTACAAGCGCATGGCCGATTTCGGGCAGCAAATCTCCGACAATCTGGCGCAGGCGATTATCAACGGGCGCGGTGTCGGCAGCGCGCTGATCGCCTCCTTCGAGGCGGCGGCGGCCAAATGGGCCATGAGCAATTTTGCGAAAGCGCTGTTTGGCGATGGCACGGCGGCGGGCGGCGGCGGGCTATTTGGTTCGATCGCCGGGATATTCGGCGGCGCACGCGCCAATGGCGGGCCGGTATCGGCCAACAAGGCCTATCTGGTGGGCGAGCGCGGGCCGGAACTGATTGTGCCGAGATCGGCGGGCCAAGTGATTGCCAATGACAATCTTGGCGGGCGCACGGTCGTGCAGAATTTCAACATCAACGCACAAGGCGCGGTGCTGGCCGAGAGTCTGATGGCGGAAACCTATGCGATCTATTCACCGGCCTATTTGGGCAGCGTCCAGCAGGGGATTGCGAGCATCCTCGCCGACTTCCCGCCGGCCGCCCGTCTGGCACTCCACCCAAAACCCACCCAACTTTCTGGCGACGACTCGCCTGTGAGGCTGGTGGCGAGCCGATAAAAAAGACCGCCAATCCAAGAGGATGGCGGCCTTTTTGAATGGTGGGCGCGGCAAGGATTGAACTTGCGACCCCTGCGGTGTGAACACAGTGCTCTACCACTGAGCTACGCGCCCGAACCTGTTTGGCGGTCGCGGGGAACTACGAGATGGGTAGTTCCCTGTCAACCGGTTTGAGATGCCTCAGTGCGTCATTGTCGCGGCCGGGGCCGGTTGCGATGTCTGCGCAGCGGCCGCGGCGGCCAGTTCGTCGGCCTCCGTCCATTCGATGGGCTCGACAGAGCGGGTAAAGGCCAGTTTCAGTACTTCATCCACATGCGACACGGGAATGATCGTCAAGTCTTCCCGCACATTATCGGGGATGTCGGCCAGATCTTTCTCGTTGTCCGCCGGGATCAGCACGGTGCTGATGCCCCCGCGCAGCGCCGCCAGCAGCTTTTCTTTCAGGCCACCGATGGGGAGCACACGTCCACGCAGTGTTACTTCGCCGGTCATCGCGACGTCGCGCTTCACCGGGATTCCGGTCAGTGTCGAGACGATGGAAGTTACCATCGCGATGCCCGCTGACGGGCCGTCTTTGGGCGTTGCGCCTTCGGGAACGTGGACGTGAATGTCCTTGCGTGCGAAGACCGAGGGCTGGATGCCATAGGAAGCAGCGCGGGCTTTGACCAGGCTAAGTGCGGCCTTGATCGATTCGGTCATCACATCGCCGAGCTTGCCGGTCGTCGCGATGCCACCCTTGCCGGGCACGGTGACGCTTTCGATGGTGAGCAGATCGCCGCCTACTTCGGTCCACGCCAGGCCCGTGACTGCGCCGACCTGATCTTCTTCCTCGCTCATACCGAAGCGGAATTTTCGCGTACCGGCATATTCGTGGAGGTTTTTCGACGTGATCGTGACGGATTCGGTCTTTTTCTCCAGAATCTGCCGCAAGGATTTTCGCGCCAGCCGCGCCAGTTCGCGCTCCAGCGTACGCACACCGGCTTCCCGGGTGTAATAACGGATCAGGTCGCGCAGCGCTTCGTCAGCGACAGCGAATTCCTTTTCCTTCAGACCGTGGGATTCCAGTTGCTTCGGCAGCAGGTGGCGTTTGGCGATTTCGACCTTTTCGTCTTCCGTGTAGCCAGAAAGCGAGATGATCTCCATCCGGTCCAGCAACGGCTGCGGCATATTATAGCTGTTGGCCGTGGTGACGAACATCACGTTCGACAGGTCGAAATCGACTTCCAGATAATGGTCCTGGAACTTGCTGTTTTGTTCCGGGTCCAGCACCTCCAGCAGGGCAGACGCCGGATCGCCACGGAAATCCTGGCCGAGCTTGTCGATTTCATCCAGCAGGAACAGCGGATTGCTGGTTCCTGCCTTGCGCATATTCTGGATAACCTTGCCGGGCATCGATCCGATATAGGTTCGGCGGTGGCCACGAATTTCGGCTTCATCCCGCACGCCGCCCAGCGATTGACGCACGAACTCGCGGCCCGTCGCCTTGGCGATCGACCGGCCCAGTGAAGTCTTGCCCACGCCGGGCGGGCCGACGAGGCAAAGGATCGGGCCTTTCAGCTTGTTGGTGCGCGCCTGGACGGCCAGATATTCGACGATCCGCTCCTTGACCTTTTCCAGGCCATAATGGTCTTCGTCGAGCAGTTTCTCGGCGGCGACGATGTCGCGCTTCACCCGCGAGCTCTTGCCCCAAGGTAACCCCAGCAACACGTCGAGCCAGTTGCGCACCACGGTAGATTCAGCCGACATCGGCGACATGGAGCGTAATTTCTTTACTTCCGCCAGGGCCTTTTCGCGCGCTTCCTTCGACAATTTCGTCTTGTGGATGCGGGCTTCATATTCGGCGGCCTCATCGGCGCCGTCGTCGCCATCCCCAAGCTCGCGCTGGATCGCCTTCAACTGCTCGTTCAGATAATATTCGCGCTGGGTCTTCTCCATCTGGCGCTTGACCCGGCTTTTGATCTTTTTCTCAACCTGCATCAGGCCGAGTTCGCCTTCCATGAAGGCAAAGACCATTTCCAGCCGTTTCACGACATTGGTTTCGGCCAGCAACGCCTGTTTGTCGGCGATTTTCAGATTGAGGTGCGCGGCGACCGAATCCGCAAACCGGCCCGGATCTTCCAGTTGTCCGATTTGCACAACGGCTTCAGGCGATGTGCGGTGTGCGCTTTTCGCATAGGTTTCAAATTGCCGTACGGCGGAGCGCAGCAGTGCATCGCTATCCGCATCCTCAGGTATTTCATCGGCGACGGTTTCCACTGCGCCTACCAGATGATCGCCGCTGTCATCCAGGCTGGTCAGCCGGGCGCGTTCCTGTCCCTCCACCAGCACTTTTACCGTACCATCGGGCAGCTTCAGCAACTGCAATACCGTTGCCATCGTGCCGATATCGTAAAGATCGGCCTGGCCGGGATCTTCATCGGACGCCTGTTTCTGCGACAGCAGGAAAACCGTCTTGTCGCCCTGCATGACGGCTTCCAGCGCGCGGACGGATTTATCCCGACCCACGAACAGGGGGACAATCATCTGCGGGAACACGACGATGTCGCGCAACGGCAGAACCGGGATGGCGGAGATGCTCCGGGGAGGGGATATTTCGGTCATACGGGCCTACATATGGGACGATTTTTCCGGCATGCAATCCGGGCGGCGTCAGTTTACAGAAGGTCTCGCGCGGCCACGAACCGGCGAATGATTTCATCGACATCGGCCAAATCATGCTCAGCCGACAGCGAACAACGGAGCAGAAAGATACCCGCAGGTGTGGCGGGCGGGCGGCTCATGTTGCAGTAAATGCCCTGTTCGAGCAGTTGATGCCACATAGCGACAGTCGATTCCTGATCGGGAAGCAGGACGGCGATGATAGCACTTTCAGCGGTGTCGGTCGCCATGGTGAAACCGGCGGCTTTCAATCCGGCATGCAGCGTGCGGCTGTTTGCCCACAGGCGTTCGCGCTTTTCCATCGCATGCATCAGCTTGCGCACCGAGGCTTCGGCGCAGGCGACCACGACAGGCGGCAGAGACGCGGTGAACCGGTAGGGATTGCACACGAGGCGCAGGATTTCGAAACCCGGATGATTGGAAACGGCGAAACCGCCAACCGTGCCCACCGATTTCGAGAAAGTGCCGACGACGAAATCGACCTGGTCTTCCAGCCCGAGCTCTTCATAGACGCCCCGGCCATTCGGTCCGAAAAAACCCATCGCATGGGCTTCGTCCACCAGGGTCATCGCGCCATGGGCTTTGGCCACCGCCACCATCCCGGCAAGCGGCGCAATGTCGCCCAGCATCGAATAGACGCCTTCCAGCACAACCAGCTTGCCTGCGTCCGCCGGCAGGCGTTTCAGCCGGCGTTCCAGATCATCAACCTGATTATGACGGAAGCGGATGACTTCGGCATTGCCCAACTTGCAGCCATCATAAATGGACGCATGGCTGTCCGCATCGAGGATGATGTAATCGCCCTTGCCGGCCAGCGTCGACATCATGCCGAGATTGGCCTGGTAGCCGGTCGAGAATACGATGGCGTGTTCGGTGCCGTAAAAATCCTTCAGTGCACTCTCGACGCCGATGTGCGGCGCGAAGGTGCCATTCAACACCCGGCTGCCGGTGGAGCCCGCCCCGAATTCGGTCAGCGCCTTCTGGCCGGCGGCGATCACGTCCGGGTCGAACGTCATGCCCATATAATTATAGGTGCCGACCAGCATGGTTTCGCGGCCGTTGATGATCGCACGCGTGGGGGACAAGACCTTTTCCATGACCACGCCGAACGGATCATGCACGCCTGTCGCGAGTAATCCGGCATATTCGGCGGAGTAGCTGTCGAACTTCGACAACAGGTCGGTCATTGCGCGTCGTCCTTCAGGCGCGCGACGGCCTCCGCCACCTGGCCGATATTCTCCAGATCGGGCAGCAGGTTAAGCGGCATGTTGATGTCCCACTCATCTTCGATATTGGCGACGAGATCCATCACGGTCAGCGAATCCAGTTCCAGATCGTCGGCAAAGCGCGTTGCGGTGGTAAGGGTGATGCCCTTTTTATTATAGGGTTCGACGAGGGCGATCAGCCGGTCGAGCAAGGCGCTGTCCATAATGTGATTCCTGCGGGATAAAAACGGGCCTCTTACCTGTGCGGCAATTGTGGCGAAAGGGGGGAAATTTATAGCCATCCCTGGCCACGATACCATTCAACCGTATCGGCCAGGCCCGCATCGAGTGTTTTTTCCGGTTGCCACAGGCCCAGCGACAGCAGCGGCGCGACATCCGCTGTCCAGTCAGGGTGGGCGAGATAGCGGGCGCGGTCGAAGCTCAGTTTCGGCATGCGCCGGGCGATGCGCGCGGCCGTTGTGTCGATCGCGGCGCCCACGCGCAGCATCGCACGCGGGACGGGCAGCACCCGAACGGGCCTTTGCATGGCGCCGGCAATGGCGCGAGCGAGATGATCCTGGCCATAGCCGCCGCTGCCATCGTCGATCTCGAACAGTTTCCCCGCCGTGCGCGCGTTCGTTCCCAGATCCCCGGCCAGCGCCACAAGGGCTGCCGCCAGATCTGCCACATGGATGAACGACGCCCGCGTTCCCGCCGGCAGTGGCACGACGCCCATCCGCACAGCGCGAAACAGCGCCAGCAATTCCGTATCCCCCGGCCCGTAAACCGCCGGGGGGCGCACTATCGTCCACAACCCACTGCCGGCGGCGGCGGCATCCTCGGCACGGCGTTTACTGTCGCCATAAAGCGATAATTGCGGCTCGCGCGCTGCCAGCGACGACACATGCACGAAGGGCAGGCCGGCAGCGGCCCTCCGGATGTTGGCCGTGCCCGCGACATTTCCCGCGATAAAACCGGCGGCGTCGGGCGCATTGGTGACGCCGGCGATATGGATCACTGCATCCGCCCCGGCGACAAGTTCGGCAAGCGCGCGCTCGTCGTCCAGCCCGCCGCTGATCCATTCAATACCTTCGCGCGGCGGTTGCGGACGGCGGGTGAGCGCCCGCACAATTGCGCCATGGGCGAGCGCCGCATCGAGCGTATGACGACCGACGAATCCGGTTCCTCCGGTGATGGCCAGTGCAGGGCGGGGCATTGCAACCCTTTAGCGCGCGTGCCAGGCGCTTGTCATGGTCCAGATTCCGCGTCTTTATGTGCCCCGCCAGCTTGCCGGCCTGGGCGAAATCCTGCTGGAAGATGCGCAGGCGCATTATCTCGGTACGGTGTTGCGGCTGGGTCCGGGGCAGATGGTGCATCTGTTCGACGACATCAGCGGCGAATGGCAGGCGCATGTGGTGGAAAGCCATCGTCGCCGCATGCGGCTGGCGATCGACCGGCAATTGCGCCCGCGGGAAGAAGCGCCGGACCTGTGGCTGTGCGTCGCGCCGTTGAAGCGCCAGCGGTTCGAATGGGTAATCGAGAAGGCCGCCGAACTTGGCGTGCGGCGCATCCAGCCGGTGCTGACGCGGCGAACGGTGGCCGAACGGATCAATCATGCAAGACTCCACGCGCATATGGTGGAAGCCGCTGAACAGTGCGGTCGCACGGCGCTGCCCGAACTGGCCGAAGCTGTGTCACTGTCGGCATTGGTATCCACATGGGACGAAAACCGTCCCTTGCTGTTTGCCGATGAAGATGGTGGGGCGGCGATGACAGCACTGGCCCCATCGCTTCCGGCGGCGCTGCTGATCGGGCCGGAGGGCGGCTTCGACCCTGCCGAACGCGAAAGCCTTTTGGCCCTGCCGGCTGTGCGGCGACTAACGCTCGGGCCGCTGATTTTGCGCGCCGATACCGCTGCCGTTGCCGCCATCGCGCAATTCCGGTTGCTTGCCAACAGATGATATGGGCTGGCGTATTCGCCCACCCGTCGCTAAGGGCGCGGAGGTGAGTAACAGGATAGAAAATCAGGGGGACGCCGCGCCGATTACCGGCATGGCCGATCTTGTCGCGCTGTTTGCCGGGGGTGAAAAACCGCCTGCGCGCTGGCGTATTGGCACGGAACATGAAAAATTTGTGTTTCGCCGCAAGGATCTTCGCTCGCCATCTTATGAAGAAAAGGGTGGGATTGGCGATTTACTCGATTTTTTCACCCGTTTTGGCTGGAAGCCGGTGGTGGAAAATGGCCATGTCATCGCGCTGGACGGCGTGGACGGCGGCATCAGCCTGGAGCCTGCCGGGCAATTTGAACTTTCCGGCGCGCCGCTGGAAAACATCCACCAGACCTGCGCTGAAACCAGTCGCCACCTGCAACAATGCCGGGAAGCCGGCGCGGCACTGGGCCTCGGGTTTCTGGGGCTGGGTTCCAACCCGGCGGAAACACGCGCCGCCCTGCCGGTGATGCCCAAGGGCCGTTACGGCATCATGCTGCGTTATATGCCGAAAGTCGGCAATCTCGGCCTCGACATGATGTTGCGCACAGCGACGGTGCAAACCAATCTCGATTACGCGTCCGAAGCCGATATGGTGAAGAAATTCCGCGTATCGCTGGCCCTGCAGCCGGTGGCGACGGCGCTGTTCGCCAATTCCCCTTTCACAGAAGGCCGGCCTAATGGCTTCCAGAGCTGGCGCAGCCACGTCTGGACGGATACGGACCCGACGCGTACCGGCATGCTGCCCTTCGTGTTCGAGGATGGCTTCGGCTATGAGCGCTATGCCGAATATGCGCTGGATATGCCGATGTATTTCGTCACGCGCGGCGGAAAATATATCGACGCCGCGGGCCTGTCATTCCGTGATTTTATGGCCGGGAAATTATCCGTTCTTCCCGGCGAGCGACCGACGCTGGGCGACTGGAAAGATCATCTTTCAACTGCCTTTCCCGAGGTGCGGATGAAAAGCTTTCTGGAAATGCGCGGCGCGGATTCGGGTCCGCAAAGCCACATCTGCGCACTGCCGGCGTTATGGGTAGGTCTGCTGTATGATGGCAGCGCCTGCGACGCCGCATGGGACCTGGTAAAAAACTGGACCATCGCCGATCATGAAGCCCTGCGCACCGCCGTTCCCCGCCTGGCGCTGGACGCGCCCGCGCCCGGTGGCGGCACCGTTGGCGAGCTGGCACGACTCGTGCTGGACATCGCCGAATCCGGCTTGAAGGCCCGCGCCCGCCTGGATCATGCCGGCAATGACGAACGTGGTTTTCTGAACCCTCTGCGTGAAATCGCGGCGAACGGCAAAACGCTGGCGCAACGCCATCTGGAGGCCTTCCATGGCGAGTGGGCCGGCGATATGGCGCGGATTTATGACGCGGCGGGATTTTAGGGCTTATCGCGTCGCTACCGCATAAAGCGCGATCGCGGCGGCATTGGACACATTCAGGCTTTCCACTGCGCGGGTGATCGGCAGACAGGCGAGCGTGTCGCAATGTTCGCGGGTATTGTGGCGCAGCCCATCACCTTCCGCGCCGAGCACGAGCGCAACAGGTCCGGCGGAAAGGGATTGGGCCAGCGTCATTTCAGCCTCACCAGCCAGCCCGACGCGCCAGAAACCGGCTTCGGCGATTTCATCCATCGTCCGCGCCAGATTCACCACGCGCACCCAGGGCAACACTTCCAGCGCACCCGATGCCGCCCGCGCCAGCGCGCCCGATTCGGGCGGGCTGTGCCGATCCTGGGTGATCAGCGCGCGTGCGCCGAAAGCCGTCGCCGAACGGATGATTGCGCCGACATTATGCGGGTCCGTCACCTGATCGAGGAGAACGAGGGGCGCGGCGGGATCGGGATCTTTCAGCAGATCATCGAGCCACGGCTGCTCCAGCGGCTCGACTTCCAGCACCAGCCCCTGATGCGGGGCATCTGCCGGAACGAGCCGCGCGAGATCGTGGGCGTCACCATATTGCACCGCCAGGCCATCGGGAATGACGATTTTCGCCAGTTCTTCATGCGTGCCATGCAGTTTGCGCAAAACCCGCTGCGGATTATCCAGAGCCGCATAAACCGCGTGCCGGCCATACAGGCGCGGGCGGTTCGGATCGGTGCGGTTGGCGGAGCCAAAGCGTCTGTTCGGTCGTCTTCCCATGCCGCCCGCTTAACCGACGCCTGAACGGATAACAATAATATGACGGCAATATTGACAAGCGGTGCACCTCTGGGCCATTTGCCCGTCTCCCCGATGGGGAGGCCGGTGCTGGCACTGGACGAGTGGCCGAGCGGTCAATGGCAGCAGACTGTAAATCTGCCGGGTTTTCCCTACGTTGGTTCAAATCCAACCTCGTCCACCAGCCGCACCAGACGACCCGCCCTGAATCAGGCGGGCCGGGCGCGGGTATAGCACAATGGTAGTGCAGCAGCCTTCCAAGCTGGCCGGTGCCACGTAATTTCAATGACTTGCGTGTAAAACGTCGGAAAACCGACCTTAAACGAATCAAAGGCTTACGAGAGGTCTGTAAAAGGATTCCGGCCGGAAATAATCACCATGACGGCATCCTTTGCTCATTCAAATTGCCGAATCGTGTACCTCCGGCGAACCAATTTTGGGTTGGCCGCCAGATAGCGCCAGACGCATCGGAATCTTGCAGCTGTGCGTCCGGCGTCGCCCGGTCGCCCCTCATCGAGAGAAGGCGGCGAGGTTGGGAATGCAGCATACGCCGAGTGACGGTACCGTCGCCCCGGTGGCGATGAGCGGCATCTTGTGCGCAGACACCCCTGCAGTCCCTTGATTGCTCAGGTAAGCGGCTGCCAGTCGCGTCGAGAATCTAGCCCGTAACCCCTGCAGCCTGCTAATCGGCACGATAAGGCAATTCGATCATATTTGACCGTTATCACGATGGGACTCGTCAAATATGGGTGGATTTGTTGGAGAGAAAAGCTGCTCTGCACAACGCGGCGCTGTAGTCGGTCGACATCGCACATGGGAATCCCGTGCGGTTCAAACCCAGGCAGGCCAGTCATATTGGCCATTGTGATTGTGGATGGCGACAGCTACGAAGGGGCATTCCACCTCCGTAAACCCTTCACCAACGAGCCGAATTTTGGTGTAGCTAGTATCAACTACGACCTTGCAGATCTGCTTTCCAAAGCAAGCATCCCAGAGACAAGCCAATGATCCATAAGCTGAACCTGACCCGACTGTGGCTGACCAACTACCGGCGTTTTCCCGAATTCGAGATTGATTTCGACCCGGATCTGACCGTTATTGCCGCCCGCAATGGACAGGGCAAGACCACCATTCTGGAAGCCATCGCGGCTGCATTCGGACCTTTTGTCGGGGCGTTTGATAATGGAAGATCAAAACATATCGAGCAAAGTGATGCCCGTTACAATAGGATAGGCGACAGTTACGAGAACGAACAAATATTTCCTGTTACAATTAAGGCTGAGTTGTTAGACCCTTCCATTCAATGGCAAAGAGCCTTGCTGACATCTAAAAGCAGAACTACAACAAAAGAAGCGGCGTCACTTATTAAGTGGGGAAAAGATCTCCAGGAAAAACTGAGAAAAGATGCCAGCACTGAACTCCCTCTTATTTCCTACTACAGTTCAAGTCGGTTGTGGCGCAACCACAAGAACACCATGCGGCAGGGAGTGTTAACGGAAAGCCGCACCATGGGCTACGAAGATTGTCTTTCGCCCTCATCCAACTATATCCAGCTGCAACAATGGCTGCGTAAGGCCACTTACGCAGTGCTTCAGCAGCAGCAACAGGGAAAAAACAGCGCAGAACTCACCAATTTAGAGGCGCGACTAAAGTGTATCAGGGACGCAGTGAACGAGGTCATGGCCGACGAAGAATGGACGAACTTTGACTACAGCATCGCGCTGGATGATCTGGCTATGTCCCACTCAGATCACGGCTTACTGCCCCTGAGCCTGTTAAGTGATGGTGTACGTGCCGTAATTTCCCTGACAGCAGATATGGCGTTCCGGTGTGCACGACTCAACGGGCAGCTTGGTGATAAGGCGGCCAAACAGACAAAAGGCATCATCCTGATCGATGAAATCGATCTGCACCTGCACCCTGCCTGGCAGCAGCGCATTATTACTGCGCTACGCCGGGCTTTTCCGCAAATGCAGTTTATCGTCAGCACGCATAGCCCCCAGGTGTTATCCACGGTGGAAAGCAAGCATATCCGGGTGGTTTTTCGGGAGACTGATGGCGAATGGCACGCTGTTCACCCGGCCCAGGAAGTGAAGGGGATGGAGAGCGCGGTTGCTCTGAATGACATCATGGGAGTTGATCCCGTCCCTCCCGTAGAAGAAGCTGGATGGGTTTCCGACTACATAGCCATGATTGAGTCTGGTTCTCATGAAAGCCCAGAGGGGAAGGTTCTGCGTCAGAAACTCGTGGAGCGTTACAGACAACAACACCCAGTGATGCTCAATGCTGATCGCCTGATCCGGTTTCAGGCCTTCAAGTTAAGCAAGGATAGATCTGGGGGTTGAGTGGTATGCACAAGCTGGATCGATCTGCGGTTGATACTCCGGAGTGTCTGGCAGAGCATGACTGCAGAACCCAGAAGTGGGACGATTTGCAAGGTTGCTGTAAGAATCAGATTCGCGGGGCGCTTTCTCGTTTTCAGGGCCGGCCTGTACCGGCGGATTGTACAGAATATAGTGTGCGCTGCGCCTATTGCGAAGATATCATCCGCTCTCATGGTCACATTGAACATTTTCGTCGTAAGGGCTCCCATCATTATCCTGACTTAACATTTGAATGGGGCAACCTTTTCATGGTCTGCGACTCCAAAGGATACTGTGGCCACTACAAGGATCGTCCCCAATCTAGTGCTTATAACCCTGATCAATTGATCAAGCCGGATGAGTGCGACCCCGAGCACTATCTGTACTTTCATTCTTCTGGCCAGGTGCGTGCCAGAGAAGGATTGTCTGTGGAAGACAGAGAGGTCGCTACGGAAACCATTCGCGTATTCGGTTTGAATGAGAGCTCACTTCCCGGAGCTCGGCGCAAGGCTCTGGAGGCCTACAAGCAGCGTTTTCGGGATGACCTGGAGGTATTGTCCTCATGGTCTAAGGGTGACCGTCTCAAATATCTTCAAAGTGAAGTGGAATATACTCGGTGGGATCCTTACGCTACAACCATCAAACATTTTTTAGAGAAAACCAACTGACACTCCACAATCCGGGTCAATGCTGGTCAGGATATGCGTGAGCATGTCGATTGCAATTTGGTCGCAGGTCGTCTTCTCTTGTTGTCTGGTTGCTGCGCCGGGCCTAGAAAAGGCTGAAACAACGCTCCGGACTCCGAAAGAAAAACTGCCATCGACAGCGTTTGGCGAGTTGGTGGCGGCTACGTCGCAGTTTCCAACACGTCTGGCCCGCAGCTTTCGACGAGGCTTTGGCCCCGCAACGTCTGATATGTCGGCGGTTGCGATCCAAAGGCTTCCCGTCCTTCGGCGATGTTCAGCAGTTCAGAGAAAACGAAAGTCGCCGGTGCCCGCCCCGCTGCCGGCACCAGTTCGCGCAGCAGGCCATTGTCGCGCAGGTCACGGATGATCTTTCGCGCCGTTGCCGGCGGAATCTGGGCTGAGGCTATGAAATCCGGCGTCTGAAAGATCGGGCGCTGGAAGATCCAGTCGAGAGCACGCACGGCATATTGCGAACGGGTGATTTCCACCACCCAATCCCGCTTTTCCTGATGAAGGGCCAGTATCGCCTGTGCTTTGCGGGTATTGGCTTCGGCCTGGGCAATGATACCGCGCAGGAAGAAGGCTGCCCAGCCGCTCCAGTCGTCATCGCGGGAGATGGCGAGCATGCGGTCGTAATATTCGTCGCGATTGGCTTCGAGATATTCCGAGAGATAGAAGTTGGGCCGCGAGAGTAAGCCGTGGGCATATAGGAACAGCGGGATGATCAGCCGTCCGATGCGCCCGTTACCGTCGAGAAACGGATGGATCGACTCAAACTCGGCATGAGCGATGGCCAGTTGCACCAGTCGGTCAGGAGCATCGGCATGAATATAGGCCTCCCAGTCCGCCATGGCGCTGTCGATGTGGTCAGCACCGGGCGGCACGAAGCGCGCCTGCTCGATGGCACAGCCTTCCGGCCCGATCCAGTTCGGAATCCGGCGGTATTCGCCGGGATCCTTGTGGCGGCCCCGGACGCCATCCATCAGCACACGATGGGTGGCTTTGATGAGCCGCTGGGACAGGGGAATTTGCGCCATCAGGCTTTCCGCCTCCCTCAAGGCGGCGCGGTAGTTCAATACTTCGCGTGCGTCGGCCTTCCTGGGCGTGCTCTCGTCCAGCAAATGCCCCTGCGCCTCATATTCCAGCACCTCGCCCAGCGTCACCTGCGTCCCCTCGATCTTGCTGGAGAGCACAGCTTCGCGGGCGGTCAATGGCGACAGCAAGATGTCGGGATTCGGAATGCCCGAGAGCACGCCTTCATACCGTGCAATCGCGGCATTGGCGGGCCCGACCAGCGGGAACAAGGCGCCCAGATCGAGCGCAGCAGGTGGAAAGCGTCCTTCATGGTAGGCAACAGGCAATGGTATCTCCATCAGGCAATCTTGAGCGGGTGAGAGGGAGTCACGCCCGGACTTTGATGATCGTCTATCGACAGCTAAATCATTTGATGATCGCAAAACAGGGTTATGTCTACATCAAGCCGCATTGATGTTCACAGGCGATCATCAAATCCGCTGATGCATCCCGTTTCAGAGGGAGCGAGGGATCGAGCAGATGCTTACTTCCCCCGCCCCTGGACGGCGACCACTTTGCGTCCGGTCACGCAGCGATGGCGATGACTTCCTACGGCAAGCTTTGGCAGACGGGCACTTCGCCTGAGTATGACCGAATCTTTTGGCGAAAGAGCTTCGCTGGGGCCAGTAGAGATAGACAAAGTCGCGGGCCTCTTGCGCCCCTGGTCGGCTTCGCCCACAAAGTTGTCATGGGGGATGCAGGCAGCATGCGGAGGCGGTGGAGCGAGGAGGAGACGATCCTCGCGCTCTACCTCTATTTCCAACTCCCGTTCGGCAAGCTGCATTCTGGCAATCCGGAAGTCCAACAGCTTGCTGCGGCGCTTGGCCGCTCAAGTGGCTCGGTCGCGATGAAGCTGTGCAACTTTGCCAGCTTAGACCCAAAGATAACCGAAAGCGGGCGCAAGGGCTTGGCTGGAGCATCGTCACTGGACCGCGCAACCTTTGCCAAGTTCGGCCAGGATTGGAGAGACCTAGTCGCCCGCGCGGAGAGAATGTGGGCCGTGCAGGTCGAACAGGGTGAGTTCGCGCTGCCGCACAACCGGCTCGAAAACACAGCCTCTGAATTCCGGTTTGAGCCTTATCGAGGCGTGTCGACAACCCAGGCATTGGTCAATCAGCGGGTAGGGCAGGATTTTTTCCGTCGGGCAGTACTGGCCAACTACGAAGCAACCTGCTGCATCACCGGCATCGCCGAATCTCGCCTGCTGACGGCCAGTCACATCAAGCCTTGGGGCAAAGACACCCATAACCGGCATAATCCGGCTAACGGCCTTCTTCTGTCGGCCACGCTCGACCGAGCCTTCGATAGCGGGTTAATCACCGTTGATCGAAGTCGACGTGTACACGTCTCGCGAAGACTGCGCGAAAGCCAGAGCCCGGAGACACGGAACTATTTTCAGCAGTTCGAGCAAGCATCATTACGGCCCGCGATCCGGTTCGATCCGGATCCAGATTTTCTCGATTGGCACAATAACCACTGCTTCATCGATCAATGCTCGGCATGAATGCGCGCTGTCGATCAGTTACCGCCATTGGTTCGGCGTGAACGTAGGGCAGCTATCGACGGAATGATTGGAACTCGCGAACGGCCGGTATGTCGCCGAGTTCAACATTGAGGTGCTTTGTTCAGATGGGTATTTTTCTTTCGTGTAAAACAGGTGCGGTAAGGTTGGCCCGACCCTCGCTTCGCGGGTCCTTCCGCTACATTCGTAGCGGCCCAGGACTACCAGGGTGCCGGCGTCGATAGGAAGGGTATGGTCATGAAGCCGAGCATCTCCGTCGTAACACTGGGCGTAGCAGACCTCGAACGATCGCTGGCTTTCTATCGGGGGGGACTTGGCCTCCCCACCGAAGGCATCATCGGTCGCGAATTTGAACACGGCGCTGTTGGGTTCTTCGACCTGTCCGGCGGTTTGAAGCTCGCGATCTGGGCGCAGGATGATATTGTCCACGACACCGGACTGCCGAAGGAGCCGATATCCTCGACTGCCTTCACAATAGGACACAACGTTCTGGATCGTCGCGAGGTCGATCAAATCGTTGAGGCAGCGCGCCGGGCTGGCGCCGAAGTTGTCAAAAACCCGCAGCCGACTTTCTACGGCGGCTACGCCGGTTATTTTCGAGACCCCGACGGTCATCTGTGGGAAATTGTCTGGAATCCGGATTTGTTGCCGACGTCTGAGTGAACCGAACTGGACCCCGCCAGGAATGCACGCGAAGCCCCGGCGCCGGGCCAGTGAAGGGATGGCAAGTTTCAATGGTTTCGACAGCCATGGGGAACGCCCAAAATGTTGGCCGATATAGCCGCGCAGTCGGTCCGGCTTCACCGCAACTGGCTGTCCTTGCTTCCACGCCGATTGATGCTGGAATGAACCACCGCCTTGTCGCGTTCGCTCTGGCAACGCACACAGGTACGGACACCCGGTAGCGCCTCGCGTCGCAGGTTAGGGATGCGATCCCCGCAATCTTCACATTGATCGCTGCCATCCCCGGTGTGCATGCGCGCCCGAGCTGCGCGGACGGCATCATTGATTGTATCGTCGATCTGGTCCTGCACCGCACCATCGCGTGACCATCCACCGGCCATGTCGATTTCCTTTGCGCTTAACATCAGGCAGGATCTGGGAATTGCATGTACCCGATTCAATCGTCGGCCTTTGGGCAAGGCTCGAAGCGCCGCGAGCTAATGGCAGCCAGCCGCCCAATTATAAATGCTCCGCGCCTCTATCACGGACCCATAATTTGCTATTCGCTTAGTGCCGTTTGGCGATCTTGAGCCCGTCGAGCTTGGCACGGTCCTTAACCGACTCCTCGCTTCGGGTCAGGGCTTTTGCGATTGCTTTCAGCGCCATGCCCTTCTTTGCAAGTACGTGGAGCTTCTGGATCTCATCAGATCGCCACGGCTGGCGATGTCTTGTGAAGGGTTCGGCCATACTGGTACTTTAGCCCAATGAAACGTCGCAGACTATGGGTTGCCGTCCATGTGTGCTGTTGGATGCAAAAGCGCATTGCCCGTTTTGCGCCCGATTGCGGTCCTTCAGATCCTGCGCCACTGATCCTGACAGCTGCCGTAACAGTCAGGAAAATCCGGCACGGTTCATTTGGCTATGATAGATCTTATTTTTTTATCTGAAAAATTCAGGGTGAATCTGTTCAGAGGGGTTATTGTATCTTCGCCTAATTCCAGATCTAGGCGGCCTCCGCATAGCTTGGCACTTTTTAAATGTGCCTTTTTTCCATCCAGCCAGGCGCTTCCAGTTATTCTCTGATATTTTTGCTTGAGCTCAACCCGGTATAGTTTGCCGTCTGGCCCCGCCCATTCCCAAACACCAGCAACCTGAGCCGGCACAATCCATTTGTAAATAGTGGCACCGCTCAACTTGAGACAATCGTCGGCTTTCCAGTCACCCATATCGAAGGCATGTGAGACAACGCGGGACCCAGGGCGTAGCTGGCTTAAAATATAAGGCCGTAACTGCACGTTTACTGACTGAAAAAGGTATAAAAATACTACTGTAGCCTCACTGAAATCAACATTGAAGATATCGTCTTCGATAAAATCGACAAGATATTCAACGTGAGACCATGCAGCACTCTCCATGGCGTCCGCGATCCGTAGCGGATCAAGGTCGACCCCCACACCGCGTGTGTCCCGATCTCTTGCTGCTGTAATCAGAACGCGGCCGTCCCCTGAGCCCAAATCATAAAGTACGTCTTGAGGGCCAACGTCTGCCAAGTTTAACATTGCCTCTACGACATGCTCGTCAGTAGGAACAAATGGCACATCCAAAACTATAGACGATTGTTGGGAATAATCATCAAGGATATCTGTTGAAAAACTATCAATGTTGTTAAATTCTTCTCTGAACAATGACGGTACCTGTGGAATGCGGTCTGAAATCTACGCAAATTTCATACGGGAATTATCAGGAGAAAATCCTCTGTATAGCGCGAAGTGGCCTCTGTGAGCGATCAATATGCGCGGGTTCATGGCGGACTTATGATCTAGAAAAAGCATGGCGGGTGGATAGTATAGATCATAGTAAGAATATTAGCAAAAATTTGCATGTGCGTTGTTTGGTAATAATCTGTAATTATTTGATATTCGTCGAAATGCAACGGAAGGGATATTCGCTTTAATCCGGCCAGGCGTCCACCAGTGCCTGTCGTCGCGCCTCGCATGCCGCGTCTGCCCGCGCATCATCCAGCAGCCATAGCTCAAGCGCCCGTGCCGTCAGCGGTTCGGGCAGTGCCGGCCACTCGCAGGGCTGCACGCTATCAGCCGGTGGCGGTGGCAAGGATGGCAGCACGGCCAGCGTTTGCGGCGCGCACGCGCTCAGCAGACAGGCACTCGACAGCAGCGTCAGCCGGCCGATCCTTGTACCAGGTCCGCACTTCATGCGCCGGTCAGCGGCATTTCAACGACCGCGCCGGCAGCATGCCAGGCGTGGATTACCGATGCGCCGGTAAAGATACCGATATGGCCCAGTCCGCCCGGAATTGTGAACTGCGCCACATCGCCCGCGCGGCCCATATGCAACGGAATCCCTGTGCAGCCGGCCAGATACAGATGCCGTTCCAGCTCATCCGTCGCCGGCTGTCGGCTGCATGGGGCAGGCTTGTAATCTGTCAGCATCAGGGCGCGCGCCACGCCAAGCACCAGCCCGGCGCAATCGGCCCCGGCGCCATGCACCGCGCCCTGATGCCGGAAGGGAGTGCCGATCCAGCGCCGTGCCTCTTCAACCACGAGATTGCGCATCATGACGCATATCCCAGCAGGAAATCAGAGCCGGGCACGTGCGGCTCGCCCCGGAAGTTCAGGACGTTATCGAATTTCGCTATGCAGGTGCCGATCCGCTTGTCGCATCCGGCGGAGATGTCGAAGCTGTCGCCCACCGCGATCGGCAGGCCCGCCGACTCCCACAGTTCCACCACCCCGCCGGCAAAGCTGCGGACATCGGCGCGGCGGCCGGTATTCGCGCCGCTCGTCCATTCGAGGTGCCCATAGTCGAAATACCCGTCCGGCCGGGTGAGTGCGGCGGCCGTGAACGTGCGCATGTCAGCCGAGGCGCCAAGCGACCCGTCCGTCACTGCCGTCACTGCGGCCGACATAGTGTGGGCCGCCCGGTTCACTCCGCATGGCCGTGAGTAGAGATCGACCCGGCATTCGGCAGAATAGCTGTCGATTATCGGGGCCTGTATCTTCTGGGCGATCCCGCGCAACTCGGCATTGAAGCGGTTACCCGCCTGGCTCACGCGGCCGATCCAGCCGCGCCGGATAATGGTCGCGGGCGTCGACAGATCGCCCCAGTCGACGACGAACAGCACTACCTCCGCATGATCATAGACGCCGGCGATCAGCGCCTCGTCCGAGATGGAATCGCTCGACACCGCACCCAGCAGTTCCACGTCGGCGACGCTCATGTCGGCATCACCTGAAAGCTGCGAAGGCGAAAAGCCGGTCGCCGGATCGTAAACGGTGCCATCGATCGTCAGCGGCCGATCATGCGTCGTATAGCCTTCGACCTGGCCATCGGTACGCTGGATGCGCCAGCACGTCGCCAGCCGCGTCAGCCGGGGATAGATTTTTTCCCATTGCCGATCGGCCATCCAGCCATCGCGGCCGACCTGTTCGCGCGACCAGATGAAGACTTCCGCCGGCGCCTGCGCGCGCGCCAGCCACAATGCCTCGTCCGAATGCTGCCAGATCCACGTCTGTTCGGGGCGAAGGGTGAAGCCGGAGAAATAATGCAGGGCTTCAGGCGGATAGCCCATCACCTCTTTCACCAGCTTCCACGAAAGCGCGTTCTTCGCGAAGTCGCCGGCCATGACCCAGTCATAATCCTCGAGCTGCAGCACATCGAAGGCGGGGTATGACCATGCAGCCTGCGGAAAATTGAGCCGCCACAGCATCGGTGCATCGTCACGCAATATCTGCGGCGTGAAGATCAGCAGATAAGAGGTCGCGTCGGGATGCGCGGCCTTTACCTGATCGACCAGCCATGCCGTCGCATTGCCGAGCTGGTCGCGGCACCATGCGAGATAATGATCGTGGATGGGGTCTGGCTGTCCGGCCACGGTTTCCAGCCAGGGCGTCGGCGCGAACAGGCCGGTTTCGTCATTGTATTTGGTGAGAGTGCCGAAATCATAGATATGCGGAGCACGGCTTCCAAAGCTGCCATCCCACCACCAAGGCTCGCCAACCTGAAAATGCACTTCGGCGCCGGCCGGCAACAGATCGATCAGCGCCAGAAACACTCCGCGCAGATATGCAAGCCCATCGGCATTGGTCGGGGCGATCAGCGAAGATGAAGGCTGCCAGCCGGTTTGCGCCGGATTGCTTGTATGGTCGCGCTGCATCCATGCAAACGGCATCCAGGCGGTCAGAATCTCGAAAGAGACCGAGAGGATGATCCTGAACCCCGCCGTATGCAGTCGGGCAAAGAAATCCTCGAGCCATGCGGCCGCCGCGAAGTTGAGCGCCGGCTTCAACGGGTCGACGACATAGCGGGCCTCGCCGGGATCCCAGCTCAGGGAGTGGAATTTCGACACACCCATATAAAGCACGTACCAGTCGCGATATCCCAGCCGATGCACCTGGCTGACAATGCGTTCGGGCGACAGCGGATAGGCATTGTCGAAACCATCCGTCATCCGCACATCATGCGCGGCCACCCCGGTCATCTCCATGGGCAGATGGGCATTCGGCCCGGTCACCGAAATGTTCGAAAGCGTAACCGTCGCCGGGCTTTCGCCAATCTGCGTATCCGGGCTGTCCGGTGCGTAAGAGGCGGGCACCAGCGAAATGAACAGCTCGTCGATCCGCCCGGCCCACACCGGATCGGCATCGGTCGGCAGATCATAGCCGGCGATCAGATCGTCAAAGTCCAGACGGATATGTGCGCTGTACCCGTTGCCGCTGATGCGCGCTGCCGTCCGGGTTGCGGCCGCGAATGGTCAATGTCGGCCCATGCTCGATGTCGAGAGGCAGGGTGCCGCTGGACTGCCAGTCGAATTCCAGCACACAGCCGCGATAATCCGGCCGGCGGGGATAGGCGAAGAGGCCATGATCGAAGCCATCCACGGTTCGCCAGATCAGGCCCATCAGATCGTGGGATTGCCGGAAGACCGCACGTACCGTCAGGGAATCCGGGCCGGTGACGATGGTCGCAAACATGCCGAGCGGGAAATCGACCGTCCAGTAAGCGGGCTCGAACCGCCGAATCGCGCCATCGGCGCCCGGCTTCGGATAGGTGACGAAACGGGTCATGGCCGGCCGCACCTGGAATTTGCGGCCATCATTCTCGTATCTCCACCACCGGAATTTCCGGCACCTGCACCACATCGGGCGCTAGCCAGGCCACAGGCAGCCGGTCGATGTCGAAACGCGCGGGCACATCGAAAAGAAAGCCGGCGGTTACATACTGGCCCGGCGAGAACTTCCCAGGTCTCCACCGGTTGCCCGGACGGCGATTGTGCCGATGGCGATGCCGCCCGTTCGATCGTCACGCGCCGGTCGAGCGCACCGGCCGCAATCGTCACGGCAACACCGTCAGCCTGTGCCGGATGCACAGGCTCTCAACGGCAAGGGGCAGTTCGGTCGCAATCGTGCCGGTAACCACAGCGTCTCTGTTGCGATAGGAATTCCCCACCATCAACAGACAGGCATGCTTCAGATCCGGCGGGCACGCGCCCTCTGCATGGCCGACCGTCATCGCAATTGTGATCTGGCTCTCCGGCCGCAGCACCGGGCCGACGATCGTTGTGCGCAGGCGAATCACGGTCAGCCCGAGGCAATCGCGCACCAGATAGTCATCGGCCGGTAAGGTCCGCACAGCACCATCGGAATCCTCATAATCGATGCTGTCAATCGAGACGACAGGCGCCGCCATCAGCCGCCAAGCACCCCATTCTGGCGCAATCGCAATGGCGGGTCGCCCGGTCAGCCGCCGGCCGGTAAACGTCTCCACCCATGCTTGCGCGGCGGCAGCATAGCCCAGAAGCTCCGCGTCTTCCTCCGGACTATCTACCCGACACTGACGGCGGCATTCTTCCACCGTCAGAAGCAGCGGCATCGACAGATCGCGGGGATGAAGGTCGGTCATGCCGCCAGCGTTCCGTAAACGCCGATTGGCCCGCCCACCATGCGCGGGTTCCCTTCTATGTCCCAGCCAACCGCCGGAGAGATGTCCATCGCGGCTCCGACGGAGTCAGGCCGCAGGTGGTAATTGCCATAGCCCGATCCGGCCACGTTCTCTGCAGTGGACGCCTGATTGTCAGCGTAGCGCATCTGGCTGGCGACGTTGTTTCGGGAGTCTTTTCCGTAGTAAATCAGGGGGAATTGGAGCGGCCAGATGATGATGTTGTTCCGGCCACCGACCTGATATTCCCACCACATCGCACCCAGACGCTCACCATCAAGAACGCCGACAAACCTGTCGCCCTTGGTTGCTGTCCGGGAGATGATGGAATGCGTGATTCTGGCCCATGGGTGCGTCGTCGCGATGGTGCTATGGTCATCGTAGAAGTTGTTCTCCCGCGCCGCCATGTCCCACCCGGCGACCATGCGGTACCGTCCGTGGTAGCCGTAGACGGAAGTCGGGGAGCTGCCGCCGGCGATTCCGATGAAGTTCCGTTCAACCCCGGAAGCTTCTTCGACGAGGTAATTCAACTCCAGAATCGGGTTGGTGCCGTACCCTGACCCTTCGTAATTTCTGCCGGAAGTCCCCCGCTGATTCATCTGCACCACTGCCTCAACGTGAACGTCGTGCGGCGTGCCGTATGAAGTGGCGAACCCTCGCAAGATGACATTCCGTTCGAACTTGACTCCGAGCAGATGCAGGGCAGGGATGTTTTCGCTACCGTCTTCCATGATGACGTCTTGCCAGCGGACCAGGCCACCACGACTTCCGGCGGCGCCACCCGGAGCAAAGAAGTTCGCGTTGTATCCAGCCTGGAGGAGGACCCGGCATTTCCGCCAGAACATGCCTGTGCCTGCCCCGTTGCCACCGCCGAAGCGGCTTCCGCTGGTTGTCGTCCCCATCAGGAAAGTGCAGTTCTCGAAATACCAAAGTCCCGAGAGGATGGCCGCGCTTTCCCTTACATAGGCTATGCCCCGGCTTGTCATGACGGAGCCCATGGAGACGGTGCCGGAATAGGTGAACGTCGGGCGATCCTCCGGACCCGGATAGGTCAGCTCATCCTTTTCCATCACAGCGCGGCGCAGGGGAAATCCACCATCCCCCCGGGTCACGTCTGTCATGAGGCGGACTCTTATCCCGTCGGTATCATTGTAGCCGTAAGCGGCGTTGTTCGCAGCGATTGCCTTGGTGAAGGTGAACGAAGCGAACGGGTTGGCCCGCGCAACTTTCGGATCGGTAGACGCAATTCCGGTGTTGTTATCGCCGTTCTGTGCGTCGACATACATACAGACAGGCGCCGCAGTCACGCCCGAGTGCTTGTAATATGTCTGGTTCCGGGTTTCCCAGTTGTTCGTATAGTTGGCTGAATCGAAAACCGCCGTCTCGTCACCATACCAGGGGTAGACGACTGCCCGAACGGACAGGGTCGCGCCGTCAGGAAATACCGAGGTGTCGAACTCGTAGAACCACTCGATCAGGCAGTAGCCCGTGAGTTCCTGCATGAATGGCCGAGGCCGGGTTACGGTGGCTTCCAGAGTAGTCTCGCCGTCGGTCACATGGAATTTGACGCAAGCGGCAAGGGTGCCGTTCCGGTCAGAAAAATTGTTGAGTGCAAGGCCGATCGGCAGCTTGTCGTCAACAAACTGGTAATCCATCCGCGTCCACGAGGCGGTGCCTCGGGGCCACTTGAGAGCGGAGTTGTTGATGACTCCGGGGATGACGTCTCCCGCGCAGACGTTCTCATTGAAAACTACACCTTTGTCAGTGAGAGAGATGCTGTTCTGGGTGCTGTCCGGGTAAGGCTTGCGGCGCCGTGCCGTAACGTAGACGATGTCGTTGTGCATCGTGGGCGCGCCCGCCTCATCGAAGCCTTGCCGCTGGATGGGAATGGCCAGAGGCGTCGCAAGAACGGCCGGGCCGGTCATGGGCTCCGCTGCAACGCCAGACATCCCGCGCGCGTCGATGGAGGACAAGATGATTTCAGGCTCGGGTTCCGGGTCCGGGTCGGGTCCGCCCGGCGCAAGGAACACTGGCAAGAGTTCCATGTTCGTGGCGACGCCGGGAACGTTATAATCGGGCGCGGGCGGAACCGTCGCCAGTTCGCCAAATTCCGGCTGCCGTGAAATCCGGCCATCCAGCCCCGGCGTGTTCGGATCAACTGCCGGCCAAGCGGGCGCGGTAGCGCGCTTCGCCGGAAGGCGCGGAATCACCAGATCCAGCCCGGGATCATTGGGATCGGTGGAATCTTTGGTCACGGCCAGCCCTCAGCCAAAAGCATGGTGGAGGCCGAAGCCCCCGCCATCAACCTCACGCCGCGATGTTCAGCGCCCGCATCGGCTCGGGGTTCACCACCCCGCCGCCCACGCGCTTCGTGGTGTAAAACTGCACGAACGGCTTGTTCGTGTAGGGATCGCGCAGGATGCGGATGCCTATCCGGTCGACGACCAGATAGGTCGCCGCCATATCGCCATAGAGCACCGCCTTGGCGCCGGCCGCGATGTTGGGCATGTTCGGCTCGTCGACCACCGGCACGCCCGCCAGCGTCGACGGCTGGCCAAGCTGGAACGACGGCTGCCACAAATAATTATCCTGCCCGTCTTTCAGCTTGCGCATGGCCGCATGCGTCAGGCGGTTGGCGAACAGCTTTGCATTGCCGGAAAACGCCTGCGGCAGGTCGTAGATCAGGTTCAGGATGCCATCCGACGTCAGCGCCGCCGCCGCGCCGGAATTCACCACGGTGATCGCCCCCCACGGGTGTTTCGCCGCGTTCGCCGCGCCCGTGATATAGGTGAGGATGCCGAATGGCTTGTTGACGCCGTCGCCCGAGACGAAGGCGATGCCCTCCTGCCGCGCGAACTCGGTTTCCACCTCGCCGGCCAGCCACTGTTCGATATCGATGGCGGAATCGTCGAGCAGCTGCTGCGTCGCCGCCGGGTTGGCGTAAAGTTCGCCCGTGGCAAACGTCAGGCTGGCGAATCCCGGCGT